>JAZQES010000087.1:0-3050 GCA_045539115.1 Candidatus Cryptobacteroides sp. | reverse complement strand
TGTATTAAGATAGTCCGAGAAGCCGAGCGTTCCCTCGCTACCGTTCATCTTCAGCAGTGCGAAAGCGAATGAGGCTCCAAGCAGTTCAAATACCATTGAAACTGTTGTAGATGTAGGCATTCCGAGCGAGTTGAAGGCATCAAGAAGGATGATGTCCGTAACCATCACTGCCAGAAATATATACATCAGATCGCTGAAGGCGAAATGCTCCGGCTGGAATATGCCGTGACGGGCTATGTCCATCATACCGTTGCTCATCGTCGCTCCACAGAAGACTCCAAGGGCAGCCACGATGATGGCTGTGCGGAACTTTGCAGCCTTTGCCCCTACCGCAGAATTAAGAAAGTTCACTGCATCATTGCTCACTCCCACCCAAAGGTCAGAAACGGCGAGAGCAAAGAGAAAAATCACGAAAAACAGATAAATCCATTCCATATTACATAAAATTTACGACTGCAAAATTATCTCAGCAATATTTCATGGGTCCTGCATCTGTGTTAAAATACAGGTAACATCCTGTTACAAATCCATTAAAATTTTCAAACGATGGAATGAGATTTCCCATAATGAGTAATTTTGCAGCAAATCTTATAAAGACATGATGACAGAACGGATACTTATAGTCGATGACGAGGAAACTTTATGTGAAGTCCTTAAACTTAATCTCGAGAATGAGGGATACGACGTGGACACAGCACTAAGTGCTGAAGAAGCGCTCCAGATGGATATCAGGAAATATTCACTCATTCTTCTTGATATAATGATGGGCGAAATCAGTGGTATCCGTTATGCCAGGATGCTGAAATCAGATGTTGCGACAGCAGATATACCTATCATTTTCTGCACTGCAAGAGATTCCGAGGACGACATGGTCAAAGGTCTTAATCTCGGCGCAGACGACTACATCACCAAGCCATATACCATCAGAAATGTCATTGCAAGAGTGAAGAGTGTCCTCAGAAGGACTTCCGGACACAAGATTGCTGACAATCCGAACAGACTTGCCGTAGACACTCTGGTTCTTGACCTCGACCTGAAGATATGCAGCGTTGACGGCGAGGAAGTGAAACTTACAAAGAAGGAATTCGAACTCCTGGCCTTTCTGATCGCAAACAAGGGTAAGATTTGCTCCAGGGACCAGATTCTGGCGAATGTCTGGAGCGACGAAGTCATTGTGCTTGACCGCACTATCGATGTCAACATCACCCGCATCAGGCAGAAGATTGGCTGTTATGGCACATATATAATTACAAGACCGGGATTCGGATATGGATTCAAGAATTAATCTATCTTATCATAAGAGGCTCTTCACGCTTCTGCTTTCATTCATATGGATCATCGTCATATGTTTCATGACATTCCAGTATTTCCGGGAGAAGGATGTGAAGTCTGACAGCATCAACTCACAACTTCAGTTATGTAACAATCACATCATCAGAGCCATTGAAGGCGGCAACTCATATGAAACCGGAATATCCGCATGTTACTTTCCATTTGAAGACATAAGGGTGACAATAATCGAGACCGATGGTGATGTTGTCTATGACAGCAAGTATGACGCGGCTTCACTGGATAATCATCTTTCTCGTCCGGAAGTCAGATCTGCATCGGCGACAGGGACTGGTTACCATATCAGCAGACAGTCATCAAGCGACGGAAAGCAATATTTCTACTCCGCGACCAGAGGGGATGACATTATTGTCAGATGTGCAGTTCCATATTCCCCATCACTTAAAGATGTACTTGAAGCCGACTGGACATTCATATGGATCCTTATCTTTATCAGCATAATCATCAGTCTTGCAGGTTACTTTTCGTCTCTAAGATTAGGAAAGACTATCGAGCGTCTCAATCAATTCCGCGAACAGGAAAACGCCCTCAAGGAAGAACAGGAGAAAAGCAGGATAAAGAGACAACTTACCAATAACATAAACCATGAACTCAAGACACCTGTAGCATCGATTCAGGTCTGTCTGGAGACCCTTCTTTCTGGAATATCATTGACTGAGGAGAAGAGGACAGAACTATTGGAACGCTGCTATGCCCATAACGTCCGACTCCGTAATCTTCTTGAAGATGTCTCTCTCATAACGAGGCTGGAAGATGGCAGCAGCAACATCGAGCGTGAACCTGTCGTCATCAACGAACTGTTGGATGAGATAAAAGAAGAGTTCACATCTATTCCAGATGAGGACGGGATGCGTCTGATAATCGATTTCAATGAGAGAGTCGTGATAAACGGAAATCTGTCACTCTTAGGTTCGATCTTCCGTAATCTGACTCAGAACGCCATCTCATATTCGGAAGGCACGACAATTCATATTGCATTGGTAGAAAACAATTTCAAGCATTGCCGTATCATATTCGAAGATGACGGTATCGGTGTTGCAGAAAAGGATCTGCAGAGGATTTTCGAGAGATTCTATAGAGTAGATAAAGGACGCTCCCGCAGCAAGGGAGGCACCGGTCTAGGCCTGGCCATAGTCAAACATGCCGTCATGTTCCATGGAGGCAGCATCACTGCGTCAAGACGTCCCGAAGGTGGTTTGAGATTTGAGTTTACGTTTGAGCATTCCGGTATATCCAGGATTTGATGACAGTTTCAAATCGAGTACACAATTGGCACACGGCTGTCTTTAGAAAGTTGAACTCTGCGCCATGAAGATATATAGGCATTTCCCTTTCCGACATTCAGTCGGTGTCATGCCCGTTTCCCTCCTGAAGAAGCGGCATAATTATGGACTGTCCGGGAATTTCAGTTGCTCTGAGGCACATTCAGTGGTCATATGTCAGTGTTCTTGAGGAGAACTCCATACTTATCATATTCTCCATACCAGTATCCGTATAGCCGATGCGGACTTTCTTCTCATATCTTCATTCCAATAAAATATATTGCCCCAGTTGTCTCCTCCTTGATCAGGTACATAAATGGACGGTCTGCTTGGAAGAGCACAGGGGTAGAAGGTGTCGGCGAAGTTACTAAAATTTCTCCTATGCTGACCGAACTTGCCTCACTGCCTTCTTCATTGACAATGATCTTGCTTTTCTGA
>JAZQES010000086.1:0-13390 GCA_045539115.1 Candidatus Cryptobacteroides sp. | reverse complement strand
AACAACTTCCTCTGGGTGGTTGATACGTCCCCAAGAGAGGTCTGTGATGTGGATGAGACCGTCAACACCGCCGAGGTCAACGAATACACCGTAACCTGTGATGTTCTTGACAGTACCCTCGAGTACCTGACCCTTCTCGAGTTTGCCGATGATCTCGCTCTTCTGCTGCTCGAGTTCAGCCTCGATGAGAGCCTTGTGAGAAACGACAACATTGCGGAACTCCTGGTTGATCTTAACGATCTTGAAGTCCATGTTGGTGTCAACATACTGATCGTAGTCGCGGATAGGCTTGATGTCGATCTGTGAACCAGGGAGGAACGCCTCGATTCCGAATACGTCCACGATCATACCGCCCTTTGTGCGAGTCTTCACGTAACCCTTTACGATCTCGTCTGCAGCATATGCAGCGTTCACCATATCCCAAGAACGGAGTTGGCGAGCCTTCTTGTGAGAAAGGATCAACTGGCCCTTCTTGTCCTCAGCGTTCTCAACGAAAACCTCAACCTTGTCACCAACCTTGAGGTCTGGATTGTAACGGAACTCAGGAGCCATGATGACACCCTCGCTCTTGTAGCCGATGTTAACGACAACCTCTCTCTTGCCGACAGAGGTAACCTCGCCTTCAACAACCTCACCCTCAACTACCTTTGAGAGAGTCTGGTTGTACTGCTCGGCGATCTCTTCTACAGAACCGCCGTAAACGTCATCGTTCTCAAACGCATCCCAATCGAAATCCTCAGGAGCGACTGAAGCGTTAAGAACCGGCTTCTTGATTTCTTCTACTGCAGGGGTAACCTCTGCAGCAACTGTCTTGTTTTCTTCCATTGTAAAATAAAAAACAAACTAGTGGGTTAAACATTATCTATTGTGCCTTGCCTCAGCGACTTACGCATAAAAAAGCACGCTTCGGCGAAAAAGCGTGCAAAAATATGGATAAATTTCGGATTTTCAAAGAGTTTCATCACATTTATTTAACAGCCTGCACAATCCACCCCTCAGCAGTCTGTATGGTCTCATAGCCGTCTGCCAGGTAATCAGTAGGGTCGTAAGAGAATGTGCCTCCTGTGATCCTGATGGCCTCGGCAGCCTTTTCATCAGCCCCGTAACTGTATATGTTCCATGGCCCCGTGAAGGTTCCTCCTGAAATATTCACAGTCTCGATGTTCGTCTTGTTTGCGCCTCCGGTAAGAGCCACATCTCCGTTGAAGGTTCCCCCGCTTATATTGATGAGGACATTCTTCATGTCATTGCCGTAACTGTATGAATATACGGCCTGCTGATAGGTCGGGTCGGCACTTGCAAGCGTACCTCCTGTTACCGTAAGGTTCATGACCGGAGCGACGGAAGTGCTGGTGGAAGCCAACTGTATCCATACGGCACGATAACCTGTGATGACGCCTCCATTGACAGTGACGTCAATCGCACCCGCACTGCCGTTGAACATACGTATCGCGATGTCTCCACCCGCCTGGGTTATGACACTGCCATCGTTTACCGTCAGTTTCGCACCGTTGTAATTATCAATGACATACGACGCTCCGCCTTTCTTCGTCCTGTTTTCCAGGACAGCATTCTCCACGGTCAATGTACCTTCGTTGCGGATGGTGTTGTTCGCATAGCCGGGATAGTCCGGAAGACCGTCTTCGCCCCACTGGGTATCAGGAGTTGTGGCGGCATAGGTGAGGGTTCCGTTCCTGATGGTTACATCCGCACCGCCCTTCACGGTAATCAGGCTGGACGCTGCGGCAGATGTTGCGGTTTCGGAAAGCGTAAAGCCGTTCAAGTCAAGTACGGCTGTCTTTCCCTGCGGAAACACAAGCGGAGAATCCACATCCACATCAGCCACCAGAACAATGGTCTGATTGTCAGCGGCATTGACTGCCTCCTGAAGGGTCATATATGGACGTCCTTCAATTTCCGCGAAATGATCCGACGCGAAATTTCCCCTCTTCGGAGTCTTCCTGCTCACAGTCTGGTTTTCCCAGGTCTTTGATACAAGAACCTCTTCACCATCCATGATTTCCGCTTTTATGGAGTCATAATCTCCGAGCGGAACCGGGACATAGAAGACGCCATGATTTCCAGGCACGGAATTACTGAAATTTATCGTAACCGTATTCCCTTCTCCTTCATCGGCAAGAATCACAGGGGTCTCAGCCTCCAGATCCACCACGAACTCTCCGGCAATCCTCTTGTCGGCGGTAAAGACAAACTTCATGTCAGCACCGCCGGCAGGTATGTTGTCCACTCTGATCCGGATGAAACTTGCCAGATGATACAGAGTCGCGTTCCCGTCCTCGATCTTTCCCGCCATCGGAGGATTGAAACTGCTTTCCTTCTCCGCGATTGACGCATATGTATATGATGTCGGCAGGACATAGACCAACTGTCCGTCCGCAATGACATGAGCGCCATAAGGATATACGGCATAATCCCCTATCTCTTCCTCGAAATCACCGTAGAACACCCCCGACGGCCGGCCATGATAACTGTCATCAACAGTCATTTCCTTAAAGCCTGCTGATGTGATGACTCCTATCTTATCTCCCTTATGCCAATAGAAAGAATTGTTTTCATCAAATCCTACGCGGGTCCGGGCATTGGGAACGACACCCGCAGTTATAGTCTTGCGATACCCGGTCCTTGCGGGTACAGCCTCATCATCTGTCTGATATTCCTGACATGAATATGCCAGAAACATTGCAAATGTCATAAAAACATATGATAACTCCTTCATCTTTTCCATTCTTTCAAGTCCTACATATCTTCCCATTCGTTGATGCCTTCTCCAGTAAAACTGGAAATAAGCACAGCGTTTTCTGTCTGAATCTCAATGGTCTCCACTGATGGAGACTCGTAATCTTCACATGTGTTCATAATTCCTGTCGTTTATATTCATTAACAATGCATGAACATATCAAACAGGATACCGAAACGATTTTACGACAATAAAAACGCCGTCCGATACTACATGAATATCAGACAGATATGAAATAAGACCATGAAAATTGAAAGGATTTATTCCGCAGCACACACTACGCGGAAACCCATGGCATCATCACCGAAATTTATGTGTCCTTCATAGCGGCAGTGAACCGAACATCCTGACGGCTGGCTTTTCCAGCCGCCGCCCCTGCACACGATGTCGGAGCCAGGTACTGATGAGGCTGCCAGCGGATCGACCTTCCTTCCCTCTTCATATGGAAGATACCTGTCCTGGCACCATTCAAGCACATTGCCGCTCATATCATAAATCCCCAATGAGTTCGGTTTGAGAGTGCCGACCTTATGAACAGGCAGGGCGTAATCATCAGACTCGCCATGTGCCTTGGAAATATCGACCTCTCTGTCCCTCAGGGCATATATATCCACATCAGGCATCACCGCGTTCCATAATTCCTGAGTCACTTCCATCGACATCATGAAATAAGGGCTCAGCACGACTTCATGAACCGGTTCCTCCATTCCCCCACCCATCATGAACGAACCTCCTTCGACATAAACCATATCAAACGACACTCCATTGACGGTTTCCAAGAAGGAACGGTCAACTTCTTCCGGTCCGTCCTGGGTAGCGGCATGGGATTCTCCTATATTTGCAGACAGTATAGAAAGAATAGCCAAGGCTAGAGCATATACACATGCTCTTTCTGACATAAGATTCCTCATGATATATCAGATTTAAATATTCTAGAACATCCTTCTCTTCTTGAACACCCAGAAGATGAACATGAGGGAGATGACCATAAGGGCGAGGATCACGAACCAGGCCCAGCCGGAGTGACCGAAGAACCAGCCGAACTTGACATTCATTCCGAAGAAACTGGCTATCAGGGTCGGAGGCATGAGCATGAGGGACACGAGGGTGAAGACCTTCATGATCTTGTTCTGATCGAGGTTGATGATACCCAGAACAGTGTTCTGGAGATATTCAAGACGCTCGAAACTGAAATTGGTATGATTGATCAGGGAAGAAATGTCCTTGAGAAGCACATTCAGTTTCGAATGATACTCGACAGGATATTTCTTGCTCTTGATGATGCTTGAAATTACTCGCTGCTTGTCGACGATGTTCTCACGGATGAGCATCGTATTGTCCTGCAACTGGTTAAGGTCGACGAGGAACTCTTCGCTGATATCTTCTCCCAGGCTGACCTTCTTGTTGTACTGGGTGATCTCCTTTGACACCAACTCCACCATGTCCGCATCGAGGTCGATACGCTGCTCCAGAATGCTGAGGAATGCGACATGGCCGGAATCATAAAGATTAGGGAATGCGAGAAAACGGCGCTGCAGGTCGGTGAAACTCTTCAGCGGACATTCACGCAAGGTGGTGAGGATGTTATCGGTAAGGATGAAGGAAACAGTCTCCTCGGCATATTCATCCGGTCCTGGAATAAGGAAGTTCGTATTGGCGAAGATTGCCTTTTCTGTCTCGTAGAAACGTGAAGAGATCTCAATCTCCTCAGCCTGCGCACGGTTCTGGATCGTCGTGCCAAGGTAACTCTCCACAGCCCTCTTTTCCTCACCGGTTGGAGTAAACAGGTCAATCCACACCACATCTGCATATGGAATGGATGAAAAATCAGTTTCCGACTGGGAAACCTTCATCTGGCCGCCTTGCTTGTAGAAGATCTCGATCATACCCTACCTCCCGTTTATCCTGCAAATTTATCTTTTTTCCCTGAATACGCAAAATTTTAAGGTTTAAAAACCTGTCTGTTAACGATTGAGCGTCCCAATGTCAGTTCATCGGCATATTCCAGGTCGTCCCCGAATCCCAATCCTCGCGCGAGCGACGACACCTTCACGCCATATCCCGATATCTGCCTATATATATAGAATGAAGTGGTCTCGCCTTCCACATCTCCGCTCAGAGCGAGAATAACCTCGGCAGGAGCACCTTCGGAACCCGGAGCATCTGCCTCGAAAAGTGCCTCCGGAGATGTCAGGTCTGCGACACGGGAAACCAGTTCCCTGACAGTCAGATCGGATGGGCCCACACCGTTTATCGGAGATATGATTCCTCCGAGCACATGATACACACCATGGAACTGACCCGTATTCTCGATGCTCATGACATCCCGCACGCTTTCTACCACGCATATGGTCCTGTGGTCACGCGAACGGTCAGAACAGATCGAGCAGACATCGTCATCGGAAATCATCATGCAGTGACGGCAATATTTGACGTCATCACGAAGTCTGTCGATCGCAGCGGTGAAATGATGGACATTCTCCTGCGGCTGCTTAAGCAGGTGCAAAGCAAGCCTCAGGGCACTTCTGCGACCGACTCCCGGAAGGGAACTTATGGCATCCACCGCCTCTTCGAGAAGTTTGGAAGGGTAATTTTCCTTATACGCCATGATTGCAATGATAGTTTACAAGTTCATCCACAGGAGACTTCAGGAACTTCACGAATTCTATTCCGTTCCGAGCACCGATCTTTTCAAGGATCGGTCTGCATGCACATCCGAATGAGCCCACAACTCCGACTTTCCGTGCAGCATCCTTGTCGGAAGCGTCATCGGCATACCTGACAAGGGCCCTTTTCACGAATGACTCGAGGCATGATTCCACCAATTCCGCCACATATGGATCGTCAGACTGCGACATGATGAACGGGGCAAGCGAAGCCATGAAGGCAGAAGCAGCAGGCTCCTTATATACTTTACGGACAACCTTTGCATAGTCCAGACCGGTCTCGGCGACAAAAGCCTCTTCCACCGCAGCAGGGAGCATCCCCTTCACGAAATCAGCAAGGAAATTCCTTCCCAGGCACACTCCACTGCCCTCATCTCCAAGCACATAGCCTCCCGGACGGATATTTCTCGTTATCCTGCCGTCTTCATACAGGCAACTGTTGGATCCAGTGCCCATGATGGCCACCACACCGCTTCCGTCACCGAACAGCGCTCTTGCCGCACCAGTCACGTCAGAATGGAATTCCACTTCGGCGAAAGGGCACCACATTTCAAGACTGTCACGCACAGGAGCGGACGACCCAGCCGAAACGATTCCCGCCCCATAAAAGAATATCTTTTCAACACGTCTACCTTCCGGATTCAGAACAGGAACCGCTTCCTTTACGATCTTCCCTATATGTCCGGAATCGAGACATGTCGGACTCAGTCCCTCAGTCTGTACGCTGCGGACTTCACCATCATCCGTGACGGCACGCCATGCGGTCTTTGTAGCGCCGCTTTCAACAATCAATATCATTCCCATGGATTTATAAAGTGCAAAAATAACAAAAATCCATATCTTTGTATTCCTATCATAATAACATCGACATGAAAAAGACATTCTTCACACTCATCATCGCTCTGGTCGCTTCGACATTTTCACATGCCCAGGATTGGGCCAATTTCGGCCGATATGCCGGACAGAACGAAAAAGTGGCAACCAGACCTGTCGCAGTATTCATGGGAGACTCCATCACAGACGGATGGGCTTCCCAGGACCAGGAGTTCTTCACATCCAACAATTTCGTCGGCAGAGGCATCTCCGGCCAGACAACCTCCCACATGCTCGTACGCTTCAGAAGGGATGTCATCGACCTCAACCCGAAATATGTAGTGATACTCGCAGGAACGAACGACATCGCGGGAAACAACGGTGAGATTACGCTGGACAACATCCTCGGCAACATCATATCCATGTGCGAACTGGCAAAGGCCAACAGAATCAAGCCGGTCATATGCTCGATACTGCCTGCCGACAGATACGGATGGAGGCCTGAGAAGAAACCGGCACAGGACATCGTGAAACTGAACGAGATGCTCAAGGAGTATGCGGACTCGGAGAAGATAGTGTATGTAGACTACCACACTCCGTTGAAGGACGAGAACAACGGCCTTCCGGAAATACATGCCGCAGACGGAGTACATCCCAACCTGCAATGCTACAAGATAATGGAGGATATCGTGACAAAGGTCCTCAGATAAGAAAAACGGGCACTACTCGATGTAGCGTCCGTTTCTTTTCCAGTGATGATATCCGTAAACGGCGGACAATGCATATGCGGCATATAAGGCTGTCAGCCACCACATTCCCTGCGTTGCGCACAATATGGTGGAAAGCGTGTCTGCGATCACCCAGAGCCACCATTGCTGAAGATATGACCGCACCAGCCACCATGTCGCCACCGCACTGAGAACGGCAACGGCAGAATCCATATATGACATCGGATTCTCCAGAAGTTCCATCAGAGCAGCGAGGCCGAAGATTCCGGCCGCAGTGACAACAAGGCTAAGCAAAGCGGTTTTCCAGTCAAGACGGTTGAGATGAATCACATCTTCCGCGCCGGCATCATCCGCAATCCTGCCTTTGTCTTTCCTCCATTGCCATAGTCCTATGAAGGAAGTTATGAGATAATAGGTGTTCAATCCGAAAGAGGCGTATAGGCCCTGACGGAAGAAAACCCACATGGCAGCGACACTTGTAAGGATGCCGACCACCCACATGAAATTCTTCTGGCGTATCTCCAGAATAATATAAATCACCCCCGTCACGAGGGTGAATATTTCCATGAAAGATGACAATTTAGAGAACCTCTATGAGTTCGACAACAAACTTAAGAGTTGCATATGGAGGGATTGCACCCGGAGCGCCATGCTCGCCATATGCAAGGTTATAAGGGATGTAGAATTCATACTTCGAGCCCTCAGACATGAGTTGCACACCCTCTGTCCATCCTGCAATCACCTGATTGAGGCCGAATACAGCAGGCTCGTTACGGTCATATGAACTGTCGAACTTGGCACCGTTGAGGAAAGTTCCCTCATAATGGCATTTCACCTGTGAAGTTGCAGACGGCTTCTTGCCTGCACCCTCTGTGATCACCTTGTACTGAAGGCCGCTAGGAAGTACCACAACGCCTTCCTTCTGTGCATTCACTTTAAGGAAAGCCTCTCCTTCCTCACGCATTGCAGCGCTCATAGCATCGGCCTGTGCCTTCTGCTCCGCCTCGAGTTCAGCGAAATACTTGTCAAGAAGTTGACCTGCCTCCTGGAATGACACAGCAGGTTCGGCACCTGTGAGGACCGCCTTCACACCGGCAGCGAAATCATCAAATTCAACAGACCTGATGCCTGACGACATCATATTATGGGCTATGCTCATGCCCAAAGCGTAACTGTTCTTATCCATTTTCTTTATTAATTATACGTTTGTTTTCAGTTTGCAAATGTAATCATTTTCATATTCGCCGGCAAACATGACGGGAATCCCTCATCGGCGAGGATGATGGTTCATGACCTCCCTGTGCCATGTGGTGCTGTCTATATGGGTATATATCTCGGTGGTGGTTATGCTTTCATGGCCGAGCATATCCTGCACCATGCGAAGGTCCGCGCCTCTTTCTACAAGATGGGTGGCAAACGAATGGCGGAAGGTATGAGGCGATATTTCCTTCCTCACATCAGCCTTCAACGCCTGCACCTTGATCATCTTGAACATCGACTGCCTGCTCAACGGCTTGCCGAAACGGTTCAGGAAAACAAAAGCACCGGTTGCGGCATCATATGAATCCGGACGTCTGTCCAGATAAGCCATGACGGCATCCATCGCCATCTCGCCAATCGGAACCAGCCTTTCCTTGTTTCCCTTTCCTGTCACCCTGACGAACCCCTCATCGAAGAAAAGATGATGGAGTTTGAGATTGACAGCCTCCGACACACGCAGGCCGCAGCCATACAGGACTTCCAATATAGCCTTGTCCCTCAGCCCCTGCCATGTCGACAGGTCCACCGAATCCAACATCCTCTCCACCTCTTCCAGAGACAGTACTTCAGGAAGATACCTTCCCAACTTAGGCTGGTCCACGCAATCGCATGGGTTGTCCCTGATCATCCCCTCTATCACAAGCCAGCCGAAAAAAGACCTCAGGGAACTCAGCATCCTGGCCTGAGTCCTCTTGGAAAGTCCATGGCCCTGAGCGACATACTCCTCAATATCTTGTGGAGAAGTCATCAGGATATCCTCCGGTGCAGCATCAAGAAACCTGCTTACATCAGAACAGTACGATGCCACTGTATTCTGTGACATCGCACGTTCTATCTTCAGGTAGTTTCTGTAATCCTGCAGAAGATTCTTCACTTAGTCCGGGATGATTAGAGTGTAGAATATTTCTTTCCGTACTGAAGCATCTGGCCGAGATAATCGTCATTATAAACTATCTCATAATCAACGACTTCACCATTCTTCTCCACCGGCACGATCTCAGGATTGATGAATCCTCCATAAGGCTTGAGGCCAAGTGAAGCATAGCGGTCAAGGACCTCTCTGTGGAGTTGAGGATCGATATTCACGGCATAGTTCTCTACGAGAGCCTTTCCTGCTTCATAGTCTCCCTCGGACTTGATTCTCTGAACCTCAGCAAGAAGTTCACCGAACAGACCACGGAGAGCCTCGAAATCATTTACGACGAAATATGTCTTTCCGTCACGGACCTTCTTCTCGATCACATTGTCAGCAAGTCCCTTCTCATAGCACCAGTCAGCGATGAGTTTGCGGTTCTGCATATGAGCCTCCATGTTCTTCTTGCCGAACTCGATACGGTTGAACTGAGTGAAGATACCGTTGCGGATATAACTTGAATACTGAGCCTTGTAAGCCTCCATGTCAGGAAGGATGCCGAGTTCAACAAGTTTAGGGTCTGCAAGATAGTAAAGACCGAAGAGGTCGGCACGGGTCTCTTCCAGAGCGGAACTGTACTCTCCGAGGGCATTCGGAGATGTTGTAGGGAGAAGTTGTCCTGAACCGTGTCCGAGGCATTCATGAAGATCGGTATGGAGGTCATTGGTAAGGGCACCGTACTTCTTCTCAGCAGCGATTTCCTCTTCTGACCATGCAAACTCCGAAAGAAGGTTCTTCGGAGACTCCTGTGCGGCCATATTGTATGCAGAAGTCAGGTTCGCGATAGTGACTGACTTCGAGCCATGTTCACGACGGATCCAGTCAGCGTTAGGAAGATTGATTCCGATAGGTGCTGCAGGATAGCAGTCACCTGCAAGGACTGCCACATTGATGACCTTTGCTGTCACGCCCTTCACCTCAGACTTCTTGAAACGAGGGTCTACCGGTGAATTGTCTTCGAACCACTGCGCATTCTCACTGATGAGTTCAGTGCGCTTTGAAGCGTCTGAATCCTTGAAATTCACAAGGCCTTCCCAAGTCGCCTTCCTTCCGAGAGGGTCGTTGTAGTCCTCCACGAAACCGTTCACGAAATCGACTGTGCCGAGGGTATCGTTCACCCATTTGATGTTATATTCATCCCAAAGTCCGAGGTCTCCGGTCTGATAATACTTCACGAGGTCAGCGATATAGTCCTTCTGGGTCTGGTTCTCAGCCACTGCCGCCGCCTTTTCAAGTTCGGCACAGATCTTCTCGAGAGCCGCTCCATAAAGTCCGCCCACCTTATATACTTCTTCACGCACGATGCCATCCTCTCCTTTCACCACACGGCTGTTGAGACCATAGGAAACAGGAGTCTTGTCCGCAGGATCGGTCATGGCAGCATAAAGAGCCTCAACTTCGGCACGTGTCACGCCTTCATAGAAGTTTACCGCCGACTCGACGACGATATCATTGCCGGACTGCACCTTTCTTGCAGGGTAGATAGCGGGATCGAAAATCACAGGAAGAAGGGCATCACAGTCAGCCTCAGCACCTGTTGCCGTCATAAGGCTTCTGAAATATTCCTCAGAGCATTCAGGGAAGAACTTGTCCTCCGCATAATGATGATGGATACCATTGCTGAAGAAAACCCTCTTTGCATATGTCTCGAACTGCTTCCACTCCTCTGTCGTGCGGTCGCTCTCATAATTTTCAAGAATGTTCTCAAGGGCCTTACGTATCTGCAGATTGCATTTGTTGTTCTGCATCCAGATGATGTCACGGCCATATTTTGCCGCCTCAGCCAGATGATAGACATACTCCTTCTGCTGAAGAGTCAGAGCATCCCATCCAGGGACCTGATACCTCATTATCTTGAGATCGGCGAACTCATCGATCAGATATCTGAATTCCTTATCTCCGGCCGCTTTGTCCGCACATGAGACCAAGGCTGCAGCCATGCCTGCGATTGTAATCATTTTTCCGAAAAGTTTCATATCAATTATATTAATTACCTTCTTGAATCCGCAAAGATACGCAATAATGTCAAAAATATGTATATTTGCAAGTTACAAAACGAATATGACAATGAACAATACATACAAGATAACAGGAATGATCGTGAGTGCCATCCTGCTGTTTACGGCATATGGCTGCGACAAATACAACAACGACCTAAACATCAACGGAGACGGAGGCGGAGAAGGCACGGAACATCCGGACAGAGTGCCTGGAAATTACGACAGGAATGTGCTTCTGCTGTATTCGGCCGGCTACAATTCCCTTACGGACTTCCTCAACAGCGACATCAAGGACCTCAAATCAGGATGGCTTCCGGGAAAGAATTCCGATGACAACGTCCTCCTCGTATACAAGCACAGCACGGCCAGTTTTTATGATTATTCCACCCCTACATCGCCTCATCTCATAAGGTTATACAGCGATGACAAGGGTAAGTTAGTCTCCGACACATTGGTGACATATCCACTTGGAAGCATTTCAGCCTCTGCCGCCACTCTCAACGAAGTGCTGACTTACGTGAAGGAAAAATTTCCTGCGAAAGGCTACGGAATGATATTCTCGTCCCACGCGACAGGATACCTCCCTGCCGGTTACTACAACAGTCCCGAAGATTATACGTTCGAGTCTCTTGCAATGATGAATGCCGGACAGTTCAGAGATCCGGTTCCTGTACCATACGTGGAAGTGGAGCACGACCCGTCACTGCCGATGGTAAAAAGCATAGGAGAGGACAGGAGAAGAGGTGGAGGAGCATACATCTCATATGAGATGGACCTTCCGGACTTTGCCGAGGCAATTCCGATGAAACTCGATTACATCCTCTTCGACGCATGTCTTATGGGAGGAATAGAAGTGGCATACGAACTGAAGGACAAATGCAGCAAGATAGGATTCTCGCAGGCGGAGGTTCTGGCAGAAGGCCTTGATTACAAAACACTTACAAAACACCTTCTACAGAACGACGAACCGGATCCGCAAAGCGTATGCGAAGATTATTTCCTGCAGTACGATTCCGAAAGCGGGGTATACAGATCTGCAACTGTCTCTTTCATCGACTGCGAAGAACTGGAGCCACTGGCAGAAGTATGCCGCAATCTGTTCGAGACACACCGAAGTGGCCTGGCAGCCATCAACCCGTCGGATGTACAGAGATTCTACAGATACAGCAAACACTGGTTCTATGACCTTGAAAGCATAGTTATGCATGCCGGTGCATCCGACGAAGAACTTAAGGCTCTCCATGATGCTCTGGACCGCTGCGTGCTATATGCCGCACATACCCCTGAGTTCATGATGGAGTTTGAGATAGACATTTTCTCAGGATTCAGCATGTATCTGCCTTGCGATGGTGGAGCGGAACTCGACAAGTTCTACAAGACACTCAAATGGAACCAGGCCACAGCACTGGTAGAATAACCGCACCGCCAGCATCCTTTTCCGAGATGGGAAAGGATCTTTTTTTTGACACAAATCATTTGACATTCAAATAATTTGTCTATCTTTGCAGCCCCATAAAAAGCAGAGCGCTTTTTGGTGCAATGGGGTTTTTGCCACAAAAATTGATATTTTCGAGGCGGACAAATCCGAAAAACCGGAGCAACCTGTTGGTTGTGAGGATTTTGAGGATGCAGTCCGACGAAGAAAATGAAGGTTTTTGGGAGCAAAAACTGAGTAACACATTTTAATTTTTTTAGACACAATGAAACACATTGAACTCAAAGGCCAGGTACGCGAGGCCGGCAACAAGGCAGCAGTCAAGGCTGTGCGCAGAGCAGGACAGGTTCCTTGCAACATCTATGGACTTGGTATGGAGAACATCCTCTTCACTATCGAAGCACAGGATCTCAAGACTATCACCCACACTCCTAACTCTTATATCATCGACCTTAAACTCAGCGACGGTAGAAACGGTTATGCTGTGCTCCATGAGGTACAGTACCATCCGGTAACTGACGAGGCTCTTCACGCAGATTTCCTCTTCGTTTCAGAGGACAAGCCAGTAACCATCGAGGTTCCTGTAAAGGTTGTAGGACACTCAGAGGGTGTGAAGATGGGTGGTAAACTCCTCGTTTCAAGCCGCAAACTCCGCGTGAGCGCAATGATGGAGAACCTTCCTGATCTCCTCGAGGTTGACTCTACTCACCTCATGATCGGCAAGCAGATCGTTGCAGGCGACCTCAACTACGAAGGCGTTACAATCGTTTCACCTAAGGCTACTATCATCTGCTCTGTACGTCCTACACGTGCAACA
>JAZQES010000085.1:0-83496 GCA_045539115.1 Candidatus Cryptobacteroides sp. | reverse complement strand
TTCTGTTCTATATATGCCATGCTAAAACCATTTTCAAGCATATGCATATACTTCAGCCGTTCTGCATACCCATGTTTTCTGTACTTTTTAGACATAACAAAACCCCGAAAGTTTTTTGTCTAACTTTCGGGGTTCATGTCATATGGTCCGGGCTTTTTTATCCGGTACCGGAGTGCCTGAAGCGGCAGAAGCGGCTGCTCCATATGTAACCGGTCTTTCAATATGCTGATAGGCAGGGTCGCCGTTGCCCCATCCGAGGATGCGGTATCCTTCCGGTGCTTCGAAAGTGATGTCCTCGCATGCTGTTGGCACGAATCTTCCCTTCTCGTCGGTCATCTTCACCTGGGCGACGGTGACGTCTCCGACAGTCTCGTATGTCCATACTGCCTCGACGGCCTTTCCTGCCGTTTCAATCCTGGTTTCCATCACCTTGCGGCCGTTTCTGTAACCGATGGCCTTCACATGGCCAGGCTTATATACGGCTTCCCATTCGAGATGGCCGTTCTTCGGCATCTTCTTTCTTTCGAGATTGCGTCCGTTGACGGTCAGACGGACCTCGTCGCAGTTGCTGTATACCCAGATGGAGATCTTCTCGCCTTCATGGCCTTCTAGATTCCAGTGCGGAAGGATATGGAGAACAGGCTCCGATGTCCACCATGATTTCAGATAATATGCCTCGTCCTTAGGGAAACCGCAATAGTCCAGGATTCCGAACTCGGAACTTGTGGCAGGGAAAGTCATAGGGTTAGGCTCTCCTCTGTAATCGAATCCCGTCCAATAGAACAGACCTGCAAGATAAGGACGCTCGTCATAGAATTTCCAGCCTCTTTCTATACAGTTGTACACGCTGTCCGGACCGTGCTTGCTGCGGTTGAAGGCCACCATCCTGCCTTCTCCTGCTTCTGCTGCAGTGCGTGCACGTCCTTCCGGAGCCTCGAAATAAACACCTCTCGTGCCGCATCCTGTGGTCTCTTCCGAACCGAGTGCGCAGCGCTCAGGATAGTCTGCACGATGCTTCTCCACAGGATTCTGGAGTATGTAGTTATATCCCGCAACATCTGCCGGAATGAGGATTGCCGGTCCGCTGCTTGATGCCACTGTCATAAGACGTGTAGGGTCGAAACGGTGACAGTACTCCCTCATGCTCTCCGCTATGCGTGTTCCGAACTCGTTCCATTCCAGACCCCATTCCTCGTTGCCGACACTCCAGAGGATGATGGAAGGATGATTGCGGTCTCTGCGGATCATGCGTCCGAGAAGTTCGGTGTGTTCGCGGTTTATGCCTGTCAGGCGGTTCTCCTCGATGACTAGGATTCCGAGACGGTCGCATGCGTCAAGCACCTCAGGAGTCATCGGATTATGGCTTGAACGATATGCATTGCAGCCGAATTTCTTCAACTGCATGAGTCTCCATTCCTGAAGTCCGTCAGGTATTCCGCTGCCGACTCCGGCATGGTCCTGATGCATGTTCACTCCCTTGAGTTTTACCGGATTATTGTTCAGCAGGAAACCTCTGTCGCAGTCGAATGCGATATGTCTGATACCGGTCACTGTGGTGTATGTATCCGTAAGTTCCCCGTTCACGAACACATCTGTCTCGATGTTGTACAGATACGGATCTTCGCAACTCCAAAGGTGAGGATTTTCTACCGGGATCACACCGAGGGTGCTGGCATCCGCCTTTGCCTGTATGAGACTGCCTTCAACTTCGCATGAGCCTATTTCTGCTCCTGAAGCGTCTTTCAGCGTGTGCTTAAGAGTGTATGAAGCGGGGCTTACGCCCATGTTCTGAACAGTTGTCTCGATATGCAGTGATGCCATGCTGAGGTCCGGACCTGCTTCTCCGCGGAGGCTGTAAGGCTGGGCGAATTCCGAATATGCAAATGTCCCGAAAGGAGCCACATGCACCTTGGAAGCCTTGTTCAGCCATACATGTCTGTAGATTCCGGCTCCTTCGTAGAACCATCCCTCTTCGAGAGTGGCGTCCACGCGTACGCATACGATGTTTTCACCTCCGTAATTCAGGTATTCCGATATGTCATAGACCTGTGTCGCATATCCGCTTGGCTCATGTCCGAGATAGAAGCCGTTCACCCATACGCGGGCATCGCGGAAAATGCCGTCGAACTGCAGCCAGAGATGTTTTCCATAATCTTCGGCAGGAACGGTGAATGTCTTTCTGTACCATCCTACGCTGGTCTCTGGATATTTGTATCCTACGGTCTTGTAGCCGTGGCTATGGCTTGCTTCAGCGGCAAAAGGCAGGTCCACCACCCAGTCATGAGGCAGGTCCACTTCCTTCCACTGTGAAGCATCGAACTTTGGTGAATAAGGTCCTTCGTTATGGATGGATGCAGCCTTCGTCAGATAGTTAAAATATTCCGTTCCGCAACCGAAATCCTTTGCCGGGTCGGAAGCGTTGCCGAAGGCGAAACGCCAATCTTCATCAAAATTCATCCTTTCACGTTGGCCGTACGCGCTCAAGGTGGTGAGAACGCAGATTGCGATAGTCAATATCTTTTTCATAGTTATGGGAATTTCAGGGTTATACGGTTGCGAATGTCACTTTGCCGAAAAATTCAGGGCAATGGAAGTCCGGTGCCGGAAGATCAATTTCCGACCAACTCAGAAAATGCATCCTGCTGCATCTGTCGCCGCATTTGTAGAAATTCATCCTCAAAGATTCCGGTGCTTTTCCAAGGCCGATGACTGAGAACGGAATGAATTCCGCAAGCCACCACTCTTGTTCCTTGCCCTCGATGTCCACAGGCTCGTGAGGGAGGGAGCCGAAGCATCTTATCTTGTCCATCGTTTCCTTGTTGAAATGGTCGGCATCGCTCCTTGACCTTCTTTTAGAAGCCAGTTTAGTACCTATGCAACTGGTCTCGAAATTGAAATACTCGCTGCTATGCGGGTCGTCGATGAACACTTCCACGCAACTGTCCTCCCAGACCGGGCCGTTGATTTCCATGGCGGTTCCGCGCACGTGATCTTCCCTTACCTTGAACAGCACGGCAAGTCCTTCGTCTGACCATGCAATGTGGAAGCCGACCTGCGGGGCATATGGATATTCCTTCCAGTTCACGCACGCTACAGGATTATATTCTGTGGCTGATTCAAGTGTCTTCAGGAGATCTGTATCTGACATGGACTCCATGCCGGAGATGTATTTCGCTTCAATGCTTTTCATTGGTACTCAGTGGTTATATGTTATAGTTCCAGACATCCGATTCCCGGTCTGTCCGGCAGTGTTATCTTTCCGTCAACGACTTCCATTCCTTTGTAAAGGTCGTTGGTTATCAGCAGGTTGCCGTCCAGGTCGGCAAAGTCTACGGCAGGGGACAACTGGGCTGCGGCCGATACGGCACATGAGGTTTCCGTCATGCAGCCTATCATAACCTTCATCCCTTCGGCGCGTGCGTAATTTACCATCTTCCATGCCTCACGCATACCCGTGCATTTCATGAGTTTGATGTTTATTCCGTGATATGCTCCCTTGATCGCAGGAATGTCGGCAAGTCTCTGGATGGCCTCGTCGGCGAATATCGGAAGCGGACTTCTCTCTGTAATCCACGCATTGTCCTCGATCCGTTCTTTCGCCATAGGCTGCTCCACCATCACTATGCCGTTCTCCTTCAGCCAGAATATCTCGTCCAGAGCCTGCTCCCTGTCCTTCCAGCCCTGGTTTGCATCAACTGCAAGCGGAAGGTTAGTAACTTCGCGGATGGTGCGGATCATTTCCTTGTCGTTGTCGAGTCCTACCTTCACTTTCAGTATGTTGAACCTGTCAGCACATTCGCGTGTCTTTTCCCTTACGACATCAGGAGTATCGATGCCTATCGTGAACGTCGTGTCCGGAGCCTTTGACGGATCAAGTCCCCATAGTCTCCACCATGGCTGTCCGAGAAGTTTTCCGACAAGGTCGTGAAGGGCTATGTCTATAGCAGCCTTTGCCGCTCCGTCTCCCGGAGAAAGGCTGTCGACATATGCAAGTATTGTCTCGAGTTGGAACGGGTCGCGGAACTGTTCCAGGTCCACTTTGCCGAGGAATGAGGTGACAGTCTCGACGCTCTGTCCCAGATATGGCGGCATAGATGCCTCTCCAAACCCTGTAAAGCCTTCATAATCAATGCGAACCTGCACTCCTGGCGTTGTCTTACGGGAGTATGATGATACGGTGAAGGTATGGCGGAGTTGGAGTTCGTAGGGCTTGAAACTGAGTTTCAGGCCTGTGCCTGTGCCGAGCCTGTTGAAGTTGAATCCCTGTCCGGAATCCGCTTCTCTCATGCACCCGCTGACAACGCCGGTTCCTGCCAGTCCTGCGACGGCGGTCCCGAGTGCTGCGGTCTTGAGAAAGTCTCTTCTTTTCATTGAATGAAAGTTTAGATGGTAAAGTTAACTATTCTGTTGAAATAATGTTATATTTGAATGTTTACTTATTTACGACATCTATGAAAAATTTTTGTGCTACCATTCTTTTCCTGATATCTTCTCTTGTGGCAGTAGGTCAGGACTTCCGTCTGAATGCTTCCGGTTATTTCAACCATGAAGGCGTAGATGCCATGGCTTTCGATGATTTCTATCCTGAAGGACATCAGGGCGGAATATCATTCATAATGAACGGCAGACGTGTAGCGACAAACGGAGACATCAGATTTGACGAGACTCCCGGTCAGTGGCAGCCGGTGCCGAAGAAACTTGAAAGAGTGATTGAAGGTCAGAAGATCATCACACGTCTTTGTTATCCGGATTCCAGCCGTCATGAGACAGGTTTCAATCCTATGGTATATCCTGATGTACAACTGTCTTACACTGTTACGTTGGAACCTTCCGGAAAAGGTCTTATGGTCACTGTCGATCTGGACCGTCCTATACCATCCGAACTTGTCGGTAAGGCAGGATTCAACATGGAATTCTTTCCGGGCGACCTTTTCGGCAAGCCTTGGATAATGGACAACAAGGCTGGCATCTATCCTCAGCAGCCCAATTCTCCGGTTGTCAGCCAGAAGAGTTACCTGGATATTTCCCATGGCTGTTATCATGATGGAAAGACTCCTCATGCAGATATAGACCACCTTAATGCCGAAGGGTACAGTCCTTTCCTTGCAGACCGCATCGTGGCTGAACCTTATGCGGTCGGACGTACATTCACTTCGCGTCCGGATGATCCATACAGCAGGATCACTGTCACTTCTCTCAAATCGGATCTCAAACTATATGACGGAAGGATGAACCACAACAACGGATGGTTTGTGCTCCGTTCGGAGATTCCTGCCGGTGCGGCTGAGGGTGCCGTACAGTGGTATATAGAACCATCTGTAGTGGAAGGATGGCTCTACGATCCTGTAGTGCAGACTTCTCAGGTCGGATATATGCCTCAGCAGCCGAAAGTCGCTGTAATCGAGACCGACAGGAGGGCGGAACCGCTCTCCAAGGCTCTGCTTGTGAAATACGGACCGATGGGAGAGGAACCTGTAATGGAGATCGATGTGGAGGAATGGCCGGGAGAATTCCTGCGTTACAAATATCTCAAGGCGGACTTTTCGGATGTCACGCAGGAAGGTCTTTATCGCATAAGATATGGCAGAAGTTCTTCATCGGTTTTCAGCATCTCTCCGGATGTTTACGAGCGTGGAGTGTGGCAACCTGTCGTGGAATATTTTCTTCCTGTGCAGATGTGTCATATGAGGATCAGCGAAAAATATCGCGTATGGCATGACAGATGTCATATGGATGATGCGCGTCTGGCTCCGGCTGGCAGTCATATTGACGGATATGTCCAGCCTGATGATGATATGACGCGACATGAGGCTTCTGATGTGATCGGTAATCTGAATGTAGGCGGCTGGCATGATGCCGGTGACTTCGACCTGCGCATAGAGTCTCAGTCAGGCGAATGCTATATCCTGGCCAAGGCTTATGAGGCCTTCGGACCGTCGATAGATGTGACTTCAATAGACCAGCATTCCCATCTGGTGGAGATCCACCAGCCTGACGGGAAGAACGATGTGCTCCAGCAGATAGAACATGGCGCATTGTCCGTGGTCAACGGATATCTTGCCCTCGGGCGTCTGTACAGAGGTATCATATGCAATAATCTGAGGCAGTATGTGCTTCTTGGCGATGCCGCGGCTATGACGGACGGTGTTGCAGGGAATGATGATGACAGGTGGGTATTTACTGAGAACAATCCGGGACGTGAGATCGGCACCGCGGCAAATCTGGCTGCTACCTCCCGTGTCCTCAGGGGGTTCAATGATACATTGTCTGTGCATTGTCTGAATATCGCTTCCGAAATCTTTGCCGCTGCAGAGGAGGCCGGACGTCAGGATATGGGCATGTATCATGCGGCAGCAGAACTGTATCAGACCACCAATGATTCCAAGTACCTTGACTTCATCGTATCAGGTTGGGACCGTTGCATAGCATCGGCGGGTTCGTGCGCTTGGTATCTTGCACCTGTAGAAAGGGAAATGTCGGGTCATAAGAAATACAGAAAGCATTGTGCGGCTTATAGGGAGGCACTGGAAGCCTATGCCACTGAACTCGAAGTCCAGAGTGCGGAAACGCCATACGGAGTGCCATATCGTCCGAACATCTGGGGAGCAGGTTGGGATATACAGTCCTTCGGGTACAGGCATTATTTTCTTGCAAAGACATATCCTGACATATTCAGGCCGGATCAGGTCTTCAATGCGCTCAATTTCATTCTGGGATGCCATCCTGGATCGAACACGCAATCGTTCGCCAGCGGAGTGGGAGCGAAATCGGCAACTGTAGGATACGGTCTGAACAGGGCTGACTGGTCATATTTACCTGGAGGAGTGGTTTCCGGAACCGCACTTATAAGACCGGATTTTCCTGAACTTCTTGTATTCCCTTATCTGTGGCAGCAGGTGGAGTATGTGCTCGGAGGTGGGTCCTCGCACTATATGTTCATTGTCCTTGCGACTATGGGTCTGATGGATAAGTAAAAGAAAATGATTAATTTTGTCGGATACTGATTTGTTGTTTATATGAAGAGAATCATTTTGTATGCGTTAGCCGCCTTGTCAGTGCTTGCCGGCTGCATCAGTCCTTCTCAAAAAGGCTCGGATAAATTATGTGATGTTGATGTAAAGCCTGAAAGCGTCCTGCCTATAACCGGAACATTCATCAATCTGCCTTATCAGGACGTACGTAACAAGTACACCAATCCTCCACATATCGATAACACCGATCCGCAGATGTGGGCGGTGAAGATCGCCGAGATGAAGAAGATGGGAATGGAATATCTTGTCTTCATGTCCGTGGCCAATGAGCAGAAGGCCTATTATCCGTCGAAACTGATGGAATGGCATTATCCTCAGTGGCGCAAAAGTCCGGTGGATGCCGTCATGGATGCGGCGGCGGAGCATGGCATGAAGGTATTCATGAGTACAGGCTGGGCCAAGGACCAGGACGATAATCTGCGTGATCCCAAGATCAAAGGCCGTCAGTTGGAGATGATGGAGGAACTGGCAGGGCTATATGGGGATCATCCTGCATTCTACGGCTGGTATCTCCCTGTTGAGGATTGTCTGGGGCCGGTCCTGACTGATTATGCAGTCGAGGCTGTGAATGCTCTTACAGCACGTGCCCGTGAACTCACTCCTTCCGCGAAGATCCTTATATCTCCATACGGCATTTTCAATTCGGATTTTGACGATCCGCGTTATGAGCAGCAACTTTCGCGTCTGGAAGTCGATATAATAGCATATCAGGATGAAGTCGGATGCGTACGTGAAAGATATCCTTTGACACGACTTCGCGAAAACTGGAAGAAACTCCGTGCCATCCATGACAGGACAGGAGTGGAGATGTGGGCGAACTGTGAGACTTTTGCATGGGAGAAAGGCACGAATGACCGTTCTTCCGCTCTGGTGCCTGCTCCTTACGGACGTATTCTCGCCCAGCAGGTTGCGGCTTCTGCCGGTGGCGCTGAGAAGATAATTTCATTCATCATGTGCGGTCTTTTCGAAGACCCTTCGTCTCCATATCAGTTGGGACAGCCGCATTGGTCTGCGAAGGCTTATGAAGACTATATGGCCTGGCTTGGCGGCGACACATATTGGAAACTCATGGAAAAAAGCATGTGCGGTCATATCGACGGACCGGGCTACCTGGTCTATCGTCCGGGAGGGGATGACTATCTGATCGACCGCAGGCTCTGTGACGGAGAATTTGCGACGGAAGATGCAGGAGATGACCGCTGGGCAGGATTTAAGGCCGGAAAGAATGAAATCTGTGTGGAATTCGGAAATTTCAAGCATGTAAGCGATGTGATGTTTAGAATGCTGAATTCAACCAAGGACGGCATCGTGCCGCCTTCAAAGATCTATCTGTGGACCAGTCATGATGGTGACGACGATACTTACGACCTGATCCGGATCATCGATGTTCCGGTATTCCCGAATACCCGTCATGATGCATTTGTCGATATGATTCTTTTCGACGACCTTGATCTTGAATCAAGAATGCTCAAGATCGAATTCTTCTCGGAAGAGGAAGTGTATATTGATGAAATAACAGTAAATGTAAAATAATATGTTTTCAACTGAAGTATATGTGAACCGACGTCGCATGCTGCTTGAGCGGATGGCGGCAAGGACAGCGGAGGGCAACAGAGGTATCGCTGTCTTCCTCGGCAATGTGGATGCTGCGATGAATTACCGTGGCAATGACTATAAGTTCCGTCAGGACAGCAACTTCATCTACTATTGGGGCGTAGATGAACCATGGTTTGCCGCCGTTCTGGACCTTGACAGTGCGGATGAATGCCTCTACGGCAATGATGTGGATATAGATGACATAATATGGATGGGGCCTCAGCCGTCTGTGGCTTCGAAGGGTGAGGCCATCGGTTGTGCGAAGACCATGCCTCTGGCAGAGTTTGACAAGGCTGTATCGGCTGCTGTTGCGGCAGGCCGTCCGGTGCATTTCCTGCCTCCTGCAAGGTATTATAACCAGATGAAACTGGCTGAACTGACCGGAATCCCTTCTTCTGATGTGCGTCGTGTGGCTCCGATGGCGGACGGCGGACGTCATGCTTCCGAGGAACTTGTCAAGTCGGTTGTGGCAATGCGTCTGATCAAGGAGCAGTGCGAGATAGAGGAGATTGACAAGGCATGTGAAATCGGTTACTGGATGCATACGGAGGCACGTCGCGGCTGCAAGCCGGGTGCATTGGAGCAGGATATAGTCGGCAGGATGGAGGGCGTGACCCTTTCAAAGGGATGGGGAGTGTCGTTCACTACGATCCTTTCGCAGAACGGTGAGACTCTTCATAATCATTCTCATCATCAGATCATCACTCCGGGCCGTCTGCTCGTAGTTGATGCCGGTGCGGAGAGCAACACCCATTATGCTTCAGACTTCACTCGTACATATCCATGCAGCGGAAAGTTCACCACAAAGCAGCGTGAGATCTATGACATAGTCGAGCAGGCTAACGAACTTGCATTCAGCCTGACCAGACCGGGAACATCGTATTGGGATGTCCATTGTGCTACAGTGAGATATATGCTTGAACAACTCAAGGCTCTGGATTTCGTACGTGGTGATGTGGACGAGATGGTTGCATGCGGCATTTCGGGCCTTTTCATGCCTCATGGTCTCGGCCACAACATGGGTCTTGATGTGCATGACATGGAGGACCTCGGTGAGAATTATGTCGGCTACGGTGATGAACGTCAGCGTTCGCCGCTGCTTGGCATGGGTAATCTGCGCATGGCCCGTGACCTTAAGCCGGGACATGTGATTTCAGATGAGCCTGGCATATATTTCATTCCTGCACTTATCGAACAGTGGAAGAGGGAAGGTACGGACAAGGGTTTTGTGAATTATGCGAAACTTGCTGATTATTATGACTTTGGCGGTATCCGTCTTGAGGACGACGTGCTTGTCACTGCGGATGGTGCCCGTCGTCTCGGCCCTATGCGTCTCCCTATCAGGTCTTCTGATGTGGAAGATATAATGGCAACAGAATAATAATATCGGCAGTATGCCTATGTGTTGAGAACGACATGCCACCCCCGGCTAGGGGGTGCCTCCCGCAGGGAGGCGGGGGTCGTCGAAACACATAGGCATACTGCCGGAATAATGATTTCAACTATGGATGCAATTGTTTCGATATTGGCTATTGTGGCCGGAGTCATAGGTATTGCCGGCAGCATACTTCCGGGTCTTCCGGGCACACCTGTAAGTTGGGTGGGACTTCTGATCCTCTATATATGGGGCAATGGTACAAATGCCTCTGGCGAGGAAATCTCCATGAGGACTCTCATCATATGGGGAATCGTCGTTGCAGTGGTTTCGGTGATCGACTATGTGGTTCCTATGTGGTTCACGAAGGTTACAGGCGGCAGCAAATATGCTGAAAGGGGTGCCATGGTAGGACTTATCGTCGGAATCTTCCTTACACCGGTGGGAATGATTCTCGGTTCTTTTCTCGGAGCCTTCCTTTTCGAACTTTATTACAACCGTCAGGGAGCGATGCAGGCTTTGAAGGCTGCGATAGGTTCATTTCTTGGATTCATCACCGGCACAGGCCTCAAGACCATCGTCGCCGTGATCATCATGTGGAAGATATTTGTGTTCGCTTTCTGATGGAACTGCATTGTATTGTTGACTGATTCTGCATCGTTACATTTGTCGGTTCGGGCAGGATAATCTTGATGATATGAAGAACATCTCCAGTATAGAATCCTTGAAGGCATCGCGTTCATGGAGTTTTGCTGTCATTGCAGTCATATACCTGATAGCGGCAGTATCGGGTGTATGGACATTTATTGTGCTTGATGATATGGCGGTTCTGCTGCGTCTGTTTGTGGCAGACTTCGTTGCGACTGTCTTCGTCTGGCTATGGGGTGTCATATTCCGCAATTCATCGGTATATGACCCATATTGGAGCGTAGCCCCTCCGCTGATGCTGACCGGATATGCTGTTCATTGCGGGGCGTTTGCCCTTCCTGTGATTCTGATGCTTATTGCCGTATGGTACTGGGCGATCCGTCTGACAGGAAACTGGGCATATACTTTCCCGAACCTGAACAAGCAGGATTGGAGATATGATATGTATAAGGAGAAGTTTCCACGTCTGTGGCACATAGTGAACTTCACAGGCATCAACCTGATGCCGACAGTCGTGGTATTCCTGGCGATGGTTCCTGGATTCCTGCTGATCGGTACTTCTGTGGTTCCTGTTCAGGCTAACCTATGGACATGGCTCGGATTCATCGTTTGCATCTCGGCTGCGACCTTGCAACTTATATCTGACACTCAGGCACATCGATTCAGAAAGGAACACAGAGGAGAGGTCTGCACTATAGGATTATGGAAAAGGTCGCGTCATCCGAACTATCTGGGTGAGATCCTGATGTGGTGGGGAATATATCTTCTTTATCTAACCATAGGAATATCTGATCACTCATGGGAAGTCGTTCTGTTGCCGGCTGTCGGAGCATTGGCAAACACCTGTCTTTTCGTGTTCATCAGCATACCTATGATGGAGAAGCGTCAGTTGGCAAATAAGCCGGGCTATGCTGATTATAGGAAAAGGGTCAGGATGCTTATCTGATACATGGATCTGCGCCCCTTTGTTAATCCACGCAATTTGGCAAAAAGTTTCTTCAATCTGGATGTGATCTTAACCCGGGTTCTTCTTGGGAACAGATGCAGTGCAATCACAAGGAGAATTGTAAGGATACTTATTATCATGAAATACTAATCATTTATATTAATGCAGAAAGTTTAGACCGCAATTATCTTGCCAGATAATTGCAATGCGGAGATCCTTTCCTCGACTCCTCATAGTTGTTCTTTATAGGCAGACCAAAAACCCCGAAAGTCAGACAAACTTTCGGGGTTCATTTCAAACTTAACGGCTTGATTGCTATGACTTCGGACCTATGCAGGAAGGAAACCTTTTTCGATGAGTTTCTCTGCAATCTGAACTGCGTTTGTTGCGGCTCCCTTGCGGAGATTGTCGGCAACGCACCAGAAGTTGAGACCTGACTTCACTGAAGGGTCACGGCGGATACGTCCTACGAATACATCGTTTTTGCCCCATGCGAAGAGCGGCATAGGATATACGTTGTTTGCGGGGTCGTCCTGAAGTGTCACGCCAGGGGTCTCTTCCATGAGCCTGCGTACATCCTCAAGTGTGAACTCTTTCTCAAATTCGAGGTTGATCGACTCCGAATGGCCTCCCTGAACCGGTACACGTACGGTTGTCGGTGATACTCCGATGGTGTCGTCTCCGAAGATCTTGTGTGTCTCGTTGACCATCTTCATTTCCTCCTTGGTGTATCCTGTCTCAAGGAATGAGTCGATGTGCGGGAGGATGTTCTGGTCGATAGGATGTGGATATACAGCCGGATATTCGCCCCATTTTCCACCTGCGCGCTCGGCTGTCATCTGGTCCATAGCCTTGTATCCTGTGCCTGTAACTGACTGATAAGTAGACACTACGATACGCTTGATGGTATATGCCTTATGAAGTGGCCAGAGCGGAAGGAGCATCTGGATTGTCGAGCAGTTAGGATTGGCGATGATCATGTCGTCCTTTTCGAGGACGTCACCGTTGATTTCCGGAACTACGAGTTTCTTTGTAGGGTCCATACGCCAGTGAGACGAATTGTCCACTACGCGTGTTCCTGCCTCTGCGAACTTTGGTGCAAGTTCGGCAGATGTAGTTCCGCCAGCAGAAAAGAGTGCGAGATCCGGGCGTGCCGCAATCGCATCTTCTGCACTTACTACAGTCCATTCCTTGCCCTGGAATGTGATCTTGCGTCCTACCGATTTAGCAGACGCTACCGGAAGAAGTTCCGTTACAGGGAAGTTCCTCTCAGCGAGAACTTCCAACATTCTTGTGCCTACGAGTCCTGTGGCACCCACTACCGCTACTTTCATGTTTTTAACGTTTTCTATATGTTCTATTATTGTGTCTTTCTTTATGGTGGCACTTAAGTCTCTGTGTTTCAATCGCTTCGCGTATATGCCTGCTGCATCATGTCAGCAGGCATATGTGGTTAAGCGTTGATTATCAGTGCTTTAAGTGACGCCTTGTTGCTGCTCTTTATAGGGCGGCAGCGAGATCGGCGATGAGGTCATCGACGTTTTCGATGCCGACTGACAGACGTAGCATGTTTGGATATACACCTGCTGCGACCTGCTCCTCAGGACTTAACTGGGAGTGGGTTGTGGATGCAGGGTGTACTATAAGCGACTTTGCATCTCCGACGCTTCCGACGTGAAGGATCAGTTCCAGACGGGTCACGAGGGCTGCAGCGGCATCGAAGCCTCCCTTCACACGGAATGTGAGTACGCCTCCGAATCCATGCTTGAGATACTTGCGTCCGAGTTCATGATACTGGTTGCTCTTGAGACCAGGATAATTCACGCTTTCCACTGCCGGATGCTTTTCAAGGAATTCCGCTACTGCAAGAGCATTGTCGCAGCAACGCTCGGCTCTCAATGAGAGTGTCTCGAGACCCTGGAGCATAAGGAACGAGTTGAATGGTGATGCGGCAGGTCCGATATTGCGGAGACCATCCACGCGTACACGTCCTGCAAATGCGGCATTGCCGAACACTTCCTTGTAGACCAGGCCGTGGTAACTTTCTGATGGAGCGGCAAGTAATGGATATTTCTCTGCTGTCCAGTCGAAGTTTCCTCCGTCGACTACAACTCCACCGAGGGCTGTGCCATGTCCGCAGATCCACTTGGTAGCCGAGTGGATGGATACGTTTGCACCCCATTCGAACGGACGGAAAAGGTATCCTCCCATTCCGAAGGTATTGTCCACCATCACGCATATGCCTTTCCTGCGTGCCATCTCGACGATAGGCTCGTAATCAGGAATATTGAATGCAGGGTTTCCGATATTCTCGAGGAAAAGTGCCTTTGTGCGGCTGTCTACGAGTGCTTCGAGGTCGGCGGCACTGTCGCTCTTTGCGAAACGGACCTCAATGCCCATGTCGCGGAGAGTGATCGCGAACATTGTGAATGTGCCTCCATAGAGGAATGGCTGTGCCACGATATTGTCCCCGGGACCGCAGATGTTTGTTATCGAAAGGAAAACAGCAGACTGGCCTGATGCTGTAGAAACGGCTGCAACACCGCCTTCAAGGGCCGCCATCCTTTTCTCGAACACCTCGTTTGTGGTGTTGGTGATGCGTGTATATATGTTGCCCGGACGTTTCAGTTCAAAGAGTTCCGCACCGTACTGCATGTCGTCGAAAGTATATGCGGTGCTCTGATAGATAGGCACTGCCGTGCCTTTTGATACCGGGTCGATTTCCTGTCCTGCCCTTACCTGAAGGGTCTCGAACTTGTAATTCTTGTTATCCATAATTCTTGTTTTTGTTCTAGTGAACTTTCGTGCCGTATAATTCACTGGAACTATGATAATACGTTTGTTTTCTGCTTTTTTCATATGTTCTAGTGAACTGGGTAGACTGTGCCGGATGGCAGAGGACTTTTATACGATTATGTCGTTCAGAACGCCGGATGCAGTCTGATATGCTCCCGCTCCCGCTCCCTGCACTACCAGTGGCGAAGGGTAGAAGTCGGTCTGGATTATGGCGCAATTGTCTGTTCCGCTGAGGCTGAACAGAGGGTGGTCAGAGGAAACCGCTTCAAGACCGGTCTTTGCACGATATCCCAGAGGTGAGTTCTCGTCCTTGATAAGCGATGCTACGAAACGCTGTCTCAGGCCCTTGGAAGCGGCCTCGTTGTAGCGCGCCGCAAACATTTCCTCGTTTTCTGCAAGTCTGGTGTAGAATGCATCCACGTCTCCTTCGAAAAATTCCTCTCCGAGGATAGGGGATATCTCCACATCCTTTTCGTCAAGTTCGACACCTGCTTCACGGGAAAGTATCAGAAGTTTGCGGAGGACATCGCGTCCGCTGAGGTCGAGCCTTGGGTCAGGTTCTGTATATCCGGCCTCCTGAGCCCTTCTGACAACCTCTGCGAATGTTCCTCCCTCACCTCCTGCATAGTTGCTGAAGATATAGTTCAGAGTTCCGCTGAGAACAGCCTCGATCCGGACGATCTCATCACCGCTGTGAACGCTTCGTGAGATGGATTCGAGGATAGGAAGTGCGGCTCCTACCGTTGTTTCATAACGGAGTGTGGCACCGATCTCGATGGCCGCCTCCTTCAGTGCTGCGTACTGCTTGTACGGCAATGAGAATGTGATCTTGTTGCATGCGACCACAGAATAGCCCTTCTTGAAGAGGTTCATGTATTTGAATGCGATGTCTGCCGAAGCGGTACAGTCAACGAATACCGAGTTCTCGAGAGAGAGGGTGGCGAGTTGTGTGAAATATGCCTCGTCAGCAGCGCTGATGCCGTTGTCAAGTTGCTCCTTTATGTTGTTGAGGTCGAGTCCGTGCTTGTCGACGATGAATCTGCGGCTGTTCGAAAGTCCGCATACATGGAGTCTCCTTCCTGTTCTTGCCGCAATCTTTTCCCTGTTTTTCGCGATGATGTCCACCAACGCCCTTCCAACGGTGCCGAATCCTGCGATGAAGAGGTTTATGTCCTTTCCGCTTCTGCGGTCGAAGAACTCGTTGTGTATGGTACGGATGGCCGCCTCAGTGTCTTCAGAAGAGACGATTACCGAGATGTTTCTTTCAGACGATCCCTGTGCTGTGGCTCTTACTGGAATGCTGTTACGTCCGAGGGCGGCAAGCATACGGCCTGTCGCTCCGGTCTGGTTGAGCACGTCATCTCCCACGAGGCAGACGATCGAGAAACCTTTCTCCACCTTCAACGGGTTGAGTTTTCCGAGTGAAATCTCATATGCAAAGCATCTGTCAGCAGCCTCGCGTGCCTTCTCTGCGTCCTTTTCAGACACAGCGATACACATTGTATGCACTGATGACGCCTGTGTGATGAGGATTATGTTTATGTCGTTCTGGCTCAATGTCTCGAAAAGACGGCTTGAAAAGCCTGGAATACCGACCATTCCGCTTCCCTCAAGACTCAGGAGCGCGATGTTGTCGGAATTCGAGATTCCGATGAGTTTGTCCTTGCTGCGGGGCGGGTTCTTCTCGATGAGGGTGCCATGTGCCTCCGGCTCGAAGGTGTTCTTCACATAGATAGGAATGCCTTCGGCCACAACCGGTTGGATTGTAGGAGGATAGATGACCTTCGCTCCGAAATGCGAGAGTTCGAGGGCGGCCTTGTATGAGATGTTGCTGATCGTGCGTGCTGTAGGTACTGTCTTTGGGTTCGAGGTCATCATGCCCGGAACATCAGTCCAGATCTCAAGGATTCGAGCCTTGCAGCCTACTGCGTAAAGAGAGGCTGTATAGTCGGAACCTCCGCGTCCGAGGGTTGTGGTGCGGCCCTGCTTGTCGGCGGCGATGAATCCCGGAAGCACGAAAAGTTGCGTGATAGGATTCTTCTCTACCATCTCGTTCACGCGGTAATATGTCTTCTGGATGTCCACGACATTCTTGTCTCCCTTCGAGACGGTGCGGATGATCTCGCGTGAGTCGATCCACTTTGTCGCGATGCCTATCGATGCGAGTTTTGTCGCAAGGATCTTGGTTGACCAGAGTTCGCCGAATGACTGTATCGCATCGAGGCTGGCAGGAGAAAGTTCACCAAGGAGGAATACACCCTGGGTGATGCTGCGGAGCGAGTCGAAGAGCGAGTCGCATACCTCGATAGATTCGTCCTGCTTCTCTCTCGGAAGCAGTTCCGTTATGATGTCATGATGCTTCTTCTGAAGATCGTCTATCAGAATCTTGTAAGCCTCGTCACGCTCGGAAGCGAGTGTTCCTATCTTGATGAGTGTGTCGGTACAGCCGCTGATGGCCGATGTCACGAGTATGGTTCTGTCTCTGTCTACGGCGTTGATCACGATGTCAACTACCTTCGACATGTTCATGGCGTTGGCTACTGATGTGCCGCCGAATTTCAGTACCTGCATAGTTTATGGTAATATAGGTTCTATTATTCTTGTAAGTTGGTCATTTTCAAGGAGAAAGCCGTCGTGTCCGAATTTTGATGTTATCTCATGGTAGACCGCCCCCGGCACATGTGCCGCTATCATTTTCTGTTCCTCCACAGGGAAAAGCCTGTCGCTGTCGATGCCTATCACGGTGCATTCCGTCTTTATGCTTCCGAGTGCAGCCTCGACTCCGCCTCTTCCGCGTCCGACGTTGTTGCTGTCCACCGATCCGCAGAGATAGTAGTATGAATATGCGTCGAAACGGTCGGAAAGTTTCTTTCCCTGATATCTCTGGTAAGATCCCGCCCTGTCAGCAAACATGCAGTCCTCATCCTTTTCCCACTGTGTCGCATTGTATCCTTCGTAACTTCTGTATGATATGAGTGCAATGCTTCGGGCACATCTGAGACCTGCCTCTCCGCCTTTGAGCGACTCGCACTGACGGAATGTAGGGTCTGCTTCTAGAGCCATCCTCATGGATTCGTTGAATGCCGTCAGCCAAGGTGTTACCCTCACTCCGCATGCGATGTAGACCGCTCTCCTGATGACCTCCGGCTTCATTATTGACCATTCCACAGACTGGAATCCTCCGATCGAGCCGCCGACCATGAAATCAATTCTCTCTATTCCAAGGTGCTGACGTACAAGATCATTCGCATTCACGATGTCCCTCACGGTTATTCTCGGGAAGTCGAAATAGAATGGCTTTCCGGTCTCGGGGTTGATGCTTGAAGGGCCGGATGAACCATATGCCGAGCCGAGCATGTTGGCGCAGACTACGAAATATTTTTCTGTGTCAAACAGTTTTCCCGGACCTACGAGTTCAGGCCACCAGTCCTCGGCATCGGAGTTGGCTGTGAGGGCGTGGCAGATCCAGATCACCTTGCGGCTGTCGTCCTTCTGCCATGGCCTCTCGGAGCAATGATACACTACCTTGAGCCCTCTTATGCTTCCTCCTGCCTCAAACTCGAAAATATCATCGTGTATATATTCTTTTCTTATCATATAATCAATCGGTTAGGGGTATCCCGAAAAAACGTGCAAAGATAGTATTTTTCTTCCTCAATCGGGCTGCAAAGATGGTATATTGTATTTATATGTGCAATCTTTCGGAAAAGTTTGGAAAAATATTCTATTTTTGCCGAAAAATAGATTTAAAACAGAATATAATTCTGTAAATCGTTTAAAATACGAAAAATGAATCAGGAAATACTGGACAGGACGGACATCCTTATCCTGCGTGAACTTCAGAAGGATGCGAAACTTACGACAAAAGAACTGGCTGCAAAAGTCAATCTTTCACCTTCTCCGGTCTTTGAAAGGCAGAAAAGACTGGAAAGGGAAGGATATATCCGGAAATATGTGGCGGTTGTGGATCCCATCAAGGCAGGGAACGGCATAATAGTCCTTTGCAATGTGCGCCTGAAGCATCACAGCAAGGAATTCAGCCGCCAGTTCACCTCGGTCATAGCGGAAATCGACGAGGTTGTGGAATGTTTCAACACTTCCGGAGATTATGACTATCAGTTGAAGATATATGCCCGTGACATGAGGGACTATCAGGAATTCGTCCTAGGAACTTTGGGTGATCTGGACTGCATAGGATCCCTCCACAGCGTTTTCGTCATAGGAGAAGTCAAAAACACATTTACCGTGCCCGTAAAGATATAGCCACCTCCTGATTATTTCGTATCTTTGCATGCCAAACCGAAGAATATGATAGCAACACTGATAATATTATTGATTTCGGCCATCCTCTTCGTCAGCGGCAAAGTCCGTTCTGACCTGGTGGCCCTATGTGCTCTTCTTGCGCTGCTTCTCTGTCAGATCCTGACACCGGATGAGGCACTTTCGGGTTTTTCGAACACTACGGTGATAATGATGATAGGTCTGTTCATCGTCGGCGGCGGCATCTTCCAGACCGGACTTGCGAAGATGATCGGCAGCAAGGTGATGACATTGGCAGGAAACAGCGAACTCCGTCTTTTCCTTCTTGTGATGATCGTGACTTCTGCAATCGGAATGTTCGTGAGCAACACCGGAACAGTGGCTCTGATGCTTCCTATCGTCGTGAGTATGGCTGCTGCCGCAGGTACGTCATCACGCCGTCTTCTCATGCCTCTTGCTTTTGCCAGCAGCATGGGTGGCATGATGACCCTCATCGGTACGCCTCCGAACCTTATCGTCAGCGATACATTGCAAAGCGCCGGCTTCGAGCCTCTCGGTTTCTTCACTTTCCTTCCGGTAGGTCTTGTGACCCTCGTGGTAGGTGTTCTCTACCTTCTTCCGGCCACGAAACTCTTCCTTATACCGAAGGACAAGGGAAACGACAAGGAAAATAAAGGCAAGTCGCTCAAGGAACTTGTCAAGGAATATGGAATCTCTGAAAACCTTTTCCGTGTCCATCTCAAAGACGAGAATTCCAAGGCAATCGGCAAGACTGTCGTGGACCTGAACATCTACCGCGAATATGGAATCAATGTGCTGGAACTTCGCAGAAGTACAGGCCAGAACCGTTTCGTGCGTACTGTGAACCAGCAACTTGCGTCTCCGGACCTTATTCTCAAGCAGGGCGATGTGCTCTATCTTTCCGGTGAGGCAGACATGATAAAGAAGTTCTCGGATGATTACAATCTCCGTCTTCTTGACGTTCATACTGACGAGATCGAGGGCAGTTCTTCAAACACCTCTCTTGACTTCTTTGACATCGGAGTTGCCGAGATCCTTATAATGCCTTCATCGTCAATGATCAACCGTACCATCATAGACGCGGGATTCCGCAGCAAGTTCAGCGTGAACGTACTGGGAATACGCCGTAAGAAGGAATATATCCTCAACGACCTCGGAGATGTGAAGATGCATGACGGAGATGTTCTTCTCGTGCAGGGTGCATGGAAAGACATCGCCAGAATGAAGAATGAGTCCAGCAACTGGGTGGTTCTCGGTGAGCCTCTTCAGGAGGCGGCCAAGGTGACTCTGGATTACAAGGCTCCAGTCGCAGCACTCATCATGATAGGAATGATCGTGATGATGGTGGTGGAGAAGATACCTGTCGCTCCTGTGACTTCAGTGCTTCTTGCCGCGGTCCTTATGGTGATAACCGGTTGCGTGCGTAGCGTCGAGGCGGCCTATAAGACCATCAACTGGCAGACCATCGTGCTTTTTGCGGCTATGCTCCCTATGTCGATAGCATTGGAGAAGACAGGTGTCTCAAATGTTATTGCGGACGGAATCGTGAACGGTCTTGGCGGAAGCGGACCTCGTCTTCTTCTTGCCGGAATATATGCGGCGACATCGGTAATGACTATCTTCATCAGCAATACTGTGACAGCCGTGCTCATGGCACCGATAGCCCTCCAATGTGCCGTACAGATAGGTGTGAGCCCTGTTCCGTTCATGTTTGCGGTGACCGTGGCTGCCAGCATGTGCTTCGCTTCACCGTTCTCCACACCGCCTAATGCCCTCGTGATGTCAGCAGGTCAGTACACATTCATGGACTATGTGAAGGTCGGCCTGCCTCTTCAGATCCTTATGGGAGTGGTGATGGTGTTTGTTCTTCCTCTGATGTTTCCTTTTTAGGAATGATATTTACCATTGAATCGAAATTGCCGTACATCACGGTATGAGATACGAAGTCGTCGTCGAGAAACGTAAATTCAAAGTTTCCGGCGGCGATTTTTCTTGTCAGGCATCTGAAATGCACCCATCCTTCATGGGCATATCTGTTGCCTATAGCCATCCTGACATGAGGCTCGTTCCAATATTCTTCATCCTTGGTGTAGAAGTCGCTGACTGTGTATTCCGTGATCCGATAGTCCTTGCCCGCTTCAAGGGTGTCACCCTCTTCGACAAGAATGGTCATGCGTATGTCAGCCTGCATCCCGGTGTGATGGTCGCTGATAACGGTGCCGCATAATGCGATTTTTGTCTTCAATGAATCCATCTCTGTACGTATTCCGGTGTCGATGTCAATATCCACGGTCTTGAAGGCTTCTCCATCGATATACATGCTGATGGCGTTCTTGCCGGTCGAAGTCTCCTTGAACGGCATATAGTAAAGGCTTGAGCATCGTACGGAGCAGAGCAGCAGCCAGAGAAGAGCAAGTTTCAGTGTCGTTTTCATATTATTCCGTCGAATGATCCATGTTTGATTTCAAAGGTGTTGCCGTCTTCGTCCTTGCAGGTGAAGTCGAAGTTTCCGGCAACGATCGCGTATCCGTTCTTCTGCGGATATTTCTTGTCTATCTCACGGAATTTCACCCATCCTTCGACAGATCTCAGGCCGTTGTATTCGGCAAAATGCACAGGAGGATCTGCCACGCGGTCTTCTTCTTCTCCCGAATGGTACTGTAGGTAATATCTTTGGCCGGTCTTTATGGGATTGTCGCTGCTGACTGTGAATCTCAGGCAGGCTTTCTTTTCGTTGTCCTTGACGCTGAATGCGTCCACATGGAAATCCAGGAAGTTCTTGTCGTAGAATGCGATCCTCATAGGTGAAGAAGTAAAGATGCTCTTTTCCGCACATTCATACCGTTCTCCGTTTATCCTGAAACTTACGTACATCTTTCCTTGTTCCGAGTCTCTCAGGATATTCTTGTCGCAGCCGCACAGGCATAGTGCCAGGATGAATGCAGCCGCGAACCTTGTTGTCCATGCTTTCATAGGCCCATCAGTTTATATGACTTCCCCTATGATGCGATATTGAACAGGAATGTTGCATCATAGGGGAAGAATCAGGAACTGCCGGAATCTTCCGGTATTATTTCATGTCGTCCGTTGCAGGTCTGAGGACTGCCACCTGGACGATGAGTGCGAGGGCGGTGATTCCTCCGAGGACTGCAAATGCGAGTCCGAGGTTGCCGCCTTCGGCCCATCTGCCGAGCACCTGTGTACATACCGCTCCGGCAACCACTCCTGTCATGTTCATGATTCCGTATGCTGTGGCACGGAGACGTGACGGTACGAACTGGCAGAGGATAGGCATGTTGTTGGTGTCGAACATGCCGTAGCCGATACCGAAGAAAAGACCTGCGGAAACTGCTGCGAACATTCCGTTGCCGAGTCCGAGCAGGAGCAGGGCAGGAATCATGAGAGAGAGTCCGATGGCGCTGGTATATACCCTTCCCTTTATGTTCTTCTTGACCCATTTGTCAGAGAGCGGACCGCCGATCAGGATACCGATGAATGACGAAATCGCGATCGTTATCGTAGAGATAGGACCGGCCTGTGACATAGGGACTCCGAGACTTTCCGCGAAGAGGGTAGGGAGCCAGTTCTTTGTGGCCCATCCCGGAAGTGATGTGGATGCGAAGAAGAAGAGGATGACCCAGAATGCAATGTTGCTGAATATCATGCCGAAACCTTTCAGTACAGGGATGCTCTGAACCGGCTCCTGAATCTGTTCTGATGTGCGTTCCGGCTGCCTCTTCTCGTGAAGGCAGAATATGAGTACGACAGCATAGAGGACTCCGATGATTCCGAACCAGTGGAATGTCTGCTGCCATGAGAATGCCGCAGCGAGCGTTGCTCCGAAGCCGCCTACCGCCTGTCCGAGATAAAGACCGGTCATATGGATACCCACTGCGAAACTTCTTGACTTGCCTTCATGATAGTCCGCGATCAGAGAGAGAGCGGCAGGAATATAGAGGGCTTCGCTTACGCCCATCAGGGCTCTGAGCCAGAACACCTGGTTGTACGTGTTGCAATATCCCATGAGCAATGTTACGGCCGACCACACGCCGAGAGAACCGACTATAAGCCATTTACGGCTTATCCTGTCCGCAACCGCACCTGCAAACGGGCTCACAAGTCCGTATATCCAGAGGAAAATCGCCATCAGGCGTCCGAAATTCACCGCCGATTCAAGTTCGGTGATGTCTATCTGCATGGATTCCCTCATTGTCGAGAGCATCTGCCTGTCCATGTAGTTGAGAAGGGCGACCACCCATAGCAGGGCAACGACTATCCAAGGATAGATCCTGCTCAGTCTTGTATTGCTTTTCATTTTCTGCATGCTTTTAGTTTCCATGTTGCGGGAGTCCTGACGCCAGGCTTGATCTCTCCGCCGGTTACATATAACGCTTGGCCGTCTGTCGCGATTCCTGCTCCGGCAAGAGCAAGTTCCGCAGCCTCTGCGGCCTCGGTCCATTCTTCGTTTTCAGGATGGAATATCATCAGAATCCTGTTGAACCTGTACTCGGATGGCTCCATTGTCAGATATCTGATCCTGTCCTCAGGAGTGCTGATGTTGATTCCCCAAGTGAATATTTCCTTGTCGACTCCACCGATCACAGCCAGACATCCGTCTCCGAGCCTGACAGCGGATGAACCTGTGAAAGTCATTCCGTCTTTTCCCCCGGATACCGGACGCCACTGGTCCGCTCCCTTGTCGAGACACCAGCCCTGTCCTCCGACTTTCTTGTTCTCCGGATCGAATCCACCCCATACGTAGAGTCTGCCTTCGTGAGCAAGGACAATAGGCTGTACCATGAGTTCCGGCAGTTCGATGAGTTCGCTCCATGAGATTTCATTTCCCGAAATGTCTCCTGCAAGGACATGCCTGCAAGGCTTGCCGTCCGAAACTCCACCACATACGAAGATGCGGTCTCCATCGATTGCATATCCGGCCTGCTCCACTGCGTAAGGCAATGATGTGCAAGGGGATACATGTGCCTTGCCGTCAACGATGCTTATGGAAAGGACATCGGCGAAAGAGGCCTTTCCGTCGTTTCCTCCGATTGTCAGAAGCCTGTCTTCATGCTGAAGACATCCGCCATAGGCAGCCTCAAAAGGAAGTTCCCCTATCTTCATCCAGTTGTCATCTTTAAGGCATGCGATGTCTGAATAAAGTCTCTTGACACCTCCTTCCACAACGGATCTATCCGGGAAATTCGCTCCGCCGGCACTTATCAGGCAACCTTCAAGAACACCGCAGTAAGGTGCAGAAACACCTTTTTCATAACCCGGAGTACATCCTGAAGGCCATCCCTTGTCTTCGATCAGCAATGCGGAACCGTCTCCGCAACATGCCGTCATCATCAGTGTGGACAATGACGGCAGCATGGCATTCATGAAATTCTTCATATCAGAATCTGTTGCATCTTTCGAAGAATCCGATCGCTTCGAGTTCAGCCTTCATCGCAACTTCCTCTTCATCAGTCATGTTCCTGAACGGAACGCGGTTAGGTCCGAGGTCAAGTCCGATAAGTTTCATGATACGTTTTCCTCCGACAATGTTTCCTCGGTAATTGCAGATCACGTTTATCACATCCTGTGAGAAGTTCTGTTTCTCTCGCGCGGTCTCGATGTCTCCCTTTTCCCAGGCCTCGATTATGCCTGTAAGTTCCTTGCCGTTGTAATTGGTTGTTCCTCCGATACCACCCTGAGCACCTCCCTGGGCAAGTGACGGAAGGATGGTCTCATCCTGACCGTGGAGCATGTCGTATTTGCCGTCCTTGTAAAGCCTGCACTGATTGTATTCATAAAGACTTTCATAGGTATATTTGATGCCGGCAAAATTCGGAATGCGTCCGTCTACGGCCTTGAGCAGTTCGGTCATAGGGAGGAATGCTCCGTTGAATGCCGGTATATGATAGTAGTAGAAAGGAAGTTCAGGTGCAGCGCTGCAGATGGCTTCGCAATATTTCACGAGTTCCTCGATACGTCCGATCTTTGGGAACGGCGGTGCCATCGCTCCGATTCCCCATGCACCTATCTTCTGGGCATGTTCCGCGAGTTTCTGGCTCTCTCTGAGACAGCAACTGCCTACATGTACGATGACCTTGAAGCCTTCCGGAACACTCTCCATCCACTTTTCCGCCAATGCCATCCTTTCTTCGGTAGTGAGCATGTAGCCTTCTCCCGATGAACCGTTGATGAATACTCCTTTGAGTCCGTTCTTGGCCAGCATGGCCGCATATGCAGGAATAGGTTCGAAATTGACGTCTCCGTTCGGATAGAAAGGGGTGAACGGAGCGTCGATCAGTCCTTTGATCTTTTCCATATCAATCAGTTTTAGCGTGTTTTATACTTGTTGAATGTAAGCGAGTCTACAGGGATTTCCTTGTATACCATATCGAATCCGCCAGGGCATGAGTCCTCGCATTCTTCATAGAAGAAGGCTATGTTGCCGTTTTCCTGCTGGACCATTGTAGAATATGCGGAAGGTGCTTCGGACACCTGATATGGTGCCTCCCATCCTGCGGCGAAAAGGGCAGGGGTGAGTGCTGATACGTCTTCCGGCAGTTCCTTATGGTATACTCCGACATTTCTTCTGTCCGGTCCGAGAGGTACCGACTGGAATGCCACATTCACCTTCGCTCCATCCTCCTTGCGGATTACAGGAAGAATGAGGATTTCACCGTTGCAGGCATTCTCCACAGCAGTGCAGCCGCTGTTTTCCTCTCCGGAAAATGCAACCTCTCCCCATGATCCGGCACCGGTTGCGGCATCGGTATATGTGTATATGTTGAAAAGCCTTCCGCCGTATGCACGTGAACTGAGTACTACGCGTCCGTCCGGAAGTTCTTCACATTTAGGCTCGTCACCGTTTGCCGCAGGCAGTTCGTCGATACTTCCCAATGCATGCCAAGTGCGGCCGAAATCGTCACTGTATATGACTCTGTTGCCGTTCGGACGGGCGCACATCGCGGCATAGATACGATAGTGGCTGCCGACCTTTATCTGACGGCTCTGACAGATCTTTCCTGAACCGATGAAGCAACTTTCGATGCATCCGTGCGTGCTTTCGTCGAAGATGGAATAGATGGATTCCGTGATTTCTTCCCATGGAGTCCATGTCTTGCCGTTGTCGCTGCTTCTGAGTACGGCAATCCTGTTCGGGTTCTGACGGTTGGTGGTCTGATGCCAGTAGACGGTCTCTCCGCACACGAGCATGAGCAGGATGTCTCCGCTTTCTCTGTCAGCGACAAGGGCAGCGTCACCGAATCCGCAGTCGACTGCTCCTGATACTCCGGTACCTTCGATCAGACTGAACTCCTCTCCCCATGTGGCGCCGTTGTCATGTGACATCCTTCCATGTATGTCCACTCTTCCGAAGCCTATATCCGCCTTACAGTAACGGTAGTCGCTCAAGGCAAGAAGCGAACCGTCGGAAAGGGTTGCTATCGCCGGAATCCTGTAAGGAATTGTATCGGTGCTTTCTGTTTCGAATAATGTGTGGCTGCCAAGAGGAGCCGGTGTCTTGCCGGCACATGCAGAAATGATACACGCGGCGACAAGCAGTGCGGCATGCAGGAAAACTGTTTTTCTCATGAGAATCAGTGGTTGTTTTACAGGTTATCAGTGTTTTTACAAAGTTAATAAATCTATATGAATATCATTGCCGTCGGCGGAAAAAATGACAGAAGAATGCGGATGGTCCGGACCTTGCAATATGCTTATCTTGAATTTTTAAAAATTGTATCATATGAAGAGAATATTGATGTTGGCTGCTGCTGTCCTTCTGGGCGGGATTTATGCAGCAGATGCAGATGCCTGCACAGGCATTTCACTAACAGCGCAGGACGGAAGCAATGTAGTTGCCAGAACCGTGGAATGGGCGGCTACGCCTATGCAGTGCGGCTATGTCGTGGCTCCACGCGGACATAAACATCAGTCCTACACCCCGACAGGGGAGAATGGCCTGAAATATAAGTCTGTTTACGGATATGTAGGTGTCTATACCGAATATGAACCTTTTGTTGTCGAGGGAATCAATGAAACCGGATTGTCGGCAGGACTCTTTTTCTTCCCTGGCTATGGACAGTACGCACCGTATGATTCGAAATACAACGACAAGACCCTGTGTGACATGCAGTTCGTATCATGGGTTCTGTCGCAGTTCTCGTCCATCGATCAGGTGAAGAAGGCTCTCTCAGAAATAAATCTAATCACATTGGACCACAAGATCGGGGCGGTCCATTGGAGGATTGCAGAACCGGACGGAAGGATGGTAGTGCTGGAAATTGTGGCCGGAGTACCGAATTTCTATGAAAATGAACTCGGTGTCCTCACCAATGCTCCCTGCTTCCCATGGCATATGACCAATCTGAACAATTACGTCAATCTTGAACCGGGTTTGGCACCAGACAATACCCTGAAGCCAGGAGTAATACTCCAGTCTCTGGGACATGGCAGCGGAATGCTAGGCCTTCCGGGAGATTTTACACCGCCATCTAGATTCGTACGTGCTGCCTTCTTCCAGACCACTTCCCCTGTATGGGCAACCGGCTTTGATACAGTCATTCAGGCTTTCCACATTCTGAACAACTTCGACATTCCTATAGGAAGCCAGCATGCCAAGGCAGATATCCCTAAAGGCCTTCCGAGTGCGACCCAGGTGACATCGGTCACTGACCAGAAGGCTCTGGTGTTCTATTACAGGACTGCCTGGAACAGCAACATCAGGTGCATTGACCTTAAGGATATAGATTTCAGGAGAGTGTCTTATCAGTCTCACCCTCTCGACGAGGTACAGGTGCAGCCTGTCGAGAAACTGAAAGTGATGTAGGCGGATCGTCAGTCTGCTTCGTCCATGGCAGTGTCTTCCGAATAAAAATTTGGAAAAGAATAAGATAGAAAGTACTTTTGATGCTGTTAATGTACGTAGAAAACTGGTGATATGAAGAAAAGTGTATATTTTGTCGTCGCAGCCTTGTCTGTCCTCCTGGGGATAATCCTCATCGGAAATGTTCTGGTCATAGGAGACAAGATCGGGGCGGCGACGCATGTTTATCTGGAATATCTGTTCTATGTCCTGATATCAGGTCTGCTTTTTTATTTTGTCGTCCTGCCGGTTGTGAGACTTCTGGTCATGCCGGAGTTCCCTCGACTCAGGACCGAGGACGGATGGGATGTCAGGAAGATGAAGAAGTTTGCCGGATCGCTTGCTTCCAACTGTTTCTATATCGAGGACGCCGTTCAGAGGAATGAGCGCAAGAAAGCCATAAAAGATGCGGTTGATGCTGCCGGAGATGATGCCGAGGCTATAAAGGAGATCATTTCCGGGGAGATCAATGCGAGGGTCGGCAATATTAATTCACTGATCAGCCGTTGCGGACGCAAGGTCTTTTTCCTCACGGCGGCTTCGCAGAACAGCACGCTCGATACGCTTTCCGTCATGGTGCTGAACATCAGGCTCATATATCAGATTGTATGTGCCACGGGATACCGCCCGAACGTCTTCCAACTGGGCAGAATAATGATAGGAGTGCTGAGTTCGGCATTCACCGCCTACATATCCCAGTCCTTGACCAATTCCCTCGAAGGCGGACTCAAGAATGTATTTGCCAATGCGGGAGTGCCTATTATAGGCCCTATACTCGGAATGCTCCTTAACGGATCCCTCAATGCCGCTCTGACTCTTTATGTGGGCTATACCACACGGAACTATGTCCTCAAAGGCCCTGATGCCCTGAACAATGAAAATGACAAGGCCGGAGTCATGTCCAGTGCCGTCTCACTGGTTTCCGAGTTCATCCGCGAGAATTTCACCTCAAAGAAAGACGCCGCAGTCGCAAAAGCCGGATCGATAGCGGAACGTGTCACCGGAGTCGGCCGCTCGTTTTTCGACAGAATCAGCGACTGGCTTCGCCTGAAAGAACAGGTGTAGTCAAACAAAAATCCCTCTCAGAATTTCTTCCAAGAGGGATTGATGTGCCTCGGACGGGAATCGAACCCGTACGGCCATTTCTGGCCACGGGATTTTAAGTCCCGCGTGTCTACCTATTCCACCACCAAGGCGAACCGGATGCAAAGATAAGTCAAATTTCTCAACTTCGCACAAATATTTTATCTTATCTACCAGAACCATGCTGAACTCCAGCCGAGGATGACGGTGTTGAGCCATGGCATCGTGCGTGACAGGTCCGCAGACTCGAAATCGGCGAATGCCTTGATCTTGAAATTGCTGTCTGTCATCACGCTCAGGCCGATTCCTGCAGCCAGATCTATGCCGTCGGCAGGTGAAGGGCCGTCGAGCCATGCATATCCGGCCATGACATGTGTCTGGAATTCAAACCGTCTGGCAAAATGAAGGTTCCAATATCCGCCTGCAAGGACACTGTACATGGGGCTCACACTGGAATCGGTATAGGTCATGGAACTTGCCGACAGTCTTGCCGTTACTCCCAGTCCCGCCTTTACCGGTATGTCGGCGGAGAGTCCGGTGATGCCTCCACGTATCGGAAGCGTTCCCATTTCCTTCAAGCCTTCTGCTCCGATAATATATCTTCGTCCGAAGAACAGTTCGGCCACATAATGTTTCTCATACGGGTCGTACAGAAACTCCGGGTCGGTGAAGCCTTCATAAAGCCCTTTGTCCTTGAAAATCAGGTCAGTAATGAAATATCCCAGATGTACCGATCCTATTCCTATGGCCGCTCCTGCCATCACGTCGCTCATCCAGTGCTTGTTGTTCAGGATCCTTGAAAATCCTGTCACTGCGGCAGCCGTATAGCCTCCTATGCTGAAACATGGACTCCGCCATCCGTATTCCTTGTGTAGCAGAGTGGCCGTCGCGAATGCCGTAGCCGTGTGTCCTGACGGGAACGAGTTGTTTCTGCTGCCGTCCGGCCGCGGTCTGCTCACTGTATATTTCAATCCGTTGACCGTTCCGGCCATTATGGCTATTGAGAAGGCGTCCGATACCAGCATTCTGCCCCATGAACTGCGGCTGTCATATCCGCAGGCCTTCATCGACAGCATCACTGCGGCAGGTGCATATTGCAGATAATCGTCATATGTGTAATGGAAGTCCGGTACGATGGAATTGCGGATCGAATGTATATCCGTGTCGAAACTGTAATCGCCATATTGTCCATGTGCAGGTGATGCCCCCCCCAGGAGAAGCATCAACGACAGGCATATGGCATATATAAATGGATGTTTCATGATCGAATCATGGCAAAAATAGTTAAATTTGCCCTAAATCGGAAATATGGGAAAAAGGAATAAGGATTATAAGGTTTCGAAACGCGTGGTTGAGGTGAACGACCTCAGTTTCATCAGCGACAGGAACCACAGATACGGATGGCTGAAACGGCATTACAGACATCATAGGCTGCGTTACGCACTCCGCAGGGCCGAGAAGGTCATAGCGCACGACCCCAAGGTCGCTGTGGACATCGTCCGTTATTATTTCGTTCCGAAGGATAAGATAACATTGAAGTGATAAATTTGCATATGGAAGAGAAGAAATATGTGTCTCCGGAAGTGGAAGTTCTGGAGATTGATGCAGAGGGAGTGCTCTGCGGCAGTTTGGATCAGGATCTTGATATGGATCCGGAAGAGGGCTATATGTAGATTGCCGGTCGCAGCCGGCAATGACGTCCTCTGTCATTCCCGACTTCTTCTGTCATTCCCGACGTCCTCTGTCATTCCCGATGTCCTCTGTCATTCCCGACCTCCTCTGTCATTCCCGACTTGATCGGGAATCTTATAAAGTCGTCGTATCAATGTAAATAATTATTGTAACTATATGAAACTCAGATTTTTTTCAATTTTTACTCTGGCGGGATTGCTGTTGAGCAGTTGCTCAGTGGAGGAAGTCCCTGTAACAGAACATACAATCCTCGCTGTAATGGAAGGTGACCAGACTCGTACTTCTGTCACCGATGGAGGTGTATTTTCCTGGTCTGCTGGTGACCAGGTGTGGCTTCAGACAACAAATGGAAGTGTTGTCGGAACTCTTTCATCCGGTGCAGGGACATCGCGTGCAAGTTTTTCCACAGGTGTGTTTATCGGCGAACTGACAGGCAAGGCAGTTTACCCATATAATGCTTCTCACTCGATTTCAGGTGATGAACTTAGTTTCGTTCTGCCAGCCTCATATGATCTCGGTTCAAATCTCACAAACACCAATGCTGCGATGTATGGGGTCGATGTTGATGGAACCATCAGGTTCAATCATCTTGCCGGCGTGATGCGTTTCGTCTTCAGGAACGCTCCGGTCGGTACAGACAGATTTCAGATTACTCTTGACAAGAAGATCAGCGGTGTGTTTACAGCCGACCTTTCGGAGGCTTTGCCTGTTATCGAGACTTCCGCAGTTTCGTCTCAGTCAGAAAAGACAGTCACTCTTAACTTCGATGCATTGAAGTCGGTCTCAGACATCAGTCTTTATGTTCCGCTTCCTGTGGGCACCTATACGACTCTCGGTCTGGAAATTTGGGCTGGCGACAAGTCTTTATGGTCATATTCCAATACCGTTACGAACAAGATAGGCCGCAAGACCTTGAAGCTTATGCCTGCTGTCAATATGGGTACTTCAGTCGATGGCGATATTGAGGGCGGTGTGGTTGATCTCTCAGAGAATGGAACAGCAAACAGTTATATCGTTTCAGCGGCCGGCACTTACAAGTTCAGCACCGTCAAGGGTAGCAGCAGCGAATCAGTGGGTGCAGTGTCATCTGCTGAAGTGCTTTGGGAGACTTTCGGAACAGATGTGACTCCTAATGTGGGTGATTTGGTGAAGAATGTTTCTTACAAGAATGGTGAAGTCACATTCCAGACAGCAGATTCCTTCAAGGAAGGTAACGCGGTAATCGCGGCCAAGGATGCGTCAGGTAACATTCTCTGGTCATGGCACATCTGGCTGACCGACCAGCCGGAAGAACAGGTCTATTACAACAACGCCGGCACAATGATGGACCGCAACCTCGGTGCTACGAGCGCAACTCCTGGCGACGTCGGTGCTCTCGGACTGCTTTACCAGTGGGGTAGGAAGGATCCGTTCCTCGGTTCTTCAAGCATCAGCAGCGACATAGAAGCCAAGTCAACCGGAACCTGGTCGTCAGTGGTATCTTCAAATTCGACAAACGGCACCATAGAGTACGCAACTGCCTACCCGACTACTTTCATTAAATATAATAGTAGTAATTACGATTGGTATTACACCGGTTCATCCACTACTGATAACACCCGTTGGACCACTTCTACAGCAACGAAGTCAATCTACGATCCATGTCCAGCCGGTTGGCGTGTACCTGACGGAGGCCGCAATGGCGTTTGGTCAAAGGCCGGATTTGATGATAAAACATACGATAGTACAAACGAAGGAATGTCGTTCAGCATCAGTTCACCTTCAACAACTTGGTATCCTGCTTCGGGTTATCGCAGCGACTACGATGGCAGTCTGATCTTTGTCGGCAGCTACGGCAGCTACTGGTCTGCTTCTCCTAGCAGTTACTACGCGTACTTCCTGTACTTCAACTACCATGGCTACGTCTTTCCGTCGAACCACGGCTATCGAGCCTTCGGTCAGGCAGTCCGTTGCGTCAAAGAATAACTTTTAATCAGCGTGACCATGGAATCCCGCGTAGCAGGTTCCCATGGTCATGCGTTTTGCGGGCTTCTTCTCGCGGCAGGCGCGAGAGAGTCGGCGCAGAGATCCCCGATCAGGTCGGGGATGACTGCTGGACAGGCCCGGGATGACAGTTGGGCAGGTCGGGGATGACTGACGGATAAGTCGGGGGTGACGGTTGGATTTATGAGATTGCCGGTCGCAGCCGGCAATGACTGATTGGCCGTCATGCCCGGCTCTTTGTTTCGTCATGCCCGGCTCCGACCGGGCATCTCTTATATTAGGTCAGGGTCATCAATAATACTATGTGACAAATCCTTCCATTGAGGATTCAATGTGTCTACGAGTTGATTCTTCCATTCTCTTTTAAAGTGCTTCAGTTGTTTTTCTCTTTCGATTGCCTGTTCAATAGACGGAAGTTGCTCGAAGTATACCAGTTTGTTGCAGTTGTATTTCGATGTGAAGACAGAGCCGTGGCCTTCAAAATGTTCTCTTGCACGTCGTTTAAGTGAGTTGGTTACTCCGGTATAGAGGACCTTGTTGGTCTGGTTGGTCATGAAGTATATGTAGCCTTTCTTTTGCATGGTCTTTGGGTTTAGATGCCCGATCAGGTCGGGCATGACGGATGGACAGAGATGATTGGTGGGCCGTCATGTTCGGCTGTTTCGTCATGTTCGGCTGTTTCGTCATGCTTGGTTGTTTGTTTCGTCATGCCCGGCCCCGACCGGGCATCTCTTACGACTGCGCCTGTCCAATAAACGCCTTTCTTGTGACGGGAAACTTAAGGAAATAGTTCCTCCAGGATTGACAGGTCCAGTCGCAGCATTCTTCTGAGTTGCTGGTTGGAGGCGTTGTAATTGAAGTGCATCTGGCGGGCGGTGTCGATCTTTTGTTGGGCGCTAAGTTGTGCGGGCGACTTGATTGAGTACTCTTTGCTGATGTGTGAACATATGACCGAGTAGAGTTCGTCGTCGGTCAAGAAGATGGCGTCTTTCAGCCTTGATGCAATCTGACTGAATGCTTCGGCGTTGCGGGTGAGTGAATTGAAATAACTTCGTGCATCCCTGAACATATTTTCTCCGAGTCTGATGTCGCAGAAAGAGGGGATGAAGGGCATTGAGTCGATTACTCTTAAATCCGCGAGTGGTGCTATTTTCTTTGTGTGAAGCAAGGCTCTTTGGGTCAGGATCGGCAATTCCCCTAATGGCGTTGTGGATAGGTGTTTCAGCCAAGGACAGAAATATGCACAGCCTCCGCCCCATGGATAGGAATCAGGAGTGTATTCCGGGTTGGCTACAAAAGCATTGCGGTTGACATATATGATTTCATTGCGCAGTGCCTGAAGGCTTTCGATAGGCAGAATGTCCATTTTAAACTTGCTCCAGTCGATGGTACGTTGTCTTTTGGGGAACACTAGCCTGAGTCTTGCTGCAAACAGATCAAATGCTTTAATGCAATCGTCACGTTGCCCGGCCAGGATAAGGTGGAGGTGATTGCCCATCAATTCAAAGGTGATGATCCGCACTCCTTTGAACATATGCATGCTGGCAGCAAGAATCCACATGGCGGTCTTGAAGTCATCTTCACAGCAGAAAATGTTCTGCATCTTTGTTCCGTCAGTATAGATATGCCAATATGGTCCATGGCTGATAAATATATTTTCGCAAACTCTCTCTTTCTCCGAAAAACTCAGAGCACTAAAATCCTTCTTCATAAATATTTATATTTAATCATCCTTAAATTCTATTGAGTGGCCATAAAAATGGTCCTTTTCTTGGCCGCGGGCTACCTTCAATCTTCGTCGGCCATAAAAAAGCCAGAATTTCTGGCCTCCATTCAGACATCTTCCTCGTCGGCCAGAAATAAGCCTGTTTTCCTGGCCAGTTCGCGTTGGTGATACCGGATGTTTGGTCAGCAGACAACGCGGCTGGCAAATATGCCGGCCAGCCGCTCAAAGCAAACTGCGCGAGCCACGCCGAAGGGCTCGCTCCTCATGCTTTGTGCCCCGAGCCGAATCTCTACACTATCTGGTTTATCCCCCTCCCACAAACGCCAGCGTGGCCACGCTGATCCTCACGCCAGGCGGGAAGACTGTCCGCAGAGCCGTAAAGCAGGCCATCAAAGTGGATCCCGTAGTGAAAACATCGTCCACAATCAGGACATGTCTGATATCTGTCCTGCCTTTGAATGTGTCGCATGCATTTCCGGTCACTTCGAAGGCTCCTGCGACATTCCTTGCCTTTTCTTCCACGTTCAGTCTGGTCTGAGTGCGGGTTCTTTTCCGGCGTTTGAGGATGTCTGTCCTCATATCTGTGCCCAATGAGGAGGCGATGGAGGAGGCGATCACTTCCGCCTGATTGTAGCCTCTTTCCCATTGTCTGAGCCGGTGAAGGGGGACAGGTATCACAAGATCGACATCTCTCCATAACATTTCGGCAGCGAGTTTTCTGCCCAGCATTTTTCCGAAATAAGAACCGATCTCCGTGTTTCCGTGATATTTCAGTTGATGCGGAATCTCCCGGTAAATTCCGTCGCTCTTGTAGAAGAAAAGTGCTGACGCAAATGCATAATGCTCCCGCTTCTCCGGGGTGATATGTTCCTGGATCAGTTCGTTGAATCTGTCTGCCATGGGGTTGCGGGAGCGTTTCCAATAATGCGTAAGCGGCATGTCCGCCATGCAGGAAAGGCAGATGTGCCGCTCGTGACGAAGCAGTCTTTCTCCACATACGATGCATGTTCTTGGCAGCAGCAGGTCAAGAACTGTCTGAAACCATTCCCTCAAAATCTTTTTCATGCCTGCAATTAATGCAAAAAAAAGCATAGAATGTTTAAAAAAAAGAAAAACCTCCCATGTGATTCACATCATACGGGAGGTCGGGTTTAGGTTTTGTGCAAATACGATTGTGTGTGTTGTGTATGTTTTATGAATAGTGTGTCAACAGTTCATTCCGCCACAGCAGTTGATAACCTGTCCGGTCACATAACCGGCAAGGTCGCTGGCGAGGAAGAGGACTACGTCCGCAACGTCTTCCGGCTTTCCGGCACGACGCATCGGAATCTGCTTTTCCCAATCTTTTCTGATGTCCTCAGGAAGCGCTCCGGTCATATCGGTCTCGATGAATCCGGGTGCTATGCAGTTTGAACGCACTCCGCGTGGGCCCATTTCCTTTGCAATCGACTTTGAAAGTCCTATCAGTCCTGCTTTGGATGCGGAATAGTTGCACTGTCCTGCATTTCCTGAAACTCCTACCACGGATGACATGTTGATGATGCTTCCGCTTCTCTGCCTTGCCATTATCGGGGTGCAGGCATGGATGAAGTTGAAGGCCGATTTGAGGTTCGTGCCGATCACGCTGTCCCATTGAGCCTCGTCCATGCGGAGCATGAGTCCGTCCTTGGTTATTCCGGCATTGTTCACCAATATGTCGATGCGTCCGAATAGGTTCTTAATGTCCTCTACCACGGCATGTGCCTGTTCGAAGTCGGCAGCATCGGACGGGTATGCCTTTGCCTGTACTCCCATCTCCTGAATCTGCCCGACAAGCGACTGGGCCGCCTCGTGCTGTGAACGGTATGTGAAAGCGACATTCGCTCCCTCTGATGCGAATTTCAATGCTATTGCCCTTCCTATGCCTCTTGTGGCTCCTGTGACGAGGGCTGTCTTGCCTGATAGAAGTCCCATGTCTGTCTTGATTGGTTGCTGCAAAAATACCCAACCGCTTTCTAACTGCCAAAATATTTGCCGCTCAATTGGCCAAATTATGCCCATTGTGGCCAAAAATCCTTTTATGTGGTTAAAAATCTTTATCTTTGCGGCTCATTAACAGGAAAAACAAGTAAAGAATATGACTAGCGAAATCAGAAATCCTCAACTTTGGCAGGATGGCCGTCTGAAGATAGACTGGGTAAGACATCACATGCCTCTTCTCAACGGACTCGAGGAAGAGTTCCGCCAGACCCTTCCTTTCAAAGGCAGGAAGGTGGCTCTTTCCGTACATCTTGAAGCCAAGACCGCATATCTTTGCGAGGTTCTTGCAGCAGGCGGTGCGGAAATGTATGTGACAGGAAGCAACCCTCTCTCTACTCAGGACGATGTTGCTGCTGCCCTCGTTCAGGCCGGGCTCAATGTGTTCGCATGGTATGATGCGACTCCTGAGGAATATGAGGCACATATCAGACGAGTTCTTGAAGTGGGACCGAACATCATCATCGATGACGGCGGTGACCTGGTCAATCTCATGCACACCGAATATGCTCACCTTATTCCGGGCGTGATAGGCGGTTGCGAGGAGACTACAACAGGTATTCTCAGACTTATCCAACTCAATAACGCCAAGGCGTTGAAATTTCCGATGATGCTGGTGAACAATGCCGACTGCAAGCATCTTTTTGACAACAGATATGGTACCGGCCAGTCAGTATGGGACGGAATCAACCGTACAACCAACCTTATCGTAGCAGGTAAGAATGTCGTTGTCGCAGGTTACGGATGGTGCGGAAAGGGTGTTGCCATGAGGGCAAAGGGTCTTGGTGCAGAGGTTATCGTGACTGAGGTGGATCCTGTGAAGGCTCTTGAGGCTGTGATGGACGGATTCAAGGTCATGAAGATGGAGCAGGCTGCTGAATGCGGTGACATTTTCGTGACTGTCACTGGTTGTGACGCAGTCATCGTGAAGGACCATTTCAAGAAGATGAAGGACGGAGCGATCTGCTGCAATGCAGGACATTTCGACTGCGAGGTGGATGTCGCAGGCCTTCGTGAAATCGCCGTAGATGTGAAGCCGGCAAGAAAGAACATCACCGGATATACCCTTGAAAACGGCAACAAGATATATATCATTGCGGAAGGCCGTCTGGTCAATCTTGCTGCGGGTGACGGACATCCGGCCGAGATCATGGACATGTCGTTCGCGATCCAGGCCCTCAGCGCCAAGTATCTTGCTGACAATGCCGACACCGTATGCCGTGAACCGGGCAGAATGGTAAATGACGTGCCGGTGGAAATCGATCAGGAGGTGGCTCGCCGTAAACTTGCTTACTGGGGTTACGAGATCGACACTCTCACTCCTGAACAGCACCGTTACCTTTTCGGAGAATAAATATCATACTGCCTCGCTCGGAGGACCGGTATATTGAAACGAAAGGAAGTATTCTAGAAATACTTCCTTTCGTTTCTGTCTAATGCTATGAATATGAACAGGAGGATGGTGAATCCCCAGAGGGACGATCCTCCGTAACTTACGAACGGCAGAGGAATGCCGATGACTGGCATGAGTCCTATAGTCATTCCGATGTTGATGAAAAGATGCATGAATATGCAGCATGCCACACAGTATCCATAGATGCGGGTAAATGCCTCTCTGCTGTGCTCGGCGTTTCTGATGATCCTCCATATGAGGAACACATATAAAAGAATAACGAAGGCCGAACCGACAAATCCCCATTCCTCACCGATAGTACAGAATATGAAGTCCGTACTCTGTTCCGGAACGAATCCGTATGTGGTCTGTGTCCCGTTGAGGTAGCCTTTGCCGAAAAGGCCTCCGGAACCGATTGCAATCATTGACTGATTCACGTTGTATCCTACTCCCGAAGGGTCTTCCTTCATGCCCAGGAGCACTTCTATACGCTTCCTCTGGTGGTCCTGAAGCACATCGTTGAAGATGAATTCTGCAGAGAATACCAGCAGGATTCCTGCAATCATCGATACGATTGCAAGATGGGAGAATATGTTTCTTTCCCTATATGCCGCATATACCGTGAAAGGTATGCAGAGACCTGTGAATCCCAGAAGTATGTACAGAGGCTTGATCTTTTCCGTGAACGGCATTTCGATGCCTGCGGCGGTGTAGTCTCCTTCGGCTGCTGCAAGAGCCTCCATGCCTTCTGCACCGATGATGTTTTCTGTCCAAAGTCCCATCAGGGTAGGGAGGAGGGCAAAGAAGGTTATGAGCGGAATGCCGATGATGAGCCACCATTTGAATCTTCCCGAATAAAGGCAGATGCATAGCGAGGCGACGGCAACAATCACGAGTATGGCCACATATGACGATTGCGTCAAGGTAAGGATGAACGACAATATGGCCATTCCTACGAGGAATATGAGCCAGCCGGAAAGGCCTTCCCTATAAAGCATGAATATGAATCCTACATACACCAGAGCCGATCCCGTCTCACTCTGCAACACTATGATCAGCATAGGAAGGAGTATGATGGCTGCAGTGGTGATGAAGTCCTTTGCCCTTCCTATCCTGTAATTCTGCTGGCTCATCACAGTGGCCAGGAGAAGGGAAGTGGATATCTTGGAGATCTCCGCAGGCTGGAATCTTATCGGACCGAATGCAAACCATGACCTGGAACCCTTGACTTCGATTCCCAGGAATATCACTGCAATCAGCAAGGCCAGGACAAAGAGGTATATAGGTACGGATATGCCTTCATATATTCGCGGGTTGATGGCAAAAAGGATGATTGCTGCAAGTATCAGGGATGTTACGATCCACACGAACTGCTTGCCGCTCCTGCATCCGAAGTCGAATATCGACGCAGGCTCGGATGAATGGATGGAAGCATATATGTTTGCCCAGCCGATAAGGACAAGAAGCAGGTAGCATATTACCAACTTCCAGTCAATGGTCTTGGCGAGACCCCTTCCCTTATGTCCTCCAGTATCTCTCATCGTCTATTTCTTCACTTTTACCCTGTCCATCAGGTTACCCTGCAATATTCTGTCTTCCAATGGCTTGCGGCTGTCACGGATTTCTCCTGTCAGATACATTTCAGTCAGAAGCGATGCGATCGGAGCAGCCCATGTGGCACCGAATCCTCCGTTCTCGACATATGCCGCCACGGCGATCTTGGGATTTTCCCTAGGAGCGAAGCAGATGAACACCGAATGGTCGTGTCCGTGAGGATTCTGCGCCGTTCCGGTCTTTCCGCATATGTCCAGACCTTCCACCGCTGCTATGCTGGCGGTACCTCCCGATCCGAATCCGCTGTTTACCGCTCTGTACATTCCTCCCACTACCTTTGGGAAATGGGTGGTGTCCACCACGGTATAATGTCTCTCCCTGTATTTGTCATCTATCTCCACATGTTCGGAATCCTTTATGATGTGAGGGATGTAGTAGAAGCCTCGGTTGGCGATGGTCGCACAAAGATTTGCAAGATGGAGAGGAGTGCAGCCGATCTCTCCCTGTCCGATGGATAGTGAAATCACGGTCGTGGCCTTCCATCCTCCTTTCCTGTATACCCTGTTGTAGTATTTCGAGTCCGGAATGAATCCTCCGAGTTCAGACGGGAAGTCGCTGCCGAGTTTCTGCCCGAATCCGAAACTTTTTACGCATTCGTTCCAATGGTCCATCGCCTCGTCAATAGATGAGAACTTGTTGTTTTCAAGGAGGTCACGCAGGATGTAGCAGTAGTATGCGTTGCATGACATCATTATCGATTCCTCGAAATTGATCGGAGACTTATGGGCATGGCAACCGAGTTTGTTTCGTCCGAAATGATATCCCATGCTGCAAGGATACAATGTGTTCGTGCTTACAACCCCTTCCTGAAGGCCTATGAGGCCGTTTACGAGTTTGAATACGGATCCCGGAGGGTATGAAGCCTGTACTGCCCTGTTGAACATAGGCTTGTACGGGTTGGTGGAAATGTCCTTGTAATGTTGTCCTATGTCGGCAAGCATGTCCACGTCGATACCGGGGCTTGATACCATCGTCAGGATCTCTCCTGTGGACGGTTCGATCGCCACCAGACTGCCCACCTTGTTTGCCATGAGCATCTGTCCGTAATGCTGTAGTTCGGCGTCGATTGTCGTGGTTATGTCCTTGCCCGGAACGGCTTCCTTGTCAAGTTCTCCGTCCTTGTATCTGGATTCGATCCTGTTCTTTGAATTTCTGAGCCAGATGTTGTATCCCTTCTCTCCGCGGAGTTCCTTTTCTCTGGCAGCCTCGATGCCTGTCTTTCCGGCATAGTCTCCCGATCTGTACTCGTCAGGGTGTTTTTCCAGATATGCTGCATCGACTTCAGATACATATCCCAGAAGGTTTCCACCGGCGTTGAAAGGATATTCCCTGATGCTTCGGGCCTGGCCTCTGAATCCAGGAAACTTATATGCGACTTCGGCGAATTTCATATATGTTTCAGGAGGCAACTGCTTGAGCATCACCACCGACTGGTATCCGATCCTCCTGCGGTTCCTATAGAATTCCTGCATCTTCTCCCTTACGAATTCCGGAGTCACGTCCAGCACTTCGCAGAAGGCGAGCGTGTCGAATGCCACTACTTCCTTTGGAGTTACCAGCAGGTCGTACGCCACCTTGTTTCCTACAAGGATCTCTCCGTTTCTGTCATGTATGATGCCTCGGGTTGGGTAAATGGTGGAGTACACCATGGAGTTGTTCGCAGCATCCGTCTTGTATTTGTCGTCAAGTATCTGGATGCTGAAAAGTTTTCCGATGATGATGGCCGCTACCGTGCAAAGACCTATCAGAAGTCTGTTCTCTCTGTTCAGTTTCATCGTCCGCCTCCTATTTCCTGTCGTCAGGAGTGAGAATGTTGGTCGCTATGAGGGAAATGAGCCAACTGCACAGGAGGGACAGGCAGAAATATGTGAGGTTGAACCACATTTCACGTGTGCCGGCACCGTCCAGCGATATGTAGATGAGCAGGAATATGGCAAGAGAGACAAGTATGGCGGCAGACACCTTGGCCACACCGAACTTGTTGAATGAGAAACTGTCACCTCTGCTTATGAGATCCTCTCCGAAGAATATCTTTACGATGCTCCTTCTGGCCAGTGCCACGGGCACTATGGCGGCGGCGTTTATTCCTATGAGTCCTTCAGACAGCCAGTCGACGCAAAGTCCGCTGGCAAATGCTATGATCATGCATGTCAAAGTGCTGACACTCATCGGGATACATAGTATCATGGCAGGAAGTACCGTCAGAGTGATATACGGTCCGACAGGAGAGTAGGTGCTGAGTACTATCTGGCATATCAGCATCATGCAATATAGAAGTCCGAAATTCTGTCCTGTCCTCATTGCTCCTCCTCCAATAGATTTATTTCCTCCTTGCCGAGATTCTCCACAACGGTCACATATCTCAACGCGCCGAAATCCTCGAATAAAGTCACTTCGATTTCATAGGTCGCACCGTTCACAATACGGGATTCTCCCGTTGTGCCAAGAGGTATGTCAGGAGGGAATATCGATGAATATCCGCTGGTATATACGGTGTCGCCTGGTTCGAAAATGACATGGTGGGGAATTTCTTTCAGGATGGCTCCCGAACTGCTTCGGCCGTCCCAGGTCATAGGTCCCACCGCACCTTCCTTGCCAAGTCTGGCACTTACGCTCATCTCATGATTCTTGAATGAACGTGCATACGAATAGTTTCTGCTTACCGCATCGATGACGCCGATCGCTCCCTTTCCTGTGATCACTCCCGATCCCTGGGTGATGCCGTCATCGCTTCCCTTGCTGATTATGATGTAATTGTGGAGGGTGTTGTTGCTGATCTTGGCGATAGTTGCAGGAGTGTATCTGAATTCACCTGCAACGTCGTCTGAAAAAGGCATGCTTGCTTCTGCTGTCTTGTCGGCGACCATGTCCTCCAGTTCCGCAAGCCGGACTCTCAGGAAATGGTTTTCGACGGCAAGTGAGTCATTCTTCTTCTTGAGCGAGAAATAGTTCTTCACTCTCTGCGTGCTTCCCCATATCGTTCCCATCACGGCATGGGTGCCTTTTGAAATCCATATGTTCTGCAACCTTCCGTTGTTGCCGAGCATATGCAATGCAGCCACCTCCAGAAGTATGAAGGCAACTGCATTTATCACATGATATATGACATTGCTCTTGCGCAAGGCCTTATCTCATAAGGAATGTGTAATTCTCGGTATTCTTAAGAGCAAGGCATGTACCTCGTGCCACAGCCCTCAGCGGGTCTTCCGCCACGTGGAACGGAATGTTGATCTTCTCCGAGAGACGGTTTGCAAGTCCTCTGAGGAGTGAGCCGCCGCCTGCAAGGTGGATACCGTTCTCCACGATATCCGAATAGAGTTCAGGAGGTGTCTGCTCAAGCACATGGATGATTCCGCTCTCGATACGTGCCACTGACTTGTCGAGGCAGTGTGCGATTTCCTGATGCGTGATGGTAGCATGAACAGGATGAGCGGTCATGAGGTTAGGACCAGTGATTGCATATGGCTCCGGTTCCTCTTCGAGGTTAGGAATTACCGCTCCGATTGCGATCTTGATCTTCTCCGCAGTGATCTGACCTACCCTGATGTTATGCTGCTGACGCAGATACATCTGGATGTCGTTGGTGAACACGTCACCGGCTACCTTGATCGAGTCCTGGACTACGATACCTCCGAGAGAGATGACTGCAATCTCTGTGGTACCACCTCCTATGTCCACAACCATGTTTCCTTTCGGTGCCTCTACGTCGAGACCGATACCGAGGGCTGAAGCCATTGGCTCATAGATCAGATATACGTCACGTCCTCCTGCGTGCTCTGTAGAGTCACGTACCGCACGGATCTCCACTTCGGTACTTCCCGAAGGGATGCCTACCACGATCTTGAGGTTAGGCGTGAAAAGTGACCTGCGCTTGCTGTTCACCTGCTTGATGAATCCGCGGATCATCATTTCAGCAGCGTTGAAGTCTGCGATGACACCATCCTTGAGGGGACGGATTGTCTTGATGCCCGGATTCTCTCTTTCCTGCATAAGTTTGGCCTTCTGTCCGAGGGCGAGGGCCTTGCCTGTGCTGTTGTCGATGGCCACGATACTAGGCTCGTCGAGGACGATCTGGTCGTTCTGGAAGATGACCGTATTCGCCGTTCCGAGGTCGATCGCGAGTTCCTGAGTCAAAATAGAAAATGCCATATTTTTTGTTACTTTTTCCGATTTGTAAAATTAGCGTGTAAAATTACAAAAAATCTCCCAATAACAGAGGATAATTTTTCGGAAACTCTTATTATTTTTGTGAAAACTGTTGAAAGCATATGGAAAGGAAGAAATTTGTGATCATAATGGCGGCAGGAAGCGGCACGAGAATGGGAGCGGGAAGTCCCAAGCAGTTCCTGGAACTCGGAGGAAAGGCCATTCTTCAGAGGACCATCGAGGTCTTTCAGGAAGCCTGCCGGGACATATCGGTGATAACAGTTCTTCCGAGAGATTTCATCACATATTGGAAGGAATATTGCCTTGAAAGGAATTTCGTGTGTCCGCAGATCCTGGTGCCGGGGGGAATCACCCGTTTCCATTCTGTGAGAAATGCTTTGGATAAGGTGCCTGACGGAGCCTTGGTTGCTGTGCATGACGGAGTCCGTCCGCTTGTGACGTCCTCTCTGGTCAGAACCCTTTTTGAAGCGGCGGCGGAAAGGACGGGCGTGATACCTGTAACTCCATGTGTGGAGACGCTTAAAGTGCTGGAAAAGAAGGGAGAAGAACTGATTGCAGTGCCCGGTGGCAAGGCGGACAGGTCGGTTCTATATGGTGCTCAGACTCCGCAGATATTCCGTTCGGAAGAACTCAAGCAGGCATATTCCATGGCATATGACACATCCTTCACAGATGATGCATCAGTTATGGAGAAATATGGAAAAAGCCTCTCCTACGTTATTGGGGAGAGGCTCAATATCAAGATTACGACTCCGGAAGATCTGACTCTTGCAGAAGCCGTCATATCTTTGCGCGGTCTTTAATCCTTCTTGTTCTTCTTTACGCTCGCAGAGAAACTGGTGTTCTGATACTCCTTGACCCATACCTGACGCTCGATGGCCTGGTCCAGTGAAATCTGGGTCTCGGTCTGCTGTACATAAGGAATCTTCTGGATAGTGTTGAGAAGGATCTGCATGAGGTGGTCATGGTCGAAGCAGAAGAGTTTGATGAGAAGGGCGTGCTTTCCGGTTACGAAATGACACTCAACGATCTCAGAAATCTTCTTGAATGATTCTATCACTTCCGGATATTTGTTCGCTTCCGAAAGAGAAACACTCACAAATGCACACACATTCAGTCCGAGTGCCTGAGGCTTTACGAGAAGGCGTGAGCCGGTGATGACTCCGTTGGCTTCCAGTCTCTTGACCCTCTGGTGGATGGCTGCTCCCGAGACTCCGCACTCGCGTGCTATCTCAAGGAAAGGCATTCTTGCGTTCTTCACAAGGAACGAAAGAATCTTCTGGTCGATCTGGTCAATCTGATAGTTTGACATAGTAATGATAAATTATAACAAAATCCGACCGCTAATTTAGTGACAAAATATGAATTGTCAAAAAATAGGGTCGGGAATTTACATTTAGTAAGATTATCTGCGTCTTTTCTTACGTCCTGTAGGCTCAGAGTTCGCTATGATCTCCTTACATTTTTCTTCTGTAAGCGTTGCCGGGTCTGTTCCCTTAGGAATTTTGTAGTTGTTTCCGGCATGCTTGATGTATGGACCGTAATTTCCGTCGATAACCTGGATGTCGCTTTCCGTGTATTCCGAAATGATGCCTCCTGTCTTCTTGTTGTTGCTGTCCTCGATGATCTGTATGCAGGTTGCAAGGTCTACTTTGAGAGGATCGGTTCCTCTTGGAAGCGATATGTTCTTGTCGCCGTATCTGATGTATGGTCCGAACCTTCCTTTCAGGCATATGATCTCGATGCCTTCATGTGTGCCGACTGTGCGCGGCAGTTCGAACAGTTTGAGGGCTTCTTCAAGCGTGATGCTCTCGATGAGTTGTCCCGGAGCGAGACTTGCATACTGTTTTGTGTCTCCGTCGCCTTTCTGGACATAAGGTCCGTATTGTCCGAAACGTGCCACCAGAGGCTGTCCGTCTTTCGGGTCGACTCCGAGTTCGCGGCTCACATGGCTGTATTCCCTGTTGCTGAGCGTTTCCTCTACCTTCGTGTGGAAAGGACCATAGAAGTCGGATATCACGCTGTTCCATGCCATTTCGCCTTCTGCAATCTGGTCGAAATCCTTCTCGACGTTTGCAGTGAATCCATAGTCAAGTATGGTGTCGAAATTCTTTACAAGGTAATCGGTGACAATCATTCCGATCTCCTGAGGGAGAAGTCTTCCTTTTTCGGCTCCGACGGTCTCGGACTTTGCTGTTGCCTTGATCTTTCCGTTCTTGAGGGAGAGGTTGGTCACCTGATGTTTTTCACCGTTCTTGTCTCCCTTGATTATGTATCCGCGTCCCTTTGTGAGGGTCGAGATTGTAGGGGCATATGTGGAAGGACGTCCGATGCCGAGTTCCTCGAGTTTCTTCACAAGTGTTGCCTCTGAATATCTTGAAGGCGCAGCGGTGAACTTGCATTCGGCGGTAATGCCTTCCTCGAACATCCTTGTGCCGACATTCATCTCCGGAAGAATCACCATCTCGTCATCCTGGGAAGGCTCGTCGGTGCTTTCGATATAGAGTTTGAGGAATCCGTCGAAGAGCACTTCGCTCGCCTGTACGTTGAACTTTTCCTCACCCTTGTCGGATGACACCTTGATGTCGGTCTTGAGGATACGGGCGTCAGCCATCTGTGAAGCCACGGTACGCTTCCAGATGAGTTCGTACAGTCTTTTTTCCTGAGGCGTTCCTTCTATCGTGGTATTCTCGATGTATGTAGGACGGATGGCCTCATGGGCTTCCTGTGCACCTTTTGCCTTTGTCTTGTACTGCCTTACCTTCGAATATTCCTCTCCGAAATTATCGCAGATGAATTCCTTGGCCTTGCCTATTGCAAGTGACGAAAGGTTTGTCGAGTCGGTACGCATATATGTGATGAGTCCGTGCTCATACAGTTTCTGGGCAATGCTCATTGTCTGACTTACGGAAAGCCTGAGTTTTCTTGCGGCCTCCTGCTGGAGGGTTGAAGTGGTGAAAGGTGCGGCAGGGGTCCTTGTGCCTTCCTTCTTCTCTATGCTGCTGATGGCGAATTCCGCTCCGATACATCTTTCAAGGAATGCCTGGGCACTCTCCATGTCAGGGAATCTTCTGTCAAGAGTCGCTTTCACCAAAGTCGATTCAGGAGTGCCGTCCGGATGGAAGAATGCGTCAACCTTATAATATGCCTCGTTCTGGAATGCCAGGATCTCCCTTTCGCGGTCCACCACGAGCCTGAGGGCCACCGACTGAACTCGTCCGGCCGAAAGTTTCGGCTGGATCTTTCTCCAAAGCACAGGTGAGAGTTCGAAGCCGACAAGCCTGTCAAGCACTCGGCGTGCCTGCTGGGCGTTCACAAGGCTCATGTCTATCTCGCGCGGATTCTCGATTGCGTTCAGGATCGCGTTCTTTGTAATCTCGTGGAATACAATACGTTTCGTGTTGTCCGCTTCGAGGCCAAGTGTCTCGAAAAGATGCCATGAGATGGCCTCTCCTTCGCGGTCTTCATCGGATGCGAGCCATACGGTCTGTGCCTCCTTGGCGGCCTTTTTCAGGTCTGCCACAACTTTCTTCTTGTCGGCAGGGATCACATACTCAGGTTTGAATCCGTTTTTGACATCGATGCTCAGTTCGCTGTCCTGAAGGTCACGGATATGTCCGAAACTGGACTTTACTATATAGTCATTTCCAAGAAACTTCTGAATGGTTCCAGCCTTTGCCGGAGACTCCACGATTACAAGATTTTTTCCTTCCTTCATTCTCAAATCCTCCACTTTTTCTAAAATGAACTGCAAAGTAAGGCACAAATGAAGCAATTTTCCAAATTTTGTTGCTATTTTTGTCATCTTGTACCATTACATATTAAGGTGTCACCTAAAGGTGACGTACGTGAAAGAATTTTTATAGTTTACGATCATGAAGGATACGACTAAAAAGAAGATAACCCGCTGGTTCTGGGGATTGTTCATCGGAGGTATTCTCTCTGTTTTCCTGCTGCTCGCTGCAGTGTGGGCTTTTGCTGACATCCCGTCGTTTGAAGAACTCGAGAATCCTGACAGCAAACTCGCGACTCAGGTGATTTCGTCAGACGGAGAACTGCTCACGACGTTCCATATCGAGAACAGGTCATATGTGAGTTATGAGGAACTGTCTCCGAATATTGTCAATGCGGCCGTGGCTACGGAGGACGAGCGTTTCTACAGACATTCGGGAATCGACTTCGAAAGTCTTGCCCGAGTGCTTGTCAAGACCGTCCTCAGCAGCGATTCCAGCCAGGGAGGTGGCAGTACCATCACACAGCAGTTGGCGAAGACCCTGTATCCGCGTGAGGATGTGAGCAGCAGGATTCCAGGTGTGTCTACATTGAAGATGATATGGATCAAACTCAAGGAGTGGATCACAGCCGTGAAACTTGAACGTAACTACACCAAGGACGAGATCATGACAATGTACATGAACCAGATCTTCTTCGGTAGCAACGCTTACGGAATCAAGGCTGCGGCACAGACATTCTTCGGAAAGAACCCTGTCGACCTTACGGTTGAGGAGGCTGCTACATTGGTAGGTATGGTCAACAAGCCCACACGATACAATCCTGCCATAAATCCGGACAAGTCTCTTGCGAGAAGGAACCTTGTGATTTCGCGTATGGCCAAGAACGGTTTCCTCACTCAGGAACAGTGCGATTCCATCCAGCAGATTCCTATCACGCTTTCATATCAGATCCAGGACCACCATGCCGGACTCGGACCATATTTCAGGGATATGCTCAGGCGTACGATGAATGCGCAGAAGCCGAAGAGGTCTTCATACAGCCAGTATGAGGATTACAAGGTGGATTCTCTTCTTTGGGCTGATGACCAGTTGTACGGCTGGCTTAACAAGAACAAGAAGGCCGACGGAACTTCCTACAACCTGGACAAGGACGGTCTCAAGATCTACACCACCATCGATTCACGTATGCAGAGATATGCTGAAGAGGCTGTGGCTGAGCATCTTGGAAAAGATCTTCAGAAGAGTTTCTGGAGAGATCTCAGATACAAGACCAACAAGCCTTTCTCTAATGACATCGACAGGCAGACCATCGACCAACTGATGAAGCAGGCAAGACGCTGGAGCGACCGCTACCGTATCATGAAGAAGAACGGTGCTTCGGAGTCGGAGATACGCAAGAGTTTTGACGAACCTGTGAAGATGAGGGTGTTCTCATGGAACGGAAAGGGATATATCGACACCGTGATGACTCCGAACGATTCGATAAAGTATTACAAATCACATCTTCGTGCGGCATTCATGGCCATCGAACCGGAGACAGGACATATCAAGGCATATGTCGGAGGCCCTAACTACCGTTATTTCAAATATGACAATGTCCGTCAGGGAAAACGTCAGGTCGGTTCCACAATCAAGCCTTTCCTTTATACTCTCGCGATGCAGGAGGGCATGAGCCCATGCGACAAGGTCGTGAATGTGCCTCAGACATTCATCGTGAATGAGGAAGAGACCTGGACACCGGCAAGTACCGACAAGGATGAGTGGATCGGACAGACCGTGACGTTGAAGTGGGGACTGACCAAGAGTTCCAACAATATTTCCGCTTATCTGATGAAGCAGTACGGTCCGGAGGCAATGGTGGAGATGATGAGGAAGATGGGTATCGGATGCTATCTGGATCCTGTCAACTCACTTTGCGTGGGCGCGGCGGATATTGCTGTATATGAGATGGTTGCGGCATATAATACCTTCCCTTCTGGCGGTGTGTATGTATCTCCGATATTCGTTACCAGAATTGAGGACAGCATGGGTAATGTGCTCGGTGAGTTCACCAACAAGAAGCGTGAAGCGATAAGTGACTATACGGCTTATCTCATGGCGAACCTCATGCAGGGAGTGGTGAACAGCGGAACAGGAGTGCGTCTTCGTGCCAAGTACGGCCTCAAAGGTGAGATTGCGGGAAAGACCGGTACCACAAACGACCAGTCGGACGGATGGTTCATCGGATATACACCTTCGATCACTGCGGGTGTATGGGTCGGAGCGGAAGACCGCCAGGTTCATTTCGAGTCGCTTTCGCTCGGAGGAGGATCCAACATGGCCCTCCCTATCTGGGGACTCTTCATGCAGAAATGCCGTAAGGACGGAAGCCTGAAGATGGACGAAAACGAGACATTCATGGCGCCTCCGGGAATCTCGTTGAATCTTGACTGTGACGGCAGCGACGCCGATGCCGAGATCAAGGCGGAAGAAAGTTCTGACTATTTCTTTGAATAGTCAATGTACTCCCTCGACTGGCCCGATGTCATCCCGAGCCAGTCGAGGGATCTGAAAAAATGAAATTTATGAAAAACATAGCAGTAATATACGGCAGCGACTCTTCCGAATGGGAAGTGTCGGTACGAAGCGGCGAGTTTACCGCTTCACAGATTGACGGAAACAGATACAATGTATATGAGATATTTGCCAGATTCGGCAACTGGTCTCTGAGAGCATACAGGATCAACGGCGGAGAAAGAAATGTGCTTCCGGAAGGTTCGGTCCTGGTGGAGAAGACTGATTTTTCGGTGATGATCGGCGATGAAAAGGTGAAGTTCGACTATGCCTACATAATGCAGCATGGAACACCTGGCGAGAACGGACTTATGCAGGGCTATCTTGAAATGCTCGGAGTGCCTCACAGCGGCTGCAACGCCTTTGTCTCTGCAATCACTTTCGATAAATTCTCATGCAAGAGTTATCTTAAGGATGTGGATTTCGTCAAGTGTGCAGATGATATGTTCCTCCGCAAGGGCGAACCGGTAGAGGGCTTGGCAGAGAAGGCGGTAGAGCGTCTCGGACTTCCTATGTTCGTGAAGCCTACGGATGGAGGAAGCAGTTTCGGTGTCACCAAGGTCAAGTCTGCTGATGACTTTGACAAGGCTGTAGAGTATGCGTTCTCGGAAGGAAACATGCTTATCGCAGAGGCTGCTGTTGTCGGTCGTGAACTGACATGTGCCGTGTATAATGACGGTAAGGACTATAAGGCTCTTCCTGTCATTGAAATCCTTACCGACAACGAATTCTTTGATTACGAGGCCAAGTATAACGGTCACAGCAAGGAGGTGTGCCCTGCCCAGATTCCGGATTCTCTGAGGGATGAGATCCAGGAGACTTCAAAGAAGATATATGCACATCTTGGCTGCAACGGACTGGTACGTGTGGATTACATCTGTGCTGAAGACGGACTATACTTCCTGGAAGTCAATACGATACCAGGTATGACTGCTGCTTCTCTCGTACCTCAGATGGTCCGTGCCGCAGGACTCTCGATGACTGACTTCCTTACGTCGATCATAGAACATTCATAATCTTTACTGTATGCATTGTCTCCTTTATTCATCGGATACAATGCCTCAGCCGGCAGATATGTTATTGTCAGAACTGATACGTATAGGCAGCGGCCTGTTGGTGGACTTGTATCCTGAAAGGGAGGCAAGGGAGATGGTCTTTGCTTATATGGAGTCATCTGCCGGCACGAAAAGATATACTCATATCGTTGAACCGCAACATCAGATTGCGGATGAACTTGCGGACAAGTGTGTCAGCGATTTCCGCCGCATGGCTTCTGGAGAACCTCTTCAATATGTCCTTAATGAGGCATGGTTCTACGGCCGAAGATTCAATGTTACCCCGGATGTCCTGATTCCCCGTCCGGAAACCGAAATCCTTTGCAGAACCGTATTGACAGATCTTCCTGATGGAGTATTTGCATCATCAGGAAGAGTACCACGTATTCTGGACCTGTGTACCGGCAGCGGATGTATCGCCTGGACTCTTGCTCTTGAAATGCCCGGATCGGAAGTCATCGGAGCAGATATCTCGGATGGTGCCCTGACAGTGGCGGAAAACCAGGACTTTTCGGAGGAAATGTCGCATACGGGTGCCCTCAGACCTCGATTCATTAAGGCAGACGTGCTTTCGCAGCCGTCGGATGACATCGGAAAGTTCGATATCATCGTCAGCAATCCTCCATATGTCATGGAGTCGGAAAAGACATTGATGAGAAGGAATGTTCTGGATCATGAACCTCATCTTGCTCTCTTTGTATCGGATGATGATCCGCTCATCTTCTATCGTGCGGTTGCTCAATGGGCTTTGCGTCTCCTTAATCCGGGAGGTTTCGGAATGGTGGAGATCAATGAGGCCCTTGCTTCAGAAACTGAAGAAATTTTCCGCAACCTCAATTTCAACGATGTCCGTACCGTCAAGGACCTTAATGACAAGGACAGGTTTGTGACATTCACAGCATGACTTTTTGAAAAAATCGAGACTTTGTAAATTAAAAATCGGCTTCCTGGCTATCTGGGAGGCCGATTTTTTCAAATAAACTCATTAATTTACGTTACACGGATAATTGTCGGGAACTTTGCAGCAGTAAAATGAAGGTTATGAAACGATATTATTTTATTGCAGCGGTTTCGGTTGTCTTTCTTCTTGCCGGAGAGTCGTGTGAGGTGGTCGATAATGTCCCGGTTGAGGAAAAGGATGATTCGGTATATGTAGGTCTGGATGAGGTGGCAGAGATCCTGTCGCAAATCCCGTTACGTTCACAACAGTTGAATGAGGTTCATTCTGCGGTGTCTTCATCGTCTGATAACGGATATGACGAGGAATATACGATGAGGAACCTGTTCCATAATCCGGGGGCGGGAGTAGGTGAGCAGGAATCCAGATCAGGAGAAGAGTATGATGTGCCAGTCAGGCAATTGATAGAAGATTATGTGAGAAAATCATATCAGACAAAGTCGGCATCGGGAAGCATTGCCGAAAACGGTCCGGATGCTTTCCTGACTGCTCTTATGGACTCTGATATGCAGATATATTGGCCTTTTTCGGAGGATTGGGATGGAGAGACCATGCCGGTCATAACCTTCGATCCGGAAGATGGCTCGGAATTGAATGTGGGATACAGGTTTGTAACTGACGATGATGGTTTCCGCCATGTAGAGGAAGTGATGGTGGATGAGGTGATGGCTATGAGTGAGCCGGTGTGGGTTGTTAATAGGAATTCTGATGCATCATACACCACGCTTGAAATGTTGAGGAGGGAAGATCCATCCTGGGGCGAGGGAGGCGGAAACATAATCGTCAAGCCACAAACTGAAATCACGAAGGTATCCGGACAGTCCAGGGCATTGATACTTAAGGACTTCACCATGAAGAGGAATTATGATTCATGGTTCGCAGGTGCTTCGGAATTTTTCGTCAAGACCGGATATGTAGATGATTTTACGGCTTCTACCGAGGCCGAACTGAGGCTGTTCAATCCTATGGTGACGGATTTCATGATCGTTGTGAAGAGAAGCCAGGTGGGTGAATCTCAGCCGTTCAATGCCATGGTCATGTCGGACTGGTCCGGTCAGATGACACATTGTGCCTTCATGATAACGGAAGATGACGGAGGTTCAAAGACCGACTGGTCCGCCAAGGCAAAGGTGTATGTGGCCGGCAAGAGTTATGGTGTGGAAATCAGTTTCCCTCTGAATACCCGTGACGATGTGGTATGGAGAGGACAGATCGCAAGCAGATGGCTGGAAGAAAACAGTGATGTGAAAGGCCATTTCGGAGATGTTGACCTTACTTTTGAGATTGTGGAGTATTGAGAACGGTCATTTCACATGCCTTGCAGTCGAAATGAAGGGCGAATTTCCTTCCGTTGTTGAGGAGGAACAGGTCTTTGTCAACCTTGGCTCCATGATATTTCGGACAGATTCCCAGTTCATAACGGATGCAGTATTTTGTCCTCATCAGTTCGGCCGAGTCTTTCGGCGAGAGTTCGAATGCCTTTTCAAGGATTTCTGCACCGGCTCTTGAATAGACTTCTTCTGAAAGTCTGTTGGAGATGTTTGCCTTATATGTGGCCTCCTTCTGAGGGAAAGGTTTTTCAGTTACTTTTCCCGGATCCCTCAGGAGGATGTCCTTCTTTCCGCAAGGGAGGACATCGAGTCTTTCTGCCAGTGTTCTTCTGATACCGTTCAGGAAGGCTGCCTTCATGAAAGGAACATCTTCCTGTAAGTCATGTATTTCGGCGGTGAATCTGTATGATCCGGTGGTCTTGGATATCTGGGCGATGGCCATTTCCTGCATCCTGTCGCGGTTTTCCGCAGCCTGTGTCTCTGTTTCGAAGGTTTCGCAGACTTCTCTACCGTCTTCGCTTGAAGCGGATGCATAAACCTTCCAGATGCCGTCTTCCGACATGGAGAATCCAAGACTTACGTTGACACGGATTTCCCTTGTGCATGCCTGCCTTTCGATTTCCTTCTCAAAGGCTACATTGATGTTTCTGAATATGGATGCACCTACAAACAGAGATGGCGTGCTCTTGCATCTGATATTGCTGCCGCTGCATACGTCACCTCTGAATCCGGTGACACTTCCGTCTTTTGCGACAAATGAGAATCCGTCGCCGTTGTTCAGCGTGATTCCCTTTCCTGCCAGTTTCAGGCCGATGGATGACTTGTCCTTGTTGAGGCTTGCTACAGTACCTATTTCTTCTCCCATGGCCTTGGCGGCGTCCATGGCGGCCCATTTGCCGCGACGTCCGTCTATGAACAGTTCTGTGTAGCCTCTGTTGAAAGTCTTGGCGGTATCAGGAACAAATCCTCCTGATACCTGTCCGAATGAGGCCCTTTCATAAGTTTCTGGGCGTTTTTCAACCAGTCTGTCAAGAATCATGGAATAGTCCCTTACGACATTCCTGACATATGATGCGTTTTTCAATCTGCCTTCGATCTTGAAGGACGTTATGCCGGCTTCGGCGAGGTCCTCTATCCTTTCCCTGAGGTTGTAGTCCTTGAGTGAAAGGAGGGCCTTGTCCTTGACCAGGATCTTTCCGCTTGAATCGGCAAGGCTGTATCGCGATCTGCAAGCCTGTATGCAGGCTCCTCGGTTGGCACTTCTGCCTGCAATCTGCTCGGAAAGGTAGCATTGTCCGCTGTAGCAGACGCATAACGCGCCGTGGACAAAGAATTCAAGTTCGCAGGTTACCGCTTTCCTGATGGCTCTGATCTGTTCCAGTGACAGTTCCCTTTCAAGAATGAGTCTTGAGAATCCCAGACTTTCCAGGAATACGGCTTGTTCAGGAGTACGTATGGCACATTGGGTTGAAGCGTGAAGAGGAATCCTGAAGTCTTCCCTGATGTTTCCAATGCCTTTGACGGCCATCTCACGTACTGCCATGTCCTGGATTATGAGTGCGTCGGCACCTGCTTCCTGGACTGCAAGCATCTGGCTGTAGGCCGCTTCCAGTTCGTTGTCGTATAGGATGGTGTTGAGGGCTACGAAAATGCGGGCACCGTATCTGTGGGCATATGTGCATAGTTCCCTGATGTCCTTGATGTCATTTCCGGCAGCCTGTCTGGCCCCGAACTGCGGTCCGGCGATATACACAGCATCGGCACCGCAGTCGATTGCCGCGATGCCGATCTGTAAATCTCTTGCCGGAGCAAGCAGTTCAAGTTGCCTCATCGATTAGAGAGTCTTGAGTTGTTCCTGAGCGGTAGCACCGAACTGAGGGTCGTTGACGATCTTCTCGTAGTACTCCTTAGCCTTAGCCTTGTTGCCGGCCTGCTGGTAAAGAACAGCGATAGTGCAGATGATTCCGCCTGCGTCCTTTGCGTTAGGAGTAATCTCAAGGTACTTCTCGTAAGCAGCGATGCACTCGTCGTTCTTTCCGAGTTTCTGAAGTGCGCTTGCAGAGAGTTTGTATGCGTTGCCGTTCTCGAGAGCCTCGTTAGACTTTGCTGCGTAATCAATAACTTCCTGATACTTCTTAGCCTTGCTGCTTGCCTGAGCCATCTTGAGGTAAACCTGTGAAATGAGTTTTCCTGCATTTTCTTCCTGGCCGTTGAGTTTTGCTGTCTCAAGTGCTGCGATAGCCTCAGGGAACTGGTTTGCTCTCATGTAAGCCTGACCGAGTTGGAGTGCGACATTGCCGTTCTCCGGATCCATTTCGAGAACCTTTGCGAAGTTTGCGATAGCGGTAGGATAATCCTTAGCCTTCATTGCTTCCTTTGCGTCAGTGTTGTACTTGAGCATTTCTGTCTGGCCTACAAGGTCAGCGGCTTCAGCAGCGATTTCAGCCTCGCCGTAACCTTCAGCAACTTCCTTTGCCTGCTGGAAAGCAGCGATTGCACTGTCAAACTCCTTTGCGTTATAAAGATCCTTTGCTGTGCTGAGATATGCAGAACAGATTGCCTTTTTGCAGTTTGCAACAAGTTCAGCACCTTCTTCTCCGAGAGCCTCACCCATTGTGAGAGCAGTCTGGAAGTTTTCGATAGCAGCAGCATTATTACCCATCTGGAGTTCCATAGCACCATTGTTGTATGCTTCTGTTGCCTGATTGATGTCCTGTGCAGACATTACTCCTGCTGTCATTACAGCGGCTGCAAAAAAGAGGAAAATTTTCTTCATAGTATTATCAATTTGTTTAACATTAATATTCATAAAGTAGCACAAGATGCAAAAATAGGAATTTTTTGTCTTATTTTTGCATTTCGAACTTAATAATATTATGAAATCATATTTAAGACAGATATTTGCACTAGTGCCGGCGTTATTGTTTTCAATTTTCATGCCAGCACAAAGTGTTTCTACCCTCCCGTCTGATCCTTCCATAACCACAGGCACTCTTCCCAACGGCATGGACTATTATCTTGTGTCCAACAGGTCAGTAAAAGGTCATGCCAGTTTCGCCCTTGTGCAGAAGACGGGTTACGGCACTGTTCCCGGTGAATCCGACAGACCTCTGGCCGCAGCCAAGGGGGCCCTTGCGTCAGATTCGAAGACCGGTTCCGTTTCTGTCCAGAACTTCATGACAAGGCATGGTGCCGCTCCCTCAGCGGACGGATTCGTGAGGGTTACTGACGACGCTACGATATTCCGTTTCAATGATCTTGATGTGGTTTCGGACAAGACTGCCCTGGACTCAGTACTCATGGTCATCATGGATATGTCGGACAGATGCAATCGTACAGACGACGGTTTTGTGAGGAAATGGTATGTCCCGTCAGATCAGGCGGTCATGGTGTCGGGTGACATAGATACGAAGTCTGTCGCGGAAAAACTCCGCCTGATGTCGCTGATGGTGACTGCCGGAGAGTCTCAGACCCGTCCGGAATATGTATGGGAAGATGTCCCGAAGGCCAGGTTTGCGGTTGAGGGAGATTCCAAGGATGGACTTTCCGAAGTTGCCGCCATATGGTCGTCGCGGAGAGCGCCTCGTGAATATATGAATACGGTCCAGCAGGAAGTCTTCACCATGATGATGAATGTGCTGGGTGATATTTCATGTGAAAGACTTGAGACCTTGCTGTCGGATAGGCATATTCCGCATACCGGCGTAAGATATGAACTTCAGGATGGGACAGACTGTTCCGCTGACAATTCCTTCGCTCTGAAACTTATTGTGCCTCAGGAGTTTGCTGAAGAGGCACTGAAGGCTCTTGCCGAGGTCACTTCTGCTTTGGACAGTGACGGCGTGTCTTCTGGAGAATTGCGCCTGTCCATGTCCAGATGCAGACAGCCTCTTGGAGAAGAGTCACGCAGGAGCATGAAAAGCAATGACGGGTATATCGACAGGTGTATTTCGGCATATCTGTATAATGCATCTCTCGCGACGGCAAAGGAAAGATTCGCTTATCACACTTCAAGAAGAATTGCGGATTCGACAGGTGTAAGACTGTTCAACGGAATCTCGTCGGCCCTGCTTGACAAGGACAGGAATCTTCTCGTGAAGGTGACGGGAATGGCGGACTCTCTGCGGGCACGTACTCTTTTCGATTCAGTATGGACAGCAAGCACCGCCAGAGGAGTCATAAGTTCGACCGCCCCGAACCTCAATGACACGATGTCATTCACAGGTCCTGTTCCGAAGGTCAAACTCAAATCGGTAAAGAATGACCATGTCTCAGGCGGATCTGTCTGGACCTTTTCCAACGGATTCAAGGTGGTGTACAGGAACATGCCGTCAGCGCGTCGCGTGTCATACATGCTTGCCCTTAACGGTGGCTACGGCAGTATTGCCGACCTTTCTGCAGGAGAAGGTGCATATATGTCCGATTTCCTGGACCTTTTCTATATCTCGGGAATAAAGGGAAAGGATTTTCAGGATATTCTGATGACCGAGGGCATCACTATGGATGCTCAGGTCCATCTTTCCAATCTGATGATAAGCGGAACCGCTCCGGACAACAGGATACCGTTGCTGATGAAAGGACTTCTTGCCGTGGCGAATGACCGTCGTCCTGATATGGGCGCTTTCGAGGAATATGTTGAGAATGAGGAACTTTCGCTCAAGACCTCACGTCTGTCTCCCGTCTCGCGAATGACTGCGGTTGACAGCATCATGTGTCCCGGATACAGGTATTCCGACTACAAATCGTCCGGAAAACTGACAGATGGCTTCATGGACAGGACAGCCGACTATCTGGAAAATCAGATGAAAAAGATGAATGACGGTGTCCTTATCATAGTGGGAGATATTAAGGAAGAACAGTTGAAGAAGACTCTCCTTGAATATGTCGGAGGTTTCAGGACTGAGGATACAGCATTTCGTCGTACTTCCGTGCGTTATCAGCCTATATCGGGATGGTCGACATATACGGTCAACGGTGATGTCAACAGCATAGATGTGATAATGTCAGCAAGGATGCCGATTACGGCGGACAACTATATGGCTGCTGCTGTTGCGGTCATGCTTCTGCGTCAGAGACTGATAGAGGCGCTTGACGGAACGGGACTTCATCTGTCTGTGTCACATGTGTGCAAACTTTATCCGGAAGACAGACTGAATGTAAGGATTTCGGTGACGGAAGCAGATGTGGACGGATTCGCGTCCGGGGTGGGACACAAGAAGCCGTTGGATGCGATGGGTATCATCCGTCACACGCTTTCGACAATGTCGTCTTCGGACATTGATGCGGCTCGTCTGGCCTCATTCAAGGCTTATATAAAGAATGAGATGGCTGTCGAAATGGCTGATCCTGATTATTGGGTGACTGCGATAGCCTTGAGGCATCTTGACGGAAAGGACCTTACTACGGGATACTCGGCCAAGGCGGATGCGGTGACTGCGGACAAGGTGAAGGCTCTTCTGGCTTCATTGGAGGCGGGAAGCAAGGTGGAATATGTGACAACGAAAGATCAATAGATATGTATCACGGAACAATAATCCAGATAGACGATTGTCTGGTGTCAGAGGAGATTCTGACTGAATATTTTGCATGTGACTATGAGAAATGCAAAGGCTGCTGCTGTGTGATCGGCGACAGCGGTGCTCCGATGGAGGAATGCGAGGCCGAGGCAATAGAGAAGAACTATCATATATTCTCTCCTATCATGTCCGAGGAAGGCCGTGCGGAAGTTGCTTCAAAAGGCTTTTATGAAATCGATATGGATGGCGACATGGTCACTCCTCTCGTGCCGGGAAGCGAGGAATGCGCATATACCCTTTTCGATGAGCAGGGCAACTGCTTCTGTTCGATGGAGAGGTGCTGGTTCCAGGGAAAGGGCGATTTCCGCAAGCCGATATCATGCTGGCTTTATCCTATCCGCATCACTCAACTGAGCAACGGTACACGTGCCCTCAACCTGCACAGATGGCATATATGTCAGGATGCCTTTGCGAAGGGCAAGAAAGAAAAGGTCCGCGTATATGAATTCTTACGCGAACCTATAGAGCGTTATTTCGGCGAGGATTTCTACTCGGCCTTGTCTGAAGCAGCCAAGATGCTCAATGCGGATTCATAGTCTTCCGCATTGACCTTGAGTTCGATATTCTGCTCCGCAACGTTGAATGACGGGTAGGAAGAGACCTCCCCGAAAATTTCTGCTCTGATGCCGTTGGCTTCGAGCAGACCCTGACTGATGCTTGCCAGCATCGGGTCAGCGAAATTTGCTACAGTCTTCAATTTGTCCATAACAGCAGAATTAAAGGTTTATGTTATCCTGCATTCTCCTCATTGTGAGGAGGCAGCCTATGTTCCATTCCTGTTGAGAATGTGATCACGTCCTTTCTGAGACCTTCCATGAAGAAGCCGTCGTCAGCCCTTTTTACCGTGATCCTGTCTTCGCCCATCTTTGTCAATCTTGCGATGACATCTCTGCGTCTGAATGTCAGGGTGTCATCGGACTCTGATTCAATTCTGAATGGCTTCTCGCTGAAATATGCGACAGCGGCATTCCTCACCTCATCCCATGATCCCGTAGTGTCCAGTCTCCTGCATACGAATCCGAACTTGGGATACACTGCCGCTACCAATGCAAAAAATATGGCAATCTTCCACAAAGCGCTGTAACCTCCGTTGAAAATTGAATTTATGTCACCCTCGACGGCTCCGATAAACACCAGAACCAGGACTATCGCTGTGGTCAGGAAAGCGAAATAAAAGAAGTATTTTACTGCTCTTACAAAATATTTCATACTTATTGTAAATTAGATGTTCGGTTTCAAATCTTATTATTTAGTTATAGTTGCTTCCGAATTATGAGGGATAGGATGATTCGGTGACGTTTCGTTCTGAATCTTCCATAATGATCCTTCTCCGTTGATACTCCATCCTGAATAACTGGAGGCGTCACCACATTTGTCACTATCCAACTGCTTGCCACGTTCGTACATCAGACTTATTCCGCTTGCATTTTTATAAAAATACAAACCGCTCATATCAATAGATGCACAATCTACATATTTTCCCACAAATCCGTTCCACGAATCGGTTTTTCCTATGACAAAAGAGTCGGAAACTACAGAGCCTTTGTGTGCGCCACCTGCCAACTGACCATGGCTTACGTTTATTCCTTTATGATTTCCTGTATTCAGACAGTCTCTGACATAACAAGATTCGAACATAAGACCTGTAATTCCACCGACGAAGGCAGTAGCCGCGCTTGTTGCGTGGTTTGTCGTGATGGTTCCGCTGTTTACGCATTGCGTGACGAGGATGGAATGGTCGGTATAATCAGATATAGTCTGTACCATTCCGTTCACGCCACCTACGATGCTGGTTGTTGTGGCAGTGACGGCTGCGGCTGTCGTAAGACATTCGACCCATATGCTTGCTCCACCGGTCGGTATTGCTGCAATGATGGAAGCGACGGCTCCGATCACGATGCATGCTCCTCCTATGGCGGTGTGGACCACCTTCTTCTGCTTTCTGTCTCCCGCAACTGCTTCTGCCCTTTCATTACGGATCGTGTTCATGTTGCTGCAGACAGTCTCAATGTTCGGTTTAGACTCAGCCTCGCAGATTTCCCTGAAACTGTCAATGCTTGCTGTATATCCGCTCCAGATGTTGTTGTCTTGACGTATTGTCTGCAGTTCTGCAGTGACAGTATTGCCTATTTCGGAAATTGATTCATTTATCTGATTGTTGAGGTCTGTTACTTCATAATCCGAAAATAAGGAAACAACACCTAAGATATTCGATGTCACATCCAACGGAGTCCATATCAATCCTAATGCAGCATTGGACAGGCCCATGAAAAGTTTGCTGCCGGTGATGGACAAGGAAGCCGGTATAGTAAAACAAGGAGTGAGAATCTCCGCCATACCGATGATTATACCTGCTGTCATACCTGCTGTCCATTCGCTCGGGTCGCCGATTTCTCCTACAATTCCACCGATTTTTGGATTCTTGCCATTGCTCGTTATGCTGGCGGTGTTCTGACAATAATGAATGTAAGTATTGTCTCCGACTCTGGCGGCTATTCCGCCCACATTGTCACCTTTTCCAGTGACAGGACCGTAATTCTGATTCATGGCGAGGGTAGCCCACGCCGCTTGTCCTATAATACCTGAGACGAAATTGTTTCCGCTGATATTGCCGGAGTTGAGTGAATTGAATACAATAGATGAACTTGTGTTTCCTGCAACACCTCCTGTGAAATCGTTTCCGGATACATTTCCGCTGTTGCATAATGCATAACCTCCAAGTTGTGCTTCACCGCAGATGCCTCCTACATATGATTTGCCGTTGATGTTACCGCTGTTGCTGCAGAACTGTATATATGCGGTATTATACATGAAGCCATCCTCATTGCCGAGTCTCGTACTTCCCAGGATGCCTCCCACTCCGTCATTGCCGCTTATGTTGCCGATATTGCGGCATGCGGTTATCTTGCAGCATCCGGCTCCGCCGATTATTCCTCCGACGGATATGCCGATATTGCCGTCATTGTTTCCGGTATATCTGATCGCTCCGGCAATATCTCTCAAGTTTTCACATGCTACGACCGAAACAGTGTCTGCACTTCCGATGATTCCCCCGACAGCAGAAAAAGCGCCCTTCACTGTTGCCTTGTTGCTGCAGTCCGCCACCTGTATGGTCGAATACGTGTTTCCTGTTCCTAAGATTCCTCCGATACCATATCCTCCTGTGATTGTAGTATTTTCGTCAATATGACATCCATTGATGAATGCTATCGCATTCTGGTCGACTGCTCCCAGGATTCCTCCCACCGCCAGACTGTTTTCGTCAACATCATCCCCGGATTCTTCGGAACCCGCAATGCGGGAATTTATGACTTTGCAGAAATTGATCGATGAGGCATCGCGGTTGCCTCCGGCAGCCACTACGGCACCGGCAATGCCTCCTGTGGCATAATATCCATATATTTCAGCACGGTCAAGGATGACATTGTCTATCCTGGCTCCCTGCAAGAAGCCGAAGAGTCCGATTCCGACACTTTGGTCACGATATGAAAACAAGTCTATGATTCTGTGATTCTTGCCGTCGAAATGTCCTCTGAAAGGCAGTGTGTTCGTGTAACCTATAGGATACCATCCCTTGCCGTCATCGAAATCCCAGGAAACCTCCCATGCGTCTATGTCATCCTGCATTTCAAAATAAGTGTCATGTCCGACTGACTTGTTGGTTGCGGTGCTGTTGACTATATTGGCCAGTTTCTTGAGATGTGTGTCCGTAGTCAGGATGTAGGGATTTTCTGCAGTTCCTTTTCCTGCCATTCCGAAGAGCGGATTGAAACTGTCAATTCCTTTGACAGATCCGTTGCTGATCCGTATTCTTCCCCCCAGACCGAATCTTCCAGTAGATGATCTTCCGTTCTGCCCGGCTTCAGGCAAGTCATATTCAAAGTAAAGCAGACGGTATGTTCCATCCTTCAGTCCGATCTTCATACGCACAGTTGAGGAGTCTTTTTCGCGTTTATGTTCGCATGTCCTCATTATCTTTTCGCCGTCTTCGGTCCTGAACCAGCAGCGGACATTGCGTACATCGAACGATTCTGCCTCCTGCCCGAGCCTGAATGATGTGGCATTGCCTGCGTATTGGTCATTCTCTGAAGGCAATGGCTCTATGTCATGCAATTTCTCATTGCATGCCGCCATCAGCAGCAGTGCAATGAATAATGATATTATATGATATGATCTGTTCATCTGCCATCAGATTTTATTTTTCCCACGAGATATTCTGGAAAGGGCAATTCTGTAATACCGGATGTTGCTTTGATGAAGAATATGCTGAATATCCCATCACCCAATGTTCAGTCCAATTCAAACCTTTGAAATTGCTCTGGGTGCTCATTTCGTCTTCTGTAAACACGTTATCATCATCCACTCTCCATGTTTTTCCTGTGTCTTTTAGGAAATAGATATCAACAACATCTATTATCGCACTGGACTTTCTCGTTCCGACTCCTACATTGCCATGATGGACCTTTCCGTAATTGATGCAGTCTTCAGTAGCGGAGTAATGGTCGGCATATCCTAATATCCCTCCTGTGTCAGAACTTGGATCAGGGAGAATCTCACCGCAGTTGTAGCATGCCTGCAGATGTGAATGAGTGTAACTTCCCTCTGATCCCTCTTCGTTGTATCCTGATATTCCTCCCACATAAGCATTTGAGTGGCTGGAATTTACATTGCCGAAGTTTGCGCAGTACCTGATGCCGATGTTTGAAGTCTGATAAACTCCACTAGGGTCTCGTCCCATCCATCCGACGATTCCTCCCGCCTGCTGAGCGCTTCCGCTGACATTTCCATGGTTGGCGCAGTTCAATATGTTTCCATGTCTTTGCTTGCATCTTCCGAGTATTCCGCCCACTCCGTTGCTGCCTCCCCCGCTTGAATAAACGCTGCCGTAATTTCCACATCTGACAATCTTTGTCCAACTGCTGCAGTCCTGCTGTCCGTCCATGAATCCGACAATTCCGCCGACATCTCCTGTTCCGCTGACATTACCGACATTCACGCAGTAATTTGTATAAGGCGGATTATCAAAATAATCAACCTTGCCTATCACTCCTCCGCAGTTGTCTTTTGCTTCTACGTTGCCATAATTTATGCAATATTGCAGTTTGCCGTTGTTCTTGCTGTATCCGGAAATTCCGCCTGTATTGTTTGCAGTACCTTTGACGAAGCCGTCATGGACGCATCTGTTGATTTCGACATCATGATGGAAATGTATATATCCGAAAATGCCTCCAGTGTATTCGCCTCCATGAACAGACGTCTTTACCGCTAAATCGTGGATGGTGCATTGATTTACATGTCCGAACGCGCCTCCGACATATTTGTTTCCGTTGACAGTGCAGCAGATGTTGGTCTTAAAGGATTCAAATTTTGGGATTCCGTTATTGAAATTGAAGGTGCTGTTGTTGCCTTCGACAGTGGTTTTTTTTGCTGCTCCTGCCAGTCCTCCCACATAATTTCCACTTGTTCTTATCACCACCATCGAATCAAGAAGGTTTTCCGATGCGACATGGAACTTTATTTTAGCCTCGTCTATATAACCGATATATCCTCCGACATAGTCCCCTGTTCCTGTTACATTGGCTGCAAGATTGCTCTTTCCGGCAAATTCCGTATTTTGATTATTGCCTTCAAGTTTGCCGATGAAACCTCCTATATAACTTTTGCCGGTGATCTTTACGTCTGATCCTCTTTGAGGGGAAATCTTGGTTATACCGCTGAATTTGAGGCAGTCGTTGCCGGTTGTGATGCATCTTCCTATGAATCCTCCGACATGATTGTTTCCGCCGACGCTGGCTCCCAAGAAACAATTGTTTATAGTCAGCAGATTTTTCAGTTCTGCATAACCGACAAAACCTCCTACGTTATAAATTTCAGCATCATCTTCATCCGCGCCTACTGGAACTCTAATATCCACACCGCTGAATTCCGAATTGCCTGAGAGGCTTTGGATCGATCCTATGGCTCCACCCACATTCTTGTCAGAAACCTCAATCTTGAAATAACCTGGCATTTCTGCGGTTGCAGCATGATTCAATGCCGATGTCTTGATGTTGAAAGATGAATTCCTGACGGATCCGATGAATCCTCCGGCGTCAGATACGGCATAGATGTCAATTTCAAAATTTGGCGTATAGACCTGGGAGATATTCACTGTGCTGTTTTCAACATAACCTATCAGTCCTCCGATATATTTGCCCATATTTGACATTTCAACATTCAATGTCACTTCGCTGATGGCTATTTTTGCATCCGTGACGCTTCCGATCAATCCTCCGATATAGTCACTCTTTTTTGACTTGTTGCAGGTGAACGATCCTGTCACATTCAGGTCGGAAAGTTTGACCGTGCCTTGAGCCTTTCCGGCTACCAGTCCTCCGTCACTGTATATGTCAGTGAACGACAGATGGTTTTCTATTGTCAGATTCTTTATTTCGGCACCGTTCAGCAACGTGCTGAAAAGACCGACTTCCTTGTCATCTTCTGTTCCGTTGCCCTTATAACTGATGTTATATATCTTATGTCCTCCGCCGTCATAACTTCCGGCAAATGATGTCCTGTGTTCCAATCCTGGTGAAAGGCTTTTCTTCATTTCATTCCAGTCAATGTCGCAGGTCTGCCTGAATTTCGTGTTTGCTCCCTTGTTGGGATCTTTAGCCAGAGCGGAAAGAAACTTACTGAAATCTGTGTCGTTTTGAATTGTATGACATCCCGTCCTTGTGTCGTAAGCAAGTACCCGGTATGCGTCGTTTTGAGTTATAATATTTATAATATGATTCAGTTTGAATTTGATGACGAATGGACTCTTCGGATACCATCCGTTAACTGAAACCGACATCATGTATGTTCCGTCCGGAATGTTCTCTTCAGGGGACATCGACATGGTTATCCTGCTGCTGATTTCTGAGTGTCTTGACAGAGTGGCTGCCAGATTCAGTACCGTGTTGTTACCGTTCAGACCAGTGAGGCATAAGTTGATGTCATGTTCTCCTTCAGACAATTCTTTCCATATGTGCTGTATATTGAAGGAGATCTTCTTGACATCTTCATCAATATTGACTGTTGAGTCGTAACCTTCAAATATTGGTTCTTCCTTTGTGCAAGATGCGGCTGTACAGACAAGCATCATTGCCAGATATATATAAAACAAGGTTTTTTTCATGGTTCGTACATTCTTATTTACACACAAAAATATAATTTTTTTTCTTCTGATGTCATCCTTGTGGCGAGAAATATGATATTTTGCTATCTTTGCAGATAACAGAAAATAATAATAATCCAAAATATAAAAAATGGAAGAGCAGAGTTTGAAAAAAATCATGTATGCGCTCATCGCTGTCGTTGTGCTTCTTGCAGGTGCTCTCGCATACATATGGTATCAGAAATCATCATTGGTAAAGGACCTTACTATCGAAAAGGAAGAACTTACTGAACAGATGATCGCCCTTCAGAATGATTATGCGACATTGTCATCAGACTATGACGACATCAATCTTCAGTTGGATTCTTCACGTCTTGAGGTTCAGATGCTTATCGAGAAGATAACAAAGACCGAGGCTACAAACAGGACCAAGATCCGCCAGTATGAGAGAGAACTCGGAACTCTCCGAAGCATCATGAAGAGTTACATCGTCCAGATCGACTCGCTCAACACTCTCAACAAGAAACTTACAGCAGATGCTGCCGCAGCACGTCGTGAGGCTGCCGAGAGCAGAAGAAAGCAGCAGGAACTCACAAAGACAGTCGAGGACCTTTCAGGACAGGTTGCAGCAGGATCGGTGCTCAAGGCACGCGGAATAAAGATTGAGGCTTACAATGCTTCTGACAAGGTTACAGACCGAAGCAGCCGCGTGATCCGACTCCTTACCTCACTCAGCCTTGTTGAGAACGATCTCGCTCCAAAGGGACCGGTCAGAGTGTACATCAGAGTCAAGGGACCGGACGGAATCCTTCTCACCAACGACACCCAGAGGACTTTCGAAGTCAATGGAGAGCCTATGATCTGTTCCGCTTCCCGTGAGGTGGACTATCAGGGCAAGGAAGTGGACATGAGCATCTATCTCAACGACATCACTGGCTATGTCAAGGGAATCTACACTGTTGATGTATACACAAGCCAGTCGCTCCTCGGCTCTGCAGAGTTAATGCTCAGATAGCCGTGATCTATATCCACATCCCCTTCTGCAGAAGTTTCTGCACTTATTGCGACTTCTATTCCGAGGTCGCGGCAAAGTGCCGCAAGGCAGAGGATCAGAGGCAGCAGGAAGAACTCTTCGGACGTTTTGCCGATGCCCTTGAAGCGGAAGTGAGGATGCGCAGTGACGAAATAACAGATCAGGTAAATACATTGTATATAGGAGGCGGCACCCCATCGGTGCTGCCCCTTTATGTATATGAACGTGTCCTGAAAGCATTGAAGGAAGCCGGACATGGCGGCCCTTTCGATGAATTCACCATGGAGGTCAATCCGGAAGACATAGTGGAGAAAGGACATGAATACGTGGAAGGGCTTCTCAGACTTGGCGTCAATCGTGTGAGCATGGGAGTCCAGTCCTTCGATGACGGGATCCTGCGTTTCATGAACCGTCGTCACGATGCCGATACTGCCCGTAAGGCCTATGCCGTTCTGGTGGAGGCGGGGGTGAAGAACATAAGCATAGACCTGATATTCGGACTTCCGCAATTGTCGGAGGAGCAATGGCGGAATACGCTGAAAAATGCCCTGGAAATATCTCCGGACGGCATGCCGCCTCAGCACATATCCTCTTATCAGTTGTCGGTCGAGCCTGGCAGCATGCTGGCACGCATGGTTGAAAAAGGCATGTTTGAAGAGGCTTCGGATGATCTTTGCCGCAAGCAGTATGAGATGCTTTGCGAGACCTTGGCGGCAGCGGGATATGAACATTATGAAATATCTAATTTCGCTCTTCCGGGCCATGAGGCAGTTCATAACAGTGCCTATTGGAGGCATGTGCCTTATGTCGGCTTAGGTCCCGGGGCTCACAGTTTTCTGATCTTTCCTTCGAGGTTTGTCCGCAAATGGAACAAGGATGACCTCAAATCGTACATAAACGGGTCTTATTCCGGGGGCGGATATGAGGAACTGGATGAGCAGCAGGTCGTGCTGGAGAAGATCATGCTCGGACTCCGGACATCTTCCGGAATCTCCGAGGCATATCTCAGGGAACATTGCGACGCGTCAGAACTTGCCCGGGCCTTGAAACAAGGCAATCTGGTGCCGTCAAGAGGGGGGAATCTGCGGATACCGGAGTCCCTTTTCTTCATATCAGACAGCATCGTGGCTTCTTTGGTCTGAATTGACCGATGGTCAATGTGCCGGAATTGCTGAAAACTGATTATATTTGTGTGATTGTCAATTAATAACCATAAAACTATGAACAAGACCGGAAAGATCGCGACCTTGTGTCTGCTGTTTACCCTCCTTATCGGTGCCTTCACTGTCTCTGCACAGAATCCTTATCTTCCTCTCTGGGAGCATATTCCTGACGGGGAGCCATATGTTTTTGAAGACCCTGACAGGCCTGGCGAATACCGCGTGTATATTTATGGTTCGCATGATTCCCTAAAAGAAAATTATTGCGGCAGGGAGCAGGTGGTATGGTCGGCTCCGGTCGACGATCTCTGCAACTGGCGTTATGACGGCATCATATTCAAGTCGGTTCATGACCGTGATGGAAATCTTCTTAATCCGTCAGGTGAAGGAGATGTCCTTTTCGCTCCCGATGTTACGGAAAGGATAGAGGACGGACGCAAGGTGTACTATCTGTATCCTAATACCCAGGCATGGGGCAGAAACAGCATGATGGCACGCTCTCTGCGTCCTGACGGCCCTTTTGAAGTGTTCAACTGGAGCAAGGAAGACCCTAAGCAGACAGAGGGAATCCTGGGCTTTGACCCTGCCGTTTTTGTGGATGATGACGGCCGTGTTTACGGATATTGGGGATTCGACAAGTCATGGGCTGCCGAACTTGACCCTGTCACAATGGCGACTGTGAAGGAAGGAACGGAGGTTGTGAATCTTATTCCGAGCCGTCTGGAAGATGAGGTGTACAGATTTTTCGAGGCTTCTTCGATAAGAAAGATCGAGGATAAATATGTGTTCGTGTACAGCCGTTGGACCAGAGAAGGTGAGTTCGGACTTCCGGGAAGCAACTTTACCCTTGCATATGCATATGGAGACAATCCTCTCGGCCCGTTCACTTACGGAGGCACTGTCATAGACGGCCGTGCGAGAGGAACGGATGAGGCCGGAAATGTGATCAGTACAGCGTATCCTTCTGGAAACACTCATGGCAGCATATGCGAGATCGACGGCAGATGGTGGGTGTTCTATCACAGGCAGGCCGGTCTTTCGGAGTATTGCAGACAGGCCATGGTGGCACCGATAGAGGTGAAGGTAGAGAAAGGTCCGGGCGGAAAGGTGTTCATTTCCGAAGGTGAAGTGACATCCGAGGGCTTTGCTACGGAAGGACTTGACCCTATGATGAACACTCCTGCGGGCATCGCATGCCATGTAACAGGACCGGTACAGTCATATGCAACATATCCGAACTATCATTTCTCCGGTTCATATTTCAAGGCTACCTATCTTGATACCGATTCGTTTTCAGGACCGTTCAATCATAAGATTCCGGATTCTCCGGTTGTGAACAATACGGACGGATCGGTCGTAGGCTACAAATATTTCAATTTCGACAAGTTACGCAGGTGCGAGGACATCGTCCTTGAATTTTCTCTTGTTCCGGGAGGATATGACGGCGAACTCGTGATCATGACGGACAGTCCGTACGAAAGCAGGGGAGGAAAGGTGATCGGTACATTGGAACTGAATGCTTCCATGCCACAGGAAATGACTGAACTGCAAGTAGATATAGACCTGGCTGGAATGAAGCCAAAGGGAAAGCATGCGGTTTATTTCGTATTCCGTTCTGCTTTGGAAGGCAAGTCTCTCTGTGATCTGTATTCGTTCAGGTTCCGCAGCGGAAAGTAAAGGTTAAAAAGAAACATCCGACAATATGGGAAACATTCATTCAGAAAGAATAGCGGCCCTCAGGGTCATGATGGAAAGCCGTGGATGGGATGCAGTGGTGTTCACCGGTTCAGATCCTCACAGCAGCGAATATCCGGCCCCAAGGTGGAAGCAGGTGGAGTGGCTTACCGGTTTTACCGGTGAAGCCGGTGATGTGGTCGTGACTGCTGACCATGCGGGACTGTGGACCGATTCAAGATATTTTATCCAGGCAGTTGACCAACTGGAAGGAACGGGTGTCGAACTTCACAAGACACGCATTCCCGGTGCGGTCGGTATTCCTGAATGGCTGTCGGACAAGGCTCGCGTCGTTGCTGTGGACGGACTTTGCCAGAGTGTAAGCGGTTTGCAGGAGATTGAGGATGCACTGGGTGAAGGCGGTCTTGTGGTGGATATGCCGGACCTGCTTCAGGAACTTTGGGAAGACAGACCTCAGATACCGGTATCTCCTGTCACGACCCTGGATGTGGAATGTTTCGGTGGTACTCCACGTGTGGACAAGATATCGTGGCTCCGTAAATGGATGCTTCTGAAAGGATATGACAAGGTGCTTCTGTCGTCTCTTGATGAGGTTGCATGGATGTTGAATGTAAGAGGTAACGACATTGAATACAATCCGCTTGTCATTTCGTATCTGCTTGTGTCACAGGATTATGTGAAATGGTTTGTCAAAAAGGTAGTGACGGATTCCGAACTGGATCCGGATACGTCTGACAGTTTTGACGAACTGAGGATGGACGGGGTTGATGTCGAGGATTATTATGCGGTATTCTTTGCGTTGTCGGACTTCGGTGGTGAAGAGCCTGGAAAGATATTCATAGACCCATCCACGCTGAATTCCCATATATATAAATATATCTGCGGATGTTTCCCTGAAGACGCGGTGGTCTGCGGTACTTCTCCGGTCATATTGGAGAAATCCGTGAAGACGGCATCGGAAATCGAGAATCTCAGGCAGACCTTCATAGACGATGGTGTCGCAATGGAACGTTTCCTTTTCTGGCTTGAGACCGAGGTGGCATCCGGAAGAACCGTTGACGAGTGGGAGGCTTCTCAGAAACTCACAGACTTCCGTTCGGAGATTCCGGGTTACAGGGGAAACAGTTTTGAGAACATTTCCGCTTATGGCCCTGGTGCCGCTCTTCCTCATTACAGTACGCCGAGTGAAGGATCTGCGGTCATATTGCCGAGAGGCCTTTATCTGGTCGATTCAGGAGGACAATACCTTACCGGAACCACCGATATCACCAGAACAGTACCTATGGGTGAGTGTACGGACCTTGAAAAGGAAGATTATACACTCGTCCTTAAAGGAATGATCGACTTGTCGATGGCTGTATTCCCTCGTGGCACGGCCGGATGTCAGATCGATGCGCTTGCACGTATGCCGCTCTGGAAGGCAAAGCGCAACTTCGGACATGGTACCGGACATGGTATAGGCTATTATCTTTGTGTTCATGAAGGACCGCAGTCGATACGTTATCAGTACAATCCTCAGCCTCTCCTTCCGGGAATGGTCACTTCGAACGAGCCCGGTCTTTACAGGGAAGGCATGCATGGAATACGTCATGAGAACATTGTGCTCTGCCGCGATGCCGGAGAAAGTGCTTTCGGAGACTGGCTGGATTTCGAGACATTGACCTGCTGCCACATCGATACGTCGGCGGTCGTAAAGGACATCCTCGGTCCGGAAGCCGTCGCATGGCTTAATGCCTACAATGAGCATGTGTACAGGACACTTGCTCCCGTACTGCCTCCGGAAGTGGCCGCATGGCTGCGTTTCAAGACTTCTCCTATCTAAAATTCTAACTTCTCTGAACATCTTTGAGTTTTTTTTCATAACTTGTGCTCTTTATTCGCCAAACTTATGGAAACAAACTATGATGTCATGATTCAGGCGGATGTCGATGAACTCATTCACCGACTCTCCTGCAAGGAATGTCAAGAGGATCTTGGCAGGATTCGTGCTGCATTTGAGTTCGCCCGTGAGGCCCATAGCCCGCAGAGGCGCAAATCAGGTGAGCCATATATCATCCACCCTGTGAATGTCGCAAGAATTGTTGCTGAGGAACTGGAGTTGGGTGCGGATCCCGTTATTGCGGCCTTCCTTCATGACGTCGTCGAGGATACTCAATATACCATTGATGACATACGTCAGCGTTTTGGCGATGAAGTGGCCTTCCTTGTCGGTGTGGTCACAAAGGAAAAGAAGGACAAGTATGTCCAGTCCAAGCAGATCGACAACTTCCGTCAGATCCTGGCATCCATGCAATATGATGTCCGTGCCTTGCTCATCAAGTTGGCGGACCGTCTGCATAACATGCGTACCCTCAGCAGCATGAAGCCGGACAAGCAGATGAAGATCGCCGGAGAGACAGACTATTTCTATGCTCCGCTTGCAAACCGTCTGGGACTTTATCATGTGAAGACAGAACTTGAAAATCTGTCTTTCCGGTATCGTTGTCCGCGTGAATATGCTTTGCTTGAGAAACTCCTTGCGGAGGAATTTGAAGCGGAACGTCCTAATATAGAGGCTTTTACTTCAAAGATTGAGAGTCTTCTCGCGGCAGGAGGAATCAAGGCACGTACGGAAGTAAGGTATCGCAAGCCGTACAGCATATGGATGAAGATGCATGCCAAAGGCTGCGATTTTGCCCATATCGATACGAAGTACTATGTCAGGGTCATATATCAGACCCCGGAATCATGGTCGGAAAAGGATACAAGTCTGAGAATATATTCGATACTGACCGATGTCTTCAAGGAACGTCCCGGAAGCGTGTCCAATTATATAGATGCACCTAAGGAAAACGGCTACCAGAGTTTCCAGGTGAAACTTCTGAACGACAAGGGAAAATGGGACGAACTTCATATATCTTCCGAAAGGATGGTGCGTAACGGCCGTCTTGGCTGTGCAGCAGAACGTACTGACGGAAATATACAGGCATGGCTTGACAAGTTCAACGAACTTCTCAAGGAAGTCGCCGAGCAGGACCAGAGCATCGACTTCATGGACGGAGTCACATCATCCTTCTATTATGATGACATAATGGTGTTCACTCCTAATGGAAAATGCGTGATCCTTCCGAAAGGAGCCACAGCCCTTGACTTCGCGTTTGAAATCCACAGCCATATCGGCGAACATGCCCATTATGCCCGTATCAACGGAAGATTATGTTCGGTGAAGACCGTCCTCAGAAGAGGCGATTGCATCGAGATCGGCACATCCGAAACAGTAGAGCCGGATCCTTCATGGTTGAATCATGTCTCAACCTACAAGGCGAGGAAGTTTGTGAATACATACCTTTCACGCAGACAGAAGTCATGTTACGCCCGCTGCAGCCATTGCCATCCGCTTCCGGGAGACGAGGTGATCGGATTCCGGAATCCTGACGGTACCATCCAGGTCCATAAGCGAAACTGCCAGACAGCCATCAGACTCGCCTCCCAGCATGGTGACTCCATCGTAGCGGTCAACTTCGAGGAGGAGTGTTCATGTCTCTATCCTGTGCGCATCAGTGTCCGCGCCATCGACAGATACCATCTCCTGAGCGACCTTGTAGACTGCATCACCGAGAAACTCAGGCTCTCGATGATCGGCCTCAAGACCGAAACCACCGACCACATCGGCGTCTGCACCATCGACTTCGAAGTCCACTCTATGAACGAACTCCAGACCGCGATGGACAGCATCGGGGCCATCGATGGCGTCGACGAGGTGCAGAGGATTGATATAGAATAACCGTCATCCTAGCGACATTACACCGTCATCCTAGCGACATTACACCGTCATCCTGGCGATATTACACCGTCATCCCCGATGACTTTCCATTGTCATCCCCGACCTGATCGGGGATCTCATATACAAAGAAAAACGGCTGACCATTGGTCAGCCGTTTCTTATAATGCTTATGATTGATCAGCAGCAGCATTTTGCCTGGCAGAATGCGTTGATTGCAGTTGCTGCAAAGCCGAGAACGATGATCGCTGCGAATACATAACCGATGACCATCAGTCTCTTTTCCCAGATCTTGTTGCTGAGTCCGATGCTCTGGAATGCGCTCCAGAAACCGTGGCAGAGGTGAAGTCCGAGTGCTGCGAACCATACGAGGTAGATAGCAAGCATCCACCAGTTTCCGAATGTTGCGTTGAGAAGGTCGTATGGGTTTGCTGCGTGATGTCCCTGCCACTCTGCCAACTGCATGTCAGCCCAGAAATGTGTGAGGTGGAAAGCAACGATGCCGAGAACGATCACTCCGAGAACGAGCATGTTCTTCGCTGCCCAAGATTCAGCCTTTGTCTTGTTTGCTACGGCATAACGCTGGGTTCCGCGTGCCTTGTAGTTGCCGTATGAAAGGATGAATGCGTAAACGATGTGTACGAGGAAACCTGCTGCAAGAACAGGAACCATGATTGTGATGAAAGGAAGTGCCATGAAATCACAACCAGCCTGGAAAAGACCGTCTGCTGCACCATACTTTCCTGTGAAAGAGTCAATCACAGAGAAGAAGTTTATCGTCATGTGAAGAAGAAGGAAGACGATAAGGAAAAGGCCGCTTATACTCATGATAAGCTTCTTGGTAATTGAAGAAAGTGCCATAATAGTTATAATCTTTTGTAGTTAATATCCGGTTGGAAAATGCTGTTATAATATGCAAAGATATATTCTTTCTTGGAAGTTTCATAATAATTCGATACTTTTGTTTGCTTGAATTTTAGAAATACACATTAGATATGGGCACATATAAACGAGTTCTTTTGAAACTGAGCGGTGAGAGCCTTGGAGGTCCTGCCGGAAAGGGTATTGATGAGAATTGGCTCGCTGCTTATGCTGAAGAAGTGGCTGCTGCTGTAAAGAATGGTCTTCAGGTGGCTATCGTCATCGGCGGAGGCAATATCTTCCGTGGTCTTCAGGGCGTTGGAAAGGGATTTGACAGAGTCAATGGTGACAAGATGGGAATGCTTGCCACAGTCATAAACTCGCTAGGCCTTGCAATGGCCATCCGATCCGCAGGTGTTGAGGCAGAAGTGTTTACGGCTACTCCGATGATGCCTGTCGCAAGATATTACATGAGGGATGATGCTGTTGCCGTAATGGAAAGAGGCGGTGTGGCTCTCATTGCCGGAGGTACAGGAAACCCATATTTCACGACAGATTCGGGTGCTGCCCTCAGGTCGCTTGAAATCGGAGCGGACGCTCTTCTGAAGGGTACGCGTGTGGACGGAGTATATACCGCCGATCCTGAGAAGGACCCTTCAGCAGTCAAATATGATGAACTTACGTTCGACAAGGCTATCGAGGACCGTCTCAAGGTGATGGACCAGACTGCATTCGCTCTCTGCCGTGAAGGCAACATGCCTATCATCGTCTTCGATATGAACCAGAAAGGCAATCTCACCAGGCTCGTAAAGGGCGAGAAGGTCGGAACATTGGTACATGTATAATCTATAAAACCACAATACTATGATTACAAAAGCAAAAGAAATTCTGGCGGCTGCCAAGGGCAAGATGTCAAATGCTGTCACTCACCTCGACGAGGAACTCAAGACATATCGCGTCGGAAAGGCAAACCCACTGGTTTTCAATAATGTAATGGTTGATTACTACGGAAGCCCTACTCCAATCCCTCAGGTCGCTTCTGTGACTACTCCTGATGCCAAGACTCTCATGCTCCAGCCTTGGGAGAAGAAGATGATCTCCGCTATCGAGAAGGCTATCATCGATGCGAACATCGGTCTTACTCCTTCAAACAACGGTGAGAGCATCCGCTGTACAGTTCCACCTCTTACAGAGGAGCGTCGTAAGGAACTCATCAAGAAGGCGAAGGGTGCCGGTGAGAATGCAAAGGTGAGCGTACGCAATGCCCGCCGCGATGCTATCGAGGCTCTCAAGAAGGCTAACAAGGACGGTATGCCTGAAGACCTTCAGAAAGAGTACGAACAACTCGTTCAGAAGGAGACTGATGCTTATGCAAAGAAGGTCGATGAACTTGTTGCTGCTAAGGAAAAGGATATGATGACAGTATAATTGCAATAAGGATTCTTTTTTCAGAAATTTTACTATATTTGTATCCGTTATGGGAACTTATCGATTTAGCAGTTTCGGTTTTTCTTATTTCTATTTCCAGAAAAGGGGATAGACCGGATGCTGCATGTCGAATGATATAGATGTTATATTGGGCTGTCCGGTTTTGTCGGACAGCCTTTTTGTTTGGAGACCTGTGGCGTTTTCTCCATGAAAGTGCTGCAGATACCATCTGAAAAGAAGGTATCGGGTGCGTTTTTGCTTTAAAAGTGCTGCAGGTCTAAACTGGAAAATTATGAAGCGAATTGCAATTCAGGGAATCAAGGGATGCTTCCATGAGCAGGCTGCACGTCTGTTCTATCAGGAGAACGGTCATCTTGTGCCGGATGTTGTAGAATGTGCGACATTCGAAAGCCTTTATGGAGCCATGGATTCCGGTCATGCGGATGCTGCCGTCATGGCGATAGAGAATACGGTTTCCGGCGGACTCCTGCCTAATTTTGAACTTCTGAGGAAATATGACCGAAAGATAAAGGGCGAGGTGTTTCTGCGTATCCAGCAGAATCTTATGGCTCTTCCGGGACAGAGAATCGAGGATATCAAGGAAGTCAGGACTCATTATATGGCTATCAACCAGACTCGTGAATTCTTCAAGTCCTGCCCGTGGATAAGGCTGGTGGAGTCGGAGGATACTGCGAAAAGTGCCGCTGAAGTCGCTGCAGACGGACTTATGGGAGTGGGAGCGGTGGCTTCTGCCTTGGCAGCAGATATGTATGGATTGGAGATATTGGCAGAAAGCATAGAGACCTACAAGCAGAATTTCACCAGATTCCTTGTGTTTGACGATTCGTTGCAGGTCGACAGGTCAGAGATAAACAAGGTGTCGATGTGCTTTACTCTGTCTCACACGCCGGGCTCTCTTGCCCATGTCCTGACAATCTTGTCTTTCTATGGAATGAACCTTACCAGAATCCAGTCCCTGCCTATACCGGGCCAGGAGTGGCAGTATTTCTTTTATGTGGACATCAAGTTCGATGACTATGTGAGGTATGAGCAGGCGGTTGCGGCTGTCAGACCGCTTATGGAAGATCTGAATATTTTAGGCGAATATAAATCAGCGATATGATAATAAGACCAGCAAAGAGGACGGAGTCTGTTCAGGAATATTATTTTTCCAGAAAACTCAAGGAAATCTCCCGGATGAATGCCGAGCGTCTTGAACGTGGCGAGGAACCTGTCATAAATCTTGGCATAGGCTCTCCTGATGGAATGCCTCCGTTGGAGGCTGTTGAGGCTTTGTGCGAGAGTGCCCATCAGCCCGGTAATCATGCATATCAGAGTTATGTGGGACTTCCGGAACTCAGGCAGGCTTTTGCAGACTGGTATGCCCGTTGGTATGGTGTCACTCTCGACCCAGTAAAGGAAATCCAGCCTCTGGTGGGCTCCAAGGAGGCCATATTGCTGATCTCCATGGCATTTCTTGACAAGGGAGACAAGGTGCTGGTGCCGGATCCCGGCTATCCCACATATTCTTCCGCTTCCCGACTGGTCGAGGCAGAGATAGTCACTTATGACCTTTGTGCGGAAAACAGATGGTGGCCGGATTTCGAAGCGCTTGAGCGGATGGACCTTTCGGGGGTGAAGATCATGTGGACCAATTATCCCAACATGCCTACCGGTGCCCCGGCTTCCGAAGAACTGTATGCCCGTCTTGTGGATTTCGGCCGCAGACACGGCATAATGATATGCAATGACAATCCTTACAGTTTCATACTCAATGACAGCCCTCTGTCCATATTGGCACAGCCTGGAGCAATGGATTGCTGCCTGGAACTCAATTCGTTGAGCAAGGCACATAACATGGCCGGATGGCGTATCGGCATGGTGGCTGCTGCACCTGATGTGATCAGTGAGATACTGAAGGTGAAGAGTCAGATGGACTCGGGAATGTTCAAGCCTCTTCAGGTTGCTGCAGTGCAGGCTCTGGGTCAGGGGCCGGAGTGGTTTGCTGAACTGAATGCGGAATATCGCCGCAGGAGAGTGCTTGCAGGGAATATTTTCGACATGTTGGGAGTGGAGTATGATCATGACAGCACGGGAATGTTCCTTTGGGGAAGGGTCGGACAGGCTGTGACCTCCATTGGCCCCCGCCTTCGTTGCACTCAGACACTCAATACCTGTGGGTGGGGAAATGCCAATTCCAGCCATCAGCCTGTCCGGCTTTCAGAGCAACAGTCGTCGATAGGCGCGCAGGTGTCGGACAAGTTGCTGTATGAAGCAGGCGTCTTCATCACTCCGGGTTTCATTTTCGGAAAGAACGGTGAGGATTATATACGTATATCGCTTTGTGCGAAACCGGAGGTGCTGAAAAAGGCAGCGGATCGTATAGCGGCTGTTTTGGGGAGTGAGTAAGTTATTGATAATCAGCAAGATGCTTATAATGCCTGCGGTATCGGTGCAGCAGGCATATTGAGTAAGTGACTGTGATACAGAGTTTTATGTGAAATGGGTATGAAGGTAGGAATTATAGGATTGGGCCTTATCGGCGGTTCGATGGCCATAGACCTCAAAAGAAAGGGTTTCGCCGACCAGATTCTGGGCGTAGAGGCCGAGCCGGTCAATGCTTCAGCGGCAGAAAAGATAGGTCTGGTGGACAGGATTGTCAGCCTTGATGAGTGTGTCCGTCAGAGTGACCTGGTGGTGCTGGCGGTTCCTGTCGGTGCGGCGGTGAGAATGCTGCCGGAACTACTGGATAAGATATGGGAGTCCGGAGATACGGATAAGGTGGTGATGGATGTATGCTCGACCAAGGAGCATCTTGCGCGAAACGTAAAGTACCATCCATGCCGCAGACAGTATGTGGCCTCCCACCCGATGGCAGGAACGGAATACAGCGGACCTTGGGCTGCCATGCCGGGATTGTTTGACGGGCATGCCTGCATAGTATGTGACAGTGAAGAGTCATCGCAGAAGGCTGTAAGGTTGGTGGAAAGTTTGTATAATGTACTCAATATGAGGATGATATATATGAATTCTTCCAGCCATGACATGCACGCTGCTTATGTGTCTCATATATCGCATGTGACTTCTTTTGCATTGGCGCTGACGGTCCTTGACAAAGAAAAGGACGAGAAGCATATATTCGATCTGGCATCAGGAGGTTTCTCGTCGACAGTGCGTCTGGCGAAGAGCAGTCCGGAAATGTGGACACCGATATTGTCACAGAACAGAGAGAATGTCTTGCATGTGATAGATACATATGTCGAGAAGATGCTTGCATTCAGAAAGGCGATTGACGAGGGAGATGATGAGGCGGTAAGGGAACTGATAGAAGATGCGAACAGAATACGAAGAATAATCAGATAAACAATATAAACTATGGCAGACAAGAAATTAGACATCATTCCGCTGTATGAGTGGGGAATGTTCACGGAACCGAGGCCAAGTGTTGTTGCAGGTCCGTGCAGTGCGGAAAGCGAAGAACAGGTCATGGAGACCGCAAAAGGACTTAAAGATCTGGGTATCAATGTTTATAGAGCCGGTATATGGAAGCCGAGGACACATCCTGGCTGCTTTGAAGGCGTGGGTACGGAAGGTCTGAGATGGTTGCAGAAAGCGAAAAAGGAGTATGGCCTTAAGGTTTCCACAGAGGTTGCCAGCGAGAAGCATGTCTTCGAGTGTCTTAAATATGGAGTCGACCTTGTGTGGCTTGGTGCGAGAACTACAGCGAATCCGTTCCTTGTCCAGGAAATCGCTGATGCATTGAAGGATACGGATATCCCGGTGCTTGTGAAGAATCCAGTCAATCCTGACCTTGACTTGTGGATCGGCGCCCTCGAGCGTCTGAACAGGGCCGGAATACGCAAACTGGGTGTGATTCATCGTGGATTTTCGACATTTGACAAGATCCAGTACAGGAATGATCCGCAGTGGCAGGTAGCCATCGAACTCAGAAGCCGTCATCCGGAACTGCCTTTCTTTGTGGATCCGAGCCATATGGCAGGATGCAAGGATTATATAAGGGAAATCAGCCAGCGTTCTCTTGACCTTGGTTTCGAGGGCCTTATGATCGAGTCTCATTGCAATCCGTCGTCTGCCTTGAGTGATGCGAAGCAGCAACTTACTCCGGCGGAATTGAGTGATCTTCTTTATAATCAGATTGTTGTGAAGGATAAAGATTCGGATTCCCCTGAGTGGAAGGAGAATATTGACCAGTTGCGTGCAAAGATCGATATCATCGATGAGAACATTCTTTATGCTCTTGGTTCAAGAATGAGGGTGAGCAGGCAGATCGGTGAATACAAGAAACACAGCAATATCGCCATCCTTCAGACTTCAAGATGGGATAAGGTGCTTGCAAAGGTTGTGGAGAAAGGACATGATTATGACCTGTCGGAAAAATTCATCAAGGCTGTATTCAACGCCATACATGAAGCCTCTGTGGAGGTTCAGAACGAGATCATTTCAGGGAAGAAATAAGCAGTGACCTGAAGATGTTCCTGTCTTCATCAGTCAGGAAGCCGACCTTGATGGGGGCATGGAACATCCTCTGCTTTATGCCGCCGGGGATGAATCTGCAGTCCCTGATTCTCTGACAGTCCTTTTCCGTTGTCATGATTACGGACGTCGGATATGAATCAGCGGCATCCCTGATGGAATGAATGTCCGAACGGGTGAACTTGTGATGGTCCGGGAAGTTGAAATGCTTCACTATCTTATAGTTGCCGCACAGGTAGTTCCTCAAAGGTGTGTCATTGGCTATGCCTGAAAACAGGATGAGCCTCTGTGAATAGATATATCTCGGGTCACCTTCAGGGAATATGGCCTGAGCCATGTCATATGCAATTGATGTGAAGAAGATATGCTGCGTGCGTGTCTTCCTTCCTTTTTTTCTGATTCCCTCGCATGTCTGCGGGTCAAATTCCTTCAGACCCAGATTCTTTGCCCATTTCTCCCTCTGCTGGTCGTCGATGTATGTAGGACATTTGGTCACGACGATGATGTCTGCCGCAGCGATCCTTTCAGGAAGGTCGCGGAGTCTTCCTATCGGCAGGAGATAATCCTTGAATACGGGCCTGCTGTAATCGACGAGGACTATTGAAAGGTCCGGTTTGAGCGCTCTGTGCTGGAATGCGTCATCAAGCACTATGATGTCTGCCTTCGGAATGTCCTTGTTGATGCACCTGCGTGCCTTCTTTGAGGTCTTGAGCAGTTCAGGGTTGCTGAGGAACTGACAGCCTTCCTTGCGTGACTTGTCCACCGCTACCGTGACCTGCGGGAACTTTCTCTTTATCTGGAGAGGCTCGTCTCCGAAGTCCTCGGCACTGCCTTCCACTGTAACCTGCTGGAAACCTTTGCTTTTACGCTTGTATCCTCTTGAAAGGACTGCGATGTTCTTGTCCTTCCATTCCTCGCTTTCCAGGAGCATCCTTACAATCATTTCCGTATGCGGGGTCTTGCCTGTTCCTCCTACGGTGATGTTACCGACGCATATTGTCGGAACCTCGGCCTTGTGGGATTTGAACAGACCTATATTATAGAAGGCATGCCTGAATTTGAGGGTCAGCCAGTAAGGGAAAAGCAGTATCTTGTCAATCATGGTTTCAGAAAAATAAGCGGCAAATATAATAATTATAGTCCATAAACGCTGCTTGCCTGTGGAGCATCTTCTTCTCCCCAACGTTCAGCGACATGATCCAATGTGGAGAACAGTTCCTGCGGATCGTTCAGTGTGACCAGTTTCAGCCTGGTTTCCTTGAAGTCCGGCAGACCTTTGAAATAGCATGACAGATGCCGTCTCATTTCAAGGATTCCGACCCTGTCTCCCTTGATTTCCAGCGACTTGGCTAGGTGTCTCTTGGCAAGGGCCACTCTGTCTGTGACGCTCATCTGAGGCAGGATTTCTCCGGTCTGAAGATAGTGCTTTATTTCCTTGAATATCCATGGATGTCCATATGTGGCGCGTCCGATCATTATGCCGTCCACTCCGTACCTGTCGAAATATTCCTTGGCCTTTACAGGGGAATTTATGTCTCCGTTGCCGATGACAGGGATGTGCATCCTCGGATTTTCCTTCACCTTGCCGATCAATGTCCAGTCCGCTTCTCCGGTGTACATCTGGCAGCGTGTGCGTCCGTGTATTGTCAATGCCTGTATTCCGACATCCTGCAGTCTCTCGGCCAGTTCCACGATGATCTTGGAGTCCTCGTCCCAGCCGAGTCTTGTCTTGACCGTTACCGGGAGTTTCACTGCATCGACCACCATCTTTGTGATCTGCACCATCTTGTCGGGTTCGCGCATCATTCCGGATCCGGCACCTCTGCGGGCTATCTTGTTGACGGGACATCCGAAATTTATGTCCACGAGGTCGGCTCCATGGCCTCCTGCGATCTCTGCCGCCTGTCCGGCCATCTTTGCAGCATCGACCATGGCCTCGGGGATGTTGCCGTAGATCTGTATGCCTATCGGAGCCTCATAGTCATATGTCACGAGTTTTTCCAGCGATTTGCGTGCGTCGCGGATCAGCCCGTCGGACGAGATGAACTCTGTGTACATCATGTCCGCCCCGAATTCCTTGCATATGAAACGGAAGGATGCGTCAGTCACATCCTCCATCGGCGCAAGGAACAGCGGCCTTTCTCCCAGATCTATGTTTCCTATCTTCATAACAACCTGCAAAAATATAAAATCCTGCTGAAAGAAAAAATGACATGTCGGGGGACTGAAAGAAAAAATTAGTAGATTTGCATTCAATTACAATACGATATTATAGATATGGCAAAGATCAATACAATAGGTGTTCTCACCTCAGGAGGTGATGCACCGGGAATGAATGCGGCGATACGTGCCGTGACTAGGGCCGCAATCTACAACGGATGGAAGGTCAAGGGTATATACCGAGGCTGGGAAGGTCTCATCAACAACGAGATAAAGGATTTCACATCCGAGAGTGTCAGCGGTACCATCAACAGAGGAGGTACAATCCTCAGGACTGCACGAAGCAAGGGCTTCATGAATGAAGAAGGCCGTGCGAAGGCATTCGAGAATCTCAAGGCTCATGGAATCGACGCCCTTATAGTCATAGGTGGAAACGGTTCGCTTGCAGGTGCCCAGGTCATCGCGTCCGAGTATGACATCCCTTGCGTGGGTCTGCCGGGAACGATTGACAATGACCTTTATGGCACTGATACCACCATCGGTTACGACACCGCCCTCAACACCATCATGGACTGTGTCGACAAGATCCGTGATACGGCCAACTCCCACAACCGTATCTTCTTTGTCGAGGTGATGGGTCGTGACGCAGGTTTCCTTGCACAGAACGCAGCCATCGCGACCGGTGCCGAGGCTGCCATCATACCGGAAGACCAGACAAACGTCGACCAGTTGGCTACATTCATCGGACGCGGAGTGCGCAAGAGCAAGAACAGTTCGATTGTCCTCGTGTCTGAAAGCAAGAAGGACGGTACAGGAGGTGCCCAGTATTATGCGGACCGTCTTGTGCATGAGTATCCAGAATTCGAGGCGCGTGTGACCATTCTCGGCCATCTCCAGCGCGGAGGCGTCCCTACCGCCAATGACCGTATTCTTGCCAGCCGTCTCGGTGTGGCGGCGATCGAGGCTCTCAAGGACGGACAGCGCAACATCATGGTCGGCGTGAAGAACGACCAGATCGTATATGTGCCTTTCAACAAGGCCATCCGCATCGACAAGCCTATCGACAGGGAACTCATCAACGTCCTGAATGTGCTTTCGATCTGATTTCCGTGTGACCCGCTTGGAATGACGGATGTCCTTCCTGGCTCTGAATAATTGTCATCCCCGGCTCTGACCGGGGATCTTTTTTATAAAATTTTGTCATTCCGAAAATTATTCTTACCTTTGCACCCCCTATGTAGTGTAGGGATCGCAATTTTTAGTATTAAATTATTAAGTATTAACCATTTAAAAGTACAAGATGGACACACAGAGCTACAAAACGGTATCCCTCAAGGCAGGCGATATCAAGAAGGA
>JAZQES010000084.1:0-31799 GCA_045539115.1 Candidatus Cryptobacteroides sp. | reverse complement strand
TTCCTGGACTACGCCAACATGGCCAACTATGAATTGAAGGAGTACGAGGCTATCGTCAATAATTGCCAGGAAGTCCTCTCCCGGCATGCCAAGGACAAAACCATTGCCCTGGGCGCCCTGTCCATGATGGGCGACGCCTACCACGCCATGGGGCAGAGCAAACAGGCCTATAAAGCCTATGAAAAAGCACTGAAACTGAATCCGGAATATGCGCCCGTGCTGAACAATTACGCCTATTACCTGAGCCTGGAAGGGAAAAAGCTGAAGAAAGCCTATACCATGTCCAAGAAAACCGTGGAGGCGGAACCGGACAACGCCACCTATCTGGACACCTTCGCCTGGATTCTTCACCTGATGGGCAAAGACCTGGAAGCCAAGCCTTTCTTCAAGCACGCCATGCTCTATGGCGGAAAGGACAGCGCCGTAATCATGGACCATTATGCAGAAGTCCTTTATGCCCTGAAAGAATATGACCTTGCCATGGTCTATTGGAATCTGGCACTACAGAAGAACAACGGTGACATTCCCGATCTGGAGAAAAGGATAAAGGAACGCAAGCAATCCATAAAGAAGTAGCCGTCTATGTCCAGGTTTCTGAAAATAATATCAGTCTTTCTGCTCGTCATGTCTTCTGTCGTGGTGCATGCCCAGGATACGCGTGCCCAGGAGGAGAAGAAGGCTAGACTCGAGCGTGAGATCGCGATAATTGACCGTCAACTTGCCGAGAATGCTTCCAAGAGCAATTCCTTGCTGTCGGACCTTACTCTCGTGCGTAAGAAGATTTCCAACAGAAAGGCTCTTGTTACGGAGGCTGACCGCAGGATAAGGCAGTATTCGGACAGTATCTATCTGGCACAGAGGGAGATAAACAGGCTTCAGGCAAGGGTGGATACCCTGACCGCCCATTATTCAAGACTGGTGCTGAGCGCTTACAAGAACAGGGATGCCCGTGTGTGGTATATGTATATGTTCGCCAGTGACAATCTCGGCCAGGCTTTCCGTCGTTTCGGATATTTCAAGAATCTTTCGAGCCACATGAAGAAGGAGGCTCAGGATATCAGGGAAATGCAGGCGGAACTTGTTCAGAAGAAGGAAAGGATGGCCGTACTTAAGTCTGAGGCGGAATCTCTGAAGGCTGAGCGTGTGAAGGAACTTGAAAAACTCCGTGCTGATGAGGCCAAGGCTGACAAGGTTGTCAAGAGTCTCCAGAAGGACAGGAAAAAATACCAGAAGCAACTTCAGGACAAGAAGAGGGAAGTGAATGCCCTCAATCGTGAGATTGCACGCATCATCGCGCAGTCCATGAAGAAGGACGACCCGAAAAAGAAGAAGACAGAGGTCGATGTGAAGTTGGATGCGGAATTTGCAAAGAACAAGGGCAGACTTCCATGGCCTGCTGACGGTCCGGTTGTGAACCGTTTCGGAAAGCAGTACCATCCTGTCTACCGCAATCTTGAACTTCCGCCTAACAACGGATTTGATGTGGCTCTTTCGAAGGGTACATTGGTGAAATCGGTGTTTGACGGAGTCGTGACCCAGGTTCTTGTCATGCCGGGATTCAACCATTGCGTCATGGTCAAGCATGGAAATTATTTCACATTATACTGCAATATGAAGGACCTTCTGGTAAAGGAAGGCGACAAGGTGAAGACCGGCCAGGAATTGGGAACCATAGACACCATCAACGGACAGACTCAACTCCATTTCGAATTGTGGAAGGGAGACAAGCCTCAGAATCCGGAGAACTGGCTGAAATAAGACTGATATGAAAAAGACTGTATTTTTGACCGGTGGTACCGGTAATATGGGCTGGGCGGGCTTTCAGGAACTCTATGCGAGAAAGGAAAGATTTGACATAAGGCTTCTGGCACGTGACAGCGCCAAGAATCACAAGATGCTTGACAGATATGCTTCAGACCCTTCCGTGACCGTGATCTGGGGCGACCTTACCAGATATGAGGATGTCCTGGAAGGAGTGAAAGGGGCTGATTATGTGCTTCATGTCGGAGGCATGGTCTCTCCTGCGGCGGATTATTATCCCGAAAAGACATTGAAGGTCAATGTGACTGCTGCCGAGAATGTGGCGAAGGCGGTCATGGCCCAGCCGGATTCAGACAAGATCAAAGTAGTATATATAGGCTCTGTCGCTCAATACGGTGACAGGAATCCGCCACATCATTGGGGTTCGGCCGATGAACCTCAGACTCCTGCGGAATATGACATGTATGCTCTCTCGAAGATCCGCTCGGAACAAATTTTCGCTGGTGCAGGTCTGAAGAACTGGGTGTCGCTGCGTCAGAGCGGCATCCTCTATCCGGGAATCCTGAAAGTGGTGAATCCGACTGCCTTCCATGTACCGGTAGGAGGTGTTCTGGAATGGGCTACCATAGAAGATTCCGGTCGTCTTCTTGCTCAGGTTTGTGAGGATTGGGTCCCTGAGAGTTTCTGGAACAAGGCATACAATATCAGCAGCGGCGAGCAGTACCGCATGACTAATTACGAGTTTGAGACCCGTCTTCTGAAAGGCCTTGGACTGCCTGGCCCGGAGAAAGTCTTCGAACCGCAGTGGTTTGCCCTTAAGAATTTCCACGGCATGTGGTACACCGATGCGGACAAACTTGACGAAATCCTTCATTTCCGTGCCAATGTGCCTGTGGATGAATACTTTGCGACCATGAAATCGAAACTTCCGTGGTTCTACAAACTTGCATTCCTGGCTCCTGCATGGGCGGTGAAGATGTTCATGAAGCCTTTTGCATATGAGAAGGGAATGGGTACCCAGTGGTGGGTGGAGAATGACCCTGAAAAGTTCAAGGCTTATTATGGCTCCCGCGAAGCATATGATGCCATAAAGTCATGGGATGATGTTCGTCCTGCTCCTCTGGAAAAGAATCTCGAAGCGGCCGGAATCAAAGGTGAGGTAAAATGAAACTTCGTATACTCGATATATTGGAAGAGACCATGGCTGACGGTCCCGGATTCAGGACCTCTATATATTGTGCCGGCTGCGGACATCATTGTCCGGGCTGCCACAATCCTCAGTCGTGGGATTTTCTGGGAGGAAGGGAAATGTCAGTGGATGAACTTCTTGATGTCGTGAAGTCGGATGAATTTGCAGATGTGACCTTTTCCGGTGGCGATCCCCTCTATCAGGTCGAGGCATTCACCGAACTTGCGCGCAGGATAAAGGAGGAAACCGGCAAGAATATATGGTGCTATACCGGATTCACATATGAGGAGATCCTTGCAGACGAGCGTCTGAGCATGATTCTTCCTTATATAGATACATTGGTTGACGGCCCGTTTGTGGCGGAACTTCGTGACCCGGAACTGCATTTCCGCGGCAGTTCCAACCAGCGCATCATTCATCTTACAAAAGAAGAGGACGATGCCGTTCCCGGCACCGTCCCTGTTGTTCCTTATAAATGATCTCTATTCGTGTACCACACGGTCCTTCAGTTCAGCAAGTTTTCCGCTGTTCCAGCGGCTTGTGGTTCCGACGAGGTAACCTGTGATACGCTGGAGTTTGTCGATGTTATGTCCGCCGCAGTGAGGACATTCGGCGAGACCCTCCTTTGCATTCTCGAAACCGCAGTCCATGCATCTGTTGCGGTTATGATTGACCGAGCAGTATCCGATTTCGTATCTGTCCATGAGATCCACGATTGACATGATGGCCTCAGGATTGTGGGTGGCGTCTCCGTCAATCTCCACATAGAAGATATGTCCGCCGCCGGTAAGGGCATGGTATGGTCCTTCAATCTCCGCCTTGTGCTTAGGTGTACATTTATAATATACAGGCACATGGTTGGAGTTGGTGTAGTAGTCCTTGTCCGTAACGCCCGGGATTATGCCGAATTTCTTCTTGTCGCCTCTTGTGAAACGGCCTGCAAGGCCCTCCGCAGGAGTTGCTAGTACGCTGTAGTTGTGTTTGTATGTCTCGCAGAACTTGTTGATCTTGCTTCTCATGAATGTCACAATGCGGAGTCCGAGTTCCTGTGATTCAGGAGATTCGCCATGATGCTTTCCGGTAAGGGCAATCAAGGTCTCGGCAAGTCCGATGAAGCCGATACCGAGTGTTCCGTGATTGATCACGGATTCGATGGTGTCGTTGTCGGAAAGTTTCTCGCTGTCAAGCCAGAGGGCTCCCATGAGCAGAGGGAACTGCTTCTTGAGAGCGGTCTTCTGGAAGTTGAACCTTTCGTTGAGTTGCTTTGCGGCAATCTCAAGTGCCCAGTCGAGTTTCTTGAAGAATTCATGGTATCTGTCTTCCTGGTTCTCGATACCCATGCACTCGATGGCGAGTTTCACGATATTGATGGTCGTGAATGAGAGGTTTCCTCGTCCGATGGAAGTCTTCGGTCCGAATCTGTTCTCGAACACTCGTGTACGGCAACCCATTGTCGCCACCTCGTACTGATATCTCTTCGGGTCGTCGGCCTTCCAGAGTTCATGATGGTTGAACGGTGCGTCAAGGTTCACGAAGTTAGGGAAGAAACGGCGTGCAGACACCTTGCATGCAAATTTATAGAGGTCGTAGTTGCGGTCTTCCGGCAGGTAACTAACTCCGCGTTTCTTCTTCCAGATCTGAATAGGGAAGATTGCGGTCGAACCGTTTCCTACTCCTTCATAAGTAGTGTTGAGGATCTCGCGGATGACGCAGCGTCCTTCTGCAGATGTATCGGTTCCGTAGTTGATCGAACTGAACACAACCTGGTTTCCTCCGCGTGAGTGGATCGAGTTCATGTTGTGAACGAATGCCTCCATAGACTGATGTACACGGCTGACGGTCATGTTTATCGCATGCTGGATGACGCGGTCGTCGCCCTGTATTCCCACAAGATCCCTCTTGAGGTAGTCGTCTATCTGTACGTCGTAGAGACGTGAATAATTCTCACCGTTGATCTCACCTATCTTGTCGAGTTCCTCCTGGAATGTCTTCCTTACGAAAGGGGCCATGTAGAAGTCGAATGCCGGAATGGCCTGTCCTCCGTGCATCTCGTTCTGAACGGTTTCCATTGAAATACATCCGAGGATACTGGCTGTCTCTATTCTCTTTGCCGGACGTGATTCGCCATGACCTGCGAAGAATCCATCCTCAAGGATCTTGTCGAGAGGATGCTGGATGCAGGTAAGGCTCTTGGTAGGGTAGTAGTCCTTGTCGTGGATATGGATGTAGTTGTTCTTCACCGCCTCCTTGACATCTTCGGAAAGAAGACATTCGTCCACATATGATTTTGTGGATTCCGACGCGAACTTCATCATCATGCCGGCAGGGGTGTCCGCATTCATGTTTGCGTTCTCACGGGTGATTTCGGTTGCCTGGGCATCGATGATTTCCTGGAATATCTCGCGTGACTTCGCCTTGCGGGCAAGGTTTCGCTGGTTGCGGTATGCAATGTATTTCTTTGCAACCTCCTTGCGCGGACTGTTCATGAGTTCATTTTCCACCTGGTCCTGGATGTCCTCTACACTCATGTTGTCGACGTTGATCTTGGAAATGGCGGAAGCGATCTCGGCGGCAAGCACGATGTCCTCACCCTCTTCCGTTACATTCATAGCCTTAAGGATGGCGTCTACGATCTTTCTGTTATCAAATATCACGACTCTACCGTCGCGTTTCACCACGTGTTTTACCATAATTATATAGGATAAGATTCAAATGAGAAAGACAAAGATAAGCCAAATACATATAGAAGAGCAAGTCTTTGGACTGAAAAAGTTATCAACAATAAAATGTGGAAAGTGTAAGGATTTGGATTATAAGGTGTTATAAAAATTGTAAATTTTATTAATTATAAATAGAAGAAAGAGCGTGTTTTTTCGATACGAGGTGAATGAAAACGGAAAATTCTGTGAAACAGTCAAAAAATCATATAAATCTGTCAAAAAATCGCATAAATACGCTAAAGTTTAGCAAAAGTGTGGGATTATTAGAAAAATCTAGTATATTTGTCTTAATTTGAACATAAGTAGCCTGTATAATTAAATAACTGTTATTGATAGCCGAGAATCTTAAAAAATCTTAAAAACTAGTGGGTTTGTACACCCATTTCTTTAATAATGATCAAACACCATTAACAACCAAACATAATTAAAACTCAATTGTATGATTAAACACACAAAAAGCAGATTAGTCTGCGCATTGAGTGGCTTTGTAATGGCATTGATGCTGATGCCACTTTCAGCCTATGCTGGGGGGGGTTATCCGTCTCAGCAGTCTGACGAAGCCAATGTCGTGACTGTTCAAGGAACAGTCGTAGATGCGACAGGTCTTCCGCTCATCGGCGCAAGTGTCCTTGAGCAGGGTACTCTTAATGGAACAATTACGGATGTTGACGGAAAGTTCCAACTTACTGTACCTCAGGGTGCGATACTCGAGATCTCAAGTATCGGATTCAAGACAGTTACAATCACAGCAGTAAATGCCGGTCCTTACACAATCACTCTTGAGGAGGACTCTGAACTTCTTAATGAGGTTGTCGTTACCGCTCTCGGTATCAAGCGTGAGCAGAAGGCCCTCAGTTACAACGTTCAGGCTGTGGATGGAGATAAACTTACTGCAGTGAAGGATGCGAACTTCGTCAACTCACTCAACGGTAAGGTTGCCGGAGTTGTAATCAACTCATCATCAGCAGGTCCTGGTGCTGCAGCCAGAGTCGTGATGCGTGGTTCGAAGTCTCTCGACAAGAACAACAACGCCCTTTATGTGATCGACGGTATTCCTATGTTCAACGTTTCTTCAGGAAACCAGGATGGTGGTACAATGGGTAACCAACCAGGTTCTGACGGTGTAGCCGACCTCAACCCTGAGGACATCGAGAGCATATCTGTCCTTACAGGTCCTTCGGCAGCCGCTCTTTACGGTTATCAGGCTGCAAACGGTGTGATCCTCGTTACAACAAAGAAGGGTCAGGCTGGAAAGACCAAGGTTACTTTCTCAAACAACACAAGTTTCTCTAATCCTCTCATGATGTATGATTTCCAGAATACATATGGAAACCTTGAGGGTCAGCATGCAAGCTGGGGCGGCAAGCTCGAGAATCCTACCACTTTCAACCCTGCAGACTTCTTCAATACAGGTGTTGATGTAATCAACGGTCTCACATTCTCTACAGGTACAGAGAAGAACCAGACTTACGCTTCGGTATCTACTACCAACTCTACAGGTATCGTTCCAACAAGTGAGTACAACCGTTACAACTTCTCGTTCCGCAACACTTCGAAGTTCGCTAACGACAAACTTACTCTCGACCTCGGTGCACAGTATGTGATCCAGAACAACAAGAACCTCATCGGTGGCGGTCAGTACTTCAACCCGCTTCCATCACTCTATCTCTTCCCAAGAGGTGAGAACTTCCAGGAGGTTCAGATGTACGAGCGTTGGAACTCTACACGTAACATCATGGAGCAATATTGGCCTACTTCTAAGTTCTCTACTGACGTGAACATGCAGAACCCATACTGGATTCTCCATAGAATGACAAATGAGGTAAAGAAGCAGCGTTACATGCTCAATGCGAGCCTCAAGTATGACATCACTGACTGGTTCAACATCATCGCTCGTGTAAGAGTGGACAACACTGTTCAGGATGCTTATCAGAAGCGCTACGCTACTACTTCAGGTACATTTACCGAGGGTAGCAAGAAGGGTTTCTACGGTCATAGCACTCAGAACGACAGATCGACTTATGCTGACGTCATCGCTAACATCAGCAAGACTTGGGAGAAGATGAGCCTCCACGTTAACGTCGGTGCATCTGTGGATAATAGAAATGCTTCAAGCACTACATTCAACGGTGGTCTCAAGACTCTTCCTAACTTCTTCCATTACGGTAACATCAACAAGGACATTTCAAAGAGAAATGAGGGTTCATGGACTGAAGAGACTCAGTCAGTATTCGCAAGTGCTGAACTCGGTTGGAACCGTATGCTTTATCTCACTCTTACAGGACGTAATGACTGGGACTCTAAACTCGCTTATACAGACCAGATGTCATTCTTCTATCCATCAGCAGGTCTTTCATTCGTAGTAAGTGAACTCTTTGATGCTCCGGTGGCTCTTCCTTATCTTAAGGTACGTGCTTCATGGTCAGAGGTAGGTTCGGCTCCTTCAAGATTCCTTACTCTCGAGCAGTATGTATATAACGAGCAGACTGACACCTACGGAAGAACATCTACAATGTTCAATCCATCACTCAAGCCTGAGAAGACCCGTTCATGGGAACTCGGTCTCAACGCGAAGTTCGTAGAGGGTAAGATTAACCTCGACTTCACTTGGTACAAGGCTAATACATTTAACCAGACATTCTATGTACCTGTATCAGCTTCAACAGGTTACACCAACAAGCCAATCCAGGCTGGTAACGTGCAGAATGCCGGTATCGAGGTTGCTCTCGGTTATACTGATTCATATGCAGATGACAAGGTTCGTTTCTCGACCAACTTTACAGTTACACACAACCAGAACAAGACCATCCAACTTGCAGAGGATGCTATGCAGAACGGATATCTTGACAAGGGTACCCTTGGCATCTCAGGTGGTCCTCAGATCCGTCTTACAGAAGGTGGTACAATGGGTGACCTCTATACAAGATACAGACTCCGCCAGTCACCTAACGGCTACATCTGGCAGAATGGTATGGGTGAAGTAGTAATGGAGGATACAGGCGAGTGGACAAAGATCGGTTCTACACTTCCTAAGTTCCATGCAGGTTGGAATACAAGCCTTTCATATGCAGGAGTGACCCTCAATATCCAGTTCACAGGACGTTTCGGCGGTCTCGTTGTTTCTGATACTCAGGCAATGCTCGACAGATACGGTGTGTCACAGGTTTCTGCAGATGCTCGTGAAAATGGTGGTATCCAGATTCAGTACAACAGAATTGTGAACGCTCAGAACTACTATGAGACTATCTCTACAATGCCTGGTACATATTATATGTACGATGCAACAAACGTAAGACTTTCTGAGCTCAGCCTCAGTTATGATCTTCCTAAGAAGTGGTTCAAGGAAAAGGTTGGCCTTACTGTAGGTCTTACTGGAAAGAACCTCTGGATGATCTACTGCAAGGCTCCGTTCGATCCTGAGGCAGCATCTTCAGTTTCAAGCAACTTCTATCAGGGAGTTGACTACTTCATGACTCCAAGTACAAGGAACCTCGGTTTCAATGTTAAACTTTCTTTCTAAGCCGATAGACAATGAAAAAGATATTTAAATTTATAGCAGCTTCTTGCCTGATGGCATCTGTGCTTGCCGGCTGTACCGGAAAGTTCGAGGATTACAATACTGATCCAGCTGCGGCGACAAGAGACCAGATGAAGGGCGACAATGCCCTCGTAGGTACTGCGGTCTATAATATGCAGCGTGTGCTTGTACAAGGACAGCAGAATGACTCTCAGATGATCGACCATATGATCAATTCTGAGTATGGCGGACATATCGCTTGTATCGCTTTGTGGGGAAATTCAGGTAATTTCTACACTTATAATCCAAGAATCGGTTGGGTAGGCTACATGTTTGATACAATGATGCCTCAGATCTATACCAGTTTCTTTGAAATTGCAAAGAATACAGAGGAAACAGGTGTCGTTTATCACTGGGCACAACTTCTCCGTGTATATGGTACATTCCTTCTTTCAAGTGCTTATGGCCCGGTTCCTTATACTCAGGTAAAGGACGGAGAAATGGCTGTAGCTTATGATTCGGAGGCTGACCTTTATAACGCTTTGTTCGCAGACCTTGACGCGGCTATTGACGGACTTACTCCTGTGGCTGCCAGCGGTGAGGATACTTCGATTCTTGCAGAGTATGACGTTGTTTATAACGCTGACTTCACAAAGTGGGTGAAGTTTGCAAACTCTCTCAAACTCCGTATGGCTATGCGTATCAGCAATGCAGACGCAACTCTTGCACAGCAGAAGGCAGAAGAGGCTGTATCTCATGCATTCGGTGTGTTGACTGCAGCTTCAGATGCAGCATGGAGTTCATTCAACGACGGTATGAATCCATACTATCGTGCTGAGGTCGAGTGGAATGGTGGTGAGATTCGTCTCAGTGCCAACATCACTTCTTACCTCGGTGGTTACAATGACCCACGTCTTGAGAAGTACGCAAAGCCTGCAACATATACAAATGCAGAGGGTAACGGTATCGGATATGTAGGTGTACGTAACGGTATCTACCAGTCAGAGGCTTCCATGGCTGAATACCAGAAGTTCTCTGCAACTGCAATCGCAGCTTCTGACAAGCTTCTTATCATGCCTGCTTCTGAGGTTTATTTCCTTCGTGCCGAGGGTGCTCTCAAGGGTTGGAATATGGGTGACACAGCACAGAGTCTCTATGAGCAGGGTGTTGCTGTTTCAATGGAGGAACGTGGCGTACAACTCGGTGACTACCTCTCAAGCGAGGCTGTTCCTGCTGATTACGAGGATCCATACAGGACTACAAATAACATTGCAGCCGTTTCATCTGTATGCCCTAAGTGGCAAGAAGGTTCAAATGAGGCAAATCTTGAGAGAATCCTTGTTCAGAAGTGGATCGCTTCATTCCCTAACGGATGGGAAAGATGGGCAGACTTCCGTCGTACAGGTTATCCTAAGATGTTCCCTGTTGTAAGCAACAGAAACACTGACGGTGTTACAAATGAAGGTGGAATGAGAAGAATTCCTTATTCACAGAGTGAGTATAATACAAACCCAACTAATGTTGAGGCGGCTGTAAGCCTTCTTGGCGGTCCTGATACCGGTTCAACAGACCTCTGGTGGGCAAAATAATTTAATCCTGCATGAAGAATATGAAAAATACTAAGAATATATTGTTCGGTGCCGTACTTGGACTTTTCTTCACGTTCGGTATCTTGGGTACATCTTGCAGCAAGTGGACCCAGCCGGAGGCAGAGGACTATTATGTACCTCCGACAGAATCCTATAAGAACCACTTCAATGACTATTTCAAGTCACCTCACAAACTTATGTTCGGATGGTTCGGTAACTGGGCCGGTGAGGGCGGTTCCATGGGTAACTCCCTTATGGGTCTTCCAGACAGTGTTGACTTTGTGAGCCTCTGGCTCTGCTACGGTGACCTCAACGAGGCACAGCAGAAGGATCTCAAGGCATTCCAGGAGCGCGGCGGAAGGGCATACCTCTGCTGGACTGCACGTGACATAGGTGAAGGTCTTACTCCAGACCATATGGTAGAAAACGGTGAGGTGATCTATAGAGATTCACTTGGCCTTTCAAGTTCTCAGTGGAGAGCAAAATTCTGGGGATTCGAGGACGGTACACGTGAGTCGAAACTTGCAGCTACAGTGAAGTTCGCAAAGGCTCTTGCAGACACTTGCAGCAAGTATGACATCGACGGTTATGACTACGACATGGAGGCAACGGGAGACCTTTGTGACAGATCTGACACATCTCTCATCAATACATTCTTCCGTACTCTCATCGAGGAATTCGCTAAGGAAGGACGTCACCTCAATATCGATATCCCAGGTGGTACAGGATGGCTCAGTTATTACGACATGATTTCAGATGATGTTGTCAAAGGTACACAGTACTTCATCTGGCAGACTTATGAACTCGGTCATAGCGGTCTCGACAACTTCTTCTATACAAGTGGATCAAGTGTAAGGGCGTATAAGCCACATCTGTTTGAGGAAGTGTTCAGGAAGTCCATTACTACCGCTACATTCGAACGTGCTGTTGACAAGCACTATTTCCTTGAGCAGGCTACTTGGGTGCCATCTTTCGGCCTTGAGCATGCAGGTCTGGGAGCATACCACATCGAGTATGACTATCCTGATGCAAGTGCTGAGGAAGTTCAGGATCTTGGTGTTCAGGCTAACTGCGAGTATCCTCATGTCCGCAAGGCGATCTCTATCATGAACCCACCAATTCTTAAATAACCAAAGACAATGAAAAAAACAATAAAGATATTTGTCCTCGCTTTGCTTTCTTCAGCTCTTTTCAGCTGTCAGGATGCACCGCTTCAGACAATCGACAATATGGTCTACATCAGTGATGCAGCCAACGGTCGTATCACTTCTACACTGATGGGAGAAGAATCTACTGAAGTTCTCTTCTCGGTGAGACTTGCACATGCTTTAGATAAGGATGTGAAGGTGACCATCAGTATGGATCCATCTGTTCTTGAGAAGTATAACAAGACATATGGCACTAACTTCAGACATGTAGAAGCTGAGAATATTGATGTCCAGCCTCTTGTTGTGATTCCAGCAGGTTCTGTTGCCTCTGATCCTGTAAAGATTACCATTCTTCCATTCGAGACAATGGGTGCTCAGTATGCTGTCGCAATCAAGGTTTCAAGCAACGGTGATGTTCCGGTTGCTGATGAGTCATCGAAATTCATTGTTCAACTTGTCAAGCCTCTCAAGCAACTTGTGCCTAAGTTCGCTTATCAGAATGCAATGCAGGCTGCCCCTATTACAGAGGACTGGAATTATGAACTTATGAACTATACTCTCGAGTGGTGGGTAAGAATGACCGGTAAATATAGCGTCGATCAGGGTCTGAACATCAACAATCAGGCTATCATCAACTCTGGTAGCGGTACAAGAGGATGTGAACTTTATATCCGTTTCGGTGACCTTGTGTATTCAAGCGGATGGTCATATGACCACCGTTTCCTCCAGATCAAGACCATGGGCGGACAGTTCGATACAGGTAACCCTACTCAGGGCAAGGCTCTTACTTCAGGCAGGTGGTATCATTTCGCAATCACTTACGATGGAAACAAGGGTGAATCTATCCTTTATCAGGACGGTGTAGCAGTCAACACTCTCAATACCGGTGCAGGCCGCCCTATGTGGATCGACCGCTTCCAGATGTGCTCTTCTGGTTCACAGTACTTCCCTAACTATGCTGAAATGTGCCAGGTACGTCTTTGGAAGACTACCCGTACTGCTGACCAGATTGCTAAGAACATGCGTTCTGAGGTTGAGTACACCAACCCAGACCTTATCATGTATCTTCCTATGAATGAGGGTCCAGGAACAACAACACTTAATGACGTTACAGGCAACGGCCATAATACTGTAATAGGAAGCCTTCCTGGTGGCGGTTCAAATGATCAGGCTGTCGCTTGGACTGAGTATGATTTCAGATAACAAGAAGAAATATGAAGAATATTATAAAATCATTGATGATCGCTTTCGCAGCAGTTGCGCTTCTTGCCGGCTGCGTGCAGAAGGAGGAAGTTGCGGTTGATCCGTATGCGACTAACTTCGTCTATTTGAAGGCTCCTGGTCTGAATACTTTCAATGCTCTCTTTACAGCTGCAGGAGGATATGTTCAGCCATTTGAAGAGGAGCAGAAACTTGTGGTTGAGGTACGCTCTACTAAGGCTGCACCGCAGGATGTCAAGGTAACAATTGATTCAGACGAGTCTCTCGTTGCTGCATATAATGAGGCTAACGGAACAGATTATGAACTTTTGACCGGAATTGATATCCAAGATCTCAACATTACTCTCAAGAAAGGAGAATATGTCAGTGCTGATACTCTCAGAATTTCTCATGATCTTCATGAAGACCTTATGGAGAAAGGCACAAAGACTTACATTCTTCCGATTACAATTACTGATTTCACCGGTTCATTGACTAAGAGTGAGAAGGCTACCTTCTATCTGTTCTACAATGTAACTGAGGTAGTCGGTCGCGTAGTCAAGGATTATGTGGGTACTGAGGTCGACAGGTCTGGCTGGACTGTAACACACAATGGAGATGATATCACCAGGACAGCAACAAGCAGTTCAGGTTACAGGACAATCCCAACAGGTGACGCAATCATTGTGGATATGGGTGCTATGTATGACCTGAAGTCTTTCGGAGTTGAGTTTGACTGGTCTATCAGTTATGCTGCCAAGTCTGTTTCGCTGTACTACAGTGAAGATGGAGAGAACTACACTGATGCAGGAGAGTACTTCAACGAGTTTACACAGTTGCATCTCATTGTTGAATTCTTTGATGTTGTTCATTGCCGCTACGTCAAGATTGTGATGGGTGCTCCATTATCTTACAGCTGCGACCTTAACCAGCTTCATGCAACGACAGCAAATTAATAACTATGGTTGCAATGAGGAAATCAATAAATCTGATGATGGGAGCCTTCGCCGCATTCATGCTCTTTGCATGCGGCGAAGTAACTCCTGATCCTGTTAAAACCAAGGTTTCTGTAACAGAAGGAACAGCAGATGTTACCGAACTTACATTTAACGTAACTTCTGAGAATGCAGAAAGTTGCGCTTGGATGTGTGTCGAGAAGGGAAAAACTCTTCCTACCGGCACAGATATCATGTCAAAGGGAAAGTCTGTTTTTGCTAATACTTCAGTATCTGCAACGGCTACCGGTCTGAAGGATAATACAATTTATGTGATTATTGCCGCTGCCATGGCAGAAGATAATATAGTCACATCCTCACCAGTAGAGATGACAACTTTGGTTAAGCCTGCAGAGCCTTCTGCAGTCCTTTCAAATGGTTCAGTCGAAGCTGATACCTACACATTTACAATCACTCCATCCGATGCGCAGAAGTGTGCGTATAAGGTTTATGCAAAAGGATCTGCAGCATCAGTTGCCGATGTACTTTCTACGGGAACAGAGGTTTCTGCAACAGAAGCAACTACCGTTACTGTAGAAAATCTTGAGGATGGTGAGTATTTTGTAGTAGCAGCGGCTCAGAACGGTGATATAAAGACATTGTCATCAAAGCTTGAGTTCCTGATAAATACGGCGATTCCTTCTTATACCATAAATCCTACAAAAGTAGGAAGGAGTTATATGGGTAATAATGGAAAGGATCATGTCGTTAGATTCTATTTCGTCGATAATGTCGGTAATACAAGCAATATTGCATTGAACTTCGTCTTGTCACAATCAAGCGACTATGTTCCGGCAGGTACTTATCCGTTAGGTGATAGTGAAGCATCGGCTCCGAAACTTGATTCTGAATATACTGAGCAGGTAATGTACAATAACGAAAACGGAACCTTTGTAAGCGGCTCGTGTATCGTTGTGATCAAGGATGGCAAATACACATTCAATATCAATCTTCTTCGTTCGGAAGATCATTCGGATTATCCGGGAATGATGTTTACTCTGAACTGGACAGGTGATGTAGAAGACATGCCGATCGTATAATCTATTGTACGGATTGTTTAAGCAACCCTCCCGAAGTCATCAGACCGCGGGAGGGTTGTTCATAAAGTTCAGGAAGAATATCCGTGTAATGAAAAAGTGTGCGGGTAAATAAGAAAATCGCCTGTAGATGGAGTTCTACAGGCGATTCTGTTTCATAAATTTATCTGAAATTTTACAAAATGCGGATAAAAAATGGATTATCCTACCAGCCACACAAGCACGTGGCTGTCGAAAATCATATATTCGAGTTCGAAGTCCTCTTCATGTTCGTCCTTGTGGATGAATGTGGCCTCGAGTTCGCCTTCCTTGCGGACATTGAATTTCTCCACTTCAATCTGCTCGGCGAAGTCCACCCTGTTCTGAGACATTCTCTTGAAGATAGCCTCTTTCGCACACCAATATATGGCCAGTTGCTCGTTTCTCTTCTCCTTCTCCAGATCGTCGATCTCATCTTCGGAGAGTGCCTTCTTCTCTACTGCAGAGAAATCCCTTTCGAGTGACTCGATGTCGATTCCGAGTTCATCATCGTCACTGATGATGATGGCGACATATTTGTCAGTATGAGTGATGCTTATGTTGGTTACGCAGTTCTCAAGATATGGCTTGCCATTGTCGTGATGATTAAGGTACATCTTGTCCTCGAACACCTCGTTCAGGAGGGCTCTTACTGCAAGTTTCTGTCTTCTGTGGCTTTCATTCCTGAAAAGCGAGATCTCTTCGAGTTCGTCAGTAGGTACCGACACAAGATCGCGTAGTTCTTCTTCGGTCTCCGTGACCTGCCATACGGCGATTTCCGCCTTGTTTTCAAGTTTCTTTCTTAAATATAGTGCCATATATCAATAATGTTCTATGAAAGTGTGGAACTTGGTGTGCCTATATACGACAATCCCGTGCGTGCAGACCATGCACACACAGAAAACACCTCCTGACTTTCGTCAGAAGTGCCGCCCATAATCATATATAAATTGTTGGACAACGGATCGTCAGACTTCTGATCCGCCTTGATATTCTGATCTTTAACTATAGGACTGGGAGGTTCCACTGTCTAAATGTCTAATAATTAGGTCGCAAAGATAGTAAAGACTTTTGATTTCTGAAAATTATTTTATTCCGTCATGTTCTGCTGTCCGGGTCCGATATGTGATATTTAATGAAAATTACAGTAAATTTGCATCGTAAGGTTAGTTTTATGTTCAAGATTCTTTTTGCCATCCTGCCGGTCATTTACCTTGCAGGCAACGGCTATCTTTACTGGAGGACACTCCAACTTATATCGACTTTGCCCCTGTGGTCCAAAGTCGTGGTATCCGTTCTTTTCTGGACCGCTGCATTCTCCATGTTCATCTCCCTTGCCCTTCGCGATGCCGGCCTCAGCGACTTGCTGCTCAGATTATTATATATGACGGGCTCGATATGGATGGTCTTTCTGCTTTATTGCGTCATTCTTCTTGCAGCGTTTGATGTTGCAAGGATAATCTGGCCTGCTCTTGGTCCGGGACTGAAATATGCTGCCCCTCTTGCCGTCTGTATACTTGCCGCAGGATATGTCATATATCTTCATCCGAAAGTGGAAAGACTGGAAATAGTCCTTGACAAGCCGATGGAAGATATGACGGTCGTTGCAGTAAGTGACGTACATCTGGGTCATGGTACGGGGGTGAAGGCATTGAGGAAATATGTCAGACTGATCAACAGCCAGAATCCTGATGTGGTTGTTGTCGCTGGCGATCTGATAGACAATAGTGTGCAGCCTCTTCTGAATGCCCCTTTTGCGGAGATTCTGGACTCCATAGATGCTCCTGACGGGATATATATGGTTCCGGGAAATCATGAATATATCAGCGGCATAGATGCCTGTGAAGCCTTCGTTTCCGGCACGCGGATTACCATGCTGCGGGATAGTATTGCGGCCTTGCCAGGAGGACTTCAATTGGTGGGACGTGACGACCGTTCCAACGGGAACCGTCTGTCGCTTGATACGCTTCTTGCCGGTGCGGATATGTCAAAGCCCGTATTTGTACTCGACCATCAGCCTTACTGCCTGGCTCAGTCCGATTCTCTTGGCGTGGACATACAGTTCAGCGGTCATACGCATCGTGGCCAGATATGGCCTCTGAACTGGCTTACAGACGCACTTTATGAGCAGAGTCATGGATACCGTAAGTGGTCTCATGCCCATATCTTCGTTTCCAGCGGTCTGTCACTTTGGGGGCCTCCTTTCCGTATCGGCACCCGAAGCGATATGGCAGTGCTTCATATTTCCGGCACCGGATGCTAAAGAATTGATTATTTTTAATCGGAATACCGTTTAAATTGTTATATTTGCCAAGATTTGAAAACTAAATGTTAACATTATAGATTTATTATGGAATTTTTGACTAATGACAAACTCGTGATCGTAGGTGCCGGTGGCGCTATCGGTTCTAACATGGCTCAGACTGCTCTCATGCTCGGTCTTACTCCAAACATCTGCCTTTATGACATTTATGGTCCAGGCGTAAACGGTGTGGCAGAGGAACTCTATCACTGCGCATTCGAGGGTGCCAACATCACATGGACAACTGATCCTGAAGTTGCTTTCACAGGTGCAAAGTATATCATCTCTTCAGGTGGTGCTCCACGTAAGGAAGGCATGACCCGTGAGGACCTCCTTAAGGGTAACTGCCAGATCGCTGCTGAATTCGGTGACAACATCAAGAAGTATTGCCCTGATGTAAACCACGTGGTTGTCATCTTCAACCCTGCTGACGTGACTGCTCTTACCGCTCTCATCCGTTCAGGTCTCAAGCCAAGCCAACTTACTTCACTTGCTGCTCTCGACTCTACTCGTCTTCAGTCAGCAATCGCAAAGGAACTCGGCGTACCTCAGTACAAGGTTGAGAATGCCCGTACTTACGGTGGACACGGTGAGGCAATGGCTGTTTTCGCATCTAAGATTACAGTTGACGGCAAGCCTCTCGCAGAGTACAACATTCCTGAGGAAAGATGGGCTGAGATCAAGCATGCTACTATCCAGGGTGGTTCGAACATCATCAAACTCCGTGGCCGTTCTTCATTCCAGAGCCCTGCTTATCAGTCAGTTCTCATGATTCAGGCTGCAATGGGTGGCCCAGAGTTCCATTGGCCTGCTGGATGCTATGTGAACACTGAGAAGTATCAGAATGTTCTCATGGCTATGCCTACAGTAATCGATGCAACAGGTGTTCACTTCGGTGAAGTTGAAGGCTCGGCAGAGGAAATTGCTGCTCTTGATGCATCTTACGCACACCTCCAGGTTATGCGTGATGAGATCATCAACCTCGGCATCATCCCGCCAGTTGCAGAGTGGAAGACTTTGAATCCTAATCTCTAAAAGGGATAGCCGGTTGAGCCGGCTATGACAGAAATCCTCATTCAGAGGAGTCGTGAGCGATCGGCAAACAGCCCTGCAGGCTTTTGCAGCGAGCCAACGGCAGCAGGAAAGTCCCGAAATGAGGGTCTGAAAAACAAAAAAGTGCAAAATTTTTCAAAAAAGTTTTGCACTTTTATTTTTTGTGCCTATATTTGCAGTCCCAAATGAAAGGGAAACCATAATCGGGGTGTGGCGCAGTTGGCTAGCGCATCTGGTTTGGGACCAGAGGGTCCTGTGTTCGAGTCACAGTACCCCGACTTACAAAGGCTGATCTTCGGATTGGCCTTTTTTTGTATCTATAACCATCATATTCGGTTCTTATTTACTATTTTTGTCAGTCAGAAGCATAAAAAAGGTCGTTTTTGTGCTTTTAAACTAGAAAAATGCAGTCCAAAGCACAAAATGGGCAATATTTGTGCTTTTAAAACATCAGCAGGATGATACAGGCAAAAGGAATAGAGAAGTCATTCGGCCCGCTGAAGGTGCTGAAAGGAGTCGATCTGGAAGTAGGAAAATCTGAGGTCGTGTCTATCATGGGCGCGTCCGGTGCAGGCAAGACAACCTTGTTGCAGATTCTAGGCACTCTTTCAACTCCTGACAGCGGTACTCTCGTGATAGATGGAACGGACGTCCTCAAACTTAAGGGAGACGCCCTGTCGGAGTTCCGTAACCGCAAGATCGGATTCGTGTTCCAGTTCCATCACCTTCTTCCGGAGTTTACCGCTCTGGAGAATGTAATGATTCCGGCGTTCATCGCAGGGCGGTCTAAAAAGGATGCGGAAGAGGCTGCAAAATCCCTTCTGTCCGATCTCGGCCTGTCCGAGCGTCATCATCACAAGCCATCAGAACTTTCCGGAGGTGAGCAGCAGAGGGTTGCCATTGCCCGTGCTCTGATAAACAATCCGTCCGTTCTTTTTGCTGATGAGCCTTCAGGCAATCTTGACTCCAAGACAAAGGAAGAACTGCACAGGCTTTTCTTCGAATTGAGGGACAAATATGGTCAGACTATCGTCATCGTGACTCATGATCCGGGTCTGGCTGAAATGTGCGACAGGTCGCTTTATATGGTTGACGGTCAATTTGTTTCTGTTGAATAGAGGAAGCGGGATGAGTGTTTTCCAGTTCAAGAAGTTCAAAGTTGTAAATGAACGCAGTGCGATGAAGGTGAATACCGACGGCGTGCTGCTAGGGGCTGCCATGACCATAAAGGCGGGTGACAGAAGGCTTCTGGATATAGGTACCGGAACGGGGACCATTGCATTGATGGCGGCTCAGAGAGTGGAGGGGATTCCCGGTCGGGCCGGGAATGACGCAATGATAGCCGGGAATGACACAATGATAGCAGGGAATGACGCAATGATTGCCGGGAATGAGGGAATGATAGTCGGGAATGACGCAATGATTGCCGGGAATGAGGTTGTGATTGATGCAATTGATGTTGATGAACCTTCTGCGAGTGAGGCAGGGATGAATTTCAAGTCTTCTCCTTGGCCGGATCGGTTATATGCCTATAATCTTTCCTTGCAGGATTTTGCACGACAGTCAGATTGTTCATATGATCTTATCTTTTCCAATCCTCCGTATTTCGAGGATTCCCTTACCGCTCCAGATGAAAGGAAAAGCACGGCCAGACATACTTCGGAAGGCCTTTCATATCGGGATATATTCGAATTTGCCAAGGACAGACTCTCGGAGGAGGGCCGCGTATCACTGGTTCTTCCTGCCGATCAGGAGGCAGCACTTACACGATATGCGAGAATGTGCGGTTTCCATCTTTTCCGTGTAATGCGTGTCAGGACGGTTCCGAGAAAGGATCCGTCGCGTATTGTGGCTGAATTCTCACGCAGCAGATGTGCTGAGCCTGAGGACTTCATCCTTACAATACAGAATGAGGGAAAGTATACCCAAGAGTATCTTTCCCTCACACATGAGTTTTATCTTTTCGCCTGACGTCACTTGCCTTCACCCTGCTTGCTGTGCAGTCTGCGGATGTGCTGTCTTCTGAATCTTTCCTCTCCGACATACAGCCTGGCAACCTTTTCTGCAGGAAGAACTTTCTTGTACTTGTCAGCAGCCTCCTTGTTTGCTTCTTTCTGCATGTCCAGTGCCTTGAGATATTCGTCAAGCAGTTTCTGGACTTCCTTCTCTGATTTTCCATCGTTCAACGCCTGTTCCAATGCTTTGAATGCACTGAAAACCTTATGCATGGCTTCATCATTTTTCTTGTTGACCTCATTGTATACTGGCCAGAATGCCTGTGCTTCTTCAGGTGTCAGATCCATTTCTGCAGTCAGGAAGGCGATCTTTTCGCTCATCATCTTCTGCTTCCAGTCCTGGTTGCAGTTCTTGTGGGCCGATGCTGTCATGGAACAGAGCAGCATTGACATTATGAATGTGATGCAAAAAAACTTTCTCATGTCTTGATTATTTAGAGTTCTCTATTTCTTCGGCGCTTATGCCGCTATAAATCAGGTATTCTATTATTTCTTCATCTGCAATCTCAGCGTCCGCTATATGCTCGGTCGTGTCGTAGTAGATCGTGTTGGTGAGATTGTCTGAGAATAATATGAAGTCTTCCTGAGTGAATTCTTCTTCAGGAGTGGCATGTCTGAGCAGGAATGTGCCGCCGGTGACCAGGAGGATGAACATCGCTGCCATTGCCATGTATGGAGCCAGTCGCATGTACAGACTGTTCTCCTTGGCCGAAGTCGGCTTCATCTGCGACCGGAAATCTTCAAAATACCTCTCGGGAACGCTGTACGGCATTTCCTTGAGATCCGTGCGGCCGGCCAATATGTCTTTATCGTTCTGTTTCATACTGTCATTTAGACACAATTCTATGTGAAAGGTTTATATTTCTCTGTCAAATGTTTAAAATATTTTCTGCAGGTCGTCCTTGATCTTGTTATAGGCATGGTGATAGGAGGCTTTCAATGCACCGACCGATGTCCCGGTTATTTCGGAAATCTCTTCGTATTTAAGTTCATCGAAGTATCGGAGATTGAATACGATCCTCTGCTTTTCCGGCAGTCTCTGGATCGACTTGTGCAGTTCTCTCTGAAGGTCGTTTCCGTTGAAATAAGGATCTTCGTCAATTTTCTTCCCTAACGCGGCAGAGGCGGATTCGAACGACAGATAAGACCTGAACTTCTGTCTGCGGAGATGATTGAGGACCTCGTTTGTCGCGATCCTGTATATCCAGGTGTAAAGGCGGGATTCTCCTCTGAATGATTCCAGAGCTGTCCAGATCTTGATGAATATTTCCTGCAGAAGGTCATTTGTGTCCTCATGGGAGCAAAGAAATCTGCGTACATGCCAATAAAGTCTTTCAGTATAGGCATCAACAATGCCTCTGAAAGATTCTTCCCGCCTGCCGCAGTTGTAAAGTTCTATGATTTCCTTATCCGTCACCTTTTATCAGACACTTAAAAACAACAAAGGATTAAAAGCAAATGTACGAAATTTGTTCTATCTTTGCACCGATTATACACTTATAGATGAAGAACACAAGAAACTTTTGCATCATTGCGCATATCGACCATGGAAAGAGTACTCTGGCTGACAGAATGCTGGAGGTGACTGATACTCTGAATGCGCGTGACATGGAGAATCAGGTCCTTGATTCGATGGACCTTGAGAAGGAGAAGGGCATCACCATCAAGAGCCATGCGATCCAGATGGATTATACTTACAAGGGTGAGAAATATACTCTCAATCTGATCGACACTCCGGGCCACGTTGACTTTTCGTATGAGGTGTCTCGTGCGATCGCATCATGCGAGGGTGCACTGCTCGTGGTTGATGCTACTCAGGGAATACAGGCGCAGACCATTTCCAATCTGTACCTTGCGATCGAGCATGATCTGGAAATCATTCCGGTGCTGAACAAGATCGATGTGGAGTCGGCGATGGTTGATGTGGTGACAGACCAGGTGGTGGACCTTATAGGCTGCGAACCGGAAGATATCCTTCTGGCTTCCGCGAAGACCGGTGAGGGTGTGAAGGATATCCTGGATGCAATCATCGAGAGGATTCCGGCCCCCGCAGGAGATCCCGATGCTCCGTTCCAGGCCCTTATCTTCGACTCGGTATTCAATTCTTTCAGAGGTATCATCGCATATTTCAAGGTGGTGAACGGTTCCATCAGAAAGGGCGACAAGGTCAAGTTCTTCAATACAGGCAAGGAATACGAGGCGGATGAAATCGGTGTCCTCAAGATGAAGATGCATCCGCGAGACGAGATTCCTTGCGGAAGTGTAGGTTATATCATTTCAGGAATCAAGTCTGCCGTCGAAGTGAAGGTAGGTGACACCATCACTCATCTGAACCGTCCTTGCCAGGAGGCGATCGCCGGTTTCGAGGAGGTGAAGCCGATGGTCTTTGCAGGTATGTATCCTGTTGAGACAGACCAGTATGAGGAACTTCGTGCATCGCTTGAGAAGTTCCAGTTGAATGACGCTTCTTTCGTATTCGAGCCAGAGTCTTCTCTTGCCCTCGGATTCGGTTTCCGTTGCGGATTCCTCGGCCTTCTCCATCTGGAGATCGTTCAGGAACGCCTTTTCAGAGAGTTCAACATGGATGTCATCACGACTGTCCCTAACGTGTCTTATAAGGTTTATACCACTCAGGGCGAGGTCCTCGATGTGCATAATCCTTCCGGACTCCCTGCACCGACCCTCATTGACAAGATCGAGGAGCCATACATCAGGGCACAGGTCATTTCAAGGGCGGATTATTACGGCCCTATCATGAAACTCTGTCTCGACAAGAGGGGAGTGCTCATCAATCAGCATTATCTGACGGCTGACCGTCTTGAACTTACATATGAAATGCCTCTGTCGGAGATCGTCTTTGACTTCTATGACAAACTCAAGTCAATATCAAAGGGTTACGCTTCGTTCGACTATCATGTCATCGGCTTCAAGGAGGCAAAACTCGTGAAACTTGACATCCTTCTCAACGGTGATCAGGCTGATGCACTTTCTTCACTGATCCATGCGGACCATGCTTATGACTTCGGACGCAGGATGTGTGAGAAACTGAAGGAACTCATCCCTCGCCAGCAGTTCGATATTGCGATTCAGGCGGCTGTCGGAGCGAAGATCATCGCCCGTGAGACAGTAAAGGCCGTGCGTAAGGACGTGACTGCAAAATGTTACGGAGGTGACATCTCACGTAAGAGAAAACTTCTTGAAAAACAGAAGCAGGGTAAGAAGAGGATGCGTCAGATCGGAACGGTCGAGGTCCCTCAGAGTGCCTTCATGGCTGTCTTGAAACTTGACTAAAGGTTCAGGCCTTGCATTTGGATATAAAAAAAGGGAAACCGTCACGGCTTCCCTTTTTTTATTCCCCTTTCGGAGAGTTTCTTCCGCCAGTCCTATGATTTGGAATTGCACACACATTTTGAGAGTGGACTTGCGGAAAGAGACGAATAAGATTCTTAACCGGAAGCAAAGGTCGTTATAAAACTTCTTCTTCTGGTTGTTACTTCTGTTGTTTTTGTTGTTGTTTTACCCGTTGTAAGGCCTTGAAATGCGGTTTTTCTCTTTTTTATGGCACAGGATCATATCCGTGACCGCCCCAAGGATGACACCTTAAAAGCCTTCTGACCGTGAGATAAAATCCTTTGAAAGGTCCGTGTTTTCTGAATGCTTCGAGCGCATATTGTGAACATGTGGGGGTAAATCTGCATGAAGCCGGTTTCAATGGTGAGATGCAGACCTGATAGAATCTTATCAGAAACACGAACGGAGCGACTGCGATTTTCTTAAGAGTTTCTTTCATTTATCTTAGATATGATCTGTCCTACTGCGGCGTGGATCTGTTCGTAACTCAGGATCTCCTTTGTGCTGTATATGAAGAACAGGTCAAGACCGCTTTGGACGGTCAGGTCGTGCTTCTGCTTTCTGTAACTTTCCCGGATACGTCTTTTGAGAAGATTGCGCTTCACCGCCCTCTTGAACAGTTTCTTTGGGACTGAAATCATTATCCTGTTGTACTCGTTTCCTGTCTCGGTCCTGAAAAGATAGCGCAAATCACCCACACTGCCATGTTTCCCTTTTGCCAGGAACATGGAAATGTTGGTCTTGCCGCACAATTTTTCTTTTTTGGGAAGAGTATTTCTGGTCAGGATGTCCACTTTAGTTTCTTGACAGGTATAGTTCGAGTGCCTTGGCTACAGAAGGCGCTTCTACAGTCGGTGCTGAAATCTCGATCTTGAGGCCTGCCTCTTCCATTGCTCCAACAACCGATCTGCCATAAGATACGAACTTGATGTCACCCTGAGTGAAATCAGGCTGATTTTCATAGAGAGACTTCACGTCAGCAGGGTTGAAGAAGACAATGAGGTCGTATGAGTGAAGGTCCGTATCCTTAAGGTCCTGCGGCACAGGCTTTACGAATACGGCAGTCTCGAAATCGAACTTCTGGGTCTCGAATGCTCTGGTCACGGCATCCTTTGATGAGGATTCCGCCGTTGCGATAAGGAATTTCTCACCTTTGTGCTTTGAGCCGATCAGGCCTATTATAGAATCAGGCTTTCCGTCACCGAAGAAAATCTTTCTTTTGCGATATACGATGTGTTTCTGCAGATAGTTTGCAACTGCTTCAGTAGTGCAGAAATACTTCATTGTTTCAGGCACCTTCACACGGAGTTCTTCGCAAAGTTGGAAGAATGCGTCAATGGTTGATCTCGCAGAGAAAACGATTGCAGTATGGTCAAGAATATTGATTCTTTGCGAGCGGAACTCCCTGGAAGTCAGGGGTTCTATCTTGAAGAACGGCTTGAAGTCGAACTCGACTCCGAACTTTTCTGCAATGCTGGTATATGGCGAAGCCGTCATCGGCTGCTGCTGGGAAATCAGGATTTTCATTACACTCATTCTAACCTATAATATTAACGCTGAAGCGATCAAAACTCCAGTCGGGAAAATTTCAAGGCCGCAAAGGTACAAAAATCCTCTGAAAATAGAGCATGAAGATGTAAAAATTTGTGTTTTCCTGAATATGTATATGCCGTAAATGATGGCTGATAGCCAGATGATTGCGGTTCTTGTCACAATCGGATCCGTTTTCAGAAGAGCCATTATGCCGCCGACGAAGAAAAGTGTCAGAGTAAGTATTATGAAAAATGTGTATGCACAGCATATGGCCGCCTTGTAAGTCTTCGGATTCATTTTCTTAGGACGCATTATCCTGATCATTGCACGTCTCAGGGCGAAATAGGCTCCGAAGATTCCGATTATGATGAGCAGACTGAAAGTCTCGTTGATCCCTTCCATGAAGGCAGGGGAGTATATTCCGAATCTGTACACGATAAGGCAGAACGGAATGATCATGGCCACGGCAAACATGTTGCGGTCCAGACTGTGCTTGACACTGGCCTCGAGATTTATGCTCTCCTTCCATCTTATTATGCATGCAAGGAGTGAAGGATAGATGTTCAGCAGCCTTCTCATAAGGATTATGACCGAGACTGTGGATATGATTGCCAGAATGTCGAACAGCATGTCAGTTTCCTCTTTTCGCTTTATAGCCCATATCTTTCAGCAGTGCGGTCACCCGGTCACGGAAATCACCCTGGATGGTGATCTCACCGTCTTTAGCGCTGCCTCCTACTCCACATTTCACTTTCAGGGTACGTCCAAGTTCGGACAGGTCTTCCGCCTTTCCCACAAAGCCTGTCACGAGAGTCACCTGCTTGCCTGCACGTCCCTTTCTGTCAATTGACACGATAAGATTCTGACGTGACGGTTCAAGCGTTTCCTCTTCCTGCACAACCTCTTCTTCATATGTGAAATCCGGATTTGTGGAAAACACCACTCCCAGCCTTTTTTTCCAGTCGTTTTCTGCCATTTCTTATGCTGTTGTGAATGATTTATTTTTGCAAATATAGTGAATATCATCGTATATTTGTAAGTTTGAATGTAAATTGAAAATAATGGATAACAAGAGATTCACATTTTGGAACAGATTGACAGCGGCGGTTGTCGGACTTGTCGCTGCAGTGACATATCTGCTTACAATCGAGCCGACCGCGTCTTTCTGGGATTGCGGCGAGTTCATCGCATCGTCATATAAACTGGAGGTCGGACATCCGCCGGGAAACCCTGTGTTCCAGTTGTTCGCGAGGCTTTTCACAATGTTCTCGGACAATATGCATGCTGCTGTGGCAGTCAACGCATTCAGTGCAGTCTGCTCGGCATTGACCATATTCTTCCTGTATCTTACCATCGTCTTTCTGGCAAAGAGGCTCATAAAGCCTTCTGAGGAAGGTACTTACAGCGTGGGAAAGGCTGTCGCCATCTTCGGTTCCGGAGCAGTCGGCGCGCTTGCATACACATTCAGCGACACATTCTGGTTCTCTGCTGTCGAGGGTGAGGTATATGCGATGTCATCACTCATAACCGCACTTGTGTTCTGGGCCATGACCAAGTGGTATGAACAGGCGGACCAGCCGTATGCAAACAGATGGATAGTGCTGATATCCCTGCTGATGGGACTTTCGATAGGTATCCATCTTCTCAACCTCCTCGCCATCCCGGCTCTCGTCTTCATGTATTATTACAAGAAACGCGAAGACGGACATTATTCGCTCTGGGAGTATGTGAAGATATTTGCAGTGTCGGTGGTGATACTTGCGGTGATACTTTTCGGTATCATCCCATACCTTCCGAAGTTCGCTGCATATGTTGACCTTTTCTTTGTTAACACCCTCGGACTGCCGTTCAATTCGGGTGCGGCATTCTTCATGGTCGCATTGCTCGGCCTCTGTTTCTGGGGACTTTTCCATACGATGAAGAAGGAACAGGTCTTCGCAAATACCGTTCTTCTCTGCTTCACCATGATCGTCATCGGATTCTCGCTCTTCACGATAGTGATCATCCGTTCAAGCGCAAAGACTCCTACCAACGAATACCAGCCGGACAATCCTTTCACCCTCGTGCGTTATCTCGGCCGTGAACAGTACGGAAGCAATCCCCTTGTGTACGGAGAATATTTCGGAGCGCCTTACGAGATCGAGGCGACTACATATTGGGCACCTATGGGTGACAAGTACATCAAGGCTGACGGCCCTGGTGAAGTGAAATATGAGGCGGCAGGAAAGATGCTCTTCCCACGTATGTGGAGCGGAAGCAGCCCAAGCCATATCAATTTCTACAAGACTTATATGGGCAAAGGAGGCAAGACCGTCGCAGGTGCTGAACATAAGAAACCTACCTTCTTCCAGAACCTTGCCTTCTTCTTCGACTATCAGTTGAACTGGATGTACTGGAGATATTTCATGTGGAATTTTGCCGGTCGTCAGAACGACATTCATAGTCCTTCTCCTGGGGACCCTTTCATCGGAAACTGGGAAAGCGGAATCAAGCCTCTGGACAATTTCCGCAACGGAGACCAGTCGGATGCGCCGGACTATCTTAAAAACAATCCGGGCAAGAACCATTACTACATGCTGCCTCTCCTTCTCGGACTCATAGGCCTCTTCTTCCAGTTCGGGCGCGACAAGAGAGGATGCTGGCTCACCTTCCTCATGTTCTTCATGACAGGTATCGCCATCGTGATCTATCTCAACCAGCCTCCTTTCCAGGTGCGTGAGCGTGACTACGCATATGCCGGTTCGTTCTATTCGTTCTCGATATGGATCGGCCTTGCTGTAGCGGCGGTATATTCATGGCTGGAGGAAAGGATGAAGGAAAAGACAGGAGTTGTCGTGGCATCGGCCGTAACCGTGGCAATGCTTGGCGTACCTGCACTCATGGCTGCCGAGAACTGGGACGACCATGACCGCAGCAACAGATATACTGCCGTGGAGATGGCGAAGAACTATCTCAATTCCGTAGGTCCGAACGGCATTCTCGTGACTCATGGTGACAATGACACATTCCCTCTCTGGTATGCCCAGGAAGTGGAAAATGTGCGTACTGATGTGCGTATAGCGAACACATCTCTTCTCGGAACCGACTGGCATATCGACCAGATGAAATATGCAGTGAACGAGTCTTCACCTCTTGACCTCACAGTAGGACCTAAGCAGTATCTTTACGGTACCAACGAATTCATATATATATATGATACGAGGGATACATCCTTCCTTCTTTCTGATGTGATGAGGATCTTCAAGCATCCGGAAGCGAAGATTCCTCTTTCGGGCGGCAGGATGGTGGATTACATCATGTCACGCAAGTTCATCGTTCCTGTGAATAAGGAAAATGTCATCAAATACGGCATACTCGATGAGAAATATGCGGACATGATACCGGATCATATCACTCTTGAGATTCCTAAGGACAAGAATTACATCACCAAGCCGGAACTCTTCATGCTCGACCTTCTGTCGAACTATCAGTGGGACCGTCCTATCAACCTTCTGAGCATGGGCGGAGACATCAACATCGGTCTCAAGGACTATCTGATGTATGAAGGTTTCTCATATAAGTTCGTTCCGGTCAAGAACCGTATGAAGAGCACAGACATCGGTTTTGCAGATCCTGAGGACCTCTATTATAAGATGAAGAATGTATTCGCCTGGGATGCGCTCAAGAGGACCGACTGGTTCGTCGACTATCAGAACTATTACACCTTCTGCGGCGTTCTTTCGCAGAGAAGCATTTTCGTCAACGTGGCAAAGGAAATGCTCAAGATCGGTGACAAGGAGCGTGCTGTGGAGATGCTCGACATGTGCCAGGAATGCGTTCCTGCCGAGAATTTCCCTCTTGACATGACATATCTGGGATTCTCGAATGAGTTCATGGTCGTTGACATGATCGAGACTTATTATATGGCTGGCGCTCCGGAAAAGGCTGACGCCCTTGCCGCCAGATTTGCAGACGAACTTCTGGTGTCGATGAATTTCTTCCTTGGATACTACGATTATGCAAAGAAGGAATTCGAGACATGCTACAATTGCCTGTCATACCTTGCCGACATGACAGAACGTTATGGAGATGCCAGTCTCAGCAAGGAAATCAATGACGCAATCGACTCTATGTTGGAAATATAATAGTAATGGACCTACCTCGCAAGCCTTACGAAGACGCTGAGAGGCAGGTTCTTACCATATGAATCGCGCAGTACAAGTTCCCCGAAATCGAGGGACTTGTATGCGTTTTTAAGGCAGAATGCCTGCTTTACGATAGTCTCTCCAAGCACGGCAGAGTAGCCGTTTGAGTAGAGGTTGAGGACCATGAAACTGTCCTGCGGAGCGAGGATTGCCGCTACGCATTGAAGCATCTCGTTGAGGCACTCGTCCAGTTTCCATTTTTCGCCGTCAGGTCCGTGGCCGTATGCAGGAGGGTCGAGGATGATTCCCTGGTAGGTGTTGCCTCTCTTTGCCTCCCTGCGGGCGAATTTCAATGCGTCCTCCACGATCCATCTGATGTTGTCCAGACGGCTCGCCTCCATGTTTCCACGTGCCCATGTGACTACCTGGCGGACAGAATCGAGATGGGTGACATCCGCACCGGCAGCCTTTGCCGCGAGTGATGCCGCTCCTGTGTATGCGAAAAGATTGAGGACTTTCGGCTTCGGCTTGCCCTCCTTTTCAGCCTTCTCGACCAGTTCGCGGGTCTGTCTGTATATATATTCCCAGTTTGATGACTGTTCAGGGAAGACGCCGACATGCTTGAACGAGGTGAGTCCGAGACGGAGCGAGAAGTCCAGACCTTCCTGCGCACCGTTGTAACGGATGTACCATTGGTCATCCATCTTCTTCTTCCTCTCCCATGTGCCGCTGTCCTCCTTTCCGGCCTTGCCGAATCCTGCACCTGTCTTGAAGCGGGTGTGGATGAGCCTGTTCCATTCTCCGTCAGACAGAGTCTTGTCCCAAAGAGCCTTGGGCTCGGGGCGTGCCATAATGAACGGTCCGAATCTTTCCAGTTTTTCAAAGTTGCCGGAATCAATGAGTTCGTAGTCTTTCCAGAATGCACCTGGGCTTTCAATAGTCATCATACGTGTCAAAATTTCGGCAAAGATACACTTTTGTGGAAACTTGTCCATGAAAACCTGCGTTTTTGTGGCTGATTCCGGCAGCAATGTGCCTCAAGGTCATTTATGCCTACCTTCGAGCACGCCAATCCTGCCCTGGCATGGCTGTGGGGCATGTGCCTATGCTCCAAGGTCAGTGTTTTTGACCTTGGAGCACATCTGAGGCACTGCATAGATACACTTTTTTAGGGTGCGATGGTAATCTTTGAAAATAATTTCTAAATTTGCAAATGCTTAACTAGCCCGATGGGTTGGGTGGGCATAACATACGAAGACGTTACTTGACGTTTATCTTCCTTCATCAAACTTCGCAACTTTGATTTATCAACCGGAAGATGCGGCAACGGGAACGTCCACATTTGGTGTATATTCAGACATTGCGCGTTGGCGTGGAGTTTTGTATGTATATCCTAGACGTGGGCTAGCGACGTTGCTTATTCTGGTTGATAGGCAATGCGAAGGCCCGATGAAAGGATAAGCAAGATTACAGACTCCCACGTCTTTTTTTATGCCTGTCCGCTGGGGAGTTTCGGACACATAAAAGCTAATGATGAAACGATTCGCATTGCTGTTTGCAGTTCTCTTTACAATTGGCATCTGCATCACATATGGCCAGAATTATCCATCCGACTGGAAGCAGTACACAACAGCAGGATACATATCGGATATCCAGCATGATAAGAATCTGTATAATCGGACAGAAACGGATTTCAAGAATTATCTTACAGATATTGCACGAACAAATATCGCGAAGCAGGTGCAGATAAGGATTTCGGATTATGCATCATTGAATAAAGTGTCTTTGAATGGCAGAACGAGTACGAGTTATTCATCTTCAACTCAATTCTCCACTGACCTTAACATAAAACTGGTAGAAATCAAATCTTATTATAATTCTTTTACCAAAGAAGGATATGCAATAGCTTATATCAACAAGGCAAAAGCTGCATCAACCTATGTGAAAGAAGTCAGAATAATCTTCAATAGAATAAGTAATGCAATAACTGTTGCAGATACTTATGTGTCAACAGGCTTCAAAACCAAAGCACGCACGGAATTAGAGAATGCCAGATATGAATTTGCGAAGTTGGAAGAGCCGTTCTTCTGGCTCGCAATTTTTGATTACTCTGAATATGATCTGAATGAACTTCTGTCTGAAAGAACAATGTTGGAGCAGATGCTTACCCGTAAACTATCGGAGTTGCAGCATGGAATAAATATCTATGTCCAATGTTCGGCAGATATGTTTGGTGTTCCATATCAG
>JAZQES010000083.1:0-6080 GCA_045539115.1 Candidatus Cryptobacteroides sp. | reverse complement strand
CTCGAGAAGGGTCAGGTACTCGAGGGTACTGTCAAGAACATCACAGGTTACGGTGTATTCGTTGACCTCGGCGGTGTTGACGGTCTCATCCACATCACAGACCTCTCTTGGGGACGTATCAACCACCCAGAGGAAGTTGTTGCTCTCGACCAGAAGATCAACGTCGTTATCCTCGACTTCGATGAGCCTAAGAAGAGAATCGCTCTCGGTCTCAAGCAACTCTGCCAGCACCCTTGGGATGCTCTTGACGCAAACCTCAAGGTTGGTGACAAGGTTAAGGGTAAGGTTGTTCTCATCGCTGACTATGGCGCATTCGTAGAGATCGAGCCAGGTGTTGAGGGTCTTATCCACGTATCAGAGATGTCTTGGTCACCAAGACTCCGCATCGCTTCTGACTTCCTTAAGGCAGGTGACGAGGTTGAGGCACAGATCCTTACTCTCGACCGCGAGGAGAAGAAGATGTCTCTCGGTCTCAAGCAGCTCGTTGCTAACCCTTGGGAGAACATCCGTGAGAAGTATGCAGTAGGTTCTAAGCACAATGCAACTGTCCGCAATATAACTAACTTCGGCGTATTCGCTGAACTCGAGGAAGGCATCGAGGGTCTCGTACACATCAGCGACCTTTCTTGGAACAAACTCAAGCATCCATCTGAAGTAGTTGCTGCAGGTGACGCTATCGAGGTTGTCATCCTTGATTTCGATGAGGAGAACCACAAACTTTCACTCGGCCACAAGCAACTCCTTCCTAACCCATGGGATGAGATCGAGGCTAAGTATGCAGTAGGTACTGTTGTTGAGGCTAAGGTTGCTTCTGTAAACGAGAAGGGAGCAGTTGTTGAACTCGAGGGTGATGTTGACGCATTCTGCTTCAACCGTGAACTTGCTAAGGAAGATGGCACAATGCCAGTTGCCGGCGAGACACTCTCATTCAAGGTTACTGAACTCAAGAGAAATGCAAAGAAGGTTACCCTTTCACACGCCAAGACTTATGCTGCAGCAGTAGAGGCTCGTGCAGAGCGTGCTGCTTCTGAGGCTGACAACACAAAGAAGGCTGTGAAGAAGATCAACTCTAACATCGAGAAGACTACTCTTGGTGACCTCGACGCACTTGCTGCTCTCAAGAGCCAACTCGAGAACAAGTAATTCATAGATGAATTTCACTCTTCATGTATTGGGCACGGCTTCGGCCCTGCCCACTACACAAAGATATCCAAGCGCCCAAGTACTGGATGTACGTGGGCGCTTGTTTATGATAGACTGTGGTGAAGGAGCCCAGATGCAGATCAGAAGGGCAGGCCTTTCTTTCCTGAAGATAGAGCATATTTGCCTTTCCCATATTCATGGAGACCATATCTTCGGCATTTTCGGCCTTCTTACCACCATGGCTATGCTAGGGCGGTCGTCGGCGCTTAACATATATGCTCCTGCATCATTCCAGCCGATCCTGGATTTCCTTGTGAATCATTTTGGTGAAGGAATACGTTTCCCTATAAACTTCGTTCACCTGGAAATGAATGAACCGCAGGTCATATATGAAAACAGGACTACGGAACTGCTGGCCTTTCCTCTGAACCACCGCATCGAGACCTTCGGCTTTATGATACGGGAGAAGATGCCTCAACGCAATGTACGCAAGGAGGCAATCGAACGGTATGGTTTGTCCCTTGCCGAGATAGGGACATTGAAGAGGGGGGAGGATGTCGTCAGGAAAGACTTGGTGATTCCGAATGAGGAGGCTGCATATATCCCTTTCGAGCCTCGCAGTTATGCCTATTGCAGCGACACCGCTCCGTTTCCGGAACTGTCTCAATGGGTGAAAGGGGTTTCCGTACTGTACCATGAGTCGACATTCCCGGCCGAGATGTCTGAAATGGCTGCAAAGACATATCATTCCACTACGCTTCAGGCGGCACGAACCGCCCTTGATGCCCGAGCCGGACGTCTGCTCGTCGGTCACTATTCTTCTCGTTTCCCTTCGCTGGACTTTTTCCTCGAAGAATTGAGAAGCATATTTCCGGAAACCGACCTTACCCGTGAAATGGATGTTGTCGAAATACCATTTGTTTCATTGAAGTGAAGTTCGTATATTCGCATTTCCGATAAAGAATCATGAATAGAATATCCCATATACTGTTTACGGCTTTATGCCTCGTTCTGGCAGCCGTCTGTGTCGCAAAGGAAGATAAGACTCCTCAGCAGACATATATCGAAAAGTATGCTCCTCTTGCCGTTGAGGAAATGTACAGGAGCGGTGTACCCGCCAGCATCACTCTGGCTCAGGGCCTTCTCGAATCGCGATACGGCTTGTCAGAACTCGTGGTGAAGGGCAACAATCATTTCGGTATCAAGTGCCATGACTGGGCAGGACATAAGATGTTCCATGATGACGACAAGAAGAGCGAATGCTTCCGTAAATATGATTCAGCGGAAGAATCTTTCCGTGACCATTCGGATTTTCTACGCTATCGAGACAGATACAAGTTCCTTTTCGATCTGGAACCGACGGATTATAAGGGATGGGCTTATGGTCTCAAGCAGGCAGGCTATGCTACGGATGTCGCTTATCCGGAAAAACTCATCAGGCTTATCGAGGAATACTCTCTTCATGAATATGATGTGAAACCTTCGGCAACAGCAGAGCCGGAGTCTTCTTCTGAAATTAAGGAGGACAAGAAGGAGGAACGAAAGAAGAAGAAGGCTGCAGCAAAGGCTGCAAGGAAGGAAAAGACCTTGCCGCAGTCACCGAATCAGATTGAGCGGGTTACCCTGTTTACGGGACCGGGCCGGGAAATCTTCCGTTTCAATCTTTCACGACAGATGTATTCGCACAACGGTGTGCCTTTTGTCTATTCGGCAGAAGGTGAGACATATCAGAGCATTGCGGAATCTTACAACCTCTTCCTTCGTGAAATCCTCAGATATAACGATCTCACAGAGGCGGAAGAACTGGCTCCCGGAACGGTTGTATATGTGCAGGCCAAGAAGAACAGGGCTTTGGGAGGCATTGAAATGCATGTGGTTGATGTTGACGGAGAGACATTGCGTGACATTTCGCAGAGATATGCCGTCAAACTTGACAAATTGTGCCGAATGAACGGATTTGGCAACGAACGCTATCTCCGTTCAGGTGATGTGGTAGTATTAAGATAATAAGTCATGAAGGTCAGGATAAAGATTACATTGGCTGCGGTGGCTGTGGCGGTATGCCTTGCCGCTGTTGCAGGATTTGTGGCAGGACGTTATTACAGTGACAACAGAAAGCCGAACTTCTCTCAGAAATATGTCCTATATGTCCGTCCCGACACTCCTGTACAGACCGTAATGGATTCTTTGCAGGCCGGAGCGGGAACACTCCGTCCGAAGAGCCTGGCGAGGGCTTTCAGGAAAATGGAGGTAGCACAAAACATGAAGCCCGGACGTTATGTCGTGGAACCATCCTCTACAAGCATATATGTGGCCAGGATGCTGGTGTTTGGATGGCAGACCCCGCAGAATATGACCCTTTCCGGAACTTTGCGTACAAAAGAGCGTATCGCTCAGAGAATCGGTTCACAGATGATGGTGGACTCGGCTTCGGTAGCGGATGCGTTGAATGACGAGGCTTTCCTTTCTGAATATGGTTTTACTCCGGAAAATGTGTTCGCACTGATTCTTCCGGACACATATGAAATGTACTGGACCGCATCTGTAAAGGATATCTTCGACCGTTTCAAGAAGGAGTACGATGCCTTCTGGACTCCTGAAAGGATCTCCAAGGCCGAAGCGCAGGGACTGAGCCGCCTCGAGGTCTCGGTGATGGCATCCATCGTGAGCGGTGAGACCCTCAAATCTTTCGAATATCCTGTAATCGCAGGAGTATATCTGAACCGCTACAAGAAAGGAATGAAACTTCAGGCCGACCCTACCATCGCATTCTGCTATGGCTACACTCTGGACCGTATCTTGAAGAAACATCTTACAGTGGATTCACCTTATAATACCTATAAGCATGTCGGTCTTCCTCCGGCACCGATCAATGTTCCTCCAAAGGCATGCCTCGATGCAGTCCTGAATCCTGACAAGCACGGATATATATATTTCTGTGCGAGTCCGGCCTTCGACGGCACCCACCGTTTCGCCGTCACTTACAGCGAACATCTCAAGAACGCCCGTGCCTTCCAGCGCGAACTCACAGCCCGCCGCAAGGCCAAGGCCGCCGCAGCGAAATGACAGAAATCCAGCCTTTCTTATATCTTCACGATGTTATAGTGCGGGCCGAATCTTTCGAAGGCTGCTCTGTCGAGTTCCTCCTGATGGTCAGGATGGGCGATGCTGATCAATAACCTGGCACGCTCCTGCATTGACTTTCCGTAGAGGTCCACTGCTCCGAATTCGGTGACTACATAATGTACATGCGGTCTTGTTGTAACGACTCCGCCACCCTCGATGATGACAGGGGCGATCTTGCTGCCGCCCTTGTTGGTGGTAGATGGCATCGCTATGATGGCCTTGCCCTGAGGTGCTAGTGAGGCTCCGTAAATGAAATCTACTTGGCCTCCGACTCCCGAGTGGAATCTTGTTCCGATGGAGTCCGCACATACCTGGCCTGTGAGGTCGATCTGCACGGCAGAATTGATGGCTGTCATCTTAGGATTCTTCGCAATCACGAAAGGATCGTTGGTATATCCCACATCCATCATCGCAACCATCGGGTTGTCGTCGATGAAATCATATACTTTCTGCGATCCCATGAGGAAGGTTGAAACCAGTTTGCCTTTGTCTGTGACCTTGTTGGAACCGTTGATGACACCTTTCTCTACAAGTTCGAGAACACCGTCGGCAAACATTTCAGTATGCACACCGAGGTTCTTATGGCCGCCCAACTGTGCCAGAACTGCATTAGGGATGGCTCCGATACCCATCTGGAGGCATGCACCGTCGTCGATGAGTGCTGCACAATGCTTTCCGATGGCGATCTCCACTTCGTTTGGTTCGCTGAAATGTGCCGGTTCGAGCGGCTCGTTTCCTTCGACGAATATATCGATCATATCCATCGGGATCATTGCGTCACCCCATGCGCGAGGCACATTCGGATTCACCACCGCAATCACTGTCTTTGCACATTCGATTGCAGCAAGAGTCGCGTCAACAGAGGTTCCGAGAGAAACATATCCGTGCTTGTCAGGAGGACATACCTGGATCATGGCCACATCGCATCTGAGGGCTCCGCATCTGTAAAGTTTCTGGGTTTCGCTGAGGAAGACCGGAATATAGTCGGAGTAGCCGGCCTGGACGCTCTTGCGGACATTTGCTCCCACGAAGAATGCCTGATGGAAGAAGATGCCGTTGAATTTCGGATCTGTATATGGTGCAGGACCTTCTGTGTGAAGATGGTGGATGCGTACATCCTGAAGTTCTCCGGCTTCTCCTCTGCGGCACAGGGCCTCGATAAGGATACGTGGCGCACTTGCAACGCTGCTCAAATGGATATGGTCGCCCGATCTGACAACCTTGACGGCTTCATCTGCCGATACGAATGTAATGTCTTTGCGCATAATTATGTGATTGGCTTGCCAAAGATAGTTATTTTTTAAATAATTGCTATATTTGCGTGTCCTTACGCCGATGCTCTTTTGGGCAATGCGAAGGCCTTGGATTGCAGAACGGGTGACAAGTATAAATCACTTCGCTTTCCCTTTGAGGATGTTCAGGGAATTTCCAAAAGATAATTAATTGTAAAACTTAGTGATATGAAATCTTTTTTTATTTTTCTTCTTTGTGTGTGCATTACATGTTGCACTATGGCCTCCTGTGATAAGATGGGAGGCAATTCTCTTATTGGTTGGTATACTGACCTGAGTGAAGTCGCAACAACTGCGGGTTTTGAGAGAATTAATCAGGCTATAGATAATCATGAGCGTATATATACGACGGGACTTAGTAATAATTACGACCGATATTGACATGAACCCCGAAAGTTAGACAAAAAACTTTCGGGGTTTTGTTATGTCTAAAAAGTACAGAAAACATGGGTATGCAGAACGGCTGAAGTATATGCATATGCTTGAAAATGGTTTTAGCATGGCATATATAGAACAGAA
>JAZQES010000082.1:0-9214 GCA_045539115.1 Candidatus Cryptobacteroides sp. | reverse complement strand
TTAGTAAGACGTACACGGGCAACCTTACGCATTGCTGAGTTAGGTTTCTTAGGTGTAGTAGTGTACACACGTACGCATACGCCTCTTCTCTGAGGACAAGCATCCAACGCGCGAGATTTGCTCTTCTCGACGATAACCTCGCGTCCTTTGCGAACTAATTGTTGAATTGTAGGCATAAATGTTTGTAAATAAGTAATTTATGTTCATTACCCCATATTTTGGGGGCTGCAAATATACGAATAATTTTTTATTTATCAACAAAAATATTGTTTTTCAGCACTTTGTATTGTTAATAACTTCCCCGCCGTGCCTCCTGAAGCCATTCCGGACAGGACTTTGGTGCCGGGGTCATTCCTGGACGCAACGGACAGAGAAACCGTTTCCACGACTGTAATCTGATGTATTTGTTCTAGTGAATGAGAACCTGCATGAATAGTATTTTTCGTTAGAAGCCCAAGGGGTTGAAGACCAATAACATCCTTCCTCATCCTTATTCGAAGAGGATCCATCATAGTATATATAACCGGCGGCAGGCAAGAAAACCTTCGATATGGCATCGGAATAGTTCGAAGAACCGCAGAGCCAATAACCTTTCTGACCCTCATTCGTACACATTTCCGGAGACATGTTGGATGCCAGCGATTGCATTTCCGAATATGTAGGAACTCTCCACCCTTTCGGACAAGGGTCATATTGAGTCTTGACAGGATTTTCCTCTGTTCCTGTATTCCACATTGAAGAATCGTTCGACACACACCAATTAAAAGGAGATTGTGCTGATGACCAGAAGAAAATATCTTTATATTTCTCATCACTGCCTGCCTCCAATGACGCTGGTCCGTTCATAATACTCCCTGTACCATATTTCTGGCCATATTTTCTTCCCCACTGATAGAGTTTGCCATATGGATTATCAACATCATAGCCGCAGTTGACCGGTGCCCATATGACACCGTCTACCTCAGTGCCTTTGCCACGGCTGACACCATTCTCGTCCACATACTCCATATCGGCCTTGGGAAGGACTGTCACCAGACATTCCGCCACCTTCATGCCCGCCATTGCAGTAACGGTAGCCACACCAGTATTCACCGCTATCATATTTCCCTTCTCATCCGCCGGCAACACGACCGAAGTATTGTCGGAATGCCAATATACGGTCTGATGATTTGCGTTTGCAGGAGAAATCGTCGCATCAAGAGAAAATGCTTCTCCCTGATCAGCATATACTACCAGATAAGTGTGGTCAAGGGCTATGCTTTCAATCGGAATAAGTTCAGAATCATCGCGGACGCAGCGGACGGAGTATCCGTTAGAACGGAAGGTACCGAGCATACTGATATCATCATTATTAAAATCGAGGTAATGAGCACTAAACCTGCTCGATTTAGAAGACCAATAATTTCCCATCACACCTCGGTTATAGGCCTTGCCATCGCTGTAGTAGCGATAGGCGGCAGCAGGGAAGAATGTCTGAGATGTTTCTGAAGTATGACTGCCGGTACCATAGAACCAATAACCCGTCTGACCATATTCGTTGGTAGTCCAGGATGAACTATGCTGTCTCAAACCATCCAATTCAGCATATGTGGGAACACGCCAGCCATCTGGGCAAGGATCATATTCTGTCTTTACCGGATTCTCCTCTGTACCGACATTCCACAATGTATTACACCTAAGATCAGTCCAATCAAAATTAAACTCACCCGATGACAAATAAAAAACATTTGAATTGCTCGCATACTGGCCAACTTCCATAGAGCCCACCTCCTCAGAGATAGTAGGAACTAACGCATCTTTGTATGTACCAGATTCGGCTCCACCAACATACAAATTTCCGCCATATCCCTGACCATACTTCCTGCCCCACTGATAGAGTTTGCCGTACTTGAAGTCGGTTGCGTGATAACCGCAGTTCACCGGTGCCCAGACGACACCGTCGATCTCGATGCCCTGGCCGTGGTTCTTGCCATACTCGTCGATATAGTCGCCTTCCTGAACCGGTCTTTCTCCGACATATTCCTTCGCAGGCATCCTCAGGCCCTTTGACCTGCCCACAGGGTTCTTCTTTGTGGTCGAATATTCCTTGCGGCCGCCCCAGGTGTCGGTCACGGTGATCGTGAAACCGCCTTCGAACTGCACAGGAGGAAGGACGATGAAGAAGGATACAGGGGTTGTCCCGTTCAGTTCGACACCGCCTTCACCGCAGTCGAGGGTCACGACCTTGCCTCCTTCAGCCGACATCGCGATGGATGGTTCCTTGCCGTATCCCGCCGTAACGACCGCCGGACCGGAAAGGATTTCTTCATTATTGCCCTTCACGCTGACTGACTTCACAAAACCGAAGCCGGTCAACTGGAACTGCATCACGCCGCAGATGTTCTTGAAGCGGAAGTTCACGTCGTCGATGTTCTGGGTCACCGCTACCATAGGGAATGCGCCAAGACCGACCGAACACGAGACATAAGTCTGGGTCTCCGGTAGAGTGAGATTGTCCAGGGTGTATGACGAGCCATCAGGGGTGCAGGTGACGTCGCAGAAAGGATAGTAGGCGACATTGTGGGCAACAGGGGTGTCGGAACCTTCCGGACTATATGACTTATCCTCTTTAAAAGTCGCATCCTTGCTGGCTGCGGACTCCGGATCCACAGTGAAAAGTTTCCTTTGCAGATTTCCATTAAATACCGCAATTTTATCCCCCGAACTCCAATAAACATCGGTTCCGGAAAGATAAGTCCTTGTCTGGGCACCATCAACATCCTCAATGGTAGCATACACTTCCATCACATCATTATCCTTCTCTACGGAAACGATTTCCTCACGCTGACAGCCTGCCGAAAGAACAAGCAGCGACAACGCCATATATGAATATAACCTTCTCATAATCACAAATTTATTACCATTCTCCATCACCGAACTCGACATCTTCTGTCGTACTCTGACACAACACTCCTTCGGAGTAGAATTCCTGCACCTCAACGGCAGGAGACACGTAAATCATCTCTTCCATAAAAACAATATTTTTCCCTACGGGAAAGTTCAAAAAATCAAATCCCGGCAAAATTAGAAATAAATGGCGGAACTTGAAAGATGTTCAAGCAACCTTCTTCATTGCCACTGCACCTCGGACAGAAAAGGTCCGGGAAATGACCGAGGTGATCCGGAAACCGAGGTTTTTGATGATAAGACTGAACACCTTGGTCGTTTTCCTGCCTGAATGTGGAGAAGGTGTCATTTCCTGATTGGGGTTGACTCCGGTCGGACCTATCTCTGAAAGAAGTTGACTCTGGTGTCCGAGGGGGGCAGTGCGTCCTCCATAAATCTAGTGAAGATTCGGGCTGCAAACTTCACTGGAAATTGAAAAAATAGCCTTGGAAAAGGCTTTTCGACCGGTTCTGGTGAAGTTTCCGCAGACAAAATTCACCAGAACCGCACTGGAATGCCAGAAGATTTTACTGGAACAGCCGCAAAAGCACGAAAACGGGCAGGCAATTCTCGATCGAAAGGCCGAATCAGGAGCGTCCGGGGGCCAGAAGGTGAAAACCGGTTCGGACGGTTGACAGATATTATATGGGAAGTATATGATTTTTGTGTAAGTTTTTGTATATTTGGGAGTTGGGATTCCCGGTCGCGCCGGGAATGACGGAAAGAGGAGCCAGGAATGACGGGAAGAGGAGCAGGGAATGACGGGAAGAGGAGTCAGGAATGACGGGAAGAGGAGCCGGGAATGACTGAAAACGATTATCAGATTGATATATTATGGGTACCGACCGGAAATGGGTTATTGTCCGCATAGACGGAAAGATAGCCGCCATATCGACAGATTACAGGATGCTGGCGAAGATATCGGCAGAGATTGCACGAAGATGTCAGGATAATGCCGGGAAGAAGCGGAACAAGGCAAACGCCGGCAGGCAAGGCCTCTACGAAGAAATATCTGCCAGGACAGTCGGGTTCGACGAGATATGGCAACTCAGGGAGAGTGTCAGGTGGGATGACCTGCTGCTTTTTGGAACGGAATTTCAGATAAAGGTGTGGAGAAAGTTATGGGATCTGACAGAAAAGACCGGAGACACCAGACCTAAACTGATCAGTTACAGCGACTTCGCCGATCTGTGCGAAAACCGTGCAGGCGTCAGGGCCGTCGCTCATGCCATCGGCCTCAACCCGGTTTCCGTCATCATCCCATGCCACCTTGTGATCCCGAAGGAATCCATAGACAAGATAAGGGCAATCCATAAAAAAGCAGAGACCACCATCTTCAAGGGTGATGATCTCTGCATAAACAGCATTCTCAACGACACGTCTATAGATTTCGGAGAATATGCTCTCGGACGGACGCAGAAAAGAGAACTTATAATAAAGGAATTGTCAGAATGACAATCTGACGACATGGTCAGCCGAAGGAGACAACTGTCCGAGTGTCACCACGAGATTGCCGTCACGAACTTCCGGTTTCACAGCGGCACCGCCAAGAAGTTCCGCCTTAATATTCTTCCATCTTGGCTTCGGTCCGAATACGCCCGCAAGTTCTGAAAGAGGGACAGATATGATTCCGTTCTCAGGGACATCGAGCACATGCAGATAGACCTTGCCCTCCTTCGCGGTCGCGACTCCCCAATCCTTTTCCGGTACACCAGCAGCCCCGCATCCATAGACAGACTCTCCGTTGACATTCATCCACTCACCCATCTCCGCAAGTCTTGCAACAGCAGCCTGCGGCAGATTTCCGTCAGGTTGAGGTCCCACATTTATAAGAAGATTCGAACCTTTCGAGACAGCCCTCACCAGAAGGCGCACAAGTTCACCTGAAGACATGTAATTCTGGTCCACTATCTTATATCCCCACATTCCGTTCATCGTCTGGCACATTTCCAGCGGGAGATTACTGATTTCCCTTCCCTTTGACCAGCCTGAACCGCCCGGAAGGTCACGCTCGAACATCTGGAAATCCTCACCCGGGAAGACTGCCCTGTGATGGTTGTTGCCGATGAGGCAGGCAGGATTTATCGAATGGATATGAGAATACAGTTCCGGGAGTCTCCAGTCGAACGGTACCGGATCACTGTCATGGTCCCAGAATCCGTCGAACCAGATCGCTCCGATGTCGCCATACTTGGTCAGGAGTTCAGCCAACTGAGCCTTCATGAACGAGAAATAACTGTCATAATCCTGTGCATTTCCCTTTCTGCCGGTATTGTGGCCTGTCTTTCCCACAGGATAATCCTCACGGGTCCAGTCCGCCAGAGAATAATAGAAATTCAGGGCTATCCCTTCCTCACGGCAGGCCTGTGCCAGTTCGGCTATTATATCTCTCTTGAACGGCGTGGAATCTATCATATCATAATCAGAGACCGCGGTATCAAACATCGAGAAACCGTCATGATGGCGGGAGGTGAAACATATGTATCGGGCACCGGAAGCCTTGATGGCCTTCACCCATTCACGTGCATCGAAAGAGGCCGGATAAAATCCGCCGGCAGCCTTGGCATACTCTGCGGCATTCAAGCCACCTTCCTGAAGATACCACTCTCCCTGGGCGAACATGCTGTATATTCCCCAATGGATAAAAACTCCGAACCTGTTGTCTTCGAACTTTTCGCGAGCCGCCAGATTGCTTTCCGACGGGACATATGCATCCTGTGCCCATGCAGACATCAGCGACAATAACGCCAATGCAGACAGAATAAGTCTTTTCATAGTCAATTCCCTAATTTATTTATCAAGATAATATGTCACGGACGTCACTACGCGTACTTTTTTCACATATGGGGTGTTGCTGTCGCGGTCCTCTATGGTGAATGTTCCCTGATTTGCAGTCTTTATCTTGCCCAGATTGCTTCCTGAATCCTTGGCAAACTTCTCCGCAACTTCGCGGGCATTCCTTGTCGCTTCCTCGATCATCGAAGGCTTGATCTCGTTCAGACCTTCATAACGGAACTCCACCGGATTCTCCCACTGGCTGCCTGCTCCTACCACAATGCCCTTTTTCAGGAGTTGAGCCTGCTTGTCCATAAGGTTCAGTACCACATCCACATCATCAGTACATACCGTGATCACATTTTTTGCGATGAAACGATAAGTCCTGTTCACGGATCCGTATTCATTGGCATATTCATCCGTAATCTGCGGCATCGCAACAGTGATCTCATCTACAGATATGCCTCCCTCCTTCAGAAATTCCATGATCACTTCATTATTGACCCCTATCTGGCGATATATGTCCTGAAGATCGTTCGACATGACCTTGTACACGACCGGCCATATGACCTTATCGGCACTCACCTCCCTTTCGCAAAGTCCCTTTACATTCACCGTCCTGTCAAAAGAACGATATTTGACGACCGCCCTCGGAATCATGATTCCAAGAACAATCAGGCCCACCATTACGAAGAGCCCGCTGCTTGCTTTACTCATAATCGTGAATATTAATAAGTTCAGACTTAAAGATAGCAAAAATCACACTATATTTGCGAAAACAACCACATTATCTGCATGAAAACCATATTTTCCATATCTGCGCTGTTCCTTTTCGCAATGATGATTCCCGCTCAGGCCCAGGAGCGTTCCAAAGTCTGGAATCCGGACAAGGGGACCCATTACATCAATCCGGTCCTGAATGCGGACTATTCCGACCCTGACGTATGCCGTGCAGGAGATGATTTCTATATGACCTCATCTTCATTTGCATGCTTTCCCGGATTGCAGATCCTCCACTCGACCGACCTGGTGAACTGGGAAATAATAGGTACCGCACTGACAGATTATCCGGGAGAGGAATGGGGAGAGGATGCATTATGGAGAAGAGTTCCGCAGCATGGAAACGGCGTGTGGGCCCCTGCGATACGGTACCATGACGGGGAATTCTATATTTACTGCGGAGATCCGGACAGAGGCATATTCATGGTAAAGACATCCGATCCTCGCGGGAAGTGGTCAGACCCGGTTTGGGTTGTGAAGGCAAAGGGATTCATAGACCCTTGTCCTCTCTGGGACGAGGATGGAAAGGCATACCTGTCGCACGGATGTGCAGGTAGCCGCGCCGGCATAAAGAGCGTCCTTTTTGTCGCACCGATGTCACCGGACGGCACCCGCCTGCTTGCTCCGAGTCGGATAGTTTATGACGGGCACGAGACACAGCCGACGATTGAAGGCACCAAGTTCTACAAGCGTGACGGATACTATTATATATTCTCTCCTGCCGGAGGCGTCCCTACCGGATGGCAGGTCGCGCTGAGATCGAAAAGTCCGTGGGGGCCATATGAGGAAAAGGTCGTCATGGCGGAAGGCTCTTCGGGCGTCAACGGCCCTCATCAGGGAGCATGGATAGAAACTGCTTCCGGTGAGCACTGGTTCATGCATTTCCAGGACAAGGATGCATACGGAAGGGTCGTGCATCTGCAACCGATGACATGGACGGCAGACGGATGGCCTGTGATCGGAACGGACAAGGACGGCGACGGAGTGGGTGAACCGGTACTGAAACACAGGAAGCCGGCTCTGGCTTCATCAGGAGTATTCCAGCCATCGGAAAGCGATGAGTTCATCAGTCCTGCGCTCGGACTGCAATGGCAATGGCACGGAATCCCGTCTCCATATTGGTCCTATGTGAATCCGTCAGACGAAGGATGCCTCAGGCTGTATTCGGTCAAGCAGAGTGAAAATTGGAGGAATCTGGGAGACAGTCCTAATCTTCTTCTGCAGAAGACTCCTGCCGACAAGTTCACGGCTACGGCAAAAATCAGTTTCGTTCCAAACCCTCAACTGAAAGAGAAAGGAGAATCATGCGGCCTTGTGCTTATGGGACAGGACTATGCGGCGATCAGACTGACAGACACTCATGAAGGAGTGGTGTTGCAATATGTGGAATGTGAAGATGCCTTAAAGGGAAAGGAGGAAAAGATTCTGACTGAAATCATGCTTGAATCCGTCCAGATGCCCGTGCCATATTCTGCAAGATACTTGTCGACGACAGTTCCTCCGGCAGAGCCTATGAGATATATGAAGACAGATGTCTATCTTAAGTTAAAAGTGGAACCGAGAAAAAGGAAGGGTGATGTTCCGGAGATGACGGCGACATTCTGGTACAGCACAGACGGAAGCAAGTGGCACTGTCTGAACAAGGATAAGGAAGTATTTGTTGCCGAGGCCGGCAAGTGGATCGGAGCAAAATTCGGATTCTTCTGCAACCGTCACGCCGCCAAAAATGACAGCGGCTGGATGGAAGCAGACTGGATAAGGGTGACAGAATGATCAATATAATGGAGCCCCAAGGTAATTGGTGTCCCATGGAGGTCCGTCTCCCTCTTCAACACCTTCCGTGCTGCCGCACAAGACTCCTTCTGGCTCGAATTCATGGAAAACGATGACAGGAGATACATATATGTCTTCAGACAAGATCTTCATTTCTTTGCAGTTCAGGTTCCACAAATATAGAAAATGTTTTTGATATAGGGGTAAAAAACGGGACAAAGTGAAAAAAATCACATTTTTTGCAAAATTTTCTCAAAAAAGTTTGGAAGTTTGAAAAAAGTGCGTACCTTTGCAATCCCAAACGAAAAGTACGGGTCAATGCGGAAATAGCTCAGTTGGTAGAGCACAACCTTGCCAAGGTTGGGGTCGCGAGTTCGAGTCTCGTTTTCCGCTCCAAAAAAAGTCAGCAGAGATGCTGACTTAAATTTTGCAAAACCTGACGAGGTACAATTATATATGCAGTCGTTCTCTTACAGAGACGGCTTTTTTCTTTATATGCCTATGGCATGACTCAATCGAGTAGGAGGTAAACGAAAGTAATGGAGTTTATCTCCTACTTTCGTTTACCGACCTCTCACACCACCGTACATGCGGGTCCGCATACGGCGGTTCCTTACATCCGATGATACTTTTCGTAGTATCCCAACAATGACGGATAGCCTGCTCGCGCGAGGTTTCTATTGCTCGCTGCGACTTGCATTATTCCACTATGCGCCACTGCCCAATATCCCTTGCTCGCATTGCCCCATTGATATGCACGCCATTGCGGTATTCCACATTTGATGAGGTTGCGTACGCGTGTTCGCGGGAGTTTCCAACATTTCCATATGCACATACGGATACGCCTGCGAAGCCACTCATCTATGGCACGCAAGTTTTCTTTTGCATATGCATATTTGAAGTAGTTGACCCATCCACGTATTGCGTTATGCAACACCTCCTTGCGTCGTTCATAACCCAT
>JAZQES010000081.1:0-10656 GCA_045539115.1 Candidatus Cryptobacteroides sp. | reverse complement strand
TCTGGATATGGAATACAACTGCGACATTGAAGACGTATTCTTCCTTATGCCGGACTGGAGCCTGCACATGACTCCGGAAACATTGAAATCGGAACTGGAAAAACGTCCTGAAATCCTTTCGGTCGGCCTGACCAAATGTGTCCCGTCAAGCCTTATGGGAATGAACTACATGTCAGAATCCGGAGACCGTATATATGCCTCCGTTCTGGAATGCTCGAAGGAAGCATTCGACATCTTCGGCTTTGAAATGATGACTGTCAACGATTCCGATGATTATACCGGCGTATGGATGACGCCTGAATCGGCAAAGACAGAAAGCATATATCCCGAAGATTTCAAGAAAATGTTAAGCAGGCAATTCGGTGACTACAGGATAGCCGGTATGATAAATGACATCCCTACAGCCGGCGGGCAGAATAATATTGATGACTTCCCGGCGATAGTGGTTGTTCGGGATATTGATTACAATGCTATGGCCATAAAGACTGTCAGCGATCACGGAAAGGCCAGAAGAGTCATCGCAGACGTATATGAGGAAGTAAGCGGAATCGAAGTAAATGACATCAGAGATTTCGGAATGAGTGCATTGTACATCAAGGAAATAAATGAAGAAGGTCTGGCACCTTGGAAGGGACTGAATGACCTTCTGGAAAGGCTCCTTGGCATAATCATCATCCTCGGAGTGATGGGCCTTACCGGTATCAGCATCTATTTCGCGACCGAGCGCGAGAAGGAGATCGCCATCAGGAAAGTCTTCGGCGGTACCGACAAGACGGAACTTCGAAGGAATCTTATGACATTCATCCGTATCGCCCTGATCGCCAACCTGATAGCAATCCCGATTGCTGTACTCGCCTTCTCAACAATAATGAGTCAGTTCGCAGACAAGATCACAAACGTCTGGATCATCTACATCCTCTGTGTCCTGATCTCGTTCGCGGTCACCATCGCCTCCGTCCTCTGGCAGACCCTCCGCGCCGCCCGCACCAATCCGGCCGAAGCGCTGAAGAAGGAGTGATGCCCGGTCGGTGCCGGGCATGACGGGTCGAGGCGGGCATGACGGGTCGAGGCGGGCATGACGGGACTGAATGTCATCATGAACATTCTCACTTGTCATCCTGAACATTCTCAAATGTCATCATGAACATTCTCACTTGTCATCCTGAACGAAGTGAAGGATCTTTGGCCAAAGAATCATCAAAAAGATCCTTCGCTGACGCTCAGGATGACAGGAAAAACATTCGGGATGACAAGTGAAAACAAATTGTAAGAAAAACATATGATGAAAAGTTACTTAAGATTCTTATCAAGAAACAGACTGTACACCGCGATCGAGGTGGTGGGGTTGAGCCTGGCACTGGCATTCGTGATTGTTTTGAGCTCGTATATCGTGAACGATATGAGCGTGAACAAAGTGTTGAAGAATACGGATGATGTTTACATGGTTCACGGCCTGGAACGTTCGGATTGCTTTAGCGAGGTACCGGCATTATATGAGACTATGCCGGAGATAAAGAGTTCATGCGGTATGGTGCATAGCGGCAGAAATACATCTTTGTTCGACGATCTGACTACCGTAAGCTATGGAGACACAAAGATGAATGCTAAAATCCTGGGAGCATCAGACACCTTCTTTGACTTCTTCACATTCCCTTTGCTGGAAGGCGATCCGGAAAATGCATTGTCATCGAAGTACAGTGTTGTGATATCAGAAGAGATGGCAAACACACTCTTCCCTGACGGGAACGCACTCGGTAAGGAAATCAATGTATTTGAGAGGAATCCTTTCTGGCAATGGTCTGATGAACCGGTGGAGGATTTAAACGTGAATCTGACCGTAACGGGCATCTTCAAGCCATTTTCGCGTACCGTATTCATCGAGCCGGACATAATAATGAACCTCGACCTCATTTTCGAGAAGCAGGAATCACTGTTCGGAGGCGGAATGAGAATCGCTGAATATAGTTTTGTAAAGCTGGACAAAGAGGCAGACCCTCACAGCCTCTGCAGCACCCTCACCACTGAATTCAAGAAGGTGGCAAGGAATTATGATCCGGATTCCTTCAAGATGGAGCTTGTACTGACACCGTTTGATGATATCAAGAAACAGGACCCGCAGACATTCGGTTATCATTTCGACAATATCCGCCAAGGCAGACTCTTCGGAATATACCTTCTTATGTGCATATTCATAGCCATCGTTTCCCTGCTTGATTACATCGTGCTCACCATTGCCTTCAGCAGATTCCGGATCAAGGAGATAGCGACGCGTCAGCTCCTGGGCACAGATCGGAAGGGCATAATCGGCCGCTGTTTTGCGGAAGCATTCATACTGCTTGCTATATCATGTATTTTCGCGGTGATCATCGCCCTGGCATTCAAGGACCCTATAGGTCAGATTCTTGGCGCAGAGATCAATCCTCTGTCCCAGATGAACGAGTACCTGATATTGGCCGGCATCATCGTGATAATGGTCGCAATAGCCAGCGCCGTCCCTTCATTGATCCTTTCGTCCTACAGTGCGGTCAATGTGATCAAAGGTGAGGCAAGATATAAGGACAAGGTCACATTCAGCAAGGTATTCATCGGCCTCGCAGGTCTGCTCAGCATCGGTGCATTGTCAGTTTGCTTCGGCGTGACACGCCAGACACTTCACCTGATCAATCAGCCGTTCGGATATGAATACGATAATATGATTTACACTGAATTCATTGCGGAAGACAACAGGTTCTTTGAAGAACTGGAGTCGCTTCCGTTCGTGGAAAAGGTGGGAGCAACGACATCATTGCCTACCCGCTGGATAATGACAGGATTGAGAGACAATACGACAGGCAAATATGACAAGGTAGCCTTTATCGACGGAAACAGATCTTTCTTTGAAATGATAGGAGTCGAAATCCTTGAAGACACGGGGCTAGGCACCACTATGAGCGAAGACGGCAAGTGGTATATATGCAAAAGTTCCAAGGAAGGGATATCGCAATATATGACCGACGGAATGCTGAATTTCTTCACTCCGGCCCCTCTTGGCGGTACTATCAGTGACATAAAGATCGGACAGGTGAAAGAAAATGCATACAGCAGAAATGCATTCATCAATGTGATAGATATGCCGGAATGGATTCAGTACGCCTACCCTGTGGCAAAGGTGAACATAAATGAAGAGAAGGCAAAACAGGAGATATATGATTTCTACAGAAGCAAGGGTTATGACGACAATATGTTCATTGTATCCACCTTACGCGAAATAGTGGAAAAAGAAATAAAGGAGGAGAAGAATATGCTCAAGCTCCTGACAGGATTCTCTCTCATCTGCATCCTGATGACCATTATGACCATCGTCGGACTCAGCAGCTATCACGCGAAGACCGGCGAGAAGGACAATGCAGTGCGTAATGTGTTCGGATGCTCGAGGAAGGAGATGATCCGAAAGATCACCCTCGATTTCACACTTCCGGTGGTCATTTCCGCTGTCGTGGCTATTCCGATTGCATATATAGTCATCGGCCGCTGGCTGGAAGGCTATGTCATCCGCACCGACAACTCCCCTCTCATCTACATCGGAGCCTTCGCGGTCGTCCTGTCAGTTACCCTGGCAGCAGTAGTCCTCCAGGCCCTCCGCATGATGCGCACCAATCCGGCCAAAGCGCTGAAGAAGGAGTGATGCCCGGTCGAGGCGGGCATGACGGGTCGAGGCGGGCATGACGGGACTGAATGTCATCATGAACATTCTCAAATGTCATCCTGAACATTCTCAAATGTCATCCTGAACGAAGTGAAGTATCTTTGGCCAAAGAATCATCAAAAAGATCCTTCGCTGACGCTCAGGATGACAGGAAAAACATTCGGGATGACAAGTGAAAACAAATTGTAAAAAAAAACATCTGATGAAAAGTTACTTAAGATTCTTATCAAGAAACAAACTGTACACCGCTATCGAGGTCGTTGGTTTGAGCCTTGCACTGGCGTTCCTCATCGTTCTTGGATCCATCCTCATTGACAAAAGCCAGGTCAATGACAATATTGAGGATGAGGATGAGATTTACGCATTGACCAATATCGGAGCATACCCCGGCATAGGACAATCAGGAGCAGTGGGAACATTCCTTCAAGAGATCCCGATGGTCAAGGAATGGTGCCGTTTCAGTCCTGGCAGACAAGTGAAGATGAAAAAGGAGAATGGCGACAGCCTGCTCGTCTCCCCTATGGAGGTCACTTCCAACTTCTTCAGTTTCTTTGGGATTGATATGGTCCACGGTGATCAGGAGCAGGCCTTGAAGGTGAATGGGGCTGAAATGCCTTTTGTAAGTTCAGGCGGTGGTACATTTATGTATACCGGTCCGGTCAACCAGAATGAAAAGCCGCTACTGCCACGAGGCCACGTCGTACTGTCAAAGCACCTGGCCGATGCCATCTTTCCCAATGAACATCCTATCGGCAAAAGCATCAGCCTTCACGCAGACTGGGACATAAGGGGTTCATATACGATCACAGGTATAGCGGAGGAACTAGGGAAAAACGTCCTTCCGAATGCAGACCTGTACATAAGTTTTTATGAAGCGCCATATCATAGAGACAGTTATATGTTCAAACCGAATTCGAAGAAGGACATAAAGGCAATTCTTAACCTTATCAGGACTCACAAGACCGATAACGAATACGACCAGCGTGATTTCCAGCAGACCGACATCATTCCTTTCAAGGACATCAAGGACGGAAAGATACCGGCGTACAACTATCGCCATATCTCGGACCCAAAGTTCTCCAATGCCTTCAGCCTGATATGCATAGTCATACTTGCTTTCGCGCTTCTGAACTATATTTCGCTGACTGTTGCATTCTCCCGCTTCAGACTCAAGGAGGCTGCTACAAGGTCTCTGCTGGGCACCTCGGGAAGAGAGATTGTGTTGAGAGGATTTGCAGAAGCATTGATCCTTGTCGGCAGTTCCTGCATTCTGGCTGTTCTGCTGATACTTGCATTACAGAATGAATTAAGTTCATTCTTCGAAGTGGAGATCAGACCGTTAGGAAATGTAGCCGTCGTGATTGCAATCATAATGACAGCCTTACTTACCGCTGCCTGTGCAAGCGGCATCAACTTCATGATCAACAGAAGATACCGCCCGATAGATGTGATACGCGGCGAAAGCCGTTACCACGACAAGGCTGTCATGGGAAAGATCTTCATCGGTTTCCAGAGCGCCATCTGCATCGCGACAGTGATTTTCGGCATCGGAATCATGATGCAGACAAAGAAGATGACTCATTATGATGTCGGCTATAATACGGAGAACATCATCCAGATTAACGGAGATGATAGGTCATATATGAATTACAAGGACGAACTCCGTAATCTGCATTTTGTAGAAGACATAGGCTGCACGGGAGGAGATTTCATACAATATGCTTATGTTCAGCCTCTTGAAGACGGCATAGACTGGTGCATTCTGGTCTGCGATCAGCCTGCATTTGATATATTGGGATTCAAGGTCAAAGAGTATCTTGAAGTTTCAGCAATGCTCGACAAGCAGAACTATCTTTCCGAAAGCAGTCTTGAACTGCATAATTCATTGAAGAATATTGACTGGTCAGGCAGGATTGTGGGAATATTGGAGGATTTCCATCTCGGGAACATCAAGGAAGTGGCAAAAGGCAGGACGATATTTGATGTGGAGATTGATGAATCACACATAGAATGGATCGGAAATAACCTTCTTGTAAAGGTGTCCGGCGACCAGTATGAAGCAAGGGATGCAATCCGGCAGTTCTATATGGATAAAGGATTGTACAATGACAAATTGCGCATCCACACCCTTGAGGAATGGGCAATGATGAATTATGAAGATGAGAACAGGATGATGAGGCTCATAGCGGTATTTGCCATCATCAGCATGCTCATGACCGCTCTTGCAATCATCGCCCTCAGCAGTTATTACGCACAGACCAGCAGGCACGACACAGCGGTGCGGAAGGTATTCGGAATCTCGCGTGGGGATGTATTCTGGAAGACGGTATGGGGTTTCATCGCACCTGTCCTGATCGGCGCAGCCGTTGCCCTGCCGCTGGCATACGCCTACTTCGGCCGATGGCTCCAGGCATATCCGGTCCGTATCGGGAACTCCCCTGCCATATACGCCGCAGCCCTCGCCATCGTCCTGCTGGTGACCCTCGCCACCGTCACCATTCAGGCCCTTCATCTGATGCGCACCAACCCGGCCGAGGCGCTGAAGAAGGAGTAAACCCATTGGATTGCATAAAGTAATAATATGATGAAAACTACAAGAATAAGCACCTTGCTGAACATCATCGGGATGAGCATATCTCTGATGGTCTTTCTCGTATTGTTCGCGCAGGTGTGGTTTGAATACAGGTTCAACCGCAATTTTGAGGACTATGAGGACATATACAGGCTGGAAATGCCTGTCACGATGTTCGATGCGATGGATTACAGATACGACCAGACCACCCTCAGACCGCTTATCGAAGAATTCGAGAAATGTTCTCCTGACGTTGTGGCCGCATGCGATTATAAGGATATCGAAAGCGATCCCAGGCAGAAGACTGTTGTCAACGACAACGGAACCATAAGCAAGTATGATATTCCGCATGCCTTGTCGGATTCATCATTGCCGGATGTCTTCAACCTGGAATTCATTGCAGGACGAGCGGAAGATTACAGGTACGGGAATGACATCCTGCTGTCGGAGAAATATGCCAGAATGATTTTCGGTGATGAAAATCCCATAGGCAGGATAATGACATTGGAGATGGAGGAGGAACCTTTGAAGGTTGTAGGAGTATACAGGACTCTGCCTGAAAACTGCACAATAATCAATGGAATGCTCATATGCATCGGAGATGCAGACCTGACACTCCCCAACTATAATCCGCACGTCGGCTTCTTTCGTCTGAGGGAGGGTGCCTCACCAGAGAAGGTCACAGAAGATTTCAGAAAGGCATACACGAATTTCATCACGTCAAGCGGACAAGAATTGCAGGATTATCATGCCGAAGAGATCGCAGGCATGAGACTGACACCGATTGCCGAGACTCATTTTCTTGAAGATACAATGCCAGGAATAAAGCCTTATGCCGACAGGACACAGACAATGATCCTGCTGTCCATATCACTGCTTTTCCTGCTCATCGCCATCTTCAATTATATCAACTTCTCCATGGCATCAATACCGTTCAAGATCAATGACATCAACATTGAGAAAGTATTCGGAGCAAGCAGGAAAAGATTGATATTCAGTCAGTTGAAAAACAGCATGCTGATTACGCTCGTATCCTTTGCATTGGCGGCAGTACTTATGGAACTTGTTTCCGGTTCCGTGTTCGCATCATTCAGTTGCTGTTCGCTTGCAGTTGCAGACAACATGCCCGCAATCGCAATATGTTTCATCGTATCGCTCATCGCTGCTGCAATCGGAGGTCTTGTTACTGCTCTGTACAGTACGTCCTTTGCTCCCGGCATCGTGCTGAAAGGTTCCTTCGCCATTTCAGGAAAAGGCATCGTATTCAGAAGAATAAGCCTTATCACCCAATTCGTACTTTCATGCATATTCCTTATATGTGGTCTCATGATCAGCAGACAGACCTACTTTATGGTTGATAAGGACAACGGTTTCAGATCGGAGAATGTCGTTCATATAAACAATAACCTGTGGTATCGCTGGCACGAGTGCTTTGATGAGTTCCTGAAAAATCCGGAAGTCATTGAAGTGACGTGTGGAAACTCCCCTATGGAAGCTGGTCTGTCATCACGTTCCCAGTTGATGTCGAAGGACAATGAACCGGTATGGTATAGTATCAGGAACGCATATCATAACTACTTTGAGTTTTTCGGCTTTGAACTGGTGGAGGGAAGATTTCCGAATGAGGGTGAATTCGGAGTGGCGGTGATCAACGAAACCTTCGCTGCAACATATCCTGATTACAAGATAGGCAGCAAGATGTGGAGCATGACAGGAAGACAATATGAGATAATAGGGGTCGTCAAGGATTTCAATGCGAGACCGTTGATGCATGATACAGAGCCGATGATCTACCATATCGACAATCTCAACTGCACAGACCTGTATTTCAAGATACGAAGCGATGACATGACTGGTACAATCGAATGGATCAGGAATGTCATGAGGAACCGGATCGGGGAAAAGGGAGCGGACGCGAGCCAGATAACAATGACTTCCTCCTTCCTGGACGATGACATAGAGAATTTGTACAGCAAGGAGATCGGACAGGCAAGACTCATCACATATTCATCAGTCCTCTGCCTTATCATTGCCCTGCTCGGTGTTTTAGGTATAGTATACTTCGAGACCCAGGTCATGAAGAAGGAAATCGCCATAAGGAAAGTGAACGGCGCCACAACCTCGGAGATAATACGCAGTCTTTCTGGCAAATACATTCTGAACAGCACGATAGGTTTTGCTATCGCTGTTCCATTCAGTATCATGATCATGAACCGTTGGCTTTCAGGATTTGCTTTCCGCACAGATATTTCAGTATGGATATTCATCGTCGCTTACCTGATCATAACGTTGCTCGTGGCTGCCACAGTCATCATACGAAGTTGGTCAGCAGCATCTGAAAATCCGATAGAAGCATTGAAAATGGAATAAACAGACATCTATGAAGTGACCATCGGCAAGGAATAGATACTCGGAGCGAAAAATCACTGGCGGATAACCGCCTGAACAGCAGCGACTTACGCAAGCCTCGTGCTCCCCTTTGGCGGCACGAACTTTAAGGAAAATATTGATACACTGGCAGTTACGCGCCAGGCGTAAAACAAAGATATTATGAAAACAACCAAACTATTACTCATTGCAGCACTCGCTGTTGCGGGAACTGCACTGCAGGCGCAGGAGCGTCGTGTCGATGACTACAAAGAGAAACAGGCAGCATTGCGCCAGAACATGCTGGATCATATGGAATGGCATAATTCCACAATACCTGTAATGTATTTTGAAATGAGGGATATACAGAAACAGATTGATTCTCTTACAGCAGTCAAAGACAGCATAAACACTCTTAGAGACAGTCTTATTGTAATTTCACAAAGAAAGGAGGATGAATTCAATAAGCAGTGGATTGACAACCTGATGACTTATCCGACATTCTCGGTCGACGCCATGAAGGATATTTTCGCTAGCAGAAATGGCCTTTCGCGAGAAACAGTCGACAGCATCTATCGGAATGCAACCCCGAAAGTGAAGAATTCGACTGCGGGCAAGAGGGTTAAGCAATTCTTAAATGAGGAGTTCCCGTCTCTTGTCGGGACGAAATTCAAGCCGTTCGCATGCTGGAATGTGGATGGAAAGAAATACGATTGGAAACAGACGAAAGGCAAGAAGACCATCATCGTCCTCGATGGATATGGATGCATGAATCATTTCGATCAGAAGGCTGCCGGCAGATATCTTCAGTCACTGCTTGATGCTGCCGGTACTGACAATCTGGCGATCGTCGCATTTGTCTATGCGGAGAGCAAACAGGAAATTAAAGAGATGACTGATGCACACGATATCGGTCATCTGAATCCGGTCAGTGACATGGAGGGTGGAATATCTGAGCTTAAATTGAAATATAATGTCAAAGGCACGCCGACCATAATCCTTATAGACGAGAATGGCATAATCCGATATTGCGAATCAGGCATTGATGTCGACATGCTGGAATCCTTTGCCGGAGCAAGACCTGAGGTCAGTCTGTGGTAGTGCGGGGTTATGAAAAACTGCCCAACATCTGTTAGCTCATCCTGGCAGACCCTCCGCGCTGCCCGCACCAACCCGGCCGATGCGCTGAAGAAGGAATGATGCCCGGTCGGAGCCGGGCATGACGGAAGCACCGGGCATTCGGGAAATGACAGGCCAGATGACGGACAGAACATCATCCCAGACCTGATGACTACACCGTCATCCCAGACATGATCGGGGATCCCTAAAGTTCTTTGACATACTGAAAACAGAATGGATTTGCTTTTATGCGGATGCTTATATAACTTTGCTTTCAACGATATGTCTTTTAATTATGGAGACAGAGTATTTGTTGGATGAGGAGTTCGGGGAGCGTCTCTTGGTCAGTGTAAAAGCCGATAAAAGTGAGTTGGGCAGCAATATCCGTGCAGCCAAGGCTATACTATGTTCGTACAATGAAGTCAGCATACGCATCAATTCACACACCTATGCATTCGGTCACAAGAATCCGGAATATACGATTTGTGAAGAACTTGGTGACAGGAAAGGAGTCATGAGTGAAAGAGGGATAACTGCAGGATTCAAGTCAGCAAAGAAACAAGGGTGCAAGATTGTGGTAATTGATCTGGACGAACATGTGCTTCATCTTGATACATTTGAATTATCTAAGTACATCTCAAGGAGGAAGGCAGATTTTACCTCCAACATGATAACTGACTGCTATGTAGTATTCTATGGAAAGGCAGTCAGGGTGAATGCACGATATCAGACAAGAAAAGAGATTGAGAGCAAACTGGAAACACTAAGGCCGTAAGCATTCACTTACGGCCTTGTATAACCAGACGGTTGCGGAGCTTGATGTAATCGCGCCTATATGCAACTCTCATCTTTCTCTGCAAAGATAGTTATTCCATCTGAAATAGCAAATCATAGTCCATTTTGTTTACAGTAT
>JAZQES010000080.1:0-48778 GCA_045539115.1 Candidatus Cryptobacteroides sp. | reverse complement strand
AATCTTTTCGGCCAGACGCTCACTCGCAACTTCCTCATCCTCAAAGATATGGACCGGAATATTTTCGTAAGTGTGCTTGATACCGTATGGAAGACCGGCCTCTATAAGGCCACCGTCTTTAGGCAGAGAAAACTTCTTCATGGTTATTAATTAATTTTATATTCCACAAAGTTAATAATAAATTTATTTAAACCAACATCATATGCGGCATCACCTGCTTTATCTTATCTCGACCTTCAGCGGAGAAGCCGTCGACATAGCAAATTCCTCGACCTTACGTTCCCATGACTGAGGGTCTCCGACACCGCCCTGGCTCCATCCGGATCCGGTCCATACGGTAATCGGCTTGTTCACAGCCTCATGAGTGATGATGGCTGCATGTCCGGCCACATCGCCGACTCCTGCAATGATATTGTCGGAAAGTTCCGCCTTGTCATATACAAGACCAATAGAGATGTTTCCGTCAACCTCCGGCTGCTGGCTGTCCGAGGCCTTTTCAGTGAAGGCGATCCAGTTTTCCCCTTGCGCACGTGAGATGACATCATGAGTCACTGCACCAAGGACCACATTCATAGAATCCGCCTCATGACCTATAGGGCAGAAAGTCGTCACTGACTTCACGAAATGAGAGTTGGCGTCCAGTTCTATCTCACGATATGCCGAATATTTCAAGCCTCCCGCATCGACTGCATCATATGTAAAGACGGCCTTTGTACGCACCGGACCGTCACATATATGCTGGAACGACGCCCAGTTGTCACCGATGATAAAATCCGCACAGCCTGCATAAGGGACAAGCGCTCCGCCTCCAAGGGTTCCTCCCACCTTGTAGCAGTCCATACCCTCGCCGTAATTGTGATGATAATCCCCCTTGGCGAACCAGTCGTCTATCACAAGACGCTCGGTACATTTAACCCATACGTCGGAACCGTATGTCCTCGGGAATTCGAGGGATGGCCCGTAGATACGTCCGGCAACGACATTGTTTTCATATGCATAATCGTCCATACGCTCAGGTACATGACGGCTATAAGCCTTTACAGGATAATCCTCACGCACCCCGGGAGCGACCTTATACATAACTTTCCCGCCGGCTGGAACAGTAGCCTGGAACAGGAGTTTTTCAGTGCCGTCGGCTTCCTTATAGACCTGTGAAGGTATCTGCACGCCTTGTCCGTCAAGTATCACCACATTGGTTTCATCGAGCGAAGGTATGCGCTCCGCAAGGGTTGCGAAACACAATTCCACAGTCTCATTCACTCTTGCAAGTTCCGTGTCATTGGACACGATTATGTCTTGGCTCTGCGATGTGCAGGATGCCAAAATGGCAACAGCCGAAGCCGCTGCCATAATGTTCTTCATCATATCAATCATCATTTAGGCTGTTTTCCGATATATGCGAGTATTCCTCCGTCAACATAGAGGACATGGCCGTTCACAAAATCCGATGCCTTGCTGGCCAGGAATATTGTCGGGCCCTTGAGGTCTTCCGGTGTACCCCAACGGTCCGCCGGAGTCTTGGAGACTATGAACGAATCGAAAGGATGCCGCGATCCGTCCGGCTGACGCTCACGGAGAGGTGCAGTCTGAGGTGTAGCGATGTATCCAGGACCGATTCCGTTACACTGGATATTGTACTGTCCGTATTCGGAGGCGATGTTTCTGGTAAGCATCTTCAAGCCTCCCTTGGCGGCAGCATATGCCGATACGGTCTCGCGACCAAGTTCAGACATCATCGAGCATACGTTGATGATCTTGCCCGCACCCTTTGCCATCATGCCCGGAATCACCGCCTTTGCACATATGTATGGTGCAACGAGGTCGATATCCACTACCTGACGGAAATCTCCCACTTCCATCTCATGCATAGGGATACGCTTGATGATTCCGGCATTGTTCACGAGGATGTCCACCGGGCCGAGAGTCTCTGCGATGTCAGCGACCATCTTCTGCACCTGATCCTCATATGTGACGTCACATATATATCCCTTTGCTTCTATTCCGGCTGCCTTGTAATCTTCAAGCGCCTTGTCAAGATGTTCCTGAGAACGGCAGTTGAAGGCGATTCTTGCTCCAGCCTCCGCCAGTGCGGAAGCCATCGCGAAACCTATACCGTAGGCGGCACCGGTCACCAGAGCCACCTTTCCTTCCAAAGAAAAATCCACCATATCACTTGAGGTCTACAGTTGCACAACCGTCCATGTCGTTATAATCGAGGTTCTCTCCGCACATCGCCCATATGAATGTATAATTCTTTGTAGCGCATGCAGAATGGATGCTCCATTCAGGAGAAATCACTGCCTGCTCGTTCTTCATCCATATGTGGCGGGTCTCGTCAGTCTGGCCCATGAAATGGCAGACAGCCTGATCCTCAGGAAGTTCGAAGTAGAAATATACTTCCATACGACGTTCATGGGTATGAGCAGGCATTGTATTCCAGGTGCTGCCAGGCTGGAGTTCGGTCATTCCCATCTGAAGTTGGCATGTAGGCACGACTTCCTTCACAAGCATCCTGTTGATGATGCGGTGATTGCTTTCTTCGAGGGTACCGAGTTCCATCTTGACCGCTTCGTCACGGGTAGTGAGATGGTCAGGATATGTGGCGTGAGCAGGAGATGAGCAGAAATAGAATTTTGCAGGATGCTCCGGGTCAAGGCTTTCGAATGTCACCTTGCGGTCGCCGCGGCCGAGATAAAGAGCCTCCTTGTAATCCATAGGATAGGTCTCGCCGTCAGCCTTCACAAAGCCCTTGCCGCCTACATTGAATATGCCCATTTCCCTTCTGCCGAGGAAATGTTCGTTGCGGAGTATGTCAATCGGCTGGAGTTCGACAACTTCCGAAACCGGCATGACGCCTCCCGCAATCATTCTGTCATGCATCGTGTATACGACATTCACTTCATCCGGAGTGAACACCTTCTCGATCAGATAATGTTCACGGAGTTGTCTTGTATCATAATGTTTGGCATCCATAGGATGGGATGCATATCTTACTTCACTGTTTGTCTTCATATATGCTGTTCTTTAATGTTTTCGTTTATAAGGTCACGCCCGACTTGAAGATGGCGATTTCACTGTATCCGGACTTTTCATTGTTGACAGGTTTACCTGATGCAGCCGAAAGCACAAAGTTAATGAATTCCGCGTCAACTTCCTCCACCGGTCTGCCGTCAACGATCTCACCGGCATTGAAATCTATCCATAGAGGCTTGTTTGCAGCAAGCGTGCTGTTGGTGGAGATCTTCGCGGTAGGCACGAATGTTCCGAACGGAGTTCCGCGTCCCGTGGTGAAGAGAACGATCTGACAACCTGCCGCAGCAAGTGCAGTGGAAGCCACCAGGTCATTGCCCGGAGCGCTCAGAAGGTTCAGTCCCCTGGTCTTGAGACGGTCTCCGTAAAGCAGTACATCACGTACGATCGAATTGCCGGACTTCTGGGTACAGCCGAGGGATTTCTCTTCAAGAGTAGAGATTCCTCCAGCCTTGTTTCCCGGAGACGGATTTTCATAGACAGGCTGGTCATTCTTCATGAAATAAGCCTTGAAATCATTGATGAGATGTACTGTCTTGTCAAATGTAGCCTCATCCTGACAACGGGACATGAGTATCGTCTCCGCACCGAACATTTCCGGAACCTCGGTAAGGACGGTAGTGCCTCCCTGCGAAACTATCCAGTCAGAAAAACGTCCGAGAAGAGGATTGGCAGTTATGCCGGAGAAGCCGTCGGATCCGCCGCATTTGAGACCCACTTTCAGTTCGCTTACAGGGATATCCTCCCTGACGTCATCCTTTGCAACATCCGCGATCTCACGCAGAAGTCCAAGTCCATGCTCCACTTCGTCCCCTTGTATCTTTTGTGATTCCATGAACTTCACACGCGAACCGTCGACCTCGCCGACCAGTTCACGGAACGGCCCGAGTTGGTTGTTCTCACATCCGAGAGCGACCACGAGCACTCCTGCCGCATTAGGATGATGGACCATATCGGCAAGTATCTTTCTTGTATTCTCATGATCGTCACCAAGTTGCGAGCAGCCGTAGTTATGAGGGAAGGCAATGACCTTCTCGATTCCCGGATATGAAGCAAGTTCGGCCTCGAACTGCCTGCATATATTCTGAACGACTCCGTTCACGCAGCCCACGGTAGGGATGATCCAAAGTTCGTTGCGGATACCTGCACGACCGTCAGCGCGACGATAACCCTTGAATGTAGCCTGTACCTGAGCCGGAGCGATTTCCGTCAGGTCCGGATCATAAGAATAATCCAGAAGACCTTCGAGGTTGGTCTTGAGGATGGAATGGTCGATGAGTCCTCCCTGAGGGACGTCTTGAAGAAGATGTCCTATCGGAAAGCCGTATTTCACGACATCCTCGCCTTCCGAAAGATCCTTCAGCGCCACCTTATGGCCTGCCGGAATCCTGGAAAGGGTCGTAAGGGAGATACCATCAATGTTGCAGTTGTATCCGGCTTCGACGTCATTTATTGCAACTGCCACATTGTCGGCCGGATTTATCTTTATGAATTCTGCCATATCATTGTCATTTCGAGAGTTGCCGCAAAACCTATGCGATTACGGTTCTGACAGCAGCACGCATTCCTTCGTTCTGAACAAGTTCGAGATCAGCGGTCACAAGGTCTGTGAGACCTGGAATCTCATTAAGGTTCTCACCCCAGATGAAGTCGGCAGCGAGGACACCTTCAGCCACCTTGCGCACGTCACCTGTTGCCCAGAGGTCCTTGAGAAGGGCGATTATTGCAGCATCATCGTTCGGAACGATCTCCACGTCTCCCCTCTTGCCACCTTTATAATAAGTGATGATTGCAGCAAGTCCAAGGACAAGGCCCTTCGGAAGTTCACCCTTGCGGTCGAGGTAAGTCTTGAGACCCGGAAGGTCACGCGTCTTGTATTTCGGGAATGAATTGAGCATGATGCTTGTCACGAAATGCTTCACATATGGATTCACGAAACGCTCAACTACCGAGTTTGCGAACGCTTCAAGTTCAGGCTTAGGAAGATTAAGGGTCTCGAGCAGTTCACCGTACATCACCTTCTTCACGAATTGTCCAACCTCCGGATCCTCGACACATTCCTTCACCGTATCAAGTCCTGAAAGGTATCCCACAGGAGAAAGGACGGTATGAGGACCGTTGAGAAGGGTTACCTTTCTTTCATGATATGGAGCCTCGCTAGGCACGAAAAGCACATTCAGGCCGGCCTTGTCAGCAGGGAATTCCGCTGCGACAGACTCAGGAGCCTCGATCACCCAAAGATGGAAGATCTCGCCCTTCACCACCAGATTGTCCTTATAACCTATGCGTTCATGGATCTGGTCGATGGTATCCTTCGGATATCCAGGAACAATACGGTCAACGAGGGTGCAGTACACTCCGCAGGCATTCTCGAACCACGCCTTGAAGTCCTCACCCAGATTCCAGAGGTCGATGTACTGATATATGCACTTCTTGAGTTCCTTTCCATTGAGGAATATGAGTTCGCATGGAAGGATGATCAGGCCCTTTGACGCATCACCGCCGAAATGCTGGAATCTGCGGTAAAGCAACTGAGTGAGTTTGCCCGGATATGATGACGCTGGCTTGTCGTCGAGTCTGCATGACGGATCGTATGCGATGCCGGCCTCAGTCGTATTGGAAATCACGAAACGGATGTCCGGATTCTCCGCGAGAGCCATATATTCATCAAACTGAGTGTATGGATTCAGACCTCCGTTGATGACATCAATCATCTGGATGGAATCCACAGCCTCACCCTTGTCGATACCCTGAAGGTTGACATGGTAAAGTCCGTCCTGCGAATTGAGCATATCGACCATTCCCTTTGCGATAGGCTGCACGACAACGACACCTGCATTGAAATCAGTCTTCTGATTTGTGTTCCAGATGATCCAGTCTACGAATGCTCTGAGGAAATTACCTTCACCGAACTGGATGATCTTTGTAGGGTACTTGTTGGCCTTGGCCGTCTTTCTGTTTAATGCTTCCATAATGCTATCTGATTATATTGTTTTCAGTGTTATGACACAAATATATAAAATTTCCGTGTCCGTTCACGGAAAAATTCTTATATTTATCGCCGATTGATGATTTTTCTTATTTTTTTGCGAAAAAACACTAAACAATAGCGACATGGACTTCTTATCAAAAGTTAAAGACAGCATTGACGGACTGACAGGCGAAAAGCCTTTCATCCACGACGACTTCATGCTAACCAACGACTATGCACGTGAACTCTACCATGAGAGTGCGGAAAAGATGCCTATCATAGACTACCACTGCCATCTTGTTCCGAAGATGATTGCAGACAACCATCAGTTCAAGGACCTGACAGAGGTATGGCTCGGAGGCGACCACTACAAATGGAGAGCGATGCGAGGAAACGGCATTCCTGAAGAGTTCATAACAGGAGGCAGAGGCAGTTACGAGAAATTCGAGAAATGGGCCGAGACCGTTCCTTATACCATGAGGAATCCTCTCTACCACTGGACCCATCTTGAACTTGCCAGAGTATTCGGAATCCACGACCTTCTCAATCCTCAGACAGCACGTGCAATCTACGATGAGTGTACTGCAAAACTTCAGACTGAGGAATACAGAGGCCAGGAACTGATGAAAAAGTTCAATGTGAAAGTGGTCTGCACAACAGACGACCCTGCCGATTCTCTTGAATATCACAGGCAGATAAACGAGAATCCTTTCGGAGTGAAGGTACTTCCGGCATGGAGGCCTGACAAGGCTATGGTGATCGAAAAGCCGCAGCAGTATCAGGAGTACATAAAGAAACTGGGTTGGATGGCCGGAATGGAGATCCATAATTATCAGGACCTTCTTGACGCTCTCAAAAAACGTCATGATTTCTTCCACGAAATGGGAAGCCGCCTCTCAGACCATGGACTTGAGACTTTCTACGCAGAGGATTTCGAGATTGAAGAGATCGACAAGATATTCCGCAACACCCTCAAAGGCAAGATGCCGACCAAGGAGGAGGTCCTCAAGTTCCGCAGCGCGATCCTTCTCGATTTCGCACGCATGGACCACGAGAAAGGCTGGGCTCAACAGTTCCATATCGGAGCCATCCGCGACAACAACACACGCATGTTCGACATCCTCGGACCTGACACAGGTTACGATGCCATCCACGACGTACAGTGTGCGGCCGCAGGACACAAGTTCCTCAACAGACTGGCGATGGAGGACAAACTCACGAAGACAATCCTCTACAACCTCAACCCTAAGGACAACGAGGTACTCGCCACCATGGCATACACATTCAACGACGGCACTGCCCCAGGCAAGATCCAACTCGGTTCAGGATGGTGGTTCCTTGATCAGGAAGACGGCATGAGAAAGCAGATGAACGCACTCTCCGCACTCGGACTGCTCAGCCGCTTTGTCGGAATGCTCACGGACTCACGCAGTTTCCTCTCATACCCTCGTCACGAATATTTCCGCCGCATACTATGCAGCGTGATCGGAGAAGATCTGGAAAAAGGCAAACTTCCTAAGAGCGAAATGGCATTCCTCCACCAGATGGTGCAGGACATTTCATACAACAACGCTGACAGATATTTCAATTTCTGACGCTGCCCTCTTCCAGACAGCAAGGAATTGCACTCAACTGACTGTAAAGACATAGGGCAAGGCGATGGTGTCCGGCCTGATTCGGATGAAGATAGTCATTGCCACCCGGTACATATATCGAATGCTCATGCATTGAAGGCATAATGCCGCTCAATGCATGAGTATCTATTACCGGAACTGCCCATATGTTCGAAGCCTCCTTCAAGGATTCCACATAGGCGTCCAGATATTCTCCGCAAGAATTGCAGTACTCTTCTGACGGCTGTATGTTCCTGTCACTGAATCTGGCCTTTCCTCGATGAAGAGGGGTCAGCAGCACGATCTGCTTGGTCGGATACATGCTTTTCAGACTGTCCAATGCAATGTTTATCCTGCCACGGAATGTGGAATTATCGAAGACAGGAGTCCTTTTCTTACGTTCCACTTCCTTTCCGTTGGCAACAGTCTTTTCAACTGTTTCCGTAAACCATTCCCCTATAGGCACTCCGGCATTATAATCGTTTGTACCTAAGAATATCATTATGGCATCTACATCGTCGCCATGGTCCTGCTTCAATCTGGCAGCCTGCCCGAGAAGTTGTGTCCATTGATGTCCGCTGATACCATAAACATATGTTTCAGCATCAAGCCATTCCTGCAGATATGCCCAATAATGGGTATCTTCGCACAAAACTCCCGGATCTGTTATGGAATCCCCCAGATATGCTATGCGTTTGCCTTGCCATGGATGTGACGCCGTGAGCAGAATCACAGCAAAGAATATGAATGAAAGCCTTTTCATTACCGTATTTTTATCTGTTGAACTTTTTGGATGTCAGGAATTCCCATATCCTGTCGAAGTGGGTGTAACTTCCTGTTCCAGGAGACGAGTTTCTCTGGAAACAATGAGTCCTGCATGCAAGAGTATGAAGTTCCGACTGTATGCCCATCATAAGCATCTTCTCCCATGTCTTCACCGAATTCATTGACGCATAGCCGTCGGCATCTCCGTGGATGAACAACATAGGTGCAGTGTCAAGGTCGAAAGAGAATTCAGGCGCAAGAATGTCGCTGTCGTCATTGCCTTTGTTGGAATTAGGTCCTTCAAGACCGTCTGTAAGGGCATAGGCCGGATAAATGCCGATTCCCCACTGCACGTTGCATGGAATGCGGTCAATATTGTCAATTGGCCAATATGACTGATGACGTGACGAGGTCACTCCCATCAATGTAAGATGGCCGCCCGCTGAAGATCCCATAATGCCGATACGCTGAGGATCGAGACCCATTTCTTCCGCCTTGCTGCGGACTATCCTTATTGTCCTCTGAAGATCCTGCCATGCCGTCGTATGCTTGGCCAGTCCCTCCGGACGCGGAGTCCTGTATTTAAGCGTAACCACAACCATTCCCTTTTCATTAAGGTACCTCCTTATAGGCGCCGCTTCGAATTCATCCGGATCATTACGTTCGTAGGCACCTCCGGAATATACAATCTGTATCGCTTTTGTAGTCAGTTCCGCAGGAATGTGCCATTCTATATAAGGCACGCATTGATTTTCCTGAAAATCAGGCATCTTTCCTTCCGGCCATACATCTTCTTTTGCATAGTACCCGCGGTCGTCATCATCAGGGTATCTGTCCATCAGCCTTTCTTCCTTCGCCAAAGGCCCCATATACCCCATCTGACGCATGAATTCGATTCCACGCTCCAGCCCGAATGCACCATGTCCCTTGTCTGCATACAGATGTAGTTCGGCAGGTATCCCCATCCTTCTGAGTTGACGGTATACCAAAGTAGATGTCTGCGGAGCATATATGTCCTTTCCTCCGTGATGCAGGCTCATAGGGCAGGTCTTTTCGTCGAATCTGAACACCTTGCTCAACGAAACGTCGCTGCCATATCCCTGTCTGACGGCCGGTGTTCCGCTTTCTGCATCCGTAGTTCCATATGCCGGAGCATTCACAATTGCCCAGTTTATATGACAAGGTACATCATCTGTCTTGTCAACTCTCTCATATGCCGGTGTCTGTGAACTTGTCGCCAGCATGAGGGCCAGATGCGAACCGGCAGACATCGAGATTACTCCTATCTTTTCAGGATCGAAGCCTCTTTTCTCTGCCTGACTTCTTACCATCCTGACGGCACGCTGTCCGTCTTCCCATGCCGTCTGATATATAGGTAATCCGACAGGGCGAGGAGTCCTGTACACGAAATTGACACATTGAAAACCAAGTTCGGTAAATCTTCTGTTCCACTCCCTGATCAGCCCAACATCGCAGCAACATTCATAACTGCCGCCTGAAATCAGTATCATGCATCCGCCGGTGCGGTTTTCTTCCGCCGGTGCGTCGAACCACTCGATATATGCAATCCTGTTCCTGTCTGCATCGAAGTCCTTCTTCGAAGTCTCATCAGTCATTGCCGCAATCTGGTGATCCTGACGATGAGGCATCTTCCCTTTCGGCCAGATTGTCTCACGCTCTCCAGCAATAAGGCTTGCTGCAATACACAACAGCACAATAAGCGATAGTGTTCTTTTCATATGTGTACAGATATTGATCCTTGTAAAGGTAAACATTATTCCTGACCTTTCGGTCAAATTACGGAATTATGCAGAGAATGATACAAACAAGGCAGAATATGAGATCCCGACATCATCATTTCAGACATTCATCAAGAAAACGGACTATGGTCGCCTGCACATCGCTGCCACAGTGGTGGCCGCCATTGAAGAAGACGGTCTGAAGAGGTTCGAAGGCAGGTTCAGTAAGGACGCCATGTGCCCTATTATAATCGGAATAATGCCCTTGAAGTTTACGGAAGGCAGTTTCCACTTTCTGCATTGGGAAGAGATGGTCCTCTGACCCGTTCAGGAAAAGCATCGGCTTGGGAGCGAGGAAAAGACCGATATCTCCAAAATCCAACTGCTCGCGCATCGGCATGACAGCCATTGAATAATCTGACGGCTTCATGCGTTCCTCCCTGTCAAGAGAGGTCATCCACGACAGTGCCGCACCGCATTTCACATCATCGCAGAAAGCAGCCAGCATCCAGCAGCGATGCGCCCCCATCGAGAATCCGAAAGCCCCGATGTTCCGTTTATCGACATATGGAAGTCGGCACAGCAGACGCACGGAAGCCACATCATCACGCAGCATCTTCTCTGCCCATATGATTCCACGATCATACAATGAATCATAAAGCGTCTTCTGTCCGTCATAGACCTCATTCTTCAATGCCTTGACCATCGCCTTCCTTTCTTTTGGCGACAATTCCGCATATGAGCCGTCTGCAGAATCCCCATAACTCAGTTCAGACCACTTATGCGCGCCATCTGACGACCTTTCACCCCAGTAGAGGGCGTCGGCCACAAGTACGACAAAGCCCAAAGAGGCAAGAGAATCCGCGAACCATGCCCCGTCAAAATTCTTGTCGGTCCATTGCTGTGAGGATTTCATGATATGGTCATCTTCTCCCTCCGGAAGAACAGAAGCCATAGGCTTCACAAGTTTCTCCTTGCCGATATCAAATCTCGCCCCATGATCATGCAGCATCACCACCGCCGGACATTTCCATACCCGGGAAGCCTTGTCAGGCACCAGCAGATAAGCCTTGATACGTTCATTGTCCTCTGTAGAGAACTCGATATACCGGCACTCATACCCATCCCTCGGCTCCTTTGCCAAAGTCCTCATCCTCGGCTTCACTATCTCCCCCACTTTCGGGGTATAATATTCCTGTGCTGATATCCGGAACGAAGAACACAGCACAAACAAGAACAAGATAAACAGACGGGCCTTCATAAAGTTTCAGAATAATTCTCTGACAAAAATAACAGATTTAACCCTCAGCAGCAAATATCCGATCTGTTTGTTACATCCAGTTTACGAAAGGTCAGCAGTAATCGAGGACCGTGCCACCCGCGGCACGGAAGCGGGGGGACCACAAGCGTAGCGCAGTGGTGGGGTGAGCGAAGCGAACGTCCGAGATACTGCTGACCTTTCGTAAACGTATGTCTAAAATTATTCTGCCATCAGTTTCTTATACTTGAACCTCTTCGGCTCCTCATTTCCAAGACGCCTCTTCTTATTCTCCTCATACTCCGAATAAGTACCCTCAAAGAAATAAACCTGAGAATCACCCTCAAAGGCAAGAATATGAGTAGCGATACGGTCAAGGAACCAACGGTCATGGGAAATCACGACAGCACATCCTGCAAAATTCTCGAGACCCTCTTCAAGAGCACGGATTGTATTTACATCCACGTCATTGGTCGGCTCGTCAAGAAGAAGCACGTTACCCTCATCCTTGAGAGTCAGTGCAAGATGGAGACGGTTCCTCTCACCACCTGAAAGAATGCCGCAAAGTTTCTCCTGATCGGCGCCAGAGAAATTGAAGCGTGACACATATGCCCTCGCATTCACCTCCCTCTTGCCGAGTTTCACAAACTCTGAATTCTCTGCGATAGTCTCATATACCGTCTTGTCCGGATCGATACTTCTGTGCTGCTGGTCGACATATGCCAGTTTCACGGTCTCTCCGATTGTGATCTCACCGCTGTCCGGAGCATCGAGGCCCATGATCAGACGGAAGAGAGTAGTCTTTCCTGCACCGTTAGGACCGATCACACCGACGATACCTGCTGGAGGAAGCACGAAATTGAGGTTCTCATAAAGAAGTTTGTCACCATAACCCTTGGAAACATTCTTGAACTCGATGACCTTGTTTCCGAGCCTAGGACCGTTCGGAATGAAGATCTCGAGATTCGCTTCCTTCTCACGTCCGTCATCTGCAGCAAGTTTCTCGTAAGCACCCAGGCGGGCCTTTGACTTCGCATGACGGGCCTTCGGAGCCATACGCACCCACTCCAACTCTCTTTCGAGAGCCTTACGACGCTTGCTCTCCTGCTTTTCCTCCTGAGCGAGACGAGTACTCTTCTGGTCGAGCCAAGAAGAATAGTTGCCCTTCCAAGGAATACCCTCTCCCCTGTCAAGTTCAAGGATCCATCCTGCCACGTTATCAAGGAAATAACGGTCGTGGGTCACAGCGATGACCGTACCCTTGTACTGCTGCAGATGGGCCTCGAGCCACTGGATACTCTCTGTATCGAGGTGGTTGGTAGGCTCGTCAAGAAGCAGGACGTCAGGCTGACGGAGAAGAAGACGGCAAAGTGCCACACGGCGACGTTCTCCACCGCTCAATGTAGAGACCTTGGCATCAGAAGGAGGACACTGAAGCGCATCCATAGCCCTTTCCAGTTTGGAATCGATTTCCCAACCGCCACAGTTCTCGATCTTCTCTGTAAGTTCGCCCTGACGCTCGATAAGAGCCGTCATCTCGTCGTCAGACATAGGTTCGCAAAACTTCATGTTCACTTCCTCATATTCCCTGAGGATATCCATGACTTCCTGCACACCTTCCTGAACAACCTCGATCACAGTCTTTTCAGGATCCATCTGAGGTTCCTGTTCAAGGTAACCCACAGAATAGCCGGGAGCCCAAACCACCTCACCCTGATAGCCGGTCTCGATGCCGGCAATGATCTTCATGAGCGTAGACTTACCCGCACCGTTAAGACCCACGATACCGATCTTCGCACCATAAAAGAACGAAAGATAGATATCCTTCAGGATTACTCTGTTGTTGTGAGGCAGGATCTTGCCTACACCGTTCATCGAAAAAATTATCTTCTCGTCTGCCATAACTGACTATAATTTAAATAAATATTCTACTTTTCCGCAAAGATAATCTTCCGTTTGGGATTCCACAACTTATTTTTTCGTCTTAACCATTCTTCCCTTTTCCTTTCTGCACCAGTCGCTCGGATTTTCACCCATTACAAGCCGGAAAGCCATATTGTAGGATACTATGGAATTGAACCCGCTCATAGCCCCGAGTTCATGAACCTTCAGGTCGGGATTCTCCCTGAAGCAATCCATGGAGTATTTCACTCTGTGGTTATTCACGAACTGCCGGAAATTCTTTCCTGTATAATGACTTATCGCCTTCGATATGTAAAGTTTGTTGGAATAAATGACCTTGACAAGATCGGAAATGGTAAGTTCGCTGTCAAGATAAGGTCTGTCACGGTCAAAATAAGCGACAATACGCTCATATACATCCTTATACACCTCATCCATATGCGAAACACCGGAGGATGAGACGACATTGGTGACTTGCATGGATTCCACTATCCTTCTTTCCTGAGTACGCCAGAAGATAAAGAGGGAATCCGTTGATATACGTATAGCCGTAGCAAGCATACCGCCACAAATAAGAATTGAAGCAAGGGCGGCGGACCACTCAGCATATTCATGATACATTGCCTCGAAATACAAGGTCATCACTACTGCGGATAACGGCAGGATGACATATACGGCATCTACACCAAGCCTCAGGTTATCCCAGACATTCCCGGATTTCAGGACCTCCTTTACAGCCTTGAGCCTTGTGAACATACCAATCATGAATATGACAGGCAATGACATCAGGGTCAGCGTCGAATACATACTGAATGCCCTGGAAGACAACCTTCCTGCAAGACCTGTGAGGCACAGCAGATAATGGACAGCAAGACACAATTCGACCGCAAGAAGTACGAAGACAACAAGTCTTGTCTTCCCGCTGAAGTCATACATGGAAGACGACAGAAGGAACATCGACAGCAGAGGCAACGACATATCTGCGATCAGACACCGGCACAAACTGGGATATGCAGTCATATCCAGACAGACCACCATTGCTGTCACCATCAGCAGCCAAGGAATGAATCTGGTCTTTTCATCGGCAAGTTCTGCATACTTTCTGTTTCTTACCCCAATACAGGTCATGACAGATATGACTGCCATAACAATCATAACGAAAACAAAAATCTTCATAAAAGGTTAATCATCATTAATTTAATGTATTGAACAAAAATAAGTAATATCGCCCTCTCAGACCTGTCTGAAAGGGCGACATTCGTCACATTTTTCTTTTTTTATAAAAGATTTCCGTTTTTTTAACAAAATCACTTCTTAGTCCTGACCTTGATCGAGTCAAATCCCTGTCCATAGACTCCCATCACAGAAGAAACGGAAAGGAAAGCATCAGGATCGATGGTCTTCACATACCGGAGAAGGAGGTTCAGGTCTGTTTTTCTAGTCACCACCATCAGGACATTCTTGTCTTCCTTAGAATACCATCCCTTTGCCGGAAGGACAGTCACTCCTCTCTTCATGTCAAATGCAATCGCATCTGCCATCTCATTTACCTTCTTGGTAAAGATGAATGCCTGCACTGACTGCTTCGAACCGGAAAGATAGAGGTCGATGGCATATCCGCTCACCGTCACCTGTATGAGACCGTACACCACGACAGCAAGTTTTTCCGAGAACGGGAGAAGGTCACCGGACTCCGTATATGAAGGGAAAAGAAGGGACGAAAGAATGATGGCAACATCAATGATAAGTATCACGCGGCCAGGTGAAGCGGAATAGAACTTGCACCAAACGAGAGCCACGATATCGGTACCTCCGGTACTTCCGCCCTGTGATATGGACAGTCCGATACCGAATCCGGCGATGATACCTCCCAGGAACGTGCAGATCAGTTTACCGTTGGACAACGCGAACTCATGAATGAAGTCAGCCGGAATGATCTTCGGCATAAGACTCAGCATTATAGAAGTCATGAAGATCGCATATATGGTCTTGCCTCCGAAACCTGTTCCCAGAATCTTTGTTCCTATGAGAAGGAGCAGGACATTGAGGATGAAATAGGTTATTCCCATCGGAAGTCCTGTCGCATAGAACAGTATGGAAGCGAAACCTGAAACACCGCCACCGATGAGATTGTTCGGAAGCAGGAAAATGCTCCAGCCCAAAGCATATGATATGACACCTAGTGTCACCAATGCATACTCCTTTATAAGAGTGGAGATGGAAGACTTCAATATAGTAGTATTACCCATTGTGAGACTCTTCTATCTGGTTATTCCTTTTTGTCTTGATTCCGGTCTTGACTTCCTCAAAACCCTCGCCGAATACGCTCATTGCGGTCGAAACCGATATGAACGCCTTCTTGTCAATCTTCCTGATCTCGTTGATGACCTCATTCATCTGATGTTTTCTGGCAATGATCAGAAGAACTTTTCCTGGATTCTGCGAATACCAGCCGACGGACTCCAAGGCTGTGACACCTCTACGCACGTTGTGGATGATATGGTCGCCGATCTCCTTATAGTTGGCTGAGAATACCAGAATCTGTACGGTCGACTTGTTTCCAAGAAGGACGAAATCCACACCGAATGAGAATCCCAGCATGATGACATATGCATAAATCATGTCTACCAGACCTTTACCAGGCACAAGAAGCATACATGATATGATTATGACATCAGTCACAAGATACACCCTTCCGGGAGAAACCGGCCAGTACTTGTTGACCATCATGGCCACGATATCCGTACCTCCGGAACTTCCGCCACGGAGCAGGACGACTCCTAATCCCACGGATTCCATAGCCGCACCCACCAAGGCCACAAGAAGTTTCTCATCCATATGCACCTCAAGTTGAGGGAACATCGGAAGAACTTCGAAAAGCACCGATGTAAGGGCTATGACATAAATAGTCTTTATACCGAATGCCTTTCCGAGCGAAAGAAAGCCCAGTATCAGGAGAAGAATGTTGAGTATCGGGTATGTCCATCCCACCGGTATGCCCGTACCATATTGGATGATGGTACAGAAACCGGTAAGACCACCGCTGGACAAGCCGTTCGGGATTATGAACGAGGTCCATGCCAGACAGAACAGGATGGAGCCCACGGTCATAAGGAAGTAGTCCCAGATGACAGGAAGGAACTTGCTGGTTTTCATAGGTTTCTGAAATTCCTTATTTAACTACGATATTGACGATCTTGCCAGGAACGACAATCACTTTGACGATATTGCCTCCGGCCACATATTTAGCAGTCTGCTCAAGACCTCTCACATGAGCATCGACCTCTTCACGAGGCATGTCAAGCGGAAGTTCGACTGTAAAGCGTGTCTTTCCGTTGAAAGATACCGCGTAAGTGCATGTATTCTCTATTGTATAAGCCTCTACATACTCAGGGAACGACGCATATGTAACTGTCTCCTCATGACCGAGAGCCTGCCAGAGTTCCTCTGCGATATGCGGAGTGAACGGTGCAAGAAGGATCACGAGCGGCTCGAGAATCTCACGTTTGCTGCACTTGAGGTCGGTGAGTTCGTTGACCGCGATCATGAACGCGCTGACTGCGGTATTGAACGAGAATGCCTCGATGTCGGTACGCACCTTGCCGATAAGTTTGTGAAGAGCCTTGAGTTCGTCAGCCGTAGCCTTTTCATCAGTAACAATGAAGCCGTCACGGTCATAGAAGAGTCTCCACACCTTTCTGAGGAAGCGGTGAACACCGTCGATTCCCTTGGTATCCCACGGCTTCGACTGCTCGAGAGGACCAAGGAACATCTCGTAAAGTCTCAGAGTATCAGCGCCATAGGTGTCGCAGATCATATCCGGATTCACGACGTTGAACATAGACTTCGACATCTTCTCGATAGCCCATCCGCAGATATATTCGCCGTCTTCGAGGATGAATTCCGCATTTGCGAAATCAGGCATCCATGCCTTGAAGACCTCGATATCGAGACGGTCATTGCGAACGATGTTCACATCCACATGGATCTCCGTTGTCTCATACTGGTCCTTGAGACCATATGAAACGAAGGTATTGGTGTTGATTATACGATACACGAAGTTAGAGCGGCCCTGGATCATACCCTGGTTGATCAGTTTCCTGAAAGGCTCCTTCTCGCATACATAACCAAGGTCGAAGAGGAACTTGTTCCAGAAACGGGAGTAGATAAGATGACCCGTAGCATGTTCTGTACCACCGATATAGAGATCCACATCCCTCCAATACTCGTCCGCCTCACGACTCACGAGTGCCTGGTCATTGTGAGGATCCATATAACGGAGATAGTATGCGCTGCTGCCTGCGAAACCCGGCATGGTGCTGAGTTCTACAGGATAGCCTTCATAGGTCCAGTCCGCTGCACGTCCGAGAGGCGGTTCACCGGACTCGGTAGGGAGATATTTGTCAACTTCCGGGAGTTGGAGAGGAAGAGCCTCGAACGGCATAGGCGTTGCCACACCTTCCTTGAAATACATAGGGAACGGCTCACCCCAATATCTCTGACGTGAGAATATGGCGTCACGGAGACGGTAGTTAACCTTTCTGTGACCGATACCATGTTTCTCGACATAATCTATAGCGGCAGGAATAGCCTCCTTCACAGTCATTCCGTTGAGGAAGCCTGAGTTGCACATGATTCCTTCCTTAGCGTCGAAACTTGACTCGCTCACGTCACATCCCTCGATAAGAGGAATCACCGGAAGGTTGAATGTCCTGGCGAAAGCATAGTCGCGGCTGTCATGAGCAGGAACGGCCATGATCGCACCTGTACCGTATCCGGCAAGCACATACTCAGAAATCCATACAGGAACCTTATCTCCCGTAAGAGGATTAGTGGCATAAGATCCTGAGAATACGCCGGTTACCTTTCTGGCCTCCATCATTCTCTCACGCTCGGTCTTCTTCTTCGCCTGTGCAAGATACTCATCCACAGCCTCTTTCTGCTCGGCGGTCGTAAGTTTCTCGACCCACTCGCTTTCAGGTGCCAATACCATGAAAGTAACTCCGAACACTGTATCAGCACGTGTGGTGAAGATGGTCATATCGTATTCTTCAGAGCCGTTGGACACCTTGAAGTTCATTTCAGCACCCTGGCTCTTTCCGATCCAGTTACGCTGCATGTCCTTGAGAGAATCCGTCCAGTCGAGATCCTCAAGATCCTCGAGCAGACGACCTGCATATGCAGAAACCCTCAACTGCCACTGAGTCATCTTCTTCTGTTCCACCGGATGACCGCCGCGAACGGAATATCCTTCCTTGACCTCGTCATTGGCAAGTACGGTACCGAGAGCAGGGCACCAGTTCACCGCTGTCTCGCCCTGATATGCGATACGGTACTGCATGAGGACCTCAGCCTTCTGCTTATCTGTATAAGAGTTCCACTGCTCGGCTGTGAAAGGAGCCACATCGCCGCATGCCGCATCAACGGCAGCGCTTCCGCCTTCAGCGAAGGCCGCCTCGAGTTCTGCCACAGGACGTGCCTTCTGAACGGTATTGTCATACCAACTGTCGAACATCTTGAGGAATGCCCACTGTGTCCATTTATAATACTCAGGATCGCATGTACGCACCTCGCGTGACCAGTCATATGAGAAGCCGATACGGTCCATCTGCTCGCGATAGCGGGCGATATTCTTCTCTGTAGTCACTGCAGGATGCTGACCTGTCTGGATGGCATACTGCTCAGCCGGAAGTCCGAATGCGTCATAACCCATAGGGTGAAGCACATTGAATCCGCACAGACGCTTGTAACGGCTGTAGATGTCGCTCGCGATGTATCCGAGCGGATGTCCCACATGAAGTCCCGCTCCTGATGGATATGGGAACATGTCAAGAACATAATATTTAGGCTTTGAAGAATCCACTTCAGCCTTGAATGTCTGATTGGCAGCCCAGAATGACTGCCATTTACTCTCGATTTCCTTGAAATTGTAGTCCATAGTCAGATTATATATCTTACAAAAGTAACATTATTTCTTGATTCCGAACCCTGATTTGCCGCCTTTCTTTTCAAGACGGAACTCAACAGGGATTGTCATTGATGTGCGCACCTTTTCTCCGGCGACTCTTCCTGCCTTCCATTTCGGCGAAGCAGAAATCACCTTCACCGCTTCCGCATCCAGTTCAGGAGACACTCCCCTGACCACCTTGACATTGGTGACCTTGCCGTCCTTCTCGATGATGAAATCCACCATGACACGGCCCTGAATGCCTTCCCTTATAGCCTTTTCCGGATATTTGAGATACTGGTACACCCATTTCTCCAGGAACTGTCCCGGGTCGGAACTGTTCAGGAACAGCGGTCTCTGGTCCACCTCGTTGTAGCCGAACACACCTTCCTGAGAAGATGCCTTCTGAACTATATCCGAGGTCCTGAACGCAATGGCGGCACCGGTATTGGCCAAGGCTACGGTAAAATTGTAAATATATTCAAGTTCCCTTTCCATCATCTCGTAGTCGATGACAGACTGGGTGTCCTTGTCTGTGTTATGTTCCGGATATCTTCCGGTAGTGAAATGTACTGCCGGAATTTCCTTGTCATAGAAAGCCCTGTGGTCAGAAGGGTATATTTCCGCCGAAACCACCTCAGGAAGCACCGGCTGAAGGTCTCCGGCCAAGGTCGTCATGATATTGTCAAGAGACCTGTTCGAAGCCGTATAGGCATAGAATCCGTTATACCCGGTTCCGAGCATGTCAAGATTGATCATCGCATCTATGCTTCCCACATCGGAGAAAGACCTGTTGAGGAAATACCACGAACCCGCAAAAGTGTCGGTTGAAGCACCGAAAGCGACAAAGAGAACTGAACGGCGGAAAAGGATCGAATTTGTCTGTACCATACGTGCAAGTTCGATCATCATGGACAGTCCTGAGGCATTGCCGTTTGCACCATAATACACGCGCTCGACAGGACGTCCGTCCACTGTCATTGTCATCGTTCCGAGATTGTCAAGTCGTGCCCCGACAACAATGAAATGGTCCCTTAGGGACTTGTCATATCCCTGCACGAAACCTACGACATTACGAGAAGTGAGAGTGTCACCGTTTTCCTTTCTGATTCCGAACAGTTCTCCTGACGAAGGAGAGAGCATGTCGACTCCGTATTCCTTCAATCTGGAATATACATATTCTGCAGCCTCCTTCTCGCCCTCCGAACCTGGCTTGCGGCCTTCGAGATGAGCGGCCGACAGTTCGCGGACATGGGATTTCAGAGCCGTTACTGTCTCACCGTCATACAGATCGTCATATCCTGCACCGTCGCGGAACTGTGCAGACGACACCAAAGGCAAAAGCAGTGCAAGCACTGCAGCAAACATTCTTCCCTTCATACTCATTCATTAACCAATATCCAAGCCTCACCAGGGCAGAACTTCTCATTACGGAGCCTTCCGAACTCCGCCACAGTCTCGGCAATCTTGTCCGAAGGACATGTTCCTACGGCGACCATACCTCTCCTGAACTCTATCAACTGCACGTCATAGCCTCCGGAAACTGCCTTGGAAGCAAGTTTCTCAGCATTTTCCCTAGCCTTGAACGCTCCTATTATCACATGATAACGTCTGCTCAAAGGTTCACCTGTCAATCCGCCAAGGACAGCGGGTCCGTTCATCATCGTGCCATATGCCTTCAGCGAATCGAGGGCTGCAAGAGAATCAGATACGACCTTCTCACGAACCATCTTCACCGAATCGAGATATGCCTGAAGGGCAGCCTCCTCAGCCTTGAGGATGGCCACACGCTTGTTTTCTATATCTGCACTTACAGGCCTTCCTGCAACCCTTCTGAAAAAGTCACAGCCAGTAACAGTCAGTGCAAGCGTAATGATCAGCAATATTGCGGTTCTTTTCATGATCTTTCAAAAATGCGTATTCGTGCAAATTTAACGAATTAATACTCTGAGACAAAATAATTCTTGATATATTTGTAATCTAAAAAACTGTACACATTGCATTTTCGTTCGAGCGACATACTGAGATTCATGACAACTGCCTTGACAACGGTCATGGCGGCATGTACATACATCTGCAACGCACAGGAAATGATAATGCCTGAAAGGTGGACAAAGGCCTTGACTCATACGCGTCCTATCTTCAGGAACGACACTCTAACGATTTGTTTCCTCGGCGATATGATGCTGCACACGAAACAGATCGAAAACGCACACAGAGGCGGCTCCGAGTACGATTTTTCATCTTATTTCTTCCACTTGGAAGACCGGATCGCTGAAGCGGACATAGCGGTGGCCAACATGGAATTCACGCTTGCAGGAAAGCCATACACCGGATATCCCTGTTTCTCCGCACCGGATTCGTTTGCAGAATATCTTGCAGAATGCGGATTCGATGTATTCCTCGCCGCCAACAACCACATATTCGACAAAGGCACGAAAGGAGCAGAAAGGACCTTGGAGGTGTACAGGAAGATGGAAGAGGAATACGGGATCAGATTCACCGGCCTTGCAGGAAATGAAGAAGAAGCCCTCGGCAACACCCCACTGACGCTCACAAGAAAAGGCATAAGGATATCTTTCGTCAATTTCACATACGGAACGAACCTGGGATTGGAAACGGCATGGCCGAAGACATCCCGCCTGAACAATGATCAGGAAGTCAGGGAAGCGATGTCAAGAGCACATGATGCTGACACGGACTTTACCATAGTGCTTCCGCATTGGGGCACGGAATACAGGCTGATTCACTCGGATCATCAGGAAAAGAAGGCTGTCATGCTGGCCCGGGAAGGAGCAGACATAATAATAGGGGCACACCCGCATGTGGTACAGGATTTCCAGACGATCACGACAGACTTTTGCGGACGCACGAAAGAAGTGCCTGTGGCATATTCATTGGGAAATGCAGTATCGAACATGAGCGCTCCAGACACACAACTGGAACTCATGGCGACCGTGAAGATAGCAAGAGAACCCAACGGGGACCTGACTCTGCTGCCCATAGAATTCACTTATCTATGGTGTTCAAGACCGGGCGGACTCACAGACTCCTACACGGTCATACCGGTGGAGGAATTCATCGGCAGCAGAGAGACATGGACCGGTCCATGGGAATATGACAAGATGATAAGCACATACGAAAGAGTAAGAAACAACACTGGAATAAGATAACACAGACATATAATGAGCAGAAACACTATCACGCTTGAAGCGGTCGATCCGATCGAAATATACGGTGCGGCAAACAGGAATCTCGAGGCATTATGCAGTTATTTCCCTGAACTCAAGGTAGTTGCAAGAGGAAACGAGATCATATTGGAAGGAAAAGAGACAGACATAGAGGAATTCGAAGTCAAACTCAAGATGCTGATCGAAAGAAGACAGCACAAGATGAACGTCACTCCGTATGATGTCGAGGACCTGTTCGACGGCGAATCTTCTCCGGACAGATTCAAGATGTGCGGAAACTCGGTCATCGTACACGGAAACGACGGAAAGCCGATCAAGGCCCGCAACAGAACCCAGGAGGAAATGGTGAAGGCATATTTCGAGAACGATCTTGTCTTTGCAGTAGGTCCTGCCGGAACCGGAAAGACATACATTGCCATAGCGTTGGCGGTGAGAGCATTGAAGAACAGGGAAATAAAGAGAATCATCCTCACACGTCCGGCAGTGGAGGCAGGAGAACGCCTCGGCTTCCTTCCGGGAGACCTCAAAGACAAACTCGATCCATATCTGCAGCCTCTTTATGATGCATTGGGAGACATGATTCCGGCTAAACGTTTGCAGGAATTCATGGCGGAAGGAACTATCCAGATCGCCCCTCTTGCATATATGCGCGGCCGTACTCTCGACCGTGCCTGCGTGATCCTGGACGAGGCTCAGAACACTAATCTCGGCCAGTTGAAGATGTTCCTCACACGAATGGGATGCGACGCCAAATTCATCGTAACAGGAGACGCCAGCCAGATAGACCTTCCCAACAAGAAAGACTCGGGACTTCTCAAAGGCATAGAACTCACAAAAGACATAAAGGGCATCAGGACCATCTTCTTCAAGACTGAAGACATTGTCCGACACCCTCTCGTCACAAAAATCGTAAAGGCATTCGAAAAAGGGGAAACGTGCTGACGTTTCCCCTTTTTCATATATTCCAAGTTGAAAAGACTTAGTTGGCCTGACGTGTCTTTACAACCTCATCATACTTCTTGTATCCGGCCTCGAACTCAGGACCATTGCTGCTGAAGCGATAGTAGATGTTCTTGAGATACTCTGCGATGTTGACTCTGAGTTCGTTGTCCTTTGAAACAGCATAAGCCTTTTCGAATGGATCAAGAGCATTCTTGAGCGACTGTTCGAACTCTTCGATAAGAGCCTGGTACTTCTTGTCATCGAACTCGTTTGAAGCCTGCTCCTGAAGTTCGATCGCACGCTCGTAGAAGAGGATACCTGCACCGATATAACCGAACTCATATTCAGGATTGATTTCAGAGCACTTGTAATAAGACTCTACTGCCTTGTCATACTGCTTGAGTTCCTTGTAGATGTTTCCTTCTACATAATAAAGCGAAGCATTGTTAGGCTCATTCTTCTTAGCCTCATCGATGAGGACGAAGAGACGGTCTGTATTCTCACCGCTTGTGATATAGTAGTTGATGAGACCGATAAGGATGCTCTGGCTCTGCGGGAACTTCACGAAACCCTGCTCGAGGATCTCAGCACCCTTCTTTGCATCGCCAAGGTTTGTGTATACATCACCGAGTTTAGCGAAAACCTCGCCACCCTCATAATAATAGCCGGCCTCGAGGCACTGCTCGAAGAACTTCTTTGCTCTTTCATAGTCCTTCACTGCCCATGCTGTGAAACCTGCGTTGTAAATGGCAGTTGTGTCAACCTTTGAGCAAGGCTCTGTAGCAGCAGCGATTGCAGCCTTCTCGAAATTCTCGCTAGCCTTTGCAAGGTCACCGAACTGGTAACTTGTCATACCCTCGTCAAGATACTTCTGAGCGATGGTCTCGAGACCTACTGTGATATCCTTTACCTTTGACTTCTTGAGATCTACCTCGTAAGCCTTCTTGTAAGCCTCCAGAGCACCTGCAAGTGCGTCCTCAACAACAGGATTAGTCACCTTGATTATAGCAAGTTGGCCATTTCCGTTGAAATAAAGTTCCTTGTCGGCATAGATTTCCTTGATGTAAGGGACACCCTCGACAACCGCTTCCTCAGTTGCAGTCGGCTTGTCATTTCCCATAAGGAGTTGAAGTTCCTGCTTTGAAGCACCAACCCATGCATTTCCGACTGGAGCGTTGTATGCATCCATATACGCAGACGCAAGTTTTGTCCATGTTGCCACCTTTGCAGCCTTCTTTGCATCCTGTGATGCAGCCTCAGCGCTTACGAGTGCCTTCTTTGCTGCATCCGGAGTCTTTGTCTGTGCATCAGCCACCTGTACTGCGAGAAGCACTGCCAATGCGATCAAGATTCTTTTCATAATGATTTGGTATTAAGTTATTATTCGTTAGTCTGTTCCTGACTCTGCTCCGCAGGCTGTTCCGGAGTTTCCTCCTCACTCTTGTTTACAGCCGATATCGCAGCGATCGAGTCACCGTCCTTGATATTGATCAGACGTACGCCCTGCGTAGCACGGCCAGCCACCTTGATGTCGGATACGGCCATTCTGATTGTGATTCCCGAACGGTTGATGATCATGAGGTCATTCTCATCAGTCACATTCTTCATCGCCACAAGTTCGCCTGTCTTTTCTGTGATATTCAAAGTCTTCACACCCTTTCCGCCTCTGTTTGTCTTACGATATTCATCGAAGTCAGAACGCTTTCCATAACCATGTGCGCTGACAACAAGAAGGCTGTGTGCCGACGCGTCTTCAGCGGTTGGGTCATATGCTATCATTCCTATTACCTCATCGTCATCATCAATATTTATGCCACGGACACCGGAAGCAGTTCTTCCAAGAGCCCTCGCGTCGCTTTCATCGAAGCGGCAGCAGCGGCCATGACGACCTGCAAGGAGGATTTCGCTGCATCCGTTGGTAAGAACCGCGTCAAGAAGTTCGTCACCCTCACGGACGGTGATAGCGATGACACCATTGGTACGTGGCCTTGAATACGCCTCGAGGGATGTCTTCTTGATGATTCCCCTCTTGGTACCGAGAACGATATAGTTGTTGTTGATATAATCCTCGTCCTTGAGGTTCTTCACGTTGAGATATGTCTTTATCTTGTCGTCCGGCTCGATGTTGATCACATTCTGGATGGCACGGCCTTTTGAAGCACGTGAACCTTCCGGAATCTCATAGACCTTAAGCCAGTAGCATTTACCGTTCTGAGTGAAGAGGAGCATGGTGCTGTGCATGTTCGCGACATAAATATGCTCGATGAAGTCCTCGTCACGGGTTGCGCTTCCCTTCATGCCGACGCCACCTCTGTTCTGGAGACGATATTCAGTGAGGGATGTCCTCTTGATGTATCCGAGATGAGAGATTGTGATCACCACATCCTCGTCAGCGTAGAAGTCCTCAGGATTGAATTCCTCGGCTGAAAGGGCGATCTCCGTCCTTCTTGCATCTCCGTACTTCTCCTTCATCTCCATTGTCTCATCCTTGATGATCTGCATCTGCATGCTCTCGTTTGCAAGGACATCCTCACAGTAACGGATGAACTTCATGAGTTCGTCATACTCGCTCTGAAGTTTCTCTCTTTCGAGTCCTGTGAGTTGGCGGAGCCTCATCTCGACGATAGCGGTAGCCTGAACATCGGTGAATCCGAATGTCGCCATGAGTTCGGACTTGGCCTCGTCGACGCTCTTTGAAGAACGTATGATGTTGATTATCTGGTCGATGACATCAAGGGCCTTGAGAAGTCCTTCGAGGATATGCGCTCTCTTGCGTGCCTTCTCAAGATCGAATCTGGTCCTTCTCACGACAACCTCGTGTCTGTGCTTCACGAAATACTTGATGAGTTCCTTGAGGTTCAGCGTACGAGGACGGCCGTTTACAAGGGCCACATTGTTCACAGAGAAACTTGACTGGAGCGGAGTATACTTGAAGAGAGTGTTGAGGACCACATTGGAATTGGCGTCCTTCTTGAGACGTATCACGATACGGACACCCTTCATGGTAGTCTCGTCGTTGATATATGCTATGCCCTCAATCCTCTTGTTTTCAACAAGTTCAGCGATCTTCTCGATCATCTCACGCTTGTTGACCATGTACGGGATTTCTGTCACCACGATGGTCTCGCGTCCGCTTTCGCTCACCTCAATGTCGGTCTTCGAACGGATCACGATCCTTCCGCGTCCTGTCTCGAATGCATCCTTGATGCCCTGACGGCCCTGGATGATACCTCCGGTCGGGAAATCCGGACCCTTGACATAGTGCATCAGTTCCTCGATGGTAATCTCCGGGTTGTCGATATAGGCACAGATGGCGTCGCAGCACTCCGTAAGGTTGTGCGGAGCCATGTTTGTAGCCATTCCGACAGCGATACCTGAAGATCCGTTCAGGAGAAGAAGCGGAAGTTTTGTAGGCAGAACTGTCGGCTCCTGAAGGGAGTCGTCGAAGTTGTTCTGGAAATCTACCGTATCCTTGTCAAGGTCTGCAAGGACCTCATCTGAAAGTTTCGCAAGTTTTGCCTCGGTGTAACGCATTGCCGCAACCGGGTCACCGTCCATTGAACCGAAGTTACCCTGGCCGAACACAAGCGGATATCTGAGACTCCAGTCCTGCGCCATACGCGCCATTGCATCATACACGCTGGAGTCACCGTGCGGGTGATATTTACCGAGCACCTCACCGACGATACGGGCAGACTTCTTGGTCTGGCTCGACCATGTAAGTCCGAGTCCTTCCATACCGAAGAGAACCCTTCTGTGCACCGGCTTGAAACCATCTCTCACATCAGGCAGCGCTCTGGACACGATGACAGACATGGAGTAGTCGATATACGCACTCCTCATCTGCTGATCGATGTTGACCTGTTCGATCCTGCCTGTCTTTACCTCATTTTCCATATATGTAATTTTACTTTTTAGACTTGATCATACATCTTGGCAAAGTTACAAAAAAAATAGTAATTTTGTGCAATCAATATTGAATTTAACGAATTTTGACTCATATGGAAATAAGCATATCTGACGAACTGCACTCCATCATCAACTTTTCCAGAGAAGAAGCGATGAGGACAGGAAGTTACGGCATTGCACCTGACCACCTGTTCCTGGGCATACTGCGTCATCGTGAGAACACCGCGGTCGATGCGTTGCGAGGCGTGACGATAGACATCGAAGAGATGAAGCAGTTCATTGACAGCCACATATTCACCAACGAGCATATCCCATATTCCGACATAGACAAGATCAGTTTTTCCAGAGGGGCTCAGAACGCATTGAGTTTCACGATCCTCGAAGCGACAAGGCTCCGCAGCGGACAGGCTTCTTCACAGCATCTTCTGCTTGCCCTGTGCAAGGCCGGAAGTTCCTATGGAAGCACTTATCTGCGTGACCTCGGAGTCGACTACGGCTACATCTACAGATATCTTGACAAGAACAATCTGCTGGACAAAGGCACGGCGGACTTCAATGTTCCGGAAGACGGAAACACGGAAGAGGAAGTGCCTCACATCCACATCAGGGCCGTTGAAAAGGCCGACAAGCCGGAAGAGCCCCAGATTCCGCCGCTGGAAGAATTCGGATATGACATAACCAAGGCTGCAAGGGAAGGGAAACTTGACCCCCTGGTGGGACGTGAGGACGAGATACAGAGGGTGATACAGATCCTCGGAAGAAGAAGGAAGAACAATCCGATGCTTGTGGGCGACCCGGGAGTCGGAAAATCTGCGATCGTAGAAGGTATAGCCATCAAGATAGCCACAGGCAACATACCGCCGTCATTGGCTGACAAAAGGCTGATTTCCCTGGATTTAGGTGCGATTGTGGCAGGTACGAAATACCGCGGTGATTTCGAAAAGAGGTTGAAGACCATCATCAACGAAGCGGCCAATCAGCCCGATGTGATACTGTTCATCGACGAATTCCACACGATAGTCGGGGCCGGAGGGGCATCGGGAAGCCTTGACGCAGCCAACATGCTCAAACCGGCATTGGCACGCGGGGACATCCAGTGCATCGGTGCCACTACCATGGAGGAATTCAGGAAGATCGTCGAGAAGGACGGAGCCCTCGACAGACGTTTTCAGAAGATTGTCGTCGAGCATACTGACATTCCGCACACCATATCGATACTTGACCGCCTGAAGACAAATTACGAGAAGCATCATAACGTGATCTTCACAGATGAGGCCATCGAAGCCTGCGTAAAGATGTCGGACAGATATATAACCGACAGGTGTCTTCCGGACAAGGCGATAGATGCCATGGACGAGGCCGGTTCGATGGTAAGGCTCAAGAATCCGAAGAAGACCGGCAGGGTAAGCGCGGAAGATGTCGCCGTCGTGATCTCCAAGATGACAGGCATACCTTCCGGAAGGATTGCAGAAGGCGAAGGCAACAAACTCATGAAGATGGAGGAGAAACTCCGCACCAGGATAATCGGACAGGACGAAGCCATCAGCAAGGTAGTGAAGGCCATACGCAGGAACAGGGCAGGTATAAAGGATCCTGGCAAGCCTATCGGCACATTCATGTTCTTCGGTCCGACCGGTGTGGGAAAGACTCAACTCGCAAAGTCACTGGCAGAGTATCTGTTTGATTCCGAGGAGAATATGATAAGACTCGACATGAGCGAATATATGGAGAAGTTCAATGTATCCAGGCTCATCGGAGCCCCTCCGGGATATGTGGGATTTGAGGAAGGAGGACAGTTGAGCGAACGTGTCAGACGCAAGCCTTATTGCGTCGTGCTTCTGGACGAGGTGGAAAAGGCACATCCGGACGTGTTCAACCTGCTGCTTCAGATAATGGACGAAGGCCGCCTGACCGACAGCAACGGCAGGACCGTAAGTTTCCGCAACACCATTGTCATCATGACTTCCAATGTGGGAAGCAGGGAACTGGATGAATACGGCAGCGGAGTCGGATTCAGCACATCAGGAAGAAACGTGCAGGGCAACAGACAGACCGTACTTGAAAAGGCTGTCAGGAAAGCCTTCCCGCCGGAATTCATCAACCGAGTGGATGAGCAAGTGTTTTTCCGTTCACTGACCAAGGAAGATATCGGAAAGATCATCGACATCGAACTGAAAGGGCTCAAGAAGAGGGTAAGCGAAGCAGGATTCGACCTTGCAGTCACAGCCGCAGCGAAAAGATTCGTTGCCGAGGTCGGTTATGACCCTAGTTTCGGTGCCAGACCGCTCAAGAGAGCCATACAGAGACATATCGAGGATCCTGTTTCCGAGCATATCATCGCCGCACGGATCTTTGCCGGCAAGAACAGACCGGAACAGAGGAAGATACGCGTCAGCCTGTCCGATGACAAGGAAAGCACAAGCGTCGAGTGGATCTAGGCCATGCTTATATCCATGAGTTCAAGGTCCATGTCATTGATCATATCAACGAGGGTCCTGTAAGAAGCATCAGATGAAATCATTGAACTGATGAAGGCGAGAGTGTTATCTGTATTCATATCATTTTGTTTTTGTTGATGCAAAGATATATGCACATTGTGCCAACCCATGGCACATTAGAAAAAATATGACGAAACTTGTAATTTTTGATCTTGACGGCACCCTTCTCGACACAAGAGAAGACATTGCGAACGCCTGCAACCATGCTTTGAGAGAATGCGGATGCCCTGAAAGAAGGCTGGACGAATACAACATGCTGGTCGGACGGGGAATATACAACCTGTTCCGCGGAGCCCTGCCGGAAGAAATGAGGACAGAGGAGATGGTGATGAAGATGAGGGATATCTTCGTACCATACTACAACGCCCATATCGACGACTGCACACGTCCATATCCGGGAATCATTGATTTGCTTGAACGTCTGGAAGAATCGGGCATATCATTTGCTGTGGCCTCGAACAAATACCAGGAGGGAACGGAGAAACTTGTCGGGAAATATTTCGGCCGGTTCCGATTCATCAAAGTGCTGGGGCAGAGAGAGGGAAAGCCGATCAAACCGGATCCGGAGATCGTATACGAAGCCATGAAGGAGGCCGATATCATTGACAAGGAATCGGTAGCATATTGCGGAGATTCCGACGTAGACATGCAGACGGGAGCGAATGCAGGTGTCAGGACCATAGGAGTCACATGGGGATTCCGGACGAGGGATGAACTTTCGGCATACGATCCTTGGCTTTTGGCAGAAAACGCTGAAGAAATCGCTTCAGCACTTATCCGATAACGCCAATAAATGATATATTTGCAGAACAAACTTAAACCCCGGGAAGAATGGAACATTCGGAAAGATATGTAGACAAACTGGCCAAATATATTCTTCTGGCCGCCGGAATCGCAATAATCGGAGCGATCTGCTGGTATTTCAGAAGTGTCATAGTATATGTCCTCATCGCGGTAGTCGTATCATTGATAGCAAAGCCTGTCATGGGATTGATGCAGAAGATACGCATCAAAGGGAAAAAGGCACCTGACTGGTTCCTGGCCGCGCTTTCGCTTCTGCTGGTGATGCTGACGCTCATTTGCGCGATCACGATGATCATCCCTATCGTAAGCGGAATATTGAAAGGCATATCCCTGACCAGCATTGAAAATGCGGCAGGACAGATTGCCGTTCCTCTTGCAAACCTGAACGAATTTCTCAGAAGCGCATTCCCGCGCCTGGGCAGTGATTTCAGGATCGAACTTGCTCTTATACAGGAACTTCAGAAGATTTTTGACGTTTCCATGATATCATCGGTTATCGGGTCCGCAACTTCATTCATCACCAGTTTCGGAGTCGGCCTGTTCTCCGTTGTCTTCATCGGATTCTTCTTCATAAAGGACGACGGCCTCTTCACCAAAATCGTTTGCGCACTGCTTCCGGACAAGCACGAAGAGACAGCGGAAAAGGCGATTTCAGACATCGGATACCTCCTTTCAAGGTATTTCATCGGTGTCCTGATAGAAGTCACAGGAGTGGCCCTGGTCAACTTCCTCGGCCTCTTCTTCATTGCACGACTCGGCTTCAACGCATCCATCGGAATAGCGGTCCTTACAGGAATAACCAACATCATTCCATATGTCGGACCTCTGGTCGGAGGAGCATTGGGAACCATACTCGGTCTTGTGATCAGATACAGCAGCGCAGTCCCGATAGGCCTGGATGTGAGTTTCTGGGTATTCACAGTCATCCTCATAGCCATCTTCTGCTTCACGCAACTTATCGACAACATGCTGTACCAGCCGGTCATCTACTCGACAAGCATCAAGTCAAAACCACTGGAAATCTTCATAGTCCTTCTCATCGTCGGACATATCGGAGGAGCAATGGCAATGATCGTAGCGATACCATGCTACACAGTCATAAGGGTCATCGCATTCCGTTTCTTCGGACATGTCAAGGCGATCAAAAGACTTATTCCATCTGAAAAACTCATAACCGGAGATAAAGAATAACATCATGCTCAGAAAGAACTTACTCATTGCTGCGAGTCTTCTCTTCGGTGCCATAAGCATCGCAGCGGCACAAAATGAGACAATCACCCCAGACGGCACCTACATGTTCGTGCAGAGAGACACATGCGACCTCTTCATGGACGTCTACAATCCGGCAAAAGGCAGCGAGACATCGATAGACGGCAAGAACAAGCCTACGGTGATCTTCATGTTCGGCGGCGGATTCATCTCAGGAACAAGGGATAACCCGAACTACCACAGATGGTTCAGACAGATGACAGACGCCGGTTACAGAGTCATCTCGATCGACTATCGTCTCGGACTCAAAGGTTCCACCAAAGTAGGTGTGGCACAGGTAAATGCCATAGACCATGCCATCCATATCGCGGTCGAAGACCTTTTCAGTGCGACGAACTTCATAATCGACAACGCCGAGCAACTTGGAGTGGAGACAGACAACATCGTGATCAGCGGTTCGTCGGCAGGAGCCATTTCCGTGATGCAGGCAGAGTATGAAATCTGCAACGCCACCTCATGGGCATCAGTGCTTCCGGAGGGATTCGATTATGCCGGTGTGATGTCATTCGCAGGAGCGATACTTTCAAGAGAGGGCAAGGTGGACTACAAGAAGGAGTCCGCTCCGACACTCATGCTGCACGGTACGGCTGACGAACTCGTCAAATACACCCAGATCAAGGTATTCAACCTCGGATTCTTCGGCTCAGGAAAACTTGTGGAAAGATTCAAGAAATACGGTTTCAACTACAACATGTACCATTTCGTGGATTACAGTCATGAGATTGCAGGTGCAATGGATGCCACGACCGACCTTCAGTTCCAGTTCCTCGAAAAGAACGTAATGAAGGGAGACAAGCGTATCATTGAAGCATGGATTGAAGATCCGGCGATAAACAAGGGATCAGGAAGTTGGACCCGAAAAGACCTTTATAACTAGAATCAGCAGAGGCTTGCCGGATGGCAAGCCTCTTTTGTATTATTCTGCAAGTTTGTCAAGTACAAGTTCCACAAGTTTCCTCACCTGAGGTTTGTAGTCAGGGTTGCTTGCCTTGTGATGGCGATGCGCGATTATGCAGCATACCGTTCCGGCATTGTGTCCGAGATGGGCGGCGATTCCCGCAATGGCAGATCCTTCCATCTCGAAATTAGTCACTTTCAGGTCACCGAAGCGGAAAGACTCGAATGTGTCAAGCATGTCCGGCATAGCCAGAGGCATACGCAGGACACGGCCCTGAGGTCCGTAGAAGCCCGACGCCGCTATCGTCATTCCAGGATAAGTGCAGTCGCGGAAAAGTTCCGACATACGTTCTCCTGCCTTCACAAAATATGGGTCAGGAAGATGTCTGTTCCAGTTTGTATGTGCCTTGAAAGCCTCTTCTATATCAGCCATCGCAATCTTTTCACGGTCGGAATACCAGTTCAGGAGTCCGTCACAACCCACCGATATATGTGAGAACACGAAGGATCCGAGCGGAATCTCCGGCTGGATGGCACCTGAAGTACCTATCCTGATGATGTTGAGGCAGCGATGTTCAGGCTTGACCTCTCTGGTTTCGAAATCAATGTTCGCCAATGCATCCAGTTCGTTCATGACGATATCGATGTTGTCTGTGCCGATACCGGTAGAAAGAGCAGTGATCCGCACTCCCTTGTATTTTCCTGTCACGGATACGAATTCACGGGAAGCATGTCTGAATTCCTTTTCTTCGAAATATTCAGCGATCATGTCCACACGGCCGGGATCCCCCACCAGGATGACATTGTCCGCGAGTTCTTCAGGACGGAGGTGAAGATGGAACACCGAGCCGTCACCGTTGATTATAAGTTCTGATTCTGCTATTCTCATGGCCTTTGATTTATCATTAATAGTCCAAATATAGTTTTTTCCTACGAAAATTCCTATTTTTGCCCTGTTACATAAGAAAATCGTACCATGTGGCAAAGAATCCAGACCTTATATTCAGGCATTGCGACCTTCCTCATATTCTTCATGTTCTTCAGCACCTTCGCTACAATTGCAGGTCCTGACGGCACGGAAATAACCATCAGATATGTCGAGAAACTGCCTTATCTTACCCTGATGATAATGCTGATCACAGCCCATATCGCCACTGTAGCAAGTTACAAGGCATTCTTCCTTCAGGCAAGAGTCGCAATAATAGCCGCTCTTGTCGCCCTTGGATTCCAGATATGGCTCGGCGTGGACATCCTCATGAACCGCAGCACGATGTCATTCTCGATAACCGCGATGTTCCCTCTTGCCGCTGCCTTCCTTGACATTCTTACTGCAAAACGTTCGATGGTTGACGAAATGACCGTCCAGTCAGTGAAAGCAGCAAGAAAAGCCAGGAAGAAAAACAGGTAGGTCAGACAAGGACAAACGACAGATCGCCTTTACAGCACAGCACTCCATCCACCATGAGATGGGCCTCGCAGAAGAACATAGGTCCTCTTCTCGTCTTGAGTCTCGCAGTGATCTCACACAGGTCGCCGGGCTTGACTATGTTCTTGAATCTCACGTTGTCGATTCCGCTATATAGTGTCGTCTTGCCTTTAATCTCATCCTTGACAAGCAGGGCACAACTCTGAGCCATTATCTCACACTGGATCACACCCGGAACTATCGGATTGCCAGGAAAATGGCCCTGACAGAAGAATTCGTCCTCCCTGATTCTGTATCGGGCATGACATACCCCTTCCTCATCTATCTCGATCTCATCGACCAGCAGCATGGGCTCACGATGAGGAAGATATTCTTTAAGTTCTTCTCTGTTCATAGTCCGGTTATTCTTCATATTTTCTGAATGCGACACAACCGTTATGGCCGCCGAATCCGAGTGAATCCGATATCGCGATAGTGAGTCCTGCCTTGACCGGCTTCAAAGGTGTATAATCAAGGTCACATTCAGGTTCAATTTCATCAAGATTTGCCGTAGGAGGGACAATTCCATGCTTCAACGCAAGAACCGATGCAACAGCCTCGGCAGCACCTGCCGCACCGAGCATATGGCCTGTGGAACCCTTTGTCGAACTTATATGCGCCTTATATGCATCATCACCAAGGGCAAGTTTGAAAGCAGCAGTCTCCGCCACATCATTGAGTGCCGTTCCCGTTCCATGGGCATTGATATAAAGCACATCATCAGATGTATATGAAGCCTCTTCAAGAGCCTGCCTGATGGCTGCCGCCTGAGTCGTTCCGTCAGGACGCGGAGCCGTGACATGGTGTGCATCACATGTATTGCCATATCCGCATACTTCCGCTATTATCTCCGCCCCACGTGCGACAGCATGCTCATATTCCTCAAGGACAAGCATTGCCGCACCTTCCGCCATCACGAATCCTCCCCTGTTCCTGTTGAAGGGCAGTGATGCATACTTGGGGTCCTCCGCCCTGGAAAGGGCCTTCGCATTTGCAAAGCCTGCTATGCCTATGGGAATTATAGCGGCCTCGGCTCCACCTGCTATGATTGCGTCAGCATATCCATGCTTGATGGCACGGAATGCTTCACCGATTGCATGAGTCGATGTCGCACAAGCCGTAACGACAGGAAGACATGGACCGCAGGCATTGTTCCGTATCGCTATGTTTCCCGCAGCGATATTAGATATCATGGTCGGGATGAAAAGAGGGGAAACCCACTTGGCACCTTCCTTCATAAGTTTCTCTGTTTCACGCACCTGCGTAGCGAATCCGCCGATTCCTGATCCTACATAGACTCCATAGCTGAACGGATCGATATTGCCGCCTTCCGCCGCATTGAGCCCAGATTCCTTCACAGCCTGCCATGCTGCGGCAACGGCATAGACCGTAAACTTGTCCTGCTTTCTTGCGAAAGGGGCTTCAATTTCATAATCAGCCGGCACGAAATTCTTGACTTCACCGGCAATCTTTACAGGCAGGTCATCCGTAGGTATCGAAGTGATGAAATCGATTCCGCAGACTCCGTCAAGAAGATTCTTCCAATAGGTCTGCACATCGTTTCCGACAGGAGTTATGACTCCCGTTCCTGTCACGACTACTCTTCTGTTCATATACTTAATTCCTAAGTTAAAGTTTCACTATCATACAAATCTCGCAGCGGTCTCTGCAATGACTTTCTCCGCTCCGAGAATAAGGTCTTCTACAATGTCCTTTGCAGGTTCGATCTTCCTGACCATACCTGCACATTCTCCGGCCATATAACTTCCGTTGCGGTCTCCTTCCTGGACTGCCTTACGGAGAGCGCCGCTTCCGAATGCAAGTATATCTTCCTGATTCACAGAAGGATCAGACTCCATTCTGGCGAATGTCTTGGAGAATGGGGTCTTGAGAGAACGGACAGGATGTCCGAGAGACTTTCCTGTAACTATCGTCGATATGTCAGTTGCCTTGAGGATCTTCTCCTTGTAATCGGCATGCACATTACACTCCTCGGCAGAGAGGAAGCGCGTTCCCACCTGGATGGCATCCGCACCGAGCATGAAGGCCGCTGCGGCACCACGGCCGTCACATATTCCTCCCGCAGCAATAACCGGAATATCAAGTGCGTCGACCACCTGAGGCACAAGAGGCATTGTGTGAAGTTCCCCCACATGTCCTCCTGATTCAGCGCCTTCGGCTACGACAGCATCAGCACCGGCCTGCTGCATCTTGAGGGCGAGGGCCACGGAAGCCACGACCGGAATCACCTTGATACCTGCTTCTTTCCACATAGGCATATACTGAGATGGGGAGCCTGCTCCTGTTGTAAGGATCTTCACGCCTTCCTCCACCACCATCTGAGCGATTTCTCCGGCATTCGGTGCCTGAAGCATTATGTTCACGCCGAAAGGCTTGTCAGTCAACTGTCTGCATTTTCTTATCTCGTTTCTGACGGCCTCTGTTCCGGCATTGATCGATGAAATAAGGCCTAGTCCGCCCGCATTGGATACAGCGGCTGCCAGCGAAGCATCCGCCACCCATGCCATTCCTCCTTGAAATACCGGATACTTGATTCCGAGCATTTCACATATCCTGCTTTTTATCATATCTTTCTATTTTTAAGCAATCTACAAATTTACAATTTTTTATTACCATTCCAAAAGTACTGCCCCGGAAACAAACCCTGCTCCAAAAGCACTTATCGCAATCAGGTCTCCTCTCTTCAGAAGTCCGCTCCTGTTGCATTCGTCAAGAAGAATCGGACAACACGAACTTGAAGAATTGCCATGGTCTGCTATATTGGTAGGGAACTTCTCCCCCGGCTGTCCGAGATAGTCCTGTATGGCATTGATGATACGGATATTAGCCTGATGGACAAGATAATGATCCACATCATCCGCACTATGTCCGGCTTCCTCAAGAGCCCTGCTTATGTCCTTGCCCGCTGCCTTGACCGCGAACTTGAACACATCCTGTCCCTTCATCTGCAAAGGCACATCGACCTCATCCTTTGTTATATAAGGAGTCGGCTGGAGCAGCCTGTACTGCCAGAGTTTGTCTGTGGCACTGGAAGCAGAGAGTTTTATGCTCCTGATATTGTCTCCCGGAGTCAGCACAGCCGCGCCCGCTCCGTCACCGAAAAGCACACATGTCCTTCTGTCGGTCCAGTCCGTCATTCTTGTCGGTTCCTCAGCACTTACTACAAGGACATTCCTGACCTTGCCTGCCTTATAGAAAGACTCGGCTATCTCCAAGGCATATATGAAGCCCGCACATGCACAATTGATGTCTATGCACGGACATGACGCTCCGATTCCTCCCTGAATGATGCTACTGAGTTGCGGAGTCACATATTCGTTCACCACATTGGAACATATGATGAAGTCCAGATCATCGGCTTTCATACCTGCATTTTCCAATGCTCTCTTCGCCGCTTCTATCGCCATATCTTCGAGTTTCTCATCCGAAATGACATGACGGCTTACCACACCGGTCCTCGTTCTGATCCATTCGTCACTGGTATCAAGGAACTCGGACAGCATATCATTTGTCACTACTTTGCTGGGAAGCACGCTTCCCGTTCCTGCGATTTTCATTATACATTGTTTTAATTCGACAGGGCAAAATTAGACCCCGTTGAAAGCAGGAAAAAATTAATGTGGTAAAGTTCTGATTCTGTTGGCGATTGGACGACACAGGGGGCCGGAGGGCGGTAAGATTTTGGTATTTGGGGCAAAAATTTCTAAATTTGCCACGTACAAAACCTGAATATCGATGTTTTTAAACGATAAGATACCCGGATATCTGCTCGGGAAATACCAACTCATAGGCACTGTGACATTCTCTGTCCTGTTCGCCATCGTGTTCCTGAACATATACATTCCGTTCTCTGATACGGCATGGTTCGGACTTGGAGATTCTGTGATGTTCATCCTCACCCTGATCTTCACCGCCGCCTCAATCCTCATACTGATTGCGAGCAGACTTCTGATGTACAGAAGCAAAAGAGTCTTCGAAATCTCCTATCTCGGATACACATTGTGGTGCATCACGGAAATCGTATGCATATGCCTGTTCTACACATGGCTTACACTGGAGTTCTCGACACCTATGAACGAGAATCCATGGACAACCTTCGGCAGGTCGCTACTGTACGGCACCATCGCACTCGGAGTACCGTACCTGATCGCCGGAATGTATTTCGCAATCATCGACAAGAACAACACCATCCGCCTGATGAATTATGCGAATGTCGTCACTGACGAGCCTGCAAGGCCGGAGTCCCAGACTCATAAGATAACCTTGTTCGACAACAGCGGAGCCCTTAAACTTTCGCTCAATCCGGACAACCTCTACTATATCGAGTCAGACGACAATTACATAAAGGTCTGGTACACAGACAGCAAGGGCGAACTGAAACAGTATATGCTCAGATGCCGTCTCAAGACAGTGGAAGAGAGTTTCAAGGAGAGCGGACTGGTAAGGTGCAACAGAAAATACATCGTCAACATCAACAAGGTAAGCACTCTCCGCAAGGAAAGTGAAGGATATTTCCTCGACCTTGACAACGAGGTCATTCCGGCTCTACCGGTCACAAAGACCTACACAGACATAGTATTGAGTTACTTTACTGATGTCCAGCCTCTGCTTGACCCTATAGACTGATGACAAAAAGGACTGCCCGGCAAGGCAGTCCTTTTTGTCATTCATCTTCCAGTTCACATCCGGTAAAGAAGAAATCGCTTTCCGCCTTTTCCTTCGTGAAGCAGAAGTATGTCATCTCACAGGATGAACAGACTCTTCCTTCATGACTTAGCGTTACCTCGATGAAGGCGAAATTACGTTTCATCTCCTTGATATGTCCTCGGATTTCTATGATTACTCCCTCCCCTGTCGGAACCGGATGGCGGTACTTCATGGTAAGGTTGGTGGTCATACCCGCTGTCTGAAGTTTTCTGTTGACGATCCATCCCCCCAGTTCGTCCATAAGAGTCGCCTGGATTCCACCATGCAACGTCTTGAGCCATCCCTGATAATGGTCGTCTGAATGCCAGATGCATACAAGGTCATCACCATCTTCGTAAAATTCCATCTTCAAGCCATACGGATTCTGCGGGCAGCATGCGAAACACTTATATCCCTGCTCCTCCAGGCCCAGATAAGGATTTCTGATCTTCTTCATGTTCTTAATCGGTTAAAGTACACTTATTCCATACAAAGATAGCCATTTTTCCAAAATGCTCCAAGGTCGTTTGTGGACACCTTGGAGCATGTCAATCATTGTCAGATAGCGTATATTCCACATCCTTATGCTCCAAGGTCGGGCAAAATGACCCTGGAGCATGTCGAAGTCTAGTCTGTATCATCCAACAGGAAGATTTCGTCTGCGTGTCTGCCGAAATATCTGGCAATCTTCAAGGCCACTACTGTCGAAGGCATGTAGCGGCCGGTTTCAATGAAATTGATTGTCTGTCTTGACACTCCAACCGCCTCGGCAAGTTCCTGCTGGGTGATGTTTCTGATGGCCCTTTCCACCTTTACCGTATTCCTCATTCCGCTTCCTCCCTGCATTGACGCTTCATCTTCCATATTGAGATGCGGAATATGAAAAGATACAAGATTATATATGTATTGACGCTTGTTAGTCCGGTTCCGGCAAGGACAGTAATCAATGAAGCCACAAATGACATCGACTGGAGACTTCTGAATCCATGCAGGAATGCCATCACAAGGTTTATGACCATAAAAAATCCGAAAGCGATGAACGCAGTCGTGGCAATGGACCGGCGTCTGATTGAATCGATCATTTCATCTTCATCCTTCTCTTCCGTCATCACGATGAGAAACACTCCGAGAAAGAAAAGGAGATACATTACCATAGATATGAATCTTGTATGGGTCTGAGGAATGATTTCCCATACGTTTGCCATAAGAAGACCAAGCACAAGCGACAGAACTGAAGCGATTATCAGTCCATAGCCACATTTGCGAAATCTATACGGGAGCATATAAGTCTTATTTTTCATTTCCGGTCCTCCTTATAATCATCATTTCATAGTTGAACTTGCAGATGTACAGAATGAAACATACGAATACCGACGCGAATGCGAAGTACATGAATGCCAGGTCATAAATAAAGAGAATGGCAACCAGCATCAGTATTGCCGTGCACCAGAAACTCCATACGAATGACTGCATTCTTACAACGGCGGTCATCTCATCTTCATCCTTTTCTCTCGACAAAGCGAGAAATACTAACGATACGAGAAGCCCGAGCATGCAGATCTCATTGACAGGATCTGTCTTCGTGATTCCGAACCATTCGCTGGTGCTGGCAAGGTCTAGGGTAAGCAAGGCCGGCACTTTGACCAGGAACCAGTCACCTTCACATGGTCCAAGCAGAAGCCATATGCAGGCAACAAGGAAAGGAACAAGCATGATCAGTCCGATCATCTTGAAGCCATGGGGAAGCAGGTAATTCTTTTTCATAAAATCCGTTTTAATGTTCTACTTATCAGGAATTCCTGCGACAAAGTTAAATATATTTTTCCAAATGTCAAGTATATTTAACATTTAGTTTAATTTATTTGATATAAAATGGGAATGATATATCAGTTTACACCTAAGCAGTTATCTTCTGACTGTCATGCTGAACAAAGTGAAGCATCTTTATAAAGATTCTTCGCTGACGCTCAGAATGACAGATAATGTAGTCAGAATGACAGGTAATATAAATCAGAATGACAGGTAGTGTATACATGTATATCATTACATAAATTTTATAGTCTTAAAAAAAAATTTAGCATCGGCAATCTTTTAAAGAAAAAGAAAAAATTGAAGAATCTTTTTTATAATCTGTCGATAAATCTACCGACAATCTCTACCTTCGGAGCATGAAGAATATAGAATTAAAAGACATTGTCAGTGGGAACTGCTACCACATATGCACTAACGGACAGGAAACTCCTACAATAATATTTGATGAGGAGGACTTCAAAGTTGCATGGAATTACCTCGCTTTGGCCGGATATAAGACAGGCATAGAAATTCTTGCCTTCATCATCATGTCCAACCATGTACACATTCTGATAATTGCAAAAGACAGAAAAACGGCCATAAAATATATAAGATTATTCAAGAGACTGTACTCGACACATCTGCTTAATAAATATAATATGTCCAATACGCTTAGAGGGATTGAGGACAGCATATCTTTGATTGACTCAATCACATATTTCAGGAACTGCACAGCATATATACTCAGGAATGCCCTATCTGCCAGAATAGTCAGAAGAGTGGAGGACTATCCATGGAGCAGTTATCCGTGTTACTTCAATACAAATTCTTCAAAAGGGTCCATAAAGATTTCAGAACTCGGTGAATGTGAGAAAAGAAATTTGTTGAAAACGCGGGACGACCTTTCCGCATGCAATTTCCTCATCAGCAAAAACGGCATAATCGAAGCAGATTCCTTTGTCAGATACGATATTATCGAAAAAGCATTCTTGAATTCCGGGCGATTCTTCCTGACAAGTCTTGGAACATGTAATGATGCAAAGATGGAATATGAGATGACCTGCAAACCGCTTATACGTATAAACGACAAGGAATTGACTAAAGTCATTGATACACTGGTCTCCCATAAGTTTGGCGGGAAGAAGATATCTGAACTTTCACATTCCGAAAAAAGTTCCATAATCAAGAATATCTATTTCAACAACAAGACAACAATCCCCCAATTAAGCCGGATTCTCGGTCTTCCGAAAAGTCTGATAGCACATATACTTAGCCGATAGCATGCTCCAAGGTCGTTTTGGGATACCTTGGAGCATGCCAATCATTGATATAATGCATAGAAACCTTATTTGGATGCTCCAAGGTCGGGTAAAATGACCTTGAAGCATAAAATGGTCTAGTAATACTCGATGGAGTTAAGTGTCTTTTCTATATTCCGGAGTTCCTTATCGAGATTCATGGAAGAAGGGACATGAGCCTCTACGCAGAGACGTGCTCCCTTATAAATCATTTCATATCGCACTTCTATTGTCTTCGGATGGTCAGGGTTTATTCCGGCCGCATGCATTGTGCTGATGTCATCAAGTTTCTTCACACATGGTCTGACCCTGAATCCGTTCTTCATCCGGGAGTTCATCACAAAATCAAAATCTTCGAAGAACTCCATCATATCCGCAGTTTCTGATGTATATGTCACTATCAGATCAAAATGAAGGTCATACTCGCCAAGAGAAATTGCAAAGACATACTTCGTTCTGTCGTTTTCCTCCCAGCAGACTTCCTTTTCTTCCGGGAACATGAATCTCATGCCGACAGAAGTGACATCCAGACATCCGTCATCGAGTGTCCAGTCGGCAGGTCGCTTGTCTTCCTTTTGCTTATATACAGGCACTTCCACTTCGGTGAAATCGATCATTTCGAAGATCTTGGCAGAGCGGGCTACCTCCTCCTTATATGAAAGAGCATTCCTGAATGAATAGGTATAGTCTATAAGGGAACTGCAATGGAGGGCCTTGTAACAGACATATGTATAATCAGGATATGCAGTCCGTCTGCCTATCACCCTCAGGACCTTCATGCCGTCAATCTCGACAACCCTGATATTGTCGATGATTTCCTTATCGAAATATTTCGAGATATAAATATACCAGCCAGGCAGAAAACTCATGATGTCATACACAGGAGAAACAGAGTGACCGGCGACATAAAACCACACCGTATGGTCCGAGTCCCCTGTCCAGAAGAAATACCTCGGTCTTTCTGATGTCTCTTCGGACTTATATTCCCAATAAGGCTCACTCCAGCCGGCAGGTATGTTTATGGTCATTCCCAACTTGTCATAAATGACCTGATGACCATCTTCATTTTCGGGGCCGAAACTTATGTCAAATGACGAGAACATCATATAAAGGCAGACAATCCCGCATGTGATTCCTTCCAAGGCCACACATAACGAAATCAGTTTCCATTTTCCGGAAGGTTCTTCGTCTCCCATGGTTTCCCGACCGGCCTTACGGATACTGAACATATGAATGAAGGAAAGTATCACGAGGGCGAACCCCGCCAGAAAAAGATATGACAAAGTATCTTCTTCCAGATTGTCCATCCCAAGAATCAGCGCAAAGAGAAACAGCAGGGAGAGGCAGACGATACTGGCATCAATCACGTGACGTTCAAAAAACCTTTCCAGCAACGTCAACTTGTTATCTTCATCCATACTATCCATATAAAAAAGGAGATGGTCACCTGCCACCTCCTATATCTCATCCGTAACTGTTATTCCGCTGCCTTGAGACGCTCGGCATTCTCGGCGATCTGGAGTTGGTCGATCACATCCTGTATCGCTCCGTCCATGAAGACCGGAAGATTGTACATCGTGTAGTTGATACGATGGTCGGTCACACGCGACTGAGGATAGTTGTATGTACGGATCTTTGCAGAACGGTCACCGCCGGCAACCATTGTCTTTCTTTTTGACGAAATCTCCGCGAGATACTTCTCATATTCGAGATTGTAGAGTCGCGTACGGAGTTCGGCGAGAGCCTTGTCAAAGTTCTTCAACTGAGACTTCTCGTCCTGGCACTGAACCACGAGACCTGACGGGATATGAGTAAGACGGATTGCAGAATATGTCGTGTTCACAGACTGTCCTCCCGGGCCTGATGAACAGAATGTATCCTTACGGATATCGTTCATATTCAACTCGATATCGAATTCATCCGCCTCAGGAAGGACTGCCACTGAAGCAGCCGATGTGTGAACGCGGCCCTGAGTCTCGGTCTGAGGCACACGCTGTACTCGATGGACACCTGACTCATATTTGAGGACTCCATAGACACCGTCGCCTGATACCTTGCAGATTATTTCCTTGAATCCGCCTGCAGCACCTTCTGCCTGACTGGTGATTTCCATTCTCCAGCCACGGGTCTCGATGAACTTCGAATACATACGGAAAAGGTCTCCGGCGAAGATAGCAGCCTCATCTCCACCCGAGCCGCCACGGATTTCAAGGATTGCATTCTTGCTGTCCTGCGGGTCGGCAGGGATAAGAAGAAGTTTGATCTTTTCTTCCCACTCAGGAAGAGCAGGTTCGATCTCAGCGATCTCTTCCTTTGCCATTTCCCTGAGGTCCTCATCCTTTTCAGTCGCAAGGATTTCCTTGGCCATCTCGTAGTTCTCAAGAATCTTTTTGAACTCGTTTCCAGCCTCGATGATAGGAGTCAACTCCTTGTATTCCTTATTGAGTTGAACGAATCTCTTCATATCGGAGATCACTTCCGGGTCAGCCAACTGCTCCTGAAGTGCCTCATATTTTTCCTGAAGGCCAAGTACCTTCTCCAGTAATGAATTATCTGCCATTATATAGTCTGTTTCTTCTTATAAATCAATCAACTTGCAAATATAGCAATAAGTAATCTAAAAATGAAACGATTATTTACGGGAAACCTCATCTAATGCTGCACGTGCTTCCGAAATGATCTCATTCCAAGGCAGGGTGTAATCGGTTGCGTCGGTCTTGCTTATCTTTTCCAGGACAGCCTCTACCTGAGGCATTTCAACGCCTTCCTGACGAAGGATGCGCACCTTCTCAGCCACTTCGATACCATCTATCAACTTCTCGAAACGGACCGATGAACGGTTATATGGATAAACAAGATAAGTATCTCCACCCATCCATCCGCCGAAGCGTGAATCATACTGAGGGTCAGCAGCCCAGGAATTATACGCCCATCGAAGCATTCCGTCATAATCATGTGCAAGATTGTACCAGCCCAGCATCTCGCTCTCATAAGGATTGGAAGTCGAGAAGGTATTAGGGAATGACGGATTACAGCAGATATAGAAAGTCGTATAGAAGTCTTTTCCGCGGCGCATGTCAATATCTTCCTGACTCACCACATTATGATGAATTGCCACGCAGACATCACGCATCATTGTGAATTTCTTATATGAACGCTGATTGTCTGCCAGAGCGAATCCCATCTCCGGTGCGCACTCCATAAGCACGTCTGCCGCAGCCTGCATAGCCTCAGGAGAACGTTCATCCATGGCTATGTTAGTTATATCAAGCCAACCCTTTTGATCCAGATGCTTCTTGAAATCAACGAGGAAAGGAGTCCAGATCCCGACAAATTCCGGAGTACCGGGCTCAGCCTTGACAGTCACGACTTCACCCTTTACCTCATCGAAATAATCAAGTTCGCAGTTCCATGGAACCATAGAATAGCAGTTTATCTCCCTTCTTATCCCGAGGTCCATCATGAACTGTACCCAACGGTCAAAGACCTCATAATCATAACTCCATGATCCGTCCGCATGCTTTGTCCAAAGGATCATAGGTTCATATGCGTCATAGCACTGGTGGTTCCACGGGTCTTTGTTGAGAGTTGCAGTTATCACCTTCTGTCCGGCATCGGCAAGACGCTTCATCACAGGTCTCATAGCCTCGAAATGTGCATCACTCCAATGCTCCACTCCATGAGCGCGGGCGACAGCAGAAGGATGCTGCCACAGGTCAAGATGATATTTCCACTTGTCCGGAGACGGCAGAACCCTGTCCACGACTTCCACTTCAAGAGACAGAGAAACCTTGCCTCCCTTATATGACACCTGTACATCTGCCTCATATACACCGGCCTCGGCATCCTGCGGAATATTCATGCTTATCCATACCGGACGTACTGTACGGGCATCCATGTCGAAACGTGACAGCGAGTCAAGCATATCCGGAGCGAGTTGGGCAGGAGTCTCCCCTTTCCTATAATAGAAAGTCTTCATATAGTCCGGAGTCAACTGGTCAGCAAGAGTATATCGCACGAAATGCACAGTTGCTGAAGAAGCCGGAATCACAGCATCATCTGACCTGAAATCATTCACTCTGCACCTGAGGTCATCCTTTGCCTCAGCACTCCAGAGCAGCATTATTGCTGATGCACGTTCCCCTTTCCATACGGTAAGCCTGTATGGCCCGGCAGTCAATCCGGAAGGAACAACACTCCTGCCGTAACTCACATCCGTATTTCCCCATGCGGCATTCAGGTCTGCACCGACCTCGTTCCACATGTCTGTCTGCTCCTGAGTAAGAGCGACCGGATCCTCAGCCTCGACAAAAGTCTCGACCTTCTGATAACACGATGTAAGATGCAGGCCGGCAAGAAGCACTGCAAGAAGACTCAATACCTTTTTCATATTTCAGTTTTAAATTTATCGATCAGATGCTGCACTGCAGCCTGGGCACAGACACATCCGAAGACAGCAGGGATATAGGAAATCGTGCCCACCTGCGACTTCTTGTTACGGTCTTCGCATGGAACAATCGACTCCTTATCAGGGAGTTCCTCAGAGAATACGACCTTGAATCCCTTCTTTATCCCCATATGTCTGAGACGTTTACGAACTATATAAGCCAGAGGGCAGTTGAATGACTTGGACACATCCGCAATCCTCACCTTGGTCGCATCGAACTTCGCTCCCGCTCCCATCGAAGACACCAGCGGAATCCCGTTGTCCATGCAATATTTTATAAGATGGAGTTTCGGCGAAAGGGTATCGATCGCATCGACAAGGAAATCTATCCTGTACTCTCCAAGCACATCACCGGCCTTTTCGGCTTCCAGATACTCCTTTATCACAACCAGGTCAAGTGCCGGATTGATATCTTTCAGGCGCTCTGCAAGGACATCACACTTTGGCCTGCCCACCGTCGAATCCAGAGCGAGAATCTGGCGGTTCTTGTTTGTCACCGACACATCATCGCTGTCAAGGATGATCAGATGGCCTACACCCGCCCTCACGATCATCTCAGCGGCATATCCGCCTACTCCGCCAACACCTATGACCGCAACCGTCGAATTGCGGAAATGGTCCAGCATTTCCTCTCCGACAAGCATTGCCGTCCTTTCCTGCCAATCGTACATCATAGTCCCTTGGCCTTTCCTTCGTCCCATATAGCATCCATCTCGGCCAGAGTCATGTCAGTAAGATTGCGTCCCTGGCGGATAGTATGTTCTTCCAGATATGTGAAACGGCGTCTGAACTTTGCACATGTACGCTCCAGAGCCGTATCCGGATTAAGTCCGTAAAGCCTTGCAGCATTGACGGTTGCAAAAAGGAAGTCACCGAGTTCATCCTCCGCGCGGTCGAATGCCGCAGCCTTCTCCTCATCCGTCTGTGCTGCCGCCATGGCATCCAGTTCCGCCTGATATTCTCCCATCTCTTCCTTCACCTTATCCCAGACCTGCTCCTTCTTTTCCCAATCGAAGCCTACTCCGCGGGCCTTGTCCTGCATACGGTAAGCCTTCAGAAGCGGCGGAAGTCCGTCCGGAACTCCCGACAGAACCCTCTTGTTGCCGTCCTTTTCCGTGGTCTTGAGCATTTCCCACTGCTTGATGACATCCTCCGCACCGCCTACCTCGGCAGACGAGAACACATGAGGATGGCGATATATCAGTTTATCACACAGGAAGTTGATGACATCGACAATATCGAAATGCTGCTTCTCCTCACCGATCTTCGCATAAAAGATCACATGAAGAAGCACGTCTCCCAGTTCCTTCGAAAGTTCATGTTCCTCACCTTTCAGAATAGCGTCACTCAACTCATAAACCTCTTCAATCGTCTGCGGACGGAGAGACTCGTTCGTCTGTTTCCTGTCCCAAGGGCACTTCTCCCTCAATTCATCAAGGACATCCAATATACGTCCGAATGCCTGAAGTTTCTCTTCTCTTGTATGCATGATATCAATCTTTATCCGACAAAAATACTAAAAAAAGTATTACTCTTATATATAAAAAGTGGCTGCCATACATAAGAATGTTGTGGCAGCCACGAAGTCCTGTATCGTTATTAGAATAATTTTCGGGATGATATATCAGTTTACACCTAGTTGGTTGTCTCCGGACTGCCATGCTGAACAAAGTGAAGCATCTTTATAAAGATTCTTCGCTGACACTCAGAATGACAGGTAGTGCAAATCAGAATGACAGGTAAGGAAAACTGTATATCATTACCATAATTTTAGTACGAATTTAAGCATACTAAATCATTTAGTTGAACTCCTTTGACGGATCATATTTACTCATCAAACTCGAGGACCCGTCTTTTATGAGGCCTGAAGATGTCACTGTATAAACATCTCCATTTGAAACGACTAATTTATTGTCATACTTCGTATATGTTTGATAGGAAGTACCTGTAGCATCATAATACACCAATGGGCCAATATTCCTACCACCATATACCTTCCCAACTATTTCAGCAGAGGCTGGAACATAATCCGGATCATATAGAGAAGCATTACGATAATAAATTAGGGTATTCTTATCGATGATATGTATAGCAAATATGTTTCCGCCAGGATCTGGGAGAAAGCGACATGTTCCATGGTATGGTTTATAACTAAACCACCTACCATCTTCAAAAAACAAATCCCTTGTCGCATATGATGTGACCCCCAAAAGTTGGACGGTTTAACATTATTAAGAAGCGGACCTGGATTGGAACAGAGCTCGGTATTGTACCGGGCTCTTTCCATTTAGCCTCAGTTTGATTCTATCATTATTGTAGTAGCGTATATACTTAA
>JAZQES010000079.1:0-13750 GCA_045539115.1 Candidatus Cryptobacteroides sp. | reverse complement strand
CCGGCCTGTCACGCCGGGGGTCGCGGGTTCGAGTCCCGTCCGCACCGCAAAAGGGAGCATAGCTCAGTTGGTTTAGAGCATCTGCCTTACAAGCAGAGGGTCGGGGGTTCGACTCCCTCTGCTCCCACTAAAAAGAGATTCACTTCGGTGAGTCTCTTTTTTCGTTTATACCACATCTCCAGGCATATATTTTGATATAATTGACAAAAACGGTTGGTAAAACCGCTGTAACTTGATTATATTTTCAGGGGCTACCTTAGGCTCAATATGATATTACTATTGCAATGAGGTTGATTTATGCGGTGCGGATTTGTCATCATTCTTGGTATCAGCACAATGAGGCAACTCGTTATTCACACCTTGCGTGCATAACAATTCTAAATTATTTGAATTATACTTGTAGATTCGGATAACAGGAAACCTACCATCAACGTATGTCGCAAGATTTCTGCATGGGCCAAACTCTGTAGTATCAAGACAATGAACATTAATAAGTTTGCTTATATCAGATATATTACGAACAGTCACTGCGATTATTCTATTAGTATCAAGAATGGCAGTCCCGCTTATAGTAAATTTTGTAGGGGACTCAACTAGTGAAGTATATAGCCCGTTCCAATCATATGCCCGTAGCAAAACATTGTTCTTTGCTATTTCATATACAAATCTTGCATCTTCAAAAGGGTTGTGATCATCTAACACAAAGTGAGAAGCCCAAAAGGAGATTATTGTATCCTGTTTGTGTTTCGCAATATCTAAAGAGTAAACAACAGTTCCTCTGTTATCAACATTAACGGAATCAATGAACTGCTGAAAAGAATCCTGTAACGATTGTACGCATATCATTGAAAGTCTATCTGATTCTCCATTAGACTCAGATGCTATCTTGTTAGCAGACCTATTTTCAGATCTACAAGAATTCAGAAGGATAAAAATCAATAAAAATAAAAACTTCTTCATAATTATTTGTGATTCAAGGTACCAAAATAAAATCGCTTATAATTTTCACCTATGTAACGAATATAGCGCACTCCTCCATATTCTACGTGATACAAGTTTTTAGAATTCGAAAACTAGCGTTTTTCTCTCCCCTATTGCCATTTCAGATAATTTACACTATTCTTGCGCTTCATCATTCATCTTTCGATAATATAGGCAATCCGAAATCTTCACATACTCCTTTTCGTATATAGACTCCGCATTATAATGACCTACATTAAAATTCCTCAAATCCTGCAGTCCATCCATGAATGGTATATAGACATTATACCAGGTCTCTCCTCTCTTCATGAATTTCCAGCATATATGTAAGAGTGTGTTTCCTTCATCATCTACCCACAGATCCGCTAAACGACACGATTGGGGAGCCATTTGCCATGTCTTGCGATACATCAAGCAAATATCCTCAATCGGTTCAACGACTTCCGAGTCTAGAGGGATGTTATCATAAATAGGGATGTTATTATTGATAAGAGAATCCTTTTCGCATTCTGATAATCTCGGCTTATATCTATCAATTTTCCTAATAGCGTCCGAAGACACTGGCATTACGATAAAATAGTTTGTATCTCTATAGCACACAAAGTAATAAGCACTTTGTCCTGCATCGCCGACTGAGTAGTTCTGATACTTAGCGTAGTCAATTGATGCAAGTTTGACAAAGAACTGTTCTGGGGATTTAACGCACGATGCAACACAAACCACACTGATTAAAAGCAAAAAAAATCTCTTCATCATTTTATTTTTCTAAAGTTATTCATGTAAGCGTAGTGATATCCTGCCGCAATGGATTTTTGGTCATCCGCACTATCCTTTTGTGGCATATAGCCGTTATATCTGCTATTCATTATACTATTAATGTGAGCACTTATTTTTAGTATAGAAAGATGATATCCACAAGTATATCCTGTAGTTCCCCATAGATAATTTCCATAATTCATCAAGTTATGCGCCAAATTCTCACCTTCAGTTATAAATAAGGTGATTTTGCTAAACCCGTATCATCCTTATAGCCCTTATACTTATTATATAATTCTGAGTATGTATAATCAAAGTTACTTGTTGTGGACCCTCGGTCAGAAGCGCTTGCTTTTGCGAAATCTAATATATTTCCATTAAAATCAAAAACCCCTTGATTATCTAACATTGCAACAACAGTATCCTGGCTAATAAATTTAATTTCCGTAATATCTCCACTTTCTATGCTGGCAGGGTCATTTTCCGAGTCTGCGAAGTCATAAAAGGTATACGTCGTATTTCCTTTTGAATCATATGTTATGTTCGCGATTCGGTGAGTGCCCCCACATTCAGACTTACCCCAATACACGCCTTGAGAAAAACAATAGATATCCTTTCCATCTGGGTCAACAAAGTTAACAAAATTATTCGAACAGAATGCATATGGCGATGTGCTGTAGTACTTTTCAAGCAATAGGTCTGCAGAATGCCATCTCATCAATACCGGGTCATAATAGCGTGCACCATAGTCGTACCATCCCAAACCGGCATAATCCACAAGTTCCTTGCCTGAATATTTGTAATCCTGAACATCAGGCACTTCCATAGGCTGATACATCAATGCGTGATATAACGAATCTTTTCTTGCAGAAATCCACTCCTCTAATTCTAATATAACTTTATCATTGTACATTCTGGCACTAACCTCATCGCCAAGGTTTTCAGCCTTAGAAGACAATAAACTATTGATGTGCACCGTTTTTGATCTGAATGAATTTACTATTGAGGCAGTATCCGGTATCTGTTCTGCAACTTTTACGGCCTCGTCATATTGATTTGAATACGCCAAGATGCTTGATTTGGACATCAATGCAGCATCCCGAAACTCAGGAGAGGATTCAATCAGCAAGTCGCATTTGCTTATGATTCTATCATAAATCTCATTTGAATAAGTACTACCATATTCTGCAAAGTCATTATTTAATGAATCATATACTGCTTTCCAATCTGTCTTGCGTTCCATTCAACAAGGACAAATAAAAACAATAAGAATTAAAAGATATAAGTGTCTCATATTATATAAAGATTAAGAAGTTGTTAAAATTAATTGAAAAATAATGTTACATAAACACCTAATACATTGAAAATCAGCAAGTTAATTGAAATATATTTCGTAACTTTATGAGTACAATCCATTAAAGTTATGGAACGATACTCAACCAACCCTACTGATAAACAGTGTCAAGTTAATAAAAAATCACCAATCCGCAAGAAAGAAAGCGAAAACAGTCTCTCAGAAACATCATGAATGCTATTTTTATCTTCTCAAGACAGGCTGTCAGATGTCAGGCACTTCCTGTTCAGGCACTCATACATTTATCATTAGAAACATATGTTTGCGACTGATCCATATCAGACACAGTCGGGACATCTCTATGGGAAAACCCATGTCAGAACTTCCTCCACTCACTTCTTTCGGTCGGAATGACAGTGAAGACATTCAGGCCCACAACAAGACGATGTGAAATTCCGGTTTACAACTCCACCGATCTCCGTCCTGCAAAACCGTCATTGGCTCTATAATGAGGTGCATATAAAGATTCTATCTCGGCGACAGGTGTCGTAAAGCAGCCAGCCTGAGTGACGAAGAAGGTTTCCTCGACAGTAGAGTTTTCCTCCGGGAAGACATCGATCCAATAGAGAGTCCTGTCGGACTTCACTTCCCTATATGCATATGGAGCGATACTGTAAAGCCCATAAGAAAGCGGACGCAGCCATCCTCCTGCCCATCCGGAAAGTTGCTGTTCAGGACGGAAACATGCCGGGCGCGGTACGGAAAGACGCACAAAACTGCGGTTCTCCTGGCTCCAGAGCGAGTACCGGGCAATAACTTTATCGCCGACACGAAGTGTATCTCCATCGTTCAGAGCGACACATTCCATCCTCTCTCCCTCAGATCCCTTTTCAATATAATATTTCACAGACACCGTGAATCCGTTTCCAGAAGGCTCCAACTTATCGAAAGGCTTGACATATCTCTTTGACAAAATAATAACCTTGGTCCCTTTCACCGCTTCAGATCCGTCATAGACAGAAGCCATAGCCTCGACAAAGCCCTGATCAGAGTCCCATTTCTGAGTTTCTTTCTGAAGCATGAGCCAGAGACGGATTCCATCTGCAATATCACCAAGGCCTTCACCAAGTTCATCATCCGAAGCAAGGTCACGGCACAGGTCACATATCATGGCATGTGCATATGCCTCGCTTTCAAGCAGGCCTCTCCAAGGAAGCACGGCATTAGGATAATAAATGCCTCCGGAAGGATGTCCCACAGCATATTCCTTCAAGGATTCCAGTTCTGTCCTCATCGACTCATGAAGTTTCCTGAAAGAAGAAATGCCCCAGGCCTTTGCAAGAGCCATTCCCTGCTCAGAACCTTCGAGAGCATTGATGACACGGATCATACGCACTTTCGACAGTATTGCCCCATCTGTCCAACGCTCCCCTTTCTTCGGAACAAGATATGACTTTACAGTCTTCTTGAATTCATTATATTCCTTGGTCCCTATGGCCTTACGGGCAGCCTGCCCGTCAAATGGCACTCCCACATACATAGAACGCACATTCAGATACTGCCATAACGAAATACGACCATACCATACAGGCCTGTCGGGATCGCTGAAATACACCGAATCCATATACCTGACAGCCGACACAACGGCTTCGTCAAATGCATCCAGAGCATCCTCCCCAAGTTCTTCGGGAACCACATTCAACAGTTTTCTGTCCCTCAATCCGGCGAACCTTTCCAGCACGACAGCAGTCACTATCGGCGAAGATTTCATGCCTTCGAACCATCCGAAACCGCCGTCAGCATTTGCACAATCAAGGATTTTCGCCGTCGCAGACATCGCCGCCTCGACATATTCCCTCGTCTGCAAACCCTCCCGGCTCCGGAGTCCCGCAGCAAGAAGATTCACATACATGACCTCAGACTGCGAAACGACATCCTTTCCCTTGGTCTCAACCGTGAGAGGAAGCGACTCGCGAAGCATATCCATCACGGAAATGACGGAATATTCCGCTCCGACCGAAGGCACATTGACAAACTTTTCCCTCAACGAGCGGATCAGTTCATCCTCCGACATGCCATGAAGAAGCACAGCGGAATGAGCCTCGGCAAGTTCCTGGGAAGCAGGATGGACAGGCACTGTAAAAGACACACCGTCAGCATAACCGTCACTCTTGAACATTACCTTGAAATCCATGGAATCAGCACCGGAAGGCACCGAAACATCGAAAGTCACCGGCACAGATCCCCCAGCAGGAACCACTGTTTCAAATGAACCTCGGGCACCGCCTTCAAGAGTCAGCACACCTGAGACATCCGAAGCGGAGTTGTTCGAAAGTGAAGCCTTCAGCACATATCTGTCACCTTCATAAAGATACTGAGGCTGTACCACAGACACCATCACAGGCAGAGTCACCAGCATTTCACGACGTATCACATCATTAGCCATTGACTTGTCATGAGCGAACACTGAAACCACAAATGTGGATATCTTGTCGGAGGTCGTGAAATCCACCTTCACCGTACCATCTTCCGACGGGTTCAGGAACGGTTCGAATGCAAGTGATGTAGAGAAATCATCCCTCACAACAGGTTCGGATGCATCCTCCACAATCTGGAACGGAATGGCTTCATCAGCCGATTCAGTCTCAAATTCTGCGAAATCCATAGATCCGTTAACAGCAGCCTTTGCACGCGTTGCACGCACACTCCGTACACCCCGAATACTCCGTTGCGAACCATATCCGAATACATATCCCTCCAGCATATGGATGTCGAAAATATCATCCACACCGTTCATACCAGCCACGCCGTTCATCCTTACATAAGACACATAAGTCTGTCTGCCGCTGATTTCAGGCCAGTAATTCTTCCGGATCCTCTCCGTTGAAACATCAAACACGGAAACCAGGACCTCCGAACCAGGCCTGGTCTTAAGCACAACAGAGCAGGAAGCACCGGGAGCGGCAACATCCTCAAACCGGACAAACTCCAACGGAAGCACATCATCATCAAACCTGCGCTTCCAGGTACGCGAATATGTATGACATTCCGAATCACGGAAATAAAGCACGTTCATCACCAGTGCATCCGGATAATCAGCCTTATATTCATACCTGATTGTCGTCATCTCTCCCTTGTCAAGATGCAGAATTTCATTTGCCAGTCTCTGTCCCTTGTCGCCATAAAGTTCAATTACAGCCCATACAGGGCCACATCCGGCACCTATCTGAAGTTCAGGAACATCCTCATCCGATACACGGAAAATGTTTTCAAGATCCCCATCCACATTCTTGTCGTCATCCCTGACCTTCACGATCACAAGTTCCTTCTTCCCTTCAATCTTTTTTCCACGTGCATCAACAAGAACAACCTCCGCCACAAGTCCATACAGTCCCGAAGCAAGGCCGTTGAAATCAACGTCAGCAGTCTCTCCTGACATGAGTTCTCCCTCCAAGACAACGTAATTGTCCTTCATCAGAGAATACTTTACGGGAATAGAAGGCAACGAACCTGCGTCTCCTCCCGGATAAGAGACACCGAAAGAGACATGAGCGGTCTCATCGCTCAAAAGTTTGCCGGCACTACGGTTCTCACCTGCCAGACGGAAAGAACCTTCAGCAGCATTCTTCAAATCAATGCTTACGACCGGTTGCCTCATCACATGCTGACGATGGAAGAAAGATAGCGTCTCACCTGTAAGATCAGTAACTTTAACCTCGATCTCATATGGAGAATACACATCGTCATCAGAGATATCAGTGAACTGTATTTCAAACGTTCCATCCGGACCAATAGCCAACGTTTCTTCCATGACCACCCTATCTTCCAAAGTCACTTTCGCCGTCATGGTCGAAGATGCAAGCGAATGCCCCGAATAAGTCGTGACTTTTCCTTTGACCTCGATGACATCACCAGGCAGGAAATGTTTATCCGTCTTTTCGAACGCGACATCGAACGTAGGCAGAACAAACTCATCAACAGTCAATGCCGCAAATCCGATACGCTTGTCTCCCGACAGTACTGATATTGAATGATAACCATTACGTCTGATTCCGTCAAGCACAAACTCCCCGGCAACCGAGCCGAATTCATTTGTAATCAATTCATTTTCAGCAAGTACATCAAGCGAAACATCCCCAAGTCTGACGGTGGTTTTCTGTCCCGCAGGCACCACCTGCATGGTTCCGTCGGACAGGCGTTCATATAGGACAGCCTTGAATCTGACTGTCTCCCCCGGACTGAATGCCGCACGGTCAAGCATGACGGCAGCATATGTTGCGGAAGTCCCTTTCACATCAAAGCCATTGCCCGGATAAAGATATATATCCTGACTTCTTCGGACACTTCCATCCTCGCCCACACTGCTGCATACAAGATAATGGCCAGATGAATTCTTTGCCAGACGCGAGGCCATCTCATGAGGCAGAGGCGTAAATCCGTCCATCACGACACCAAAAGCCTCAACGACCTTCCTGTCGCCCTTATATAGTGCCATATCAACCTTACCCAGAGGCTTTCCGGAAAGATAATCCGCGACGTAGACACCGATCCCTTCATCATTCACCCTCGAAGCAACGGACAAAGTGTATTTAGGATAATGGCATTGTCCGACCACATCCTTTCCGTCATTGCATATGATACTGTAATCTCCATCATCCAGGACCGGAAGATCAAACATCACAGTATCAATTGCATAAAAACTTCTGACAGGATTATCGACAAGCGTCTCATAAATCTTCTCATCATCACGGGTTATCTTCACACTCACTTTGTCAAGATTCCGTAATGCCAGTCTTGCCTCACCGTTCCTGACTGTCACCCATGCGGATTTCGTCTCCAAGGCATTCAGCAGATATTCAAATCCATAGAAGTCTGCGACCATCAGCCTTTCGACTCCGCTACGATATGATTTCCTTTCATGCTCATGACTTTCGATCCTTTTCTTCAGATCAAGGAAATATTCAGAAGTGCCTTCCTTACGGTTCTCATTGAATTCCATCTCCAGCAAAGCATGTGCAGGAAGCAGAGACAAGGCACGTCCCTCATATCTCCCGGCGAGGGCATTCAATCTGTCCTGCTTTTCAGAATCCGTCTTCGATTCCATTGCATGGAAGTATTCAGCAAGGCCTGCCTTTGGGTATGAATCCCCCACTTCTTTCTTCAAAAGAGCATATACTCCATTCAATAAATCTGACTGCGAATAACCTTGACAGCACTGTCTGAAAATATCCCAGAGTGCATATTCATAATCGTTTTCCATCAATGACGGAAGTGCAGGATTAAGCATTTCGTCACTCTCCTCATAGACCTCCGGATTATGTCTCTTCGACAGACGGTCCTTCATCTCTATCACAGAATGCAACAGATCCTCTTGCGGAACAGACTCATCCCTGTCCATCAGATAAATCAGCAGAGGCTCATCATACGAAAGAATTTCATCCCTCATCTGTTCCTGGAGGCTTTCTCTCTGTTTCCAGTTGCGGTGCGACATCACATCGACATATTCTCCGCATGCACGATAATAATCCCAGCCTGCCCTGTATTCACGAGCCTGCGCCTTGATTTCTTCTAGTATCCCGGCCATCTTCTGTACCCGGTCCTGCATCAAAGCCTTGTCATATTCCGTCCACAAGGTTTCGAGAGACTTTTCTTCCTTTTTCCTTTCCATGATGATGAATGACGACAGCACCGCCATCGAAAGCAGTGCAACCATTATAAAGAGAATCCGTTTCATATTTTTGTCAATCGGGGATGGTTTTCTATATCATTTCAGCATGGCGACCGCCTCGGACACCACATAGGTGCTGCCTCCGATATATATCAGGGGAACAGCACCAGGATCGGCATCTTTAAGCGAAGCCGCCAGTTCATATGCCGATTTCACCGCTTCAATGACCGTGCCGCAGCAATGGACATCCTCTGTCGGACGTCCGGTTTCAGCACAATATGCCAGGTAGCGACCGAGTACTTCTTCTGCCGGCAGGGCCCTTTTTCCATGAGCCTGGGTAAACACATATATGGCATCCGACGGCATCAGATGAAGCACAGCATCGACATCCTTGTCCGCCACAGAGCCATATACCATTATGATATGGGTACATTTTCTTTCCGCCTTCATCTTCGACAACTGGGCGAAATTATATCTGAGTCCATGCTCGTTGTGGCCTATGTCGCATATCACATACGGCTCATCTGAAAGTTTCTCCCAACGTCCATGGAAGTCCGTCCTTTCCGCCGCATGGATTATAGCCTCCATCAGAGGGCATGGACCAGCAGTGCCACTGTGGGAAAGGGCAAATGGAGCCAACTGGCTTCCGGATGAAAGAACATCCAATGCGGCCAGCACCGTCCTGAGGTTCTTCCGCTGATATTCCCCCTGAAGGTCCATTCTCTTCAGGATTTCATCACTCTCATCCCACAACGTCGGAACGGTCTTGTCCGCAAAAGTCAGAAGCGACATGATTTCCGTTCTGTTGCCCATGAACTTAGGTTCCGGAAGATTGGTATACAGCACCTTACGCTCGAAGACCGCATCTGTTTCAGGATGGCTCTCACCGACGACCACAGGCACCAGAGGCTTGATGATTCCGGCCTTTTCGAATGCGATTTCCGGAAGAGTCTCTCCCAGCATGTCGCAATGGTCCAGACCGATATTGGTGATTATGCTGAGGATCGGCGAAACTATATTCGTGCTGTCCAGACGGCCTCCCAGTCCCGTTTCCAGCACTACGACGTCAACTCCCATGTCTGCAAACCAACTCAAAGCCAGGGACGTGGTGATTTCAAAGAAAGACATATCCAAATGGTCGAATGTATCCTGCCAGCGCCTGACGAATGTCCACACATACTCCTTGGAAACCAGGGATGACAGAGAACCTTCCGTACGGCCGGACTGTCCGTCTATCATGCGTATGCGTTCCCTGAAATCAAGGATATGCGGAGAGGTGTACAGGCCCACCTTGAGGCCCTGAGACGCAAGGGCGGAAGCCAGCATGTTCGAAACCGACCCCTTTCCGTTCGTTCCTGCCACATGTATTATCCTGTAAGCCTTATGAGGATGACCGGCCAACTGATCGAAAAACTCCATGTTTCCGATGCCAGGCTTATATGCTCCAGCCCCGTTCTTCTGAAACGAAGGGAACCTCACAAAGAGTCTTTCAAGCAGTTCATTGTATGTTTCTTCCGAAAAAATAGTATCCATAATCAGAAAATCGCTTGTTGTGAAGACAAATTTAATTAATTTTACAGAGTTTATCCCCAATGTGCGACGAATATGACTGAAAAAGAATCGGCTTTACATTCACAATACATCATCGACGGAAGCAGATACGACACTACACCGGCGGAACTTCTGGATGAATGTCTGAGGGATCCTCACATAATTCACCCTGACGCCGAGGGCTGTGCAGACATCATAGACGAGTCTACCGACCCACCGGTATCGACGTTCACATATGACAAGGAGCACAACGAGACTTATCTGCAGCAATGCATTGAGATGATGTCACGCGAAAGGACATTCAGGATGCTGTATGCCGATGCCTTCACAAGGCAGAGGATAGCCTACGCACTTATCGACCGTCTGTGGAATGAAGGCCACTACCGTCTTGGAGACCTCTGCGTCTGGGCAAGATGGACATGGAACACACGTCCGTTAGGAAACATGGCCGCCTTCTATAAGTCTGCAGAAGCGGTAAATTCATATCTTTTCGACCTCGGAGTGAAGTTGGAAGACTATTATTTCGAGGAAACTGACGAGGAAAGTCAGGCAAGATTCTACGCATGGCTTCCTGAAAAGGAAGAGGAAGACAACGAAGAAGTGCAGGAGGAAGTGAAGTTCAAGTCTTCCCCATACGAGAGCCGTCATCCATGGATATCCGAGACACGAGGCTGTCCTGACACATTCGTTCCTGACCCGTCGTCGTGGATCATATACATTCCTTTCGACACATGCACTTTCAGGATCGGAGGCTCGCTTCTCGCCCAGACTCAGGGAAGGAACGGAGGAGTCGGACCGCACATCAACGACCCGGACTATTTCATTGACTGCTACGAAGTTGTAAGGGAACTTGCCGAAGACGGCATCCTCATGGCAGGAAGAACCGTCGCTGACGGAGGCCTTGCTGTGGCTGCGGCACTCATGTGCGGAGAAAACGGAATGAAGACCGACCTGAGCGGTCTGATGTCCTCATATCAGGAAGAAGACACCACCAAGATGCTTTTTGCCGAGGTTCCGGGAGTGCTCCTGCAGATCAGCGGCAACGATTTTGATTACCTGGACTCGCAACTTCTGCTGCAGGACATCGCCTATTATCCCATCGGCCATCCGGATTCAGAGTCCAAAGGTCTGAAATTTTCAAAGGGACCGAAAGAGGCGGTTGCCGGAATACTCGCTTCACTTCTGGAACAGGCAAGCGAAGGAGAAGATTAATTTGTGGCAAATATTTTGCCCTGATTTGAGGAAAAATGATTAAATTCGCGACGGAATTTTTCGTTTTGAAACAAAAACGGGTGAAATTCACAGGATATTTTGAAATTACTTATTAATTATCAAATACTTACAAGTCTTATGGAATCTAACAAGAAAAGAGTGTACTGCTTCGGTGGCAAGACTGCCGAGGGTAATGGCACTATGCGTGAACTTCTCGGCGGTAAGGGTGCTAACCTCGCTGAGATGTGTACTCTCAACATTCCTGTACCTGCAGGTTTTACAATTACAACCGAGTGCTGTACCGAGTACTATGAACTCGGAGGCGGTTACAACGACGCTCTCAAGGTTGAGGTAGCCGAGGCTCTCAAGAAGACAGAGGAAATCATGGGTATGAAGTTCGGTGACAAGGAGAATCCGCTCCTCGTAAGTTGCCGTTCAGGTGCCCGCAGTTCAATGCCTGGTATGATGGACACAATCCTCAACATCGGTCTCTGCTCTGAGACTATCCCTGGCATGATCGCTAAGACAAACAACCCACGTTTCGTATATGACGCATACCGCCGTCTCATCATGATGTATTCAGACGTTGTGATGGAGAAGGCTGAGGGTATCGAGCCGGCAGACGGTCAGGGTATCCGTCAGCAACTCGACAGAATGATGGAAGAACTCAAGGTTGCCAAGGGTTATGCTTCCGACACAGACATCACTGCTGATGAACTCAAGGACCTCTGCGACAAGTTCAAGGTTCGCGTAAAGGAAGTTCTCGGCACAGAGTTCCCTGATTCGGCAGAGGCTCAACTTTGGGGCTCTATCGGTGGTGTGTTCAAGTCATGGAACGGAAAGCGTGCTATCGCATATCGCCGCATCGAGGGTATTCCAGATGAGTGGGGTACTGCTGTAAACGTACAGTCAATGGTATTCGGCAACATGGGTTCTACATCTGCTACAGGTGTTGCATTCTCACGTAACCCGGCAAACGGTGACAACAAGTTCTACGGTGAGTGGCTCATCAACGCTCAGGGTGAGGACGTTGTAGCAGGTATCCGTACTCCTAACCCGCTCAACGAGGCTACAAAGAATCCTCACAACCAGCACCTTGCTTCTCTCGAGACTTCTATGCCTGAGGTTTACAAGGAACTCGACGGCATTCGTCTCCACCTTGAGAACCACTTCCACGATATGCAGGACATAGAGTTCACAATCCAGGACGGAAAACTCTGGATGCTCCAGTGCCGCGTAGGTAAGAGAACTGGTCTTGCAGCCCTCAATATGGCTATGGATATGCTCGAGGAAGGTATGATCGATGAGAAGACAGCAGTGACACGTATCGCTCCTGCTCAACTTGACGAGATCCTCCACCCTATCCTTGACCCTGCTTCCGAGAAGAAGGCTACAGTGGTTGCAAACGGTCTTCCTGCATCTCCAGGTGGTGCTGTAGGTGTTATCGCTTTCACTTCCGAGGCTGCTATGGAGGCTGCTGAGAAGGGTATCGCTACAATCCTTGTCCGCGAGGAGACTTCACCAGAGGACGTAGAGGGTATGCGTGCTTGCTCAGGTATCCTTACACAGCGCGGAGGTATGACTTCACACGCTGCTCTCGTGGCACGTGGATGGGGTAAGTGCTGTATCGTAGGTTGCGAGGCTATGCACATCGACCTCGAGAACAAGGTAATCAAGTTCAAGGGATCTGACAAGGAATATCACGAGGGTGACGTTCTTTCACTTAACGGTGCAAAGGGTAACGTTTATGATGTTGCCATCGACACAATGGATGCATCTGACAACCCACGTTTCGTGAAGTTTATGGAGATCGTTGACAAGTTCCGCACAATGGGCGTACGCACAAATGCTGATACTCCAGAGGATGCAGCACGTGCTATCAGTTTCGGTGCAGAGGGTATCGGTCTCTTCCGTATCGAGCACATGTTCTACGGACAGAACGCAGAGACTCCGCTCTCTAAGCTCCGCAAGATGATCCTTGCAAAGACTGACGATGAAAGAAAGGCAGCTCTCGCAGAGCTTGAGCCATTCATCAAGGCTGCTGTAAAGGGCACAATGAAGGTTATGGACGCGAAGCCGGTTACATTCCGTCTTCTCGATCCACCTCTCCATGAGTTCGTTCCACAGACAGAGCTTAAGAAGAACGAGCTTGCAGAAGAGCTTAATATCTCCGTTGGCGAGATCGAGAAGCGTGGCGAGTCACTCCACGAGGTCAACCCTATGATGGGTCACCGTGGTGTTCGTCTCCACATCACATATCCAATGATATCAGAGACTCAGTTCCGTGC
>JAZQES010000078.1:0-46747 GCA_045539115.1 Candidatus Cryptobacteroides sp. | reverse complement strand
GTTCGACCTTCCATGGGGTGGTAAGCTCGAGTACTACAACTGCGTTGTGGGTGGTGCCATCGATGCACGCTTCATGCCTGCTATCCTCAAGGGTATCAACGAGAAGATGAGCGAAGGTCCTCTTACAGGTTCGCTTGCACGTGACATCCGCGTTTATGTATACGACGGTAAGATGCACCCGGTAGATTCAAATGAAATCTCATTCGTTCTCGCATCACGTAACGCATTCAAGGAGGCATTCCGCATCGCAGGTCCTAAGATCATGGAGCCTATCTACAATGTAGAGGTGCTTACTCCATCTGATTACATGGGTGCTTGTATGTCGGATCTTCAGAACCGTCGTGCCCTCATCGAAGGAATGGGCGAGGAGAAGGGATTCAGCACCATCAAGGCACGCGTTCCGCTCGCAGAACTTTACCGTTACTCTACAACCCTCAGCTCGCTCTCATCAGGTAGCGCGACCTTCACAATGGACTTCGCTGACTACCAGCCTGTTCCAGGTGATGTACAGGAGAAGCTCCTGAAGGCATACCTCGAGGAGGAGAAGGAAGACTAATATCAGTCACAAACATAAAAGCAAAGGGACGATCCTATCTGGGTCGTCCCTTTGTTGTCTTGTTCGATGTTTATCGGATGAAGTTGGTCATGACCGGCTTTTCCTTGACAGGGTCAGGGATGCCTGCTGCGCGGCCGGCTGCGATGCATTTGAGCAGCCATGCCATGTTGCGGCCGAGCTCTCTCATGACCTGCATTCCCTCCTCGTCCTGAAGGACCTGCTCAGGGGTGCTTCCATGCACCATGTTCCAGTATTTTGACGATACGACCGGCATTGACGAGATCGTGAAATACTTGTTGATCTGGTCGAATGCCGCTGTAGTGCCGCCGCGGCGGGCGCTGACGATGCCCGCTGCCGGCTTGTAGCGGTAGGTCTTGCCCTTGCCGTAGAATGCGCGGTCCATGAACGAAGTGAGGGCGCCCGAAAGGGCCGCGTAGTGCACAGGGCTGCCGAATACGAATCCGTCAGCCTGCTCGGCCTTGTCAAGGAACTCGTTCACGATGTCGTTCATGAAGCATCTGCCGCTCGGCTTCTCGCCGTTCGGCCCGCGCCTGATGCATGCTCCGCATCCCAGACATCCTGAAATCGGTTTTGTTCCAAGCCATATGATTTCGGTCTCTATTCCTTCTGCGAGAAGTTCCTTCTCGACTTCCTTCAATGCTGTGTATGTGCATCCCTCCTTATGAGGACTGCCGTTTACCAATAGTACTTTCATATTTTCTGATGTTTATATGTTTATTCAAGGTCTGTGTCTCTGTTGCTTCGGGCGATGGGCGGTGCAGAAATATGAAAATAAGTCCACGTTACCCACCTCCTAAATCCTCCTCCTCGGGAGGAGGACTTGCCCTCGCTTCGCTTAAAATTTTCGATGTTTATATGTTTATTCAAGGTCTGTGTCTCTATTGCTTCGGGCGATGGGCGGAGCAGAAATATGAAAATATGTCTACGTTACCCACCTCCGTTGTCGATTGTCATTTCGACCGAGCGTGTCACACTGTCATTTCGACCGAGCGCAGCGAGTGGAGAAATCTGTAATAGCAAAGGTAGTCAGAGATGCGGGATGTTCCAAATTTACCGAAGTGGTTACTTGAAAGCTGTGGCTGGGAGTTCTGTCAAACTTGCTGAATCTCAACAAGTTATCGGATTATCCTGCCTCGCGAGGAAGGCAGGACAATCAGGTAACATAATAGCCTGTAGTAACTTACGTGGCACGCTAAATCGCCGATGAAAGTAATTTCTACCGTTCATTGCAACATTTTTTGTAATTATGCAGTCTAATATGTGAAACCGCCCGAGGAAGCCATGGGGTCCGGGGTGGCAGCAATTGAAGTTTAATTTAAAGTTATTGATATTATGGAAGGAACAATTGCATTGCTGATACCTATTTGTATCTGTGTCGTATTGCCGGTGATGGTTGTGTGGTTGATTACAAGGGCCATGACACGGAAGACAGAGAAAAAGATGGATGTGCTTGTAAAAGCCATTGAAAATGGAGTTGAAATCAACTCGGATCTGCTCATCGAGGCTACAGAGGGAAAACCAAAGAGTATGAAGATGGAGCTTGTCAATAAACTGGGAACAGGTGTCATGCTGTCGCTTATGGGACTTGTGTTCATTGTTCTGGCCGCCTTCAATGTTCAGGCATTCCCTGCATGGGGCTATTATGCAGGAATTCCTATCCTTGCAGCCGGAATCGGAAATCTCGTATCTTATTTCTTTGGACTGAGGTTCATGAAACCAGAGATTGAGGCTGATGAGAGGAATCTTCAGAAATAGACAGGCTTCTGAGAGTGCATAGTAACACGAATGGGTTAGTGGATGACTAAGCAGCAGTTCATAGAGGCAGTGTCAGCCGAGCAGGAATCTTTGAGAAGGTTCCTGCGAGGTCTGTGTGCCGGGGACGGCTTCCTGGCCGATGATCTCGCACAGGAAGCACTGCTGAAGGCATACCTCTCGTTTGAACGCTTTGAGGGTCATTCGCGTTTTGCCACATGGCTGTTCAGGATCGCATACAACTGCTACTATGATTATCTACATAAGTCCGGTAGAGAAGACAACTGGCGGTCGCTTGAGAGTTGCGGGACAGATGCAGAGAAGGTCGAAGACGATCCTTTACTGGACAAGAAACATGCATCTCAGCAGCTTTACGAGGCCATATCCCGGTTGTCCATGCAGGAGCAGGCTGTTATACTTCTTTTCTACATGGAAGAAAAGTCCATAAAGGAAATCGAAACCATAACCGGATTGCCTTCCGGAACAATAAGATCATCCTTGTCCCGTGGCAGGCAGCATCTGAAGCAATATCTCGAGGCGCGGATTTAAACCAGATCAAACAATGATGGTAACAGAAAAAGACATAAGGAAATTCATACGGGACAATAAGATCTCTGTTCCGAAAGATGATGCGTTTATGGAAGATCTGGTCCGGCAGATAAACCAGCTTCCGATTCCGGCACGTCTCTCGGAGTCAGATCATATCCAGGAGAACCTCCGCATCCTGAAAACCGTCCGCGAGGCTCTGCGCAAACGTCATCGCAAACAAGCCATACGGATTCTTCTATGCGACATGATCCTCTGTGCTACAATTTTCCTCGTTGGCTATCTGCTTTTGCCGACCGAAGCCGCTGTGTCTTCTCCTGTTCTCAGTTTTATCGTCACCTGGCGCTACCTGATCCTTGGTGTTATAAGCGTGGGAGTCGTCATGACCTCATATAAGAACATCTGGCAGACCACGATTTGACAATAGTCTCAGATACCATTCTATATCTCACTCCGCAGGCAGTTCCACGTAAGACTTCTGCTGCTCCGGTGCCAGTTGAAGAATACCGCTATTGTGGAGACAAATAGTTAAACACGCGGTGTTTTGTAATAGGTTGATATTGAGTCTCTTATGAAATGAGCTGTGTTTAACCTCCTCTTTAGAACATGGGTTAAACATAGCTCGTTTTTCTATTTAGTTGCTAGTCAATCGTTTGTGGTTTTTCCCTGTGTTAGACCTCATTTCTCATGAGTACGCTACTCTGTCATTTTCTCGAAGGAATCATCCTGTCGTCTCACTCAAGCATGTAAACTTGGCATATACCTGAGCATTGCATCCTATCATTTCTAGCCGACCTATCCCGTCATTTCAGCCGACCTATCCCTTCATTTCAGCCGATCCACCCTGTCATTTCACCCGATCCACCCTGTCATTTCAGCCGACCCACCCTGTCATTTCGACCGACCCACCCTGTCATTTCGACCGACTTCGCCACCTTGTCATTTCGACCGAGCGTAGCGAGTGGAGAAATCTATGTCCACTCCGTTGTGGAAAATATCGGTGGAATGCAATCTGCTGATTACTAGTCTTTTATGCTCTTTGCACCGTGCAAAAACGAGCGGTGTAAGAATCATAACTCTCTGTTATTCAGACGAATGCGTTGCGCAACGTTAGGTGGACCGAAATTTAGCAATAGGTGCGATGCTCACATTTTGTATGGAAAGATTCTTCGCTGCGCTCAGGACGACAGTGTGTAACTTAGGATAGCATATAGAACTCAGGATGACATGTACAGCTTAGGGTGATAAGTAAGTTCCATGGTGATAGGGTTTCGTTCTGGCGCCCAAATATATGATTATCAGCAAAATACGAAAACCTCGTGCCGCCAAAAGGGAGCACGAGGTTTTCGTAATCTGTTGGCTGGCAGGTGGTTGTGCGCCAGCGGTTTTTTACGCCAGCTTCAGCGTAAGCGCGATGAAGTCCTCGACGCTGAGGCGTTCCGGACGAAGTTCGAAGACCGGGTCGGCTATGAACTCTGCGAGCTGCTCTTCTGTCCAGCCGCAGCGGTCGGCCTTGGCGCGGATGAGCGGCTTCAGTGAATTCCTCAAGGTCTTGCGGCGCTGGTTGAAGCCGGTCTTTACGACTGTTTTGAACAGGGCTTCGTCGCATCCGAGTTCAGTGCGCGAGTTGCGCACCAGTCTGATGACTGCCGACTTCACCTTTGGCGGCGGATTGAATGCGCCTTCTCCGACAGTGAACATATATTCGATGTCGTACCATGCCTGCAGCAGCACGGAAAGTATGCCGTAAGTCTTTGTACCCGGCTTTTCGGCTATGCGCTCTGCCACTTCCTTCTGGATCATGCAGACCACCTGCGGCACCTGCTCCTTGTAATCCAGAATCTTGAAGAAGATCTGAGAGGAAATGTTATATGGAAAGTTGCCTATGACACAGAACTTATCAGGGAAGAAACTCTCCAGCTTAAGCTTGAGGAAGTCTGCCTCGATGAGTTTTCCATTGACCTGAGGAAAATGCACGAGCAGATAGTCAACCGACTCAGTATCAATTTCTACCATTCGCAGATCCACTTCCGGTCTCTGCAGGAGGTATTGTGTCAGGACTCCCATTCCGGGGCCGACTTCTAGGGCCGGCATAGGGTTTTCTGCATTGTAGGCGATGTCGATGCCGGGACATGGCACCAACAGTCCGTCCGCTATCCTTTGCGCTATGGACAGGTCTGTCAAAAAGTGCTGGCCGAGGGCCTTCTTAGCTCTAACTTCCATATGTTATTTCAGATATTTTCTTGATTTCTTCTGTTTGAACAGCCACTCCATGAAGTCATCACGGTTGAATGCCGGATTCCAGCTTCCGTGTGTGCAGCCAGGGAATTCGATATACTCTACATCAACACCTGCCTCTCGAAGTGCCTTGTATGCCTTGCGTGAGCACTCGACCGGCACGACCGTATCAGCATCTCCGTGGAAGATCCTGAAACTCACTCCTTCGATGTCAGCCAGGCGTGTCGGATCAACGGCTCCGCAGATAGGAATTGCAGCAGCGAAGATTTCAGGGAATCTCGACACCATGTCGTATGTCGCCATTCCTCCCATCGAGAGACCGATGATGTATACCCTCGAACGGTCTACATCAGGGTAGTTCAGGTATGTGTCTATCATCTCCTTCACTGCCTTGAACGGTGCCGGCATCTGTACTTCCGCATCCAACGCGTCGAATGATGCCGGGATGTCCTTATATGCCCAGAATGCTGTCTCGGGGCACTGCGGGAACAGTACGTACGCCGGAAATTTCTCCTGTGTTGCCGGGTTGAGGAACATCTGTCCGCCCCATTTCAGCTGGCTTTCATTGTCTGTTCCGCGCTCTCCCAGTCCGTGCAGGAAGATGATGAGCGGGAACTTCTTTGCTTTGGATGTTTCGGATGGTCTGAGCAGACGGTAGTTGAGCTGCGTGCCGTCCTCAGCTGTGAACGCCATGCGCTCGAACTCCTGTGCGAATGCAGCAAGGCATCCGCCCAGCAGCAGGGCTATAATTATAAGTGCTCTTTTCATGATATCGTCATTTGCCTTGCAAATATAACGTCTTTCGGATTAATATGCTACATCGATTTGAATCTTATGGACACATAACCCTCAGACCCACAGCACCTTAACTACCAACACGGTGGGGCAAAATGACCCACCGTGTTGGTGGTTATCTCGTTGATGGTGAGGTGGTTGCATGTTCAGGCTATGTGAGCGGGTTGCATGTTCAGGTTGCGAACCTCAGGTTACGCGCCTCAGGTTGCGAGCCCCAGGTTGCGCGCCTCAGGTTACGCGCCCCAGATTGCGAGCCCCGGTCGATCTTACCGGGTGCCGATCCAGATGAATGCCATTCCTGCGAGCAGGAGGGCGAGGTCGAGGAGCTTGGCCTTGATGTTCCTCTCCTTAAAGATGACCACTCCGCAGATGAACGAGATGATCACTGAGCTGCGGCGTACCAGTGATACGACGGAAATCATGGAGTCAGGATCATTCAAAGCCGAGAAATATGCGAAGTCGGCAATGCAGATGAATATGGAGATCAGCGGGATGGCCCAGCTCCAGTGGAATGGGGTACCGAGATGGCGTCGAGGATACCACATCAGTCCGCAGACGACAGCCATGATGACCATCTGGTAGAAGTTGAACCAGCTCTGCACGAACATCGGGCTGAGCGACTTCATGATGTATTTGTCATACAGTCCGCTGACAGCTCCCAGGATGGTCGCTGCCGCCACGCACCAGATCCATCTGTTGCTTCTGAAGTCGATATCCTCCTTCTTTCCGGCCCTGCTCATAAGGAAGATGGAGGCCAGTGCCATCAGCACGCCGCCCCACTGCCAGATGTTGAGTCTTTCGCCGAACAGAAGCATCGCGCCGACCAGCACGATGACAGGCCTGGTCGCGTTGATCGGTCCGACGATGGTAAGCGGCAGGTGTTTCAGTCCGAAATAGCCGCATATCCATGAGGACAGCACGATGAAAGCCTTCAGCACGACCAGCAGGTGGGCATACAGCTCAGGATGGCTGGCGGCAAACTCGCTGAAAATCAGCGAGTTGCTAAAAGCTCGTGCCGCCAAAGGGGAGCACGAGCTTTTAGCAAAGCTTTGACAGTCAGCCGTTTGCGCGCCAGCGCAAAAGCTGCCGTCACTGCCAAACGGGAGGGTGTCGAGGAAGGTGCCGCTGAACCAGCCGAAACCGCCGATGTAGTCCAGCAGGAACGGCGAGAAGATCAGCGTCGAGAAGATCGTGTTGAGAAACAGCACGGGGAGCACTGCATTCCCTCGCAGGGATGCTTTTTTCGACGTATCATAGAATCCGAGAAAGGTCGCGGATACAAAAGCGAGCACCAGCCACATATGCAAAATCCATTTTAGGGCTGCAAATGTATTACATTTATTATTTATTTCGTACTTTTGTTGGATTTTAGATTGGGAGATCTCTCCACGCACTTCGTTTGGTCGAGATGACAAGGTGGGAACGTCTGGCCGAGATGACAGGATGTCATTTCGAGCGACCGTAGGGAGACGAGAAATCTGATAAATATAAAAACAATACATATATGTACAGAACACACACCTGCGGAGAACTCCGCATTGAGAATGTCGGCCAGACAGTTACATTGGCCGGATGGGTACAGAAGTCAAGAAAACTTGGCGGAATGACTTTCGTGGACCTCAGAGACCGCTACGGTATCACTCAGCTCGTAGTTGACGCTCATGCAGCAGCAGAACTCATTGAGACAGCAAGCTCACTCGGACGCGAATGGGTGCTTCAGGTGACCGGAGAGGTCATCGAGCGTCAGAGCAAGAATCCGAAGATGCCGACAGGAGACATCGAGATCAGCCTCGCTGAGATCAAGGTCCTCAACAAGGCCAACACTCCTCCGTTCACAATCGAGGACGAGAGCGACGGCGGCGAGGAGCTCAGAGCGAAGTATCGCTACCTTGACCTCCGCAGAAACCCTCTCCAGAAGGCTCTCAAGATCCGTCACCAGATTGCTCACGAGGTGCGCAACTACCTTGACGCACAGAACTTCCTCGAGATCGAGACCCCATACCTCATCAAGTCCACCCCGGAGGGAGCGCGTGACTTCGTGGTTCCGTCAAGAATGAACCCTGGTCAGTTCTACGCACTTCCACAGTCTCCTCAGACATTCAAGCAGCTCCTGATGGTAGCCGGCTATGACCGCTACTTCCAGATCGTGCGCTGCTTCCGTGACGAGGACCTCCGTGCAGACCGTCAGCCTGAGTTCACCCAGATCGACTGCGAGATGTCGTTCGTGGAGCAGGAGGATGTGCTCAACACATTCGAGGGCATGATGAGGACACTCTTCAAGAACGTCCTGGGCGTCGAGATCGCAGAGCGCATCCCTCGCATGAGCTGGTATGACGCGATGGATTTCTACGGATCGGACAAGCCGGACATCCGCTTCGACATGAAGATCCACGAGATCACAGACCTTGTGAAGGGCTACGGCTTCTCAGTGTTCGACGGCGTGGAATATATCGGAGCGATCAACGTAGAGGGCACTGCAGGATATACCCGCAAGCAGATCGACGAGCTCACAGAGTGGGTGAAGAGACCTCAGGTGGGCGCAAAGGGCCTCGTATACATCAAGCTCAACGAGGACGGCACCATCAAGTCTTCAATCGACAAGTTCTATACTCCTGAGCAGCTCCAGGCTGTCGCAGACCGTCTCGGCGCGAAGAAGGGCGACATGATGCTCGTCCTCTGTGGCGCGAAGAGCAAGACTCAGAACATGCTTGGTGTGCTCCGAATCGAGATGGGTAACCGCCTCGGCCTGCGCGATCCGTTCAACTTCGCACCTCTCTGGGTTGTGGACTTCCCTCTCGTGGAGTGGGACGATGAGACTCAGCGCTTCTACGCGATGCACCATCCGTTCACAGCACCTAAGCCGGAGCATCTCGAACTGTTCTACAGCGACAGGAAGGAGGATCTCGAGAAGGTATGCGCAAACGCATATGATTTCGTGCTCAATGGAACAGAGCTCGGCGGCGGATCTATCCGTATCCACGAGGCAGCAATGCAGGAGCGTATGTTCGAGGTTCTCGGTATCTCTAAGGAGGACGCTGACTACAAGTTCGGCTTCATCATCAATGCCTTCAAGTTCGGCGCTCCGCCTCACGGAGGTCTCGCATTCGGCTTCGACCGTGTATGCTCTCTCTTCGGCGGTCAGGAGACCATCCGCGACTACATCGCATTCCCTAAGAACAACCAGGGTCGCGACGTGATGATCGACTCTCCGTCATTCATCGACCAGGAGCAGATGGACGAGCTTTTCCTCGAGTCAAAGGCAGAAATAAACAAGTAAAACAGAAAGATGAAAAGATATCTATATGTGCTTATAATGGCGCTTGCGACCTTGGTTGCAGGTTGTAAGCAGCCGGATCCGGTGGTTCCGACTCCGGATGTCAACATAACAGCAGGCGAGGTGACTCCTGAGCAGCTGGAGTTCTATGTATCTGCAACACAGGCAGATGAGATTGCATTCGTTTGCGTTGAGACAACAGAAGAAGTTAAACTTTACAAGCCTGAGGCCCTGTTTGAGGAGGGTGAGGTGTTCGCTGCTACCGAAGAGCCTGTGCCTCACACTGTTACAGGTCTCAAGCAAGGTACGGAATATACGATATATGTCGCAGCTGTCAAGGATGAGGGTACTGCAAAATACTACAGCGGTGTCAAGGAACTCGTCATGACCACAGGCATCGTCCCTAAGATCCTGGAGTTTGTGGATGCGTCCAAGACAGGATTCTCATACAAGGTGAATGCGGAAGAGGGACAGATGTTCTATCATACATACCTCGAGGGCTGGTTCTTTGAGTATAATTACGAAATGAACAAGTACATCGCGGAGCAGACCGGTGAGGAGTTTGATGTCAAGACATTCGTATACAATCTTCTGGCGACATATGGAGAACTCGGAGAGTCCGCACAGGTTATCGACTGGTATGCCGGAAAGGAGAATGTAGGCCGCAATGACCTTGCGTATCTTGTACCGGGCATCAAATATTACGCTCTGGCAGCTATGTATGATGAAGTCGACGGCCTGCCGTCATGGACTTCGGCTCCGGAGATCATCAGCTTCACCATGGACGAGCCGGGAGAGTCGGATCAGACTGTGGACTGCCTGATAGAAGAGCTTACTCCTACTAAGGTGAACATAAGGATGGAGTGTGACGAGAGCCTTGTCAATTTCTATATGTATATGTTCATTCCTTACGACCAGTACGCGGCATATGTTGCGGAAAACGGCATAGAGGGAATGAAGAGATATGTGTCTGAATATGCCCTGGACTATGGTCAGGCAAAGGCTAACACATATACGGACTCATGGACGGTGGAGCCTGGCAAGTCATATATGCTCGGCCTGTATGGCGTGGATTACAACGGTGACGAGTTCTTTACGGAGCTTCAGGTGGATGTCCCTATGCCGGAACCGTCTCTCAGCCTTTCTATGGAGCCTTATGAGCGCGAGATGCAGGGATATGCGACCAGCAATACCATGAGGGTGACATCAGCCTTTTCGGACTTCCATGGCCTTGACTATGAGTCTTCTGTCATGTTCCTTCCTGCCGGTCCTGTGACACGCGAGATGTTCGATGCCTATGCCGCAACAATGGGCCTCGCCGGCACCCTCGAGGAGATGCAGGCGTATGGCGAGCAGCTCTATTACATCGGTAGCAATTACTTGGGACTGAATCTTGTCGCTTCTGACGAAGAAGTCCTTGCACAGCTCAAGGATCGCGGCACTTTCGAGAAGATCTATACTGACCTTCAGCCTGACACCGAATATGTATATATGGTAGTGGCCATATATAACGATGCGGTCATCTGCCGCCTCGCGTCGGCGAAGACAGACCCTGTTCATGAGGAGGTTGAGGAGTCGGAGGCATACAGAGCCTTTCTCGGAGACTGGGTCGTTACGGGCCAGAATACATTGTCGTGGTCGAATTCTGATCGCAAGTCATTCGATCTGAGAATTGAGAGACTTACCAGCAACAGAAGTTTCAAGGTGTATGGATGGTCTGTAAGCAACCTCGGACAGGAGTTCCCGTTTGAGGCAAGCTTCGTTCCTGAAACCGGAAAGATAGCGATCCGCACGCCTCAGGTTCTCGGCGAGGTTCAGATCGAAGGCAAGACATACGAGGTACGTTTTGTCGGAAAACACTATGACTTGTATTCAGATAATCCTGACGAGCTGATCGTGCTTCCTGATCACGAAGGAGTGGCTTATACAGGAAAAATAAATGAGCCATATCTGACACTGCTTTCAGAAATGTTCCAGTATGCAAATGATTGGAAGGAATACAAATCCATGTCATATGTATTCTATGACAAGGAGACAAGGGAATACTTCGCATCAGAAGAGTATGATCTGGTATATTTCCAGACAGAAAGAGCGAAGTAAAGCATATATCATCTGAACTGATTTTTGGGGCGCCTTGATGTTTTCGTCAAGGCGCTTTTTGTGTTTTAATGTGCAAAACATGTTAAAATAATATCATATTTTTAAAAATTGTGTATATTTGTGGCATGGCAAAGGTTTTTACAGAGATTACACGACTTTCGGACAAGGATTGCTTCTATATCGTGGAGCGTCACAAGACGGAATTCACCTATCCGCTCCACCAGCACAAGGAGTTTGAACTCAACTTCATTGAGCATGGCAAAGGGGTACGTAGAATAGTAGGGGACAGCGTTGAGGAAATCGGTGATTATGAACTGGTTCTGCTCGGTGGAGAAGACCTTGAGCATGTGTGGGAACAGGGTACCTGCAGGTCCAAGGATATAAGGGAGGTGACGATCCAGTTTTCTTCTGACATTTTCGGTGAGGACCTGCTTTCCAAGAACCAGTTCGCTTCCATAAGAAGAATGCTCCGCAGGGCGGATCATGGTCTGGTCTTTCCTTTGTCGTCCGTCATGAAAGTGTATTCTACATTGGATACGATCGCCCAGGAACAGGAACGGTTCGTGCAGTTTCTGAAATTTCTTTACATCCTTTATGAACTTTCGATTTCAGATGAGGCCAGAGTGCTGGCTTCCAGTTCTTTCGCCCATACGGAACAGACAACCGAGAGCCGTCGTGTGCAGAAGGTGAAGCAGTATATAGACGAGAATTATGCAAAGCCTCTCAAACTGTCGGACCTGGCCGATCTTGTCGGCATGAGTCCCGTTTCCTTCAGCCGTTTCTTCCGCCAGAGGACAGGTCGTACTTTGTCGGATTATATCGTTGAAATCCGGCTTGGATATGCGGCAAGAATGCTTGTTGATTCGACGAAGAACATATCCGAAATATGTTACGAATGCGGCTTCAACAATCTCTCCAATTTCAACCGTACCTTCAAGGCTAAAAGAAGGTATACTCCTCGCGAATTCAGGGCGATGTTCAAGAAAAACAAGGTAATTGTTTAAATTGTATCATAAATAGATAAATATATATTTGTTTGACTTTCGGGGAATCGTTAAATTTGCGTTAACATAATTGATAGCGCTACAATTTAAATGAAACTGACCCGGATTTATTCTGTCCTGACAGTATTCGCAGCCGTTCTGCTGCTTTCATGTCAGGCCGAGCAGCCGTCTTTCGTACATGTGGAAGACGGAAAGTTCGTATGTGAAGACTATCCTTCCCATTTCATCGGAACAAACTTCTGGTATGGAGCGATTCTTGGCAGCGAGGGCATTGGCGGTAACCGCAAACGTCTTGAGGCTGAACTGGATACGCTCAAGGCTCTGGGTATGACCAATCTTCGTGTCCTTGTCGGAGGAGACGGTCCGGATGGCGTTCCTACGCGTGTGACTCCTACGTTGCAGAAAGAGCCGGGTGTTTACAATGATACGATTTTCCGTGGTCTGGATTATCTCCTTGCCGAAATGGCGGAGAGAAACATGAAGGCCGTGCTTTACATCAACAATTCTTGGGAATGGTCCGGAGGATACGGAATGTATCTGGAATGGGCAGGAGCCGGAAAGTCTCTTATTCCTGCAGAGGTGGGATATGGCCCGTTCATGGAATCTGTCTCTCATTTTGTTACAAACGAGAAGGCTAAGGAATTGTTCTACAATCATGTAAGACACGTAGTGAGCCGCACTAACACTGTCACAGGCAGGCCGTACAAAGATGATCCGACAATCTTTTCATGGCAGATCGGCAATGAGCCGCGCTGTTTCAGAAGCGATTCTCTCGGTCAGGCTGCATTCGTCGATTTCATGTGGACGACAGCATCTCTCATCAAGTCAATTGACCCGAACCATATGGTGTCTTCCGGCAGCGAAGGAAGGCATGGTTGCGAGACAAGTCTCGAACTTTTCGAAAAGATCCATTCATGTCCGGACATCGATTACATGAACATCCACATCTGGCCGTACAACTGGAGTTGGGTGCGTGAAAACACTCTCAAGACCAATCTTCCGGTGGCGATAGAAAATACGGACAAGTATATTGATGAGCATGTTGCCGTTGCTGCCAGATACGGAAAGCCTGTGGTGCTTGAAGAGTTCGGATTTCCTCGTGATGATTTCCAGTTCGCCAAGGGTACGCCTACCACAGCACGTGATGAATATTACAGACATGTGTTCGGCCGTATCGTAGAATCAGCAAAGGAAGGCGGCCTTTTTGCAGGTCTGAACTTCTGGGGCTGGGGTGGTCTTGCAAGCCAGTCCGAGACCAACCTTTACTGGAAGTTGGGTGATGATTATTGCGGAGACCCGGGACAGGAGCAGCAGGGACTCAATTCCGTATATGCTTGTGACGAATCCACAATAACTGTAATCAGAAAGTCCACTCAGGCTATTGAAAGAGCGCTTCTTCCGAATGCCTGGTTTGTCCTTGACCAGACAACTGGAATCCATACCGGTGAAGGTCCTCATGCTGTCGAGGTGGGATTGAGCCATGGTCAGAACATTACGGCAGATCTTGAACTTGATGTCTTTACTGATTTCGGAGACCATGTCATTACGCTGGCGGAATCCGTAGAAACCCGACTGGGGGGGGTACAATTCAGTCTTGACCTCGATCCCGGTTTTTACAAGGCGATATTATATTTTGTCAGGAACGGTGTCAGGACCGAACTGACACGCACCAATCTCGGTTTCAATCCTGAACAGATCGTTTCGGAGCAGGACAAGGAACCTGATTTCGATGAATTCTGGTCGGAGACTCTGGAGGAACTCGCCTCCGTAACTCCCGAATATAAACTGATCCCTCTCAAGGATCATTCAAATGAAGTCCGTGAGGCTTTCCGCGTCGAGATGAAATCATTCGGCGGAGAGACCGTCAGCGGACTTCTCATGCTTCCTGTAGCAGAAGGAAAATACCCTGCCATGATTTCGTATATGGGTTATGGCAGCGAGGTGTGGTATCCGAATCCTTCTGACAATCCTGAAAGGATAGACTTCCAACTCTGTATCCGCAACCAGGCCTTCAACAGGCTTCCTGGTGAGAAGGACGACTGGTGCACAAGAGGCATAGAAAGCAAGGAGACATATTATTATCGCGGTGCATTCGCAGATGCTGTCAGAGCCATAGATTTCATATTCTCGCTTGACAAGACAGATGCCGCTCAGGTGTTTGCTAACGGCGAAAGCCAGGGTGGCGCCCTTACACTTGTGGCCGCTTCTCTCGACCACAGGCTCAAGGCGATCGCTCCTTCTGCACCTTTCCTCAATGACTATAGAGACTATTTCGCTCTTGCAGGCTGGCCGGGAGAACCGATCATTGCCGCTGCCAAGGCGAAGGGAATGTCCGAGGATGAGATGTACCGTGTCCTCAGTTATTTTGATGTGAAGAACTTTACCGACAAGATCGAATGTCCGGTGCTGATGGCGATAGGTCTTCAGGACCCTGTCTGCCCGCCGCATACGAATTTTGCCGGTTATAACCATATAAAGACAGAAAAATCATGGATATGTTATCCTCTGGCGGGGCACAATGTCTGGCAGCAGCCTGGCTGGCCGAAGGCAAAGGATGATTTTTTGAAATGAATACATAACACTATGTACTATTATTAATAACCAACACCAAATTTAATCCTATCACTATGAAAAGGAAAAGGCTAACTCATCTGTTCGGATTGATGGCGCTGATGCTCCTCATTTCCGGACACGCTTTCGCCCAGAACCTGCATGTACAGGGTCGGGTGCAAGATGAACTTGGGGAAGGTTTGATTGGAGTCGGTGTGATCATTCAGGGAACACTCGACGGTACAGTCACTGATGTGGATGGAAATTATGATCTTCCATCCGTTCCTCAGGGTGCTACGCTCGAATTTTCTTGCGTAGGTTACAAGACGCAGCAGGTAAAGGTTACCTCACAGCGCCTTGATGTTACAATGGAGCCTGACTCTAAGTTGATCGACGAGTCAGTGGTAATTGCCTATGGTCAGCAGAACAAGGTGACCATTACCGGCTCCGTCGCTGCTGTTGGTGGCGAAACCCTTTTGAAATCGCCTGTGGCGAACGTTGCGAACTCACTTCAGGGTAACCTCCCTGCTGTTTCTGCAGTTCAGCCTTCAGGTATGCCTGGTGCCGTTGAACCGGTCATCAGAATCCGTGGAGTCGGATCGTTGAACAGTGCTGAGCCTCTCGTGCTGGTCGATGGTGTGGAGCGTTCGTTCTCACAGTTGGACCCTAACGAAATCGAGAGTATCTCAGTCCTCAAGGACGCATCTGCAACTGCCGTATTCGGTGTGCGTGGTGCGAACGGTGTCATCCTCGTCACTACAAAGCGTGGTGAAGTCGGCAAGGCTTCCGTGACTGCTTCTGTAAGTGCTGCAATGCAGACTATCTCGCAGTTCATCGACTTCGCTGATTCATATACATATGGTCAGATGTGGAACTACATGGCCATTACGGATGCTCTTCCTATGGACAAGTGGCCTGGCACAGTTGCAATCGAGGACTATACTCCTTATAAAGATTATGGTATCCGTTTCTCTCAGGATGTGATGGAGCATTTCCGTTTAGGTGATATGCCTATGACATTCCCTAACACAGACTGGATTGACTATATCATGAAGGATGCAGCATGGCAGGAGCAGGCAAACGTGAATGTATCAGGCGGTACTGAAAGAGTACGCTACTTCGTTTCAGCCGGTTTCCTTAACCAGAACTCTCTCTTCAAGACATTCTCAAGCAACAAGAACGAGACCTTCGATTACCAGCGTCTTAACTACCGTGCGAACCTCGACATCGATGTTTCGAAGTGGAGCCAGCTCTCACTTACTCTCGGTGGACGTATGCAGGGCCGTACAACCATGGGTGGTGGTGAAGGCTTCCTCTTCCGTTACCTTCAGGGTGCGACTCCTTATGCAGGTTATGGAATCGACGAGCAGGGCCGTCATATCGTCTCTGACCCAAGTATCGTAGGACCGTTTGACCGTTCTGCACTTTCAAACTACTACAACCTCGGTTATGTGGATGAGAGCACAAACGTCCTCAACTTCGATATTCAGTACAAACTGGATATGGGATTCCTTACGAAAGGCCTCAGCTTCAAGGCAAAGGCATCTTACAACTCTGACTATACCGCTCAGAAGAACCGTCAGAACGGTTTCGGTACAGGTGTGACTTATGTGGCGACTCTCGTTGACGGCAAGGAAGTTCTCCGTAAGGAAAACATAACATGGCCGATTCCTTACAGCGAGAACAAATGGGGTAACCGTAACTGGTATGCTGAGGCAAGTTTCGACTATGCACGCAGATTCGGCAAGCATAATGTAGGTGCCCTCCTTCTCTACAACCAGAGCAAGACTTATTATCCTTGGGATTCAGACGGTCTTTATTCTTCAATTCCAAAGGGCTATGTCGGCCTGGTCGGTCGTGTGACTTACGACTATGATACAAAATATCTCCTCGACCTTAACATCGGTTACAACGGATCTGAGAACTTTGCTCCTGGCAAGCGTTATGGTCTATTCCCATCAGTCTCTGTCGGTTGGATTCCGTCACAGGAGAAATGGTGGCAGCCTATCAAGCCTGTTATCAGTTATTTGAAGTTCCGTGCTTCCTATGGTATCGTAGGTAACGACAGTACAAACGGTGCACGATTCCTCTATCTCCCGGGTGCATGGTCATTCTATACAGGTTCGATGACTGTCAATCCTCAGGACCGCGGTACTAACTTCGGTACAAACGGCAACTGGCTGCAGGCTGTCAAGGAACTTACAACAGGTAACCCTAACGTTACATGGGAAACCGCTACCAAGATCAACGTCGGTCTGGATGCAGGATTCTTCAAGGATCAGCTCCATGCTTATGTTGACTTCTTCTGGGAAGACCGAAAGGACATTCTCGTGTCAAACGCTTCTACTCTTTCTGCCGTTACTTCACTTCCTTCAAGCTATGTCAACGAAGGTCGTGTGAAGAACCACGGTTTCGAGGTCACATTGAACTGGGAGCAGAAATTCGGAGACTTCCGTTATTCGATCTCGCCAAACTTCGCATTTGCGAGAAACAAGGTCATCGAGATGCTTGAGGTCAAGCCTATGTATGACTATCTGAGCCGCACAGGACTCCCTGTAGGACAGCGTTTCGGTTATGACCTCTTCGAGTTCTATCAGCCTGGTACTGAGGAGCGTTATGAGGCCAAGTATGGTGTTGCAATGCCAAATCAGAACCTTGAGAACCTCAAGTACGGTGATGCTATCTATGTTGACTTGAACGAAGACGGTATCATCGACCAGAACGACCAGAAGCCTCTCGGTTATACTGATAACCCAGAGATTACATATTCCGTGAACTTCAACTTCCAGTGGAAGGGCCTTGACTTCACAATGTTGTGGATCGGCGCAGACCATGTAAGCCGTTCTCTCAACGGATATTTCCGTGCCCAGTTCGGTTCAACAAATACTTCAGCCCTCACTCAGTGGGTAGCTGACAATTCATGGACAGAAGATAATCCGGACGCCCTCCTGCCTCGTATATCAATCACCAACCGTGTTCACAACAACCGTGAATCACAGGCATGGGTAATTGATTCGAAGTATGTCCGTCTGAAGAATGTGGAACTTGGTTATACATTCAGTCCTAAGAAGCGTGATGCATTCTTTAATTATATAAGAGTATATGCTTCAGGAAACAATCTTCTTACTTTCGCAGACTTCAAGGGTAACGACCCGGAAGCTCCTGGTTCAGGACTTGACTATGGTGTGCGCTATCCAATGACACGTCTCTTCAACATTGGTGCACAGTTTAACTTCTAATCGCTATACGAAATGAAAAAGATATTGAATAATATACTTGTTCTGGGAATCTGTGCAGCGTTCTTCAGTACGTCCTGTGTTGAAAAATTCGCAGTAGGAGACGCTTTCCTTGAGAAAGCTCCGGGCGTTGATATCAATATAGATACAGTATTCTCGAACGCGGAATATACCCGTAACTTCCTTTGGAGTGCTTACGGACAGATTTACTGTACATATACTTCCGGAAACATGATGAACGGTGCGCCAATCGACGCCCTTTCAGACTCTTATCACTGTTATTGTGGATGGGGTGGTCCTATCCAGAGCTATTATCCAGGTGGTCTTACTGAAGATGCTCAGGATACAGAAGACGGTAACTTCCAGGGAAAATTCTCTTATTCTACCAAGACAGGTGGTCTCAATTCTGACTCAGGTGGACGAGTATCGATCTATGAGACAGTCCGTAAATGCTGGCAGATAATCGAGAACATCGAAAGGGTTCCCGACATGACCGATGAGGAGAAGAGTCGTCTCCGTGGTGAGGCTTACACAATCATGGCAAGCCGCTATTTCGATGCATTCCGTAATTTCGGAGGTCTTTGCCTTGCAAAGAAGGCTTATGCTGTAGGTGAGAATTTTGAGGACGGCCGTGCTACTGCATGGGAGACTGTAGAGTTCATCGACTCTCTCATTGTATGCGCCATTGAGGAGCCGGGCTTCATCTGGAACCTTGACAATGCAGACCAGGGACAGTGGTCAGGTCGTCTGACCCGTGCCTCTGCCCGTGCGCTTCGTGCAAAATTATGGATGCATGCTGCATCTCCTCTGTTCAATGACAGTGAGGCTTATATGCAGTATAATCCTCTCAAGGTAACTGAGTTTACCAATATCGAACATGTATGGTTCGGAAAGAAGGATCCTACACTCTGGAACCGTTGTCTTCAGGCTTGCAAAGATTTCTTCGAAGATAATGAGCGTAACGGCAATTACTATCAGCTGATCCAGCCTGCTACTCAGGATGAGGGTGGTTACCGTATGGCTTACCGCAGGGCTTACAGATACCGTAACAATGAGACTAATCATGAAAAGCTCTTCGATGCACATCCTACACAGTGGATGTCAAGTACCGGATCTGACGGTGTGATCACCGAGAACGGCTGGGGCTGGGGCTGGAGAGGTTTTGCCATCGACTGTATGCGTCAGGGTGGAGCTGTTCCGACAAACGAACTCATGGAGTGCTTCGGTATGCAGGACGGACGAAACTTCCCTTACGAAGATATTTATGGTGCCGGCAAGAATCCTGACGGAATCGACATCTTTGCTGACCGTGACCCTCGTCTGTATGAGACTATGGTTGTTCCAAGACAGTCATTCCCTTCAGGTACTGTAGGAGACTATCAGGGATTGTCATATATTGATACATGGGTAAACGGTGGAATGGCTAAGAATTCAACTTATGCCAGCAATGCAGAGGATATAGCTTCTCACTACAAGAAGTTCAAGTGGTTCCTTGATTACGATGGTAATAAGATGGATGACGAGTTCATCGGAGTATCATATATTCGTCTTGCAGAGATGTATCTCATTTATGCAGAGGCTCTTGCTGAGACCGGTGATCTTCAGGGCGCACTTGACCAGCTTCATGTTGTTCGCAGCCGCGTGGGTCTTGGACGTCTCGAGCAGATGAATCCTGAGTTGAATCTCACATCGAATAAAGAGAACCTCATCAATGAGATTCTTCGTGAAAGAAACTGTGAGATCGGTGCTGAGTGCGGTGACCGTCTGTATGACATGGTTCGTCGCAAACGTCAGGATCTCTTCACTAAGCCGCTTCATGAAATCCGAGTATATCGTCTTGATGAGAACGGCAACCGCATGGAAGGTGATGATACAAAGTGGGATCCTGCAACTCCTTGGCCTAAGTTTGAATATGAGAAACCACAGATCTCGGTAGGTGCACGTGCATGGTGGACTCCGGGATACTGGACAAACAAGTGGTATCTTGATCCTGTTTCACGTATCGAGATTCAGAAAGGTTACGGCCTTACTCAGAATCCTGGTTGGTAACAATTAGAAATTATCATTATGAAATTACGTAATATATTTATATTTAGCCTGTTGGGATTCTGTCTCACTTCCATGACAGCCAATGCTCAGGTACAGTTGAGCGACAAGCAGTCGCAGACTGTAGATCTGGGTTATGGTGTCGAGAGTTCGGAATTCCTTACTACAGCGGCGGATTATACCATGACCGCTGAAGAACTTGGCCGTACTTCTGCCATCAGCCTTGCTGATGCGCTCTATGGCAAACTGCTCGGTCTTACAGCAGTTCAGAATACCGGCTTCAAGGGTGAAGAAGGCAAGGGCGCTTCCTTCAATATCCGTGGAGTCCAGACTACAGGCGAGACCGACATCCTCATCCTTGTGGATGGAGTTGAACGTCCTCTCGACAGACTTACAGTTGAAGAAGTTGAGAGCGTGACAGTTCTCAAGGATGCTGCTGCTGTTGCACTTTATGGTCATGAGGCCATCAACGGAGTCCTCCTTGTGAAGACAAAGCGTGGAAAAGCGGACACAGGTTTCAATTTTAAAGTAGGTGCTTCGCATAAACTCCAGTTCGATCCTGAGACTGCTCCTATGGTCAGTGCATATGATTATGCGAACGCTCTGAATATGGCAAGAGTAAACGACGGAAACTCTGTCGCTTACACAGAGGCTGAACTTCAGAAGTTCCTTGACGGCAGCGATCCTTATGTTTACCCTAATGTAGACTGGAAGAATGAAGTCTTCAAGAACACCGCCAATGAGACCAATGCATTCATCTCAATGTACGGAGGTTCTGACAAGGTCCAGTACTACACTCAACTTGATTATACTGACGCCCGCGGTCTCTATGCTAATCCTGATCAGGGTGACTGGAACTCCCAGCTGAAGTATTCAAAGGCGAATATCCGTACGAATGTTGACTTTGAGGTGACAAAGAGCACACGTGTGAAGACCAGTATCCTTGCTATCTTCATGGAGACAAACGGTGTTCCTAACATCAGTTCAAACGATGCATGGTGGCATCTTTACAAGGTTCCTGCATTGGCATTCCCTATCAAGACACAGAATGGTGTATGGGGCGGTAGCCAGGATTATGGAAACAACAACCTCCTCGCCAAGGCGACAGGTACCGGTTTTACCAAGACACACCAGCGTCAGATCTGGGCTGACATCACTCTCGAGCAGGATCTTGACTTCCTTCTCAAGAACCTCAAGTTCTATGTGGGTGGTTCATATGACAATGCTTCCAACACTATCGAAAACCGTACAAAGGGTTATCAGTACGGATGGAACTACTATGACGCCAACGGCCAGATGCAGGAGGCGGTCATGGGTACTATCGAGGATAAGCTCGTGTTCAATCATTGGGTTGACAGCCAGTGGCGTGTAGGAACTGCAAATGCAGGTCTCAAGTATGGCACTCAGTTCAGAAACGGTGACAATTTTGCCGCAAACCTCAACTACAACATGAAGAATGAGGTGCGTGACGGCCAGAGCAATACATGGTATCGCCAGAATGTGAACTTAGCCGCTCATTACGATCATGCGGACAAGTTCATGGCTGACCTCGTCCTTGCAGCAAACGGATCGAACCGTTCATATCCTGCAAAGTGGGCGTTCTCACCTACATTGGCACTCGGATGGATCTATGCGAACAATCCTGAAACAGGTCTTTATGGTAAGCTCCGTGCTTCTGCCGGTGTCCAGCATACAGACTATGTTCCTCAGGCTGGTCTGTGGCTTGAGGCCTGGAACAATTCTCATGGTGATTTCTTCTATGGTCAGAATTTCGCTCAGTCATGGGGTGCATTCCTTACTCAGTTCCCTACAACTGATTTCAGACAGGAGACTGCTTATAAGGCTAACCTCGGTACTGACATCAGAGTTGCGGGCTGCCTCGACATAATTGCTGACGTATTCTATCAGCAGAGACGCAATATCCTCGTAAGTGCAGGTTCATTGAACTCTTCAGTTGTGGGTATCCAGTCTTCATATGATGACAAGGGAGCAGTTGCAAGTTATGGTGCTGAACTCGGACTCCGTTTTGCAAAGACTTTCGCCAACGGTCTTAACATCAACGCCAACGGTTTTGTGACTTATTCAAGGAATGAGATTCTTGAATGGATCGAGAATCCTGTATATCCTAACATGTCAGTGATCGGAACTCCTGCAGATGCTGCACGCGGTCTCGTTGCCCTCGGATTCTTCGAGAGTCAGGAGGATATCGACAACAGCCCGCTCCAGCAGTTCGGTCAGGTGAAGGTCGGTGACATCAAGTACAAGGACGTAAACGAGGACGGTGTAATCAACCAGAATGATGCTGTCGCTCTTGACTATGGTACTGCATTCCCATCTCTCAACTATTCATTCTCTCTCGGACTTGAATACAAGGGCATCGGAGTGAACGCTACATTCCAGGGTGCAGGCAACCAGATCAAGAACCTCCGTTATGTTGACGGTGTGTGGGGAGCACTCTCTGACAACAGAAACATGTCACAGGAATATTTCGACAATTGCTATGATGTAGCAGGTGCAGATGCATTATATCCACGCCTTTCTACAACAAACGTTGCCAACAACACTCAGGAATCTACAATATGGTATCGCAATGTGTCTTGGTTCAAGATGCGTGACTGTGAACTTTACTACAGGTTCCCGTCATCGCTCCTCAAGCATGCGAAGATTTCTGATGCAAAGATATTCGTACAGGGTCAGAACCTTCTGTCATTTGATAACATTCCTGCTATGGATGCTGAGAACCTCAACACAGGATATCCTGTTATGAAGGCTGTCACATTTGGACTTTCTGTAGTATTCTAATAAAGATTGAATTATGAAACTTGATAAAATCTGTTTATTCATTCTCGCCTGTCTTATCTCGGCGTCGTGTGCAGACCTCAACTATACCGAGGAAAATACACGCGATGAAGATTGGACTTACGAATACTACGAGAATGGTATAAAAAACATGGTATTCGATGTATACGCACAGGTGTATACCCAGGAGTTCGAAGCCAACAGTGCATACTTCCTTGCCGGTGCAACTGATGAGGCTATGTATGCGTTGGAGACCGGTGCCATAAATAACTACACCAATGGCGGATGGAATCCTGCTAACCCAAATTCTACTATTTGGGATAAATCTTACACAGCTATTGCTGAGGCTTGCATGTATCTCGAGAAGATTCATAAGACCGATATTTCAGAGTGGGAACACAATGCTGATTATAAGATCTGGATGGCACAGATGGAACTCTTCCCTTATGAACTCCGTTTCCTCAGGGCTTATTTCTACTTTGAGCTCTTCAGGGCTTACGGAGATGTTCCTCTTGTAACGACTACTCTTACAAATGCCCAGGCCAATAGTGTTACACGTACTCCAGCAGCTGAGATCGTGAAGTTCATCGTTGATGAAATAGATGAGATCGCTCCGCATCTTCCTACTTCATATTCTACTGAGGTAGGAGCTGAATACGGTCGTGCAACCAAAGTTGCAGCTTACGCTCTCAAGGCGCGTACTCTCCTTTATGCGGCATCTCCACTCCACAACCCTACAAATGACAAGGCAAAGTGGGATGAGGCTGCTAAGGCTTGCGCATATATCATTGACAATGCTTCTGCATGGGGACTCAAGCTCAGCAAATATGCTGATCTCTGGGGTGACAATGCTTTCTTCAACCAGGAACTTATCTGGGGTATCGGACGTGGAGCCAGCAACACTTTTGAGATGGCACACTATCCTGTGGGAGTCGAGAACGGTTCTTCAGGAAACTGTCCTACTCAGAGCCTCGTTGACCAGTATGAGTATCAGGCTGACGGCGTGACTTTCGGCGAGCGTAATTCAGGCAGCATCGACCTCAACTCTACAGATCCATACGAAGGCCTTGACCCACGTTTCGCACTCACAGTGGTGAAGAACGGTGACGAGTGGCCAAGCAACGGTTCGCAGAAGAAGGTGATCGAGACTTTCGCAAACGGATTCAACGCTTCTCCTAAGTATGGTGCAACTCCAACAGGATATTATCTCAAGAAATATGTCGACGGTTCTTGCGTCACAACTGCTGACAACCAGGTAACACGTCGTCATACTTGGATCGTATTCCGTCTCGGTGAGTTCTACCTCAACTATGCCGAGGCTGTGTTCAATGCTACAGGCAGTGCAAACGACAAGACTTATGGCTTGTCGGCAAACGAGGCCATCAACATGCTCCGTAACCGTGCTGACATCATGATGCCTGAGTTCAAGGAAGACGGTGCTGACTGGGTTAAACGTTATGAGCGTGAGCGTCTTGTGGAACTTGCTTTCGAGAATCATAGATTCTATGATGTACGTCGCTGGAAGAAGGGACCTGAGTATTTCAAGACCATCAAGGTTGCGAATATCAGCAGCAACAAGCAGTTGACAAGGACTACAGTGACACGTCAGTGGGATGACAAGTATTATTTCTTCCCTATCCCTCAGACTGAAATTAAGAAGAACCCTGCCCTTGGACAGAATCCAGGATGGTAGTAATTAATAAGGAGTTCAATTATGAAGAATATATTTAAATTTTTCGGAACGATTCTGACACTTGTCCTTGCTGCATCCTTGTCAGGATGTCTTGCTGAGGATGAACTTCAGTCTGCTGATGTCGGATTGCATGTAAAAGTGTTCTTCCCGACCAAGGTGGTTAAAGGACAGCCTATGACCATCAACGGTAGCGGATTCTCTGATGTTACTGAAATCGTTTTCCCTGACGGTGCAGAAGGCATCGTGGTGACTGATTTCCAGATTGTCAGCAATGAAATGATCAGAGTCGATGCACCTTCTGGCATTTCTGCCGAGGGTGGTAAGATCATCTTACGTACAGAAGCAGGTGAGCAGGTAGAGTCTCCTCTTCCTCTTACCCTTGGAAATACAGTAGTCTCAGGCTATTCTGCTGAAGAAGGTGTGGAAGTAGAAGGCGGCAGCCAGATGACCATCTACGGTACTGACCTTGAATTCGTCAACAAGATCGAGATGCTTGATGCTGACGGTAATCCGCAGTTTGTCGAGGATAAACTCTTCAACCGCAAGGGTACTGACCAGATCATCTTCACAGTACCTAGAAAGGTATTCGAGGGTGAATTCCAGGGTAAGGTCTATACTATCGACGGCAAGACATTCCTTATGCCTATGCTTACTTACAAGCCTGCTTCAGACGGCGGATATTGGGAGACTGTCGAGAAAGTTCTTTGGGAGAATCCTGATCCTGCAGGTGTAGGTTCTGTAAGTTGGAGCGGCCAGTATCGCTTCGGTCTCGAAGGAAAGGACGGCAATAGCGAATGTATCACTACATTCCCAGCCGAGACTTGGGATATCATAAAGAACGGTACATTCATCCTCAAGTTTGCTCCTGATGCTGATGCATATCAGATCCGTGCGACAACAGGATGGTGGTCATTCGACAGTGACGGTGCTTACGATATCCATGGTGGTGACGAGCGCATCATTGACAATGGCGACGGTACATTCTCTCTCGCATATACTATTTCTGAGGAACCTCTCAAGAGCGGTATCTATGACCTCATCGACGATCAGCACCTCCTCTTCACAGGTAGCGGCTATACTCCTCTTGCAATTGTAGTTACTGAAGAAGTATGGGTACCTGGCGGCTCAGTAGAGATCGTAAGGACTTCTATCTGGAAGAACGATGGCTCTGTCCCTGCAGCATCTTGGTCAGGTAGTCCTTATCGCTTCGCTATGGACGGCAAGGATGGAAATAACGAGTGTGTCGCTACATTTGCTCCTGAGGTTTGGGAGAAGATGAAGTCTGGTCCATTCAATGTTGACATCCAGCCATCAGGAGACTGGTTCCAGATCCGTATCCTTGACGGATGGTGGTCAGTTGGAAACAATGATGCAAATGACATCACTCCTGCATATGAAGGTCTTGTAGACAATGGTGACGGAACATTCACATTCGTTGTGGATATTTCAGGCAACGCAGACCTCCTTGCAGTGCTTGATGATCAGCATCTCCTCTTCGCAGGTGACGGCTTCACAATCCTTGAGATGTACTGGGAAGAGGAAGTTCTCGTTCCAGGTGGTGGCGGAACTCCTACAGAGGTGGTTCTCTGGGAAGGCGAGGCTATCGCTGACGGTTGGACAAATCAGCCGACAATCCTCTCAGACGCAGGTCTTGAACTTGTTGATGCTGGCGCTACAGCCGGACAGACCCTTTACTTCTACTTTGAGCCTCTCGAGGATGCTTGGCAGGTTAAGATCGTAGAAGGTCACTGGGGACCTGAATATGCTTGCATCTGCTCGGAAGGCAATGACAATGGTGGTGAGTTCACCGTATATGACCTTGCCGGCAATGGCGGTAAGTACGGCCTCGAACTTACTCAGGAGATCCTGGATGCAGCCCTTACACAGCAGTGGTGGGGTGGTGCATTCCTCCTCAATGGTGATAACATCAAGTGTACTAAGGTAACACTTCTGTAATCCTATAATTTCCCAGGGAGGCCTGACCGCCTCCTTGGGATCCAAAATCGGGACGATTTTGATTCCGTTTGATGTTCATTGAAAATATGAAGCAGAAGAAAAGCGGAACGACCGGTATTACCCGGCCGTTCCTGTGTTGAGGGGATATGTACAGTCTGATGCTGTAACCCGTTACTCTTTGTCGTCTTTGCCCAATACTCGACGATAGTGTGAACGGATTTTAACAAAAGTTTCAGGCTCGCAAATCTCTATCGAGATTCTGAGCGTCTTCGGGCGTCGTTCTCCCATTGTTATTTATTATTAGTGACTTGTTAGAAGAACTTCCGGAAGAAACAGTCTCTTCGAATCTACATCCTCAACACTCTGTCGCTTAGAAAAATAGGCACTCCAATTGGGGTGGAGATGCCTATTACATAGTCACTAAGTGTTAAATAACGATGCAAAGTTAAGCATATTTTTGTAATCTGCAAACTTTTTTACTTTTAATGTGTTGAAAATCAGCACTATATAAATACTATACTATATAGTATATATATTATATATATAATATTATTAATATAGATGAAGAGGTTTTTGTTGGGATTTCTGGTTTTGGGACTGGCGCTGGCTGGTTGTCAGGAGAAGGAACCGGTGCAGAAGGTTACCGGTCCGGAACTGGTGTCGTGCGACCCTTCTGACGGGGCGGAAGGCCTGTATGGAAGTTCCTTGACCGTAACACTTACATTCGACCGTAACATAAAATGTTCTGCTGAGCAGAAGGAGAGGATTTATGTGGAAGGCGGTGCGTCAGTGGGTGATGTGAGTGTCTTCATGACTACACTATCAATCGAGGTCTCAGGTCTGGAATCCGGCATGTCATATACTGTCGTGGTGCCGGCGGGTGCCGTTCAGGGTCTTGGCCAGAATCAGAAGGAATCAGAAGAAATCCGCGTGACATTTTCTATGAAGGAGGTCGGGTCATATATGCCGTCTGATCCGGATTCCATGAAGCAACTGGTCAATCCGAATGCTTCAAAAGAGGCATTGTACGTCTATAATTTCCTTTCTGAGCAGAGCGGAAAGAAGACCTTGTCAGGAGTCCAGTCGAGCCATTCCCATAAGAATGATTTCGTCGACTTCATATATGAGAATACCGGAAAGCATCCGGCTCTTGCAGGATATGATTTCCTCTTCCTGCAGTTTTCACCGACTCCGTCCAATTGGAACTGGGTGCAGAACTATAACGACATTTCCGCTCCGAAGGAGCAGTGGGGAGCCAACGGACTTGTGACCTACATGTGGCACTGGAATGTTCCGGACAGCAAGGAGGCTTGGGATAACGGCGTGAACAATTACAATTTCGACGGATATGCCTTCTATTCTGACCAGACATCCTTTGACATAAGGGAGGCATTGAAGGAAGGAACATGGCAGCATGACTTCATCATGAAGGATATAAAGGAGGTGGCAGGCTATCTGCAACTTCTTGAAGATGAGAATATTCCGGTGATATGGCGTCCTCTCCATGAGGCTGCGGGCAACTATGACATCTATGGCCCTAATGGAGCATGGTTCTGGTGGGGAAGGCATGGAGCGGAACCTTGCAAGCAATTATGGAGGCTCCTTTATGACCAGTTGGTAAATGTGTACGGCCTTGACAATCTCATATGGGTGTGGACTGTGGATGTGACTAAGGGGGCGGAAGACCAGTACCTTGACTGGTATCCGGGAGACGAATATGTCGATATTCTGGGAGTGGATATATATGCACAGGATACAGAGGCGAAGACCCGTCAGTATCAGGCTCTTGTGGACCTGACCGGTGGTGAGAAACTTGTTGCAATAAGCGAATGCGGCAATATCCCTGACCCGGAAAAATGCATGGAAGCAGGCAACAGATGGTCATGGTTCATGGTATGGTGCACTACTGATTCGGCCGGAAACATCACCCTCAATTCACCTGACTGGTCTTATAATACCCTTGACCATTGGAATAATGTAATTGGCAGTCCATATGTGCTTAACCGCGAGGATATGCCATCAATGAGATAGACTATGAAATGGATTTTATACATATTTTTATCGGTTATCCTGTCCGTGTCATGCGGACCTGATCCTGTCGTGGAAGAGAATGTGAAACTTTCCACCGACATCCAGTCACTGGAGTTTCCTGCGGAGGGAGGAGACACTACTGTGGTGGTCACTGCTTCCGGAAAATTCTATCTTGTCCCTGCAAATGATTGGGTATCATGCAGAAAAGGCAAGGAAGGTGAGAATCACACTACAGAGGTTATCATCTCTGCCAGTGAGAATGTTACGGAGGAAGACCGCACCACAAGGATTTCCGTGGTGGCTGACGAGCAGAGCGTCTATATCGATGTGATTCAGGCAGGTGTCGGCAAGAATGAAGAACCTGGTCCGGGATTTCCAATACCAGAAGATAACGAGGCATGGAAGATGGCTCAAAAGTTAGGTATGGGCTGGAATCTGGGCAATCATTTTGATGCATACAACAACGGTGTGTCGGGGGAGACTTACTGGGGCAACCCTAAGGCGACTCCTCAGACCTTCAAGATGGTGAAGGCGGCAGGATTCAAGACTGTCCGCATACCTGTGACCTGGCTCGGACATTTCGGAGCCGCTCCTGATTACAAGATTGAGGACGCATGGCTCGAAAGAGTGGCAGAAGTCGTAGGATATGCCAGGGATGCCGGTCTGAATGTGATCATAAACATGCATCATGACGGTGCGGACAGCAAATATTGGCTTGACATATCCTCTGCGGCACTCAATGCGTCAGTACAGCAGAAGATAGTCGAGCAGATAGATGCCATGTGGACGCAGATAGCGGAAAGATTCAAGGATGAAGGCGAATATCTTATCTTCGAAGCCTTCAACGAGATCCATGACGGCAAATGGGGATGGGGTGCCAACCGTACTGACGGAGGAAAGCAGTATGCATGTCTGCACGAATGGAACCAGACCTTTGTCGACGCTGTACGTGCTGTCGGCGGAAAGAACACCAGACGTTATCTCGGCATACCGGCATACTGTACCAATGCAGATCTGGCTGTTCAGTTCCTGAAACTTCCGACCGACAAGACCCTCAACCGCATGCTGGTCTCCGTACACTGCTATGATCCTACAGAATATACCCTGACTGCCAAATATTCTGAGTGGGGACATACTGCTGACCAGACGAAGAAGGCTCCCGGTGACAATGAGGAAAGCCTCAAGAAGACATTCGATACTCTGTATGACAATTATGTGTCGAAGGGCATACCAGTATATCTCGGAGAGTTCGGCTGTGTTAACAGGTCGACTGTACGGGAGCAGAGTTTCCAGCAGTATTATCTCAGATACTTCGCAAAACTGGCTCAGACCAAAGGTATTCCTTGCATGATCTGGGACAACGGAGCCAAGGGAGCAGGAAATGAGAAACATGCGTTCATCGATCACGGTTCGGGAGCATATTGCTCGGCAGCGGCTCAGGCAGCCGTCGAGGGCATGATTGATTCCTATACAAATTCGATGACGCTTAATAATGTTTATAGAACAGCACCGAAGTAATGCTATGAAGAATTCCATCAAATCGTTTACCTTGATTGCTGCGGCAATCGCAATCACCTCTTGCGGAGGGCAGAAAGAGGCCGAAGTCAAGACTCCAGCGGATGTTCTTGAGAACAACCTGATATCTCTTGTGGAGCAGGGAAAGATCATGTACGGACACCAGGACGACCTTATGTACGGCCATTCTTGGAAACTTGAAGACGATGCTTCGGAGTTCGTACGTTCCGATGTGAAGGAAGTATGCGGAAAATACCCTGCTGTTCTTGGCCTGGATCTCGGTGGAATCGAAATGGGCTGGGACGCTAATCTGGACAGGAATGATTTCGACAACATGCGTGCGTCCGTAGTGGCTCATCATGAAAGGGGAGGAATCACTACTTTCTCGTGGCATCCACGCAATCCTCTTACCGGAGGCGACTCATGGGACGTAAGTTCAGACCAGGTGGTGGCATCCATCCTTCCTGGCGGTGAGAAGCATGAGTACTTCATGGGCTGGCTCAAGAATGCCGCAGATTTCATGGATTCAATCAGGACAGCAGACGGCGAGGTCGTGCCTGTAATATTCAGGCCTTGGCATGAGCATACCGGAAGTTGGTTCTGGTGGGGACAGAATCTGTGTACCACAGAGCAGTATAAGGCGCTCTGGAAGATGACATATGACTATATGGTCGAGGAACGTGGTATGACGAATCTCTTGTGGGCATATTCTCCTGGCGCAGGCGGTCTTACTCCGGAACTCTTCGAGGAAAGATATCCGGGAGACGACATCATCGACCTGGTCGGTTTCGACTGCTATGCAGGTGATGACCGTCAGAGGTATATCGGCAATATGAAAAGCGCACTCGACGTTACTGCCGCTTTTGCCGAGGCTCATGGCAAACTGATGGCTGTGACGGAAACAGGATATGAAGGTGTAAAGGATCCGAAATGGTGGACAGAAGTGCTTTACGTGGCAGTCAAGGACTATCCTGTATGTTATGTGCTTACATGGAGAAATGCCTGTGATGACAATATGCAGCACCATTTCTATGCTCCGTTCCCGGGACATGATTCGGCAGAAGACTTCAAGGCTTTCGTAGCCTTGGACCAGATGGTGTTCTTATAAAATTATATATCTTTGTGTAAATAATCACTTAACCACATAAAAATGACTTCTACAACTCTCTCAGGAGCCAAGGCTCCGCTCAGCCAGAAGATCGGCTACGGATTCGGAGACATGTCGTCTTCGATGTTCTGGAAGATCTTCACGGCTTATCTTCCATTCTTCTATTCGACCATTTTCGGCCTCAGCCTTGTCGATGCTACATTCCTGATGCTAGTTACCCGTATCTGGGATGCTGTTTCTGACCCTATGATGGGTATCATCGCAGACCGTACCCAGACAAAATGGGGAAAATACCGTCCATACCTGCTCTGGATCGCGATTCCGTTTGCAGTGGTGGGAGTCCTTCTCTTCACTACTCCGGATCTGGGATATGCGGGAAAACGTATATGGGCATATGTCACATATATTCTTATGATGACAGTATATACTGCCATCAACGTGCCTTACGGAGCGATGCTCGGTGTCATGACAGCCGATTCAGACGAGAAGACAGTGTTCTCTTCATTCCGCATGTTCTTCGCATATGCCGGTAGTTTCATCGTCCTCGCAGGATGGGAACCTCTCTGCAAGATGTTCAACAAGATGCAGGGTATCGAGACATCTGTCAACGATCCTTCTTCATGGCAGTATGCGATGATCGTCGTTGCTGTCTGCTGTCTCCTTCTCTTCCTCCTCTGCTTCAAGATGACACGCGAGACAGTCAAGAGCATGCCGAAGGAGACTTCTGTGGGATCGGACCTCAAGACCCTTTTCAGGAATGCACCTTGGTGGATCCTTCTCGGCGGCGTGCTGTTCTTCAACCTTTTCAACTCGGCACGTTACACAGCAGGTCCTTTCTTCTTTGCAAGCGTCATCGGTGGCGGAGCACAACTCAAGATATTCTCCTTCGAGTTCCTCTTCTATGCAGGTATCTTCTTCGCAGTTGGTGAGGTGGCAAATATGGCCGGTGTGGCAATGACTCCATGGATCACACGCAAGATAGGAAAGAAGAGCACATTCATGTACTCTCTCATCCTTCTTATCGGCCTGAGCATCCTCTTCTTCTTCATCCCGCTCACATCAGGCGGATATTGGCTCATGATGCTCATGCAGGTTATCATCTCTGTCATCACAGGTATCGTTTCTCCTCTCGTATGGAGCATGTATGCCGACATCGCCGACTATGCTGAACTCAAGTTCAACACTGCATCTACCGGTCTTATCTTCTCGTCATCATCGATGGCTCAGAAGTTCGGTGGCGCAATCGGAGGTTCTGCAGTTACAGCAATCCTTGCAGCAGTAGGCTACAGTACGGAAGCCGGTGCCATCCAGACAGAGTCCGCTCTTGTATGGGTAAGAGCCCTTATGAGTTTTGTTCCTGCAGCCGTTGCAGCGGCATCTCTCTTCTTCATCTCGATTTATCCGCTCACTACCAAGCGTATGAAGGAAATTCAGGCAGAACTGGAAATCCGTCGCGGACCACAATCGGCAGAGTAATATTATAGTAATATCATATGCGTGCTTCCATGTGGGGGCACGCATATTTGTAGATTGCTAATAATCAATAAAATATGAGAAGAGTTTTGATTTTGGCCGTATCCGCGGTCATGTTTGCAGCCTGTTCTCACAGGATTCCTAAGGTCGAGCGTCTTCATGTAGAAGGTACTGCTCTTGTGAATGAATCCGGAGACACTGTCGAACTTAAAGGCATGAGTTTCGGATGGAATGTCCTCTGGCCCCGTTTCTATAATGAAGGTGCTGTCAGGCATATGGTTGAGGATTGGGATGCTGAGGTCGTACGTGCTGCAATCGGTGTCGAGATCGATGACGATGAATGTCAGGTACAGAACTATCTGAAGAATCCTCAGTTCGGAAAGCAATGTGCATGCACTATAGTGGATGCTGCAATCGCGAATGGAGTTTATGTGCTTGTTGACTGGCATGCCCATGGTCTTCATACTGATGCGGCTGTCGAGTTCTTCACATATATGGCGACAAAATATCAGGGAGTTCCGAATGTCATTTACGAGATATGGAATGAGCCGTCATATAAGGACCATGTCAATCAGATAGACTACACTTGGGCGGAGATCAAGGAATATTCGGAAACTGTGATTGCAGCCATCCGTGCCATCGAGAAGGATGCTGTGATTGTTGTCGGAACTCCGCGCTGGTCTCAGAATGTCGACGATGCTGCTGATGATCCTATACTCGGATATGACAATCTTATGTATACTCTTCATTTCTATGCCGGTACACATAAGGGATGGCTTCGCGACAAAGGTGATTATGCCATGTCGAAGGGCCTGGCATTGTTTGTTACCGAGTGTGGTGGCATGAATGCTGACGGTCAGGGTCCGATCGATGTGGAGTCTGTTAAGGAATGGGTGGAATGGATGGATGACAATGACATCAGTTATCTGTTCTGGTCTGTTTCCGACAAGAAGGAGACCTGCTCGATGCTTTATCCTTCTGCTGCGTCTGAGGGACCGTGGAATGAAGGTGATCTCAGTCCATGGGGCAGATTTGTAAAGGAACAACTATGATTATCATGATGTGAGAATGGATGAAATCGACATGCCACCCCCGGCTAGGGGGTGCCTCCCGATCAGGGAGGCGGGGGTCGATGGAATCCATCTCACATCATGATAAGCCTTGGGTTAATTATACTACTATACTATGAAAAGATTATCTATTATTGCTCTATCTCTTGTCATGGCCATCTCTGCAATGGCGCAGATTCGTATTGCCACACCGGACATTGAACTTGTTCTGAAGGCAGATGTAGGAGGTGGCGTGCAGATTCAGTATTTCGGAGAAAGGCTGTCTGATGTCGATGCAGCCAACCTTGGCGCGTCAGGCGTTCCTAACCATAACGCTTATCCGGCATACGGCCTCTGGTGTGCTTCTGAGGCATCCCTTGGAGTGACCCATAGTGACGGAAACATGTCCACATCTCTCAGGGTGGAGTCTGTGGACCGTTCTGATGAACCTTCTGCACAGGTTACCCGGATCAGGATGAAGGATACGGTTTATCCGTTTTATGTGACCGTATGTTACCGCGCCTACAAGGACGTGGACATGATAGAGACATGGACCGAGATAGAGAATCTTGAGAAGAAGCCGGTTGTTCTTACTCGTTTCGATTCAGGTTATCTTCCTATCCGTCTGGGTGATGTGTGGGTGAGTCATCTTCATGGCACATGGGCGAATGAAGGGCTTCTTGTCCAGGAACCTCTGGAAAGGGGAATGCGTGTGATCAAGAATAAGGACGGTTCCAGAAATTCCCATACAGACCATGCGGAGGTGATGTTCTCGCTTGACGGAAAACCGCAGGAGAACGCAGGCCGCGTGATCGGTGCAGCCCTCTGCTACAGCGGCAATTATGAACTCCGCATAGACACACGCGACACTGATTATCATGAATTCTATGCAGGTATAAACCCTGACAATTCTGCATATGTCCTCAAATCAAAGGAAGTCTTCAGGACCCCGGAACTGGCTCTCACATTCTCGGACGAGGGATTGAGCGGTGCCAGCCGCAATTTCCACAGATGGGGAAGGAAATACAGACTGGCTCATGGTGACAAGGAACGCAAGATTCTGCTGAACAGTTGGGAAGGCGTGTATTTCGATATTAATGAGCCTGGAATGGACCAGATGATGGCCGATATAGCATCCATGGGAGGAGAACTTTTCGTCATGGATGACGGCTGGTTCGGAGTGAAGTATCCTCGTCTGACAGACAACTGTGCTCTCGGAGACTGGGAAGTCGATAGGAACAAACTTCCTAACGGCATCGGCTGGCTGGTCGAGCAGGCGCACAAGCATGGAATAAAGTTCGGAATCTGGATCGAGCCTGAAATGACGAACACCACAAGCGAACTTTATGAGAAGCATCCGGACTGGGTGCTGAAGGCTCCTGAACGTGAGGTCATAACAGGACGCGGCGGTACTCAACTGGTTCTGGACCTCGGCAATCCTGAGGTGCAGGATTTCGTGTTCGGAGTTGTAGACGATCTCCTTACTGAGAACCCTGAAATAGACTATATCAAGTGGGATGCGAACATGCCGGTATCCAACCATGGTTCCCAGTATCTTCCTAAGGACAGGCAGAGCCATCTCTACATCGAATATCACCGCGGTTTTGCTGCCGTATGCGACAGGATAAGGGCGAAATATCCGGATGTAACCATCCAGGCGTGTGCATCAGGCGGCGGACGTGCCAACTGGGGAGTCCTTCCTTGGTTCGACGAATTCTGGGTGAGCGACAATACCGATGCTCTTCAAAGAGTATATATGCAGTGGGGAACATCATATTTCTTCCCTGCCATCGCCATGGCGTCGCACATCAGCGCCACTCCTAACCACACCGTATTCCGCACCACATCTCTCAAATACCGTATCGATGTGGCCATGAGCGGTCGTCTGGGAATGGAAATCCAGCCGAAGAACATGTCTGATGCGGAAAAGGATCTCTGCCGCAAGGCCATCTCCGAGTATAAGGAGATCCGTCCTGTGGTTCAGTTCGGAGACATTTATCGCCTCGTCTCCCCATACGACGGCCACAATATGGCTTCCATGATGTATGTATCTCCAGAGAAGTCTGAGGCGGTGTTCTACTGGTGGAAGACAGAGACATTCTATGATGACCATCTGCCGCGCGTGAGGATGGCCGGACTTGACTCGTCGAAGACTTATAAGATACGGGAACTCAACCGTATAGACAATGTTCCTCTTCCATACGAAGGCCTTTCGTTCAGCGGAAAGTTCCTGATGGAAAACGGTCTTGAGATTCCTCTCAAACATATAGATGACTATCACAAGCAGGACGACTGGAGCAGCCGTGTACTCTACCTGGAGGCAGATTAGTCCTTGATAATCAGACGATTACGCAAGATGCCTGCTGCACTTTGACAGCAGGCATAAGATATAAACAATTGAAGATCAGTGGTTTATGTGCCACACTTTTGTTATGAAAAAGACATTCGGATATTTTGATGACGCCCAGCGCGAATATGTGATTACCGATCCCAAGACTCCTTGGCCTTGGATAAATTATCTTGGCAACGAGGATTTCTTTTCGCTGATTTCCAATACTGCCGGAGGATATACCTTCTGCAAGGATGCCAAGTTCCGCAGAATCACGCGTTACCGCTATAACAATGTCCCGATGGACAACGGCGGAAGGTATTTCTACATCAATGACAACGGAACCGTATGGTCACCGGGATGGAAGCCTTGCAAGACACCGCTTGATTTCTATGAATGTCGTCATGGCATGAGTTATACCCGGATCAGAGGTGCCAAGGACGGAATAGAGGCTGATGTGCTTTTCTTCGTTCCTCTCGGAATATGGGGCGAGGTGCAGAAGATGACCCTTCGCAATACTTCTTCGGAAACCAGACGCTTCAAACTTTATTCATTTGCCGAATGGTGCCTCTGGAATGCTGCCACCGATATGGAGAATTTCCAGCGTAACTTCTCTACGGGTGAGGTTGAGGTGGACGGTCCGGTGATATATCATAAGACAGAATATAAGGAGCGTCGCGACCATTATGCTTTCTACAGTGTCAATGCTCCTGTTGACGGATTTGATACGGACAGGGAGACTTTTATCGGTCTATATAATGAATTCCGTGATCCTCAGATGGTTATGGACGGCACATCGGGCAATAGTGTCGCTCATGGCTGGAGTCCTGTGGCCTCACATCGCATAGACATCGAACTTGCGGCAGGCGAGAGCCGGGATTTCATTTTCCTTCTCGGATATGTTGAGAATGCTCAGGAAGAGAAATTCGTTTCAGAGCCTGAGCCTGGTCTGCTTCATAGCGGAAGTTCTCCTATAATCAACAAGGCAAAGGCCCGTGAGATGATTTCAGCCTTCGATACTTCAGCAAAAGTGGACGCGGCATTTGCCGAACTCAAGATATATTGGGACAATCTGCTTGACATATTTACAGTCAGGAGTCCGGAGGAAAAACTGGACAGGATGGTCAACATCTGGAATCAGTATCAGTGCATGGTGACGTTCAACATGTCACGTTCTGCTTCGTTCTTCGAGAGCGGCATCGGACGAGGAATGGGTTTCCGTGACTCTAATCAGGACCTTGTCGGATTCGTCCATCAGATTCCTGAAAGGGCTCGTGAGCGCATCATAGACATAGCGTCGACACAGTTCCCTGACGGAGGCTGCTACCATCAGTACCAGCCGCTGACAAAACGCGGAAACAACGACATCGGAGGCGGCTTCAATGACGACCCGATGTGGCTGATCTTCGGAACAGTGGCATATGTCAAGGAGACGGGAGATTTCAGCATACTCGACGAGCCGGTGCCGTTTGACAACAAGCCTGGTACCGAGGTGTCTCTGATGGAACATCTCCGCATATCGTTCGACCATGTGGTGAACAATCTCGGACCGCACATGCTTCCGCTCATAGGCCGTGCCGACTGGAACGACTGTCTGAATCTGAACTGCTTCTCATGGGATCCGAACGAATCTTTCCAGACAACGGAAAACAAGACCGAAGGCTCTAAGGCTGAGTCACTTATGATTGCCGGTCTTTTCGTGGTGTGCGGTCGTGACTATGTGGAACTCTGTCGTCATCTCGGCATGGATCAGGAGGCTTCGCGCGCTCAGAAGTTCATTGACGACATGGTTGAGGCCGTCAAGAAGCACGGCTGGGACGGAGATTGGTATCTTCGTGCCTATGACTATTTCGGACGCAAGGTAGGTTCTCATGAAAATGAGGAGGGACAGATCTTCATCGAATCTCAGGGATGGTGCTCTATGGCCGGAATTGGTCTTGAAGAAGGCATGGTGCTTAAGGCGCTCGACTCTGTCAAGGAACGTCTCGACTGCGAACACGGAATAGTCCTGAACAATCCTGCGTTTACGAAATATTTCGTTGAATACGGTGAAATATCTTCATATCCAGCAGGTTATAAGGAGAATGCCGGTATTTTCTGCCACAATAATCCGTGGGTGATAATCGGCGAAACCGTACTCGGACGAGGTGATATGGCCTGGGACTATTTCCGTAAGATATGTCCGTCATACACTGAAGAGAACAGCGCACTGCACAAGGTCGAGCCTTATGTATATTCGCAGATGATCGCAGGCAAGGATGCGGCAAAGCCTGGTGAGGCCAAGAACAGTTGGCTCACCGGAACGGCGGCATGGAACTGGTATGCCATCACGCAGTATATTCTCGGTATAAAGCCGGCATATGACGGTCTGGAGATAGATCCGTGCATCTGCTCTAAGTGGAAGGAATACACGGTAAGACGCCGTTTCCGCGGATCCGTTTATGAAATCACGGTCAAGAATCCTGACGGAGTCTGCAAGGGCGTACGTGAGATCACTCTCGACGGTCAGCCTCTGCCGGGTAATCTCATCCTTCACACACCTGGAGAACATCAGGTCGTTGTGGTTTTGTGATGTATGCATGTCAACCGGAGTGTCCCTTTTGTCATCCTGAGCGCAGCGAAGGATCTTTATTCCTAGAAACGATAAGCCTGCTGTGAGTGGTGATTGATGGCTGATGCTTTGAGTGGATTTATCGTTCTAGTGAACTTTCCGTCCAAAGCGTTTCCGCGTGATACTCTGCCTCCATGATGGCTGCGGAAATCAATTATTTTAGGATGATTTCGGATTTTTATGTAAGTTTGATGCATAATTTCAGTGTTTATGCGTAAGACATTTGCATTCCTGTTTCTGATCATCGGAGTATTGGCTTGTACTCCGCAGGATCCTCCTTTGGAGGAGGAGAAGAATCCGGAGGAGGAGATCCCTGCACCGGATTACGAGTTTGAATCATCGTATGAGGCTGTGACCAATATGGGTGTAGGCTGGAACCTGGGCAATACTCTGGAATCTCTTTGGACCGGTGACACTGACGGCCGGGACTGGGAGAAATGGGAGACCGGATGGGGCCAGGCTGTCACTACTCCTGCGCTTATGAACATGATGAGGGATGCCGGTTTCGGTGCCATCCGTGTGCCTGTGTCATGGGGAGTCCATATGGACGCTGACGGCAAGGTATATGACGAGTGGATGAATCGTGTGAACGAGGTGGTGGACTATGTTCTGGATGCCGGTCTGTATTGCATCATCAATGTCCATCACGATACCGGTGCTGACGAGGAACTTGCATGGCTGGTGGCCTCATCTGAAGGATATGCCAGGGAAAAGGAGAAATATGAGGATCTGTGGAGGCAGATTGCCGAGAGGTTCCGTGATTATGATCACCGTCTTCTGTTCGAGTCTTACAATGAGATGCTTGACGAGGCGCGTTCATGGTGCTATGCCTCTCATGGTGTCGGCTATGATGCTGTGATGGCTGCAGATGCCTATGATTCAATAAACAGATATGCCCAGAGTTTTGTAGATGTGGTGCGGGCAACAGGTGGAAACAATGCTGTGAGAAACCTTGTCGTGAACACATATGGTGCCTGCAATGGTGCCGGAGACTGGAATCCTCATCTTCTGGATCCTCTGAAGAACATGAGGAAGCCAGAGGACAGTGTGGAAGACCATATCATTTTCCAGGTTCATTCATATCCGACGATCGACGACCTTCCGGCTATGGAGAAAGAGGTGGGAAAGATGCTTGATGACCTTGAAACATATCTTGTTACGCTCGGAGGGCCTGTGATTGTAGGGGAGTGGGGAACATTCAGCGAGAATCCGTCATTGGAGAATTACTGCTATTATGCCCGTTATTTTGTCAACGAATGCAAGATGCGGGGCATTGGTACATTCCATTGGATGAATCTTTCGGACGGCATGTACAGGGGCATTCCATGTTTCAGTTCTCCGGAGATAGCGGAAGCCATAGTCAAAGGATATCACGGGGACGGTTTCACACCGGTGATTCCGGTCATTGAGGATTTCAGCCTTGTTTATAGGGTTACCTTCAATAAACTGTGGTCTGAACTGAATCTGACGCCTTCGGCTGTGAATCTGAATGAATATCAGGGGATTACATTTGAACTTGATAAGTCTGTCGCAGAAGGACAATTCCATGTAAAGGTCTATGGCGACCAGGATGGAAAGGAACAGTATGGGAAGTTCACAGGTGCTTCCCCTGTCATAAATTTCAATTCTTCTGTTCTTGGAACCAGGGCAGAAAGAATCACCCTCCAGCATCTGCAAGAGGGTGAGTTCACCGTTGTCGTGAAGAGTGTATATCTTATAAAGAAAGACGGATCCAGAGAAAAATGTACTCCGTCAGTCTTCTGGGGATGCGATCTCGAGACCGTTACCTTGATGTGATTACGCCAGAAGTTTCTTTACGAGAGTAGAAATGAGACGGCCTTCTGCGAGACCTGCAAGGCTTTTTGTAGCCACGCCCATGACCTTGCCCATATCAGACGGCTTTGTCGCACCGACCTCGGCGATGATTGCCTTGAGTCTTTCCTCTACCTCTGCTTCAGAAAGTTGCTTCGGAAGATATACTTCCATTGCCGCCGCTTCAGCGAGTTCGTTTTCCGCGAGTTCAGGACGTCCTGCGTCATTATACTGCTGAGCGCTTTCCTTGCGCTGTTTCACGAGTTTCTGGATGATCTTCACGATCGCTGTGTCATCTACTTCTCCTGTCGCTCCTTCTGCTGTCTTTGCAAGAAGGATTGCGGCCTTGATGGCCCTGAGTGATGCGAGACGTACAGTCTCCTTTGCCTTCATTGCCGATACCATGTCGGCCTGTATTGTCTTTTCCAGTTCCATAGTTTTGAATTATCTATATTTTTCGTACTCCGGCATCGCTATGCCTGATATGAAGTCCTTGAATTTCTTGTCGTCTTTAGGGCAGATGACGAGTACGTCATCCGTGTCTATCACCATGTAGTCTTCCAGACCCTTGATCGCGATGAGTTTCTTCTTTTCTGGAGAAACCACCAGCATGTTTCCGGTGCTTTCGAGGAGGGTCTTTTCAGCCGTTATGGCGTTGCCGAGATTGTCCTTAGGAATATAATTGTAGAGCGATTCCCAACTTCCTACATCCTGCCATCCGAAATTTACGGGATATATCCAAGCCATGTCTGTCTTTTCCATGACACCATAGTCGATGGATATGTTGAGGCAGCCTGTATATGCTCTAGCGATGAATTCACTTTCTATACGTGTTCCTATGGCCGATTCCCATCCGGTAAACTGTCCCGTCACTTCAGGCAGATATCTTTCCATTTCTCTTCTGATGGTTGCGGCTTTCCATAGGAAGATACCTGCATTCCACAGAAATTCCCCCGTGCTTATGAACAGGCTGGCCATTTCCTTGTCAGGTTTCTCGGTGAATGTCTTCACCTGAAGCGGCTGGTTGTTTCTGTATGCCTTGCTTCCTCCGTATGCCTGGATGTATCCGTAGTTTGTATCCGGTCTGGTCGGAACGACTCCGAGAGTCATGAGCACGTCATTTTCATAGACGTAGTCGAAGGCCTTTCTGATTGTCTCTGCAAACAGGTCTTCGTCGTCAATTATATGGTCTGCCGGAGCAACAACCACATGAGCCTCAGGGTCTCTTTTGAGCAGGGTGTATGTAGCATATGCGATACACGGCGCCGTGTTGCGGCTGTATGGTTCAGTGAGCAGGTTCTCGCTTTTGATTTCCGGAATCTGTTCCAGCATCAGGTCACGATATCTGTCTGCCGTGACGATGATTATGTTGTCCTGAGGCACTGTCTTCAGAAATCTCTCGTATGTCTGACGGATGAAGGTCTTGCCTGTGTCCGCCACATCGAGGAACTGCTTCGGCTTGCCCGCCTTGCTGACAGGCCAGAACCGGGTTCCGGTGCCTCCGGCCATTATCACGCAATAACAATGTCTTATGTCCATGTATGTTATAGTTTTATTGTCATTATATAAATATAGGTATATATGCCTGCGGAAACCATTCGATGACCGGGTCATCTCCTGTGAAAGTCACGGCCACCACATCGAAATGACATTCATGTCCGCTGTATGGAAGTCCTTTCGCCGTCCTCAGGAACCGTCTTGCCGCATTGGTTATGTTCCTCTGTTTCGTGTGGCCCACATTCATCTGCGGAGGGGCCTGTATGCTTTGCTTGCGGCTCTTGACTTCTACAAAATGTATTCCGTCGGAGTCATAGGATATGATGTCTATCTCCAGATGTCCTCCCCGCCAGTTCCTTTCCAATATGACATGTCCCATGTCTCTCAACATGCCGCACGCCAGTTCTTCTCCGGCTCTGCCTATATCCTGTCTGTGATTGTTTCCACCCTCCATGTCTTCCCCTCCTTCTTCAATATCGCTGTCTTCTCCTTCTTCATTCCCATGACTGCATCTATGAGGAAATGTACCTTCCTCTTGTCGCCATCCCTTTCAGTGCTGATGAATTCTATCTCGGATGACGACAGAAGTGATGCTGCAATCTCCACGAGCGTGCTGTCCGCCTGTCTCATCGTCTCCCATCTTTCTTCGTTTGTCTTGAGATAGGTTTCCATTGAGACGGTGTCGCACAGTTCCTTTGCTGCCGCGAAGTCTCCGGCTGATACCGCATCGTAGAAAGCCTCCACAGTCGCTTCTGGGCCGAGTTCCTCTTTGGCAGAGTCCTTGTTTCCGGTCGTAAGGATGATGACTGCGGCGATTGCACCGATGGCTATGCCTGCAATGCCTGCATATTTGAAAATATTCCTGTTCATTGTCATTCAAATGTTACAATGGTTACTCCTGTTCCTCCGAACTGAATATGTTCGTCCCTTACGCTTGCCACTCCGTGCATGGTCCTTATCATCTTCTGGAGTTCGTCGCGCAGCACTCCGGTGCCCTTTCCGTGGATGATCCTGACGCTAGGCATGCCGAGCATTATGGCGTCGTCCACATATCTTGTCACCTTCTCTATAGCGTCGTTGAGCCTTTCACCCCTGACGTCCATTTCTGTGCTGAAATTCAGTTTCCTTTCGCTGATGGACGAATCGAACTTTATTGAAGATGGTCTCGATGTTTCCTTGACGGCGTTCTTGTATTCGTTGGAAGTGATTCTTTCCACCTTGTCGAGAGGCATCTTGCTGCTGATGTTTCCTATGGTCACAATCACCGCCTTGGCAGATACCTTTGCGACTTCTCCCACCATGCCGTTCTCCTTGACGCGGACCTTTTCTCCTGCTTTCAGAGGTGCGGACTTGAAGGCTTCAATCCTTTCCTTTTCAGCCTGGATCTCCATGGCTTCCTTCACCGCCTTCTCATCAGCCTTCGCCGCCTTTCTCTGCTTCTGTCTCTCCTTTCTCGCGTCAATCTGCCTTATCTTGCGTTCTATGTAGTCGTCCTTCTCCTTCTGTTCCTTCTCCTTCCTTGCGGCAAGGATCGACATGAAGTCCTGAAGTTCCTTTCTGGCCTCCTGAGTCTCCTCCTTGGCTGCCTGCGACTCCTTTATGGTCTTGATGGTGTTCTCGACCTGTCTGTTGGCACCCTTGATTATCTCTTCCGCCTCTTTCCTGGCCTCATCAAGGATATCCTTCTTCATCTGCTTGATCTGCTGGAGTTCCTTCTGATACTTGTCGGTGATGTTCTCCAGAGTCTTGTCTGTATGCTTTATCCTCTCCAGTTTCTCATCCAGAGCCTTTCTGTTACGGGCTATCTTCCTGAGGTTGCGTTCGATTCCGACGAATTCTTCTCCTGCACGTGATTCGGCGTCCTTTATTATGTATTCGGGAAGTCCCATCTTGCGTGCGAGTTCGAAAGCAAAGGAATTGCCAGGAAGTCCCATCTCCAGTCTGAACATCGGCGCTATGTTCTTCACGTCGAACATCATCGCTCCGTTCATCACGCCTGTGTCTGCCGACGCGTAAAGTTTCAGATTGGTGTAGTGGGTGGTGATGACTCCGTATGTTCCCCTCTTGTCGAGTTCATTGAGTATGGCCTCCGCTATGGCTCCTCCGGCGGCAGGCTCTGTTCCCGAACCGAACTCGTCGATAAGCACAAGTGTCTTGTCGTCGGCCTTTGCGATCATTTCCTTCATGTTGCCGAGGAACGAACTGTATGTACTGAGGTCGTTGTCAATGGACTGGTCATCTCCTATATCCACCATGATGCGGTCGAAGATGAGCATTTCCGATGTCTCTGAGGTAGGTATGAGCATACCCCACTGGAACATGTACTGCAACAGTCCGACAGTTTTCAGACACACCGATTTTCCTCCGGCATTAGGACCGGATATGAGCAGGATGTGCTTCTGCGGGGTCAGGGTCGCTGTGAGAGGAACTATTTCTTTCTTCTCCTTCTTCAGCGCTCTTTCGAGAAGAGGATGACGTGCCTTTCTGAGATTCATTTCCCCGTTGTCGGAGATTACAGGCATGCCTGCTATGAAATCCAGGGCTATCTGTGCCTTGGCCATGATGAAGTCGATTTCTCCAAGGAATTTCGCGGCATCCAGAAGATCCGGGATGTAGGGACGCAGGAATTCTGTGAATTCGAAGAGGATACGGACGATCTCCCTCTGTTCCGAGAATCTGAGTTCCTTTATCTGGTTGTCAAGTTCCACGACCTCAGCCGGCTCGATGAAGGCTGTCTTTCCGGTAGCGGATTCGTCATAGATGAATCCCGGTATCCTTTTCTTGTTCGCTGCACTGACAGGTATGAGCATCTTGCCGTCTCTGATGGAAACGCCTGCATCATTGTCTACGATTCCTTCCTCCTGAGCCTTCTTGAGGATGGCTGACATGCGTCTTGAAATCGTGCCCTCCTTCTCGCGGAGTGACTTGCGTATGTTGTAGAGTTCGTCTGAAGCGGTGTCCTTCACATCCCCGTAGCGGTCCAGAATCAGGTCTATCCTTCTCTGTATCTCCGGAAAGTTCAGTACGCGTGAACTCATTCTCTTGAGATTCGGATACACTCCGTCCTTCACTCCGTCAAAGAAGGAAGTTACTTTGCGGAGCGTGTCCAGCATTGTCTTCAGTTTTCTGAGAGAATGAAGTTCTATGGCAGCGGATGTCCTTTCCAGCGGTTTGAGGAAATCTATGCAGTCGATGAAGCCTCCGGAAGGGAAGCCGTCCTCAAACATCATTATAAGACGCATTTCATCCGTAAGAAGAAGCCTCTTGCGGATGTGTGCGGGATTGGTGGAGAAGGTTTCGCTGGCTGCCCTTTCCACCGCATATGATGTGGAGCATCTGTCGGATATGATCTGCCTTACACGGTCAAATCCTATCTTCTGCTCCAGTCTTGTGTCTATGGTCTTTCTCTTGTCTTCCATTTACAGTTACTCTTCTCCCAGAGATGTGTTCAGGAGAAGTTTCAGTTCGTTGATGTTCCTTATCGGCGTAACCACGCCTGACTTGACAAAGGAAATGTTGCCGGTCTCTTCTGATACGACTATGGCGTCCGAATCTGTTTCTTCCGTAATGCCTATGGCGGCCTTGTGCCTCATTCCGAAACTTGCAGGGATATCCTTCCTTTCCGTGATCGGCAGAGTGCAGCGTGCTGCCGCAATCCTGCCGCCTGATATCACCATCGCACCGTCATGAAGAGGGGAGTTCTTGAAGAACAGGTTCATGATCAGCCTGCGGTGTATGGCGGCGTCTATCCTGTCTCCCGTACTCATTATCTCGTCCAAAGAAGCCTTGTGCGCTATCACGATGAGTGCTCCTGTCTTGTCCTCCGACATTCGTCTGCATGCTTCGGTAAGGTCGTTTACCGCTTCGCTTCCGCTTATGTTGGATGTCTTTCCTGATTTGCCCCTGATCTTGTCCAGGATGGCCCGGCCCTGGGCGCTGTTCATGTATCTGCTTCCGAGTTGCATCAGGAATTTCCTGATTTCAGGCTGGAATATCACGATCAGAGCGATAAGTCCGACATCGAGGACGGTTTCCATGATGTTGGTCATGAGTCTCATGTTGAACGCTGATACTATCACTCTGATTATATACAGAGATACGATGGCAACGAAGATGCTCATGGCCGAAGTTCCTCTGATCCATCTGAAGATGATGCATATCAGAAGAGCCAGCAGGAGTATGTCCAGGATGTCTGCCAGGGACAGTTGCAGAAAGCCGAAGATTGCCAGTAACATAATACCTTTATATATATCCGCACAAAGATAGTAATAATTCTTCAATATACAGGTATCGTCATATCCTGTCGCTCGCGACTTGGGGCCGTATGCCCCTCGGGGCTGTCGCTCGCGACTGGGGGTGGATCGTAACTTTTTCTGGCACGGATTGCCGATGGCAGTGAAGTCGGCTTGTCCGACGCGACCGGTCAGGTCGCCGGCCTGAAAGCAATGAAGGCCGTGTGCCCCTCGGGGCTGTCGCTCGCGACTGGGGGTGGACCGTAACTTTTTCTGGCAGAATCAACTGGCAGAAAAAGTTATTAACAATTTTTTCGCGTAAAATGTTGAAAATAAAGATATTATTCGTATATTTGCAGCCCGCAAAAATGTGAAGCGGGATATAAAGTATTTATAATCAATTAATTAAACAAACCAATGCCTGGATTAATTGGAAAGAAAATCGGAATGACTTCCGTTTTCGGTGCCGATGGAAGAAATATTCCATGCACCGTTATTGAGGCTGGTCCATGTGTAGTTACGCA
>JAZQES010000077.1:0-10622 GCA_045539115.1 Candidatus Cryptobacteroides sp. | reverse complement strand
CGGAAAGAGTTCCGGTGTTTGTTTCCGAGGTGGAGCACTATAAGAAGACAAAGGAAATGGTCATTGACTATGTGGATTCCCTGAAGATATCACTTACAGACAAGCCATATCTGAACTTTGTCAGAGTGGATAAACTGGAGAACTGGGATGATGCCGAGGCTCTGATTTTCTTTGCAACTCCGGACATGCTTTCCGGACTCTGCACCTGGGCTTTCTATGACAACAATGACTCAGATGCCGTCACGACCCAGTTTGCATCAGGGTGCGCTTCAATAATAACATTTGCTGTAGATGAGAACCGTTCAGGCGGTCGCAGATGCTTCCTTGGAATGCTGGATCCCTCAGCCCGTCCGCTTGTTCCTGCAAACGAACTCACATTCACAATCCCGATGAGCCGTTTCAAGGAAATGCTCACGACCATGAAGGATTCTGCATTATACCAGAAGGCGTTCTCTGCGCTGAAACGAAGGATAAACAATGTGCACCATTTCATCCGGACAGAATAGACGAGGATATGACCTCGATCCTCAGTTGAAGATACTATCCAACTTCAATCCTCCGGTGAGCAAGGCAATCGCGCCGGTCGCATCAGTGTTCATGGACCTTATGCCGAAGAAGATCGACAAGGAGAACATAATCTATGAATCATTCAAGGTCGGCGATGTGAAGATGCACATCATGACTCCACGCTCAAAGGCAGATGAGACCACTCCATGCCTGTTCTACATTCACGGAGGAGGGTTCATCTTCAAGGCAGACATAACCCAGGAGTCTCTGCGGCAAAGGATCAGGTTCCTGTCGGAGTCATTTTCAATCAATCTTTAAATCCTGATTTATCAAAGCAAGCCAAACACTCATAATTAGTCTGTTTAGATATGAGAATATGATTATTTCACTATATTCGCAATAATTTAAAGGAAATATATGGGAATTATCCAAAAGATTACGACTCTGGTTCGTGAGACACTAAACCTTAATGGTCATATTGATACAGATTCCGCTGAACGTGCAATTAGAAGCAACATTGAGTTCAAGGGACCTAATGCGTGGATTCTTGCTGTTGCTGTCATCATTGCATCGGTTGGACTGAATGTCAATTCAATACCGGTAGTTATCGGTGCCATGCTGATATCCCCATTGATGGGACCTATCTTCGGATTGGGTCTTGGACTGGGAGTAAGCGACATCCGACTGATGAAATCTTCCGGAAAGAACCTTCTGGTGATGGTCTGCATCAGTCTTGTGGTCGCATTTCTCTATTTTATAATCACACCTCTCAGTCTGAGCAATCCTACAGAACTTCTAGCCAGAACATCTCCGACATTCTATGATGTTCTGATAGCCCTTTTCGGCGGTTTTGCCGGCATCCTGGAGCAGTGCCGCAAGGATAAGGGAACCGTGTTTTCTGGAGTGGCCATTGCGACAGCCTTGATGCCACCACTCTGTACAGCCGGTTATGGACTTGCTTGTGGTGAATTCAGTTATTTCCTTGGTGCTTTGTATCTGTTTGTGATCAACTGCACGTTCATTATGCTTGCCACTTATGCCGGTGTCAAATATTTCAGATTCCGTCCTACAGAGTTTCAGGATGAGGCTATCGGCAAACGCACCAAAAGACTGACCACCGCATTGATCATAATCTTCATCATCCCCAGCATCTGGTCGGCCGTCCTGCTCATACAGCAGAACAATTTCGAAGTAAACGCAACTTCATTTGCAGAGCATCGAAGCACATACGGGAAGAGCATTCTATACGACTACAAGATCGATCACACCGACAATACATCCCTGACGCTGTTCTTTACCGGTGAGGCATTGAGCGAGAGGGATAAAGATGAACTGTACTCTGTAGCGGCCGAATATGACATCAAAAAAGAGCAGATACAGATTCGGGATTATGCTCTTGAAGATAAATCCGACATGAATGCTTTCAAGGATATTTATGAAAAGAAGGAAAGCATCATTTCAGCCAAGGAGCAGGAAATTGTTCTTCTGAAGAATGAACTTGATAAGATAAAGAGCAATGAACTTGAATATGACAAGATATCCAAAGAGATATTCAGTATCAAGTCATCGGTATCTGATGTCAGCATTACTAAAGGACACATATATAATCGTGATTCTACTTCTCGACATGATGTCATTTCAGTTGTTGTTTCATCTGGAGACTCAATTGACGCGGACGAACTGGAAGAATTGAGAGAGTGGTTGAAAGTCCGTATGAATACTGAAGCCATCGAAATGCGGTACCATCAGATAATTACAGAGTAACCATTCTTTCTTGGTACATATCGGAATACTTTTGCCGGAGAAAATGAAGCATGAAAAGAAATTTTTATGTAAGTTTACAACTTTGAAATGAAATCAATGAGAACTATGAATAAGAACAGTCTTTTGTCAGCGGCAATGATTGCGCTGTCACTCCTTGCTGCCGGTTGTGGCAGGGAAAACAAGCCGGAGGTGGAGAATGTGATTTATCTGATAGGTGACGGCATGGGCTTCGGTGCCGTTACATCGTTGCTTCTTTCGGAAGATTCGTTGACGGGATTCGAGCAGGCTCCGGTCATCGGACTTTCTGAAACATGCTCGGCAAACAATTATGTGACCGATTCTCCTGCCGGCGGTACAGCCCTGGCAACCGGAACACGCACCAATAACGGCTATCTTGGAGTGGATCCTGAGGGCAGACAGTTGAAAAGCATTCTGTTCAAGGCTCAGGAAATGGGCAAGAAGACGGGTATTGTGGTCAATACAACGCTTACGGAAGCGACTCCGGGCGCTTTCTATGCCGGCGTGACAAGCAGGAGCATGACTTTCGACATAGCAAAGCAGTTTACGGAAAGTGGCGTTGATGTCGCTGTAGGAGCCGGACTCGACCATTTCATCAACCGTCCGGACTCTCTTGACCTTACCGCAACCCTCATTGAGAAAGGGTATGATGTATATCTTTCATGGGAGAACGTCTTGAATACGACATCTGACAAATTCGTCGGCATCTTGCCTTTGAGTGATGTGCATCGCAGCAAGTCCGACAACAATGCTGCCGGTGCTGCTGAGGGACAGGAAGTGTGTCTGGCGGCCCGGTTGGCAGCATCTGCGGAAGACAGCACCTCCACCCGTCTTTCAGAGCCTGATAAATATCTGGAAAAGGCCACAGCAAAGGCTTTGGACGTGCTTTCCCGTAATAATGAAAACGGCTTTTTCCTCATGATCGAGAGTGCCGTGATCGATGGATATGGCCATAACAATGATCAGGAAGGCATGATCGAGGAAATGCTGGAACTTGACAGGACCTTGCAGCAGTTGGTCGATTATGTCAACGCACATCCTAAGACATTGCTGGTGGTGACGGCTGACCATGAGACCGGAGGTACAGGTGTGGATTACAGCGGCTATGAGGTTGGCAATCCTCATCTGAGATTCAGCACAAGAGGCCATACCGGTACTGTCGTCCCTGTTTTTGCATACGGGACCGGGGCAGAGGCCTTTGCCGGCATCATGAAGAACACAGACATTCCTGTAAAGATTGAAAGTCTGATGCGATGATAATCGCTGCTTAAACGATTATGAAAAGAATTATTTTCTTGCTGCCGCATTGTCCGCTGGCGCACAGGAAATGACCGTTGTCATCATCACCAGCCTTAAACCCCGCCCTGTGATCGAGATCAATCTGGGTACAGAAAAAGCCAAGGCTAATGCTTCAATGTCATTAGCCTTGGCCATTATAGAATGCAACACCTGACTACCAGAGCATTACTGCGCTGGCAATCTCTCTTTGTGATCCGTCAGATGGCTGGATGGTCTCTCTGCCGTTGACAAGCATGCAGGTCGATCCGCCGCCGTCCAGATTGATGGCCTCGACGCATCCAAGGTCATGGAGGATGTTCGCAACTTCAGATGTTGTAAATCCGTAGACTCCTGATGTCTTTCCGTCTCCCTCGGCAGCAAAGAATACGATTTCCTTATTTGCCGTTACACCAAGAGCGGTTCTTGGACGACGTCCTGTAGGATTGATTCCTGACAGCATTTCAGCATTCCATGAGTTCTTGATGACTCCCTTGTCGATCAGCACAGGTCCTCCGCCGATACCTGTCTTCGCAGCAAAGTATTTGCCGCCGGACGGATAAGAGATGCTAGGCTGATTCTTGTTGTTTGCAGGTGCCGGTTCCGGATAAATGAAGTGGTCGTACCAGGTGAAGAGGACATATGTCCAGCAGGCATCGAAACTGCCGTCATCATACTCCAGGAATGCTGCCCTTGTCGGATAACATATGCTGTTTGAAGAATCATATTCATAATTTATGTTGTATGCCAACGGGGCAAGAGAGTTTCTTGTCGCAAGACTGGCAGTATTATACCCTCCTTCATAATAGAAATATCCTCCGTTGATAAGTACAGGAGGGTAATTCTGTGCTTCATAAATGACTGAAGGCGCATAAAAATACCATCCGTCCTGAAGTTTTGTCGTCAGCCATCCATTGGCGCCATTTGTGGCACTCTTATCGACAGGTGCGCTGTAAATGTCCCATCTTGCACCCTTCTTCACATCTGCAACCGCGATATATACCACAGCCTTGACTCCTTCCAGGTATGAAGGAGACTTGTAAATCTTCAGATAGTCAGGAAGAGTTCCGTAATTCGCTGTCACATCGGTCCATCCGCTCAGATTGTCAGCGACAGTGACGTCACGTACAAGCGTCATAGCAGGCATTACGAGCAGACTGTTTTTATAGACAACATTCTTCTTGTCGGTCGAAGCGGTGTAAGTGCGGTTCTCGTTATCTGTCACGGTTACAGTGAAACCTTTGCTGAACTCCACAGGCGGAAGAGAAATGATGAACTCAGTCGCCTTGCTTTCGCTGAGTTGCACATAAGAACTGCAATTCAAGGTTGCAGATGTGCTGGCAGACGAAGCCATCGCTATCACAGGGTCTGCTCCATCGCTGCTTACGGTCACGACCGCAGCACCGGAGAGTTTCTCATTGTTCTTGCCCTGGATGTTTATCGAAGTGACTTTCGCCGAACCTTTGAAATTCAGTTTGATGCCGCCACATACATTCTTGAATGTGAGATTCTTGTCTGTGCTTGCGGCTGCCATAGGGAATGAACCGTTTCCGAAACTCTCCGCTACATATGTCTGCTCGGAAGGCAGGACAACATCAAGGAGATAATTGTCTCCGGATGCGGTACATTTCACTGACTCTCCATATGGGTAATAAGCCACAATGTGATTCAGGTCATTATTGCCGCTGTTGCCTGGGGTGAGCGCTGAAAAATCAGCATAGGTCTTGCCGGCATAAGATGACTGGATCTGATACTGCTGTCCGTTTGAAGACTTCACGAATGCGACGATACGGTCATTTGCAGACCACAGGGTCTTGTTGGCCTCGTCCATATACGTTCTTGTCTCCTCCTCCTGATCGATTGTTGCTGAAAGGACAACATCCTGTAATTCAGGAGAATAGTTCTCGATGTCCTGGCATGCGGCAAGTGCAAAGGACGCTGCTATGAAAGGTAAAATGATCTTCTTCATGTCTGTAAAATTAAAAATTACCATACACCTTCATTTTCGTCGATGATTTCATTACTTCCACAAAGGACTCCTTCGTGATCGAGTTCGATGACCTCCAATTCAGGAGATTCATAATAAAACACACATTTCTTTTCCATCTGATACGGTTTTGTGATTTAGGGCCGCAAATTTCGCAAGTTTTTCCTGCAAATACAACACTATTACGAAAGATTTTTAAGAGTATTCCTGATTTGCTGCAAAATTTTTAAAATTATTCAGTATATTTGGGAAAATGTAACCACATGACTATGAAACGACTTCTGATTTTTGCTGCTTCTTTTGCAGCCTTCATCTGTCCGCAGATCCTCAATGCTACAAAACTTCTGGGCGTCAAGACCATTGACAAGGATTACATCATGGTGCATTTCCGCGATGGGGAAGTGCGGTATCGCGACAATGCCACCGGCCCTAGCGCCTATCTCGGCCATACATTCGTTGAAGGAGACGACACTCTTGTTGTATTTGGCCGGAGGCTCGATCCCGAGGCGGCCGCAATAGCCGAGGACTGGGTGATCACTTCGAAGGATGATAAATCATTCGGAAGACAGACGGCAGTCGCGGCATGGCGAAAGTCGAAACCGATGAATACAGACAACACGCTCACTTCCGAACTTGACCATTGGATCTTCCTCCGATTGCCTGAGTCCATGAAACAGGGTGCAGAATATACCGTCACCATTCCGAAGGGAATAAATGCAGACCAGACGGAGGCGAAGGTGAGGTTCGACATTTGGACATCAGTTTCAGAGGCCGTTCATGTCAATATAATAGGGTATTCTCCTGAGGAGGAAGTGAAGGCAGCCGACCTGTATCTATGGCTTGGCGATGGCGGTCAGAGGGATTATTCGTCCTTCGAGGGCAAGAAGGTCTGGTTGTATAATACCAGGACCGGAAAGAAACAGAAGGTGGGAAATGTGGCCTTCTGGATGAGTGCTGCAGAGTTCGAGAAAGAGGCGAACAGGAAGAATATGACGGGCTCAGATGTCTGGAACATCGATTTCAAGGCTTCGGAACCGGGATGCTACCGTCTCGTGGTGGAAGATGTGGGCTGCAGTATGGACTTTGAAATCAGCAATGAAATCTATTTCCAGCCATACCATTATTCTGTAAGAGGATACTATTACATGCGTCTCGGCGAACCGATCGACCCTCGCATTACTCCGGTTCCCCGTCAACCTCAGTTCATCCCTGGCGAAAATCCGAAAGGATTCGTGGTCTATAAGACAGATATGCATCCATGGCATCCTGACTGGAGAAAACTCAGAGGTGACGTGTGGGACGAGCCGCATTTCAAACGTCCTGAGCAGTCGGAGTTCTGGAAGCACAGGCTCCCGGGCAATCCTGTGAACGAAATCGTGCGCGGAGGCCATTCCGACGCTATGGACTGGGACCGTCATCTAGCACATGTCAGCAATATATATGACCTTCTCCTGCCGTATATCCTCACCGGTGGCCGTCTTTCGGAAGACAACCTCAGCATAAGGGAAAGCGGAAACGGCATTCCTGACCTGATAGACGAGGCGCGAAACGAGGTGGACTTCTTCCTCAGCATCAGAGACGGCGAAGCATATTCTCAGGGAGTAACCAATCCTTCATCAGACTGGACAGTGATGTTCCAGGCCGGCTGCACGACGATGGCTGCATGGGCGAATGCGTCAAACTGCGCAATGCTTGCCGAAGCATTCAGAATCAATGGAAACCAAGAATTATGCGGCTATTATACATCAGAAGCCATCAAGGCCTTCCGGTTCGCAGAAATGCAGGCGGTGAGCCAGTTGGATGATTGGCAGAATATCGGTACCTCGAGCATGCGTGGACGCGATTTCAAGCAGATGGCTGCGGCATTCCTTTATAATCTTACGGGAGACAGGCAGTGGGAAGACATGATGGTGGAAGAAAGCGTCGTGAAGGACGGAGTGGCTCCGCTCTTCGCAAAAGGACGCGGCAACCAGTATTATCAGATCTGGGGAGCGGCGGCATACCTTACATGCCCTCAGGAAAGGCATTATCCTGAGTTCTATGAGAATCTCGTCAAGAGCGTGAACAGACAGGCTGATGAGAATAACATATGCCATATGTCCACCCGCCCTTCACGCAGGACTGCCAATGATCCTCGCTGGCAGACATCGCAAAATCTCCAGATGGTGCTTCTGGCACATTATATCGCCGATTCCGACCAGAGACGCGAACTTCTCGAACAGGCCATGTACATTGAAGCGGGCTGGGGCCTCGGAAGAAATCCGTCCAATACAGTGGAAATGACAGGACTGGGTGAACGTCATATAATCGACTGTTACACAACTGGTCGCAACGACGGAGTTCCAGGCTCGCACCCTGGCCAGACACCGTTCAACGGCACTGAGACATGGTCTCCGGGAAACGGTGGTGATGCAAGAATCATCCTTGGCAGATGCTATCCTGACTGGTACACAGGCGGATGGCCTCATCAGGAATCATTCTTCAACATCCGCTACATGTGGGTCAACGGAGAGTTCACCCCGCGTGAAACAATGCGTGGAAAAATGGCTCTCCTGGCCTATCTGTACGGAATCAGGGAATAATCAAAGATTGTCGGAGTAGGTGCCGCTTATGACATTTGAGTCGATGGTGGTTGTACTGTCATACCGTTCCCAGACATAATGCATCTGAATATGATCCGTCTCTCATGCCGGTTTCAACACAAGAAACTGCATAGGCATCGCCAGAAATATGAATCCCGGGCGTCTCATCAGTTCAGATGCCCTGTCCCATATCCTGAGAACGGGTATAAGGATTGTACATATATGGAACCGTAGCGGGTGCTGCCTGTAAGTTTTATACTGGATCTTCCATCGCCGATGCTTACAGCATATTCATTCAGAATCTTGTCCTTCGGCTCTGTCGTGAGGTCGTCGGAATCGGTAATCCATACACGTGTAAGCAGGCCTGTGGAATTGTCTATCTCATAGCCCCATAATGTGGTGGCATGGCTGGCAGATATGAAATTGGGATTAAGACATATGGACATCGCTGCCATTCCGTATCTGAAGCACTCCACAACAAGGTCTGAGAATATCTTCAGCCGTTGGGTGCCGACATGGTCGGTGCCGTTGCCCCAGATATAATAATTGTTGTAGCAGGTGGTGTAGGTGTTGAGGTATTCGATGACTCCCGGAATTATGATCTCCTCGTAGCCATGATAGATGTTCTGATAAACATCGTTCCATATGCTGCTCCAATATCCTCCGTCAGTCTCAGGAACCGCCTGAGATCCCGCACTTGCATATTCCCCGCCTTGGAGACTTCCCTCAAAATACCATGGAATAGCCTGTTGGACATGCCCTCCATGGGAGTTGTCCCATTCGTCATGATACATCTTCATCAATGCCAGTTCATATATTCCGTCAGGATCCGCTCCGTTCACAGCAGTTGACGGCAACGTGTTGCCCGCAGTGACATATCTGTCCTGGAACCACTGGATCATATTAGAGGCGGAAGCGGCCCAGCACATGTTTATGTCACCGTTCTTGTCGCCCTGACCCACCTTGTTCACATCATACCATCCGGACTGTACAGACACTCCGTCAGCAAATACAATCGTCTTTCCCTCAGTCACTTCCGTTGCAGTTACATACACTTCATTCGAAATGACTTCGCCCACTGTGGCATAGGCGGTGTATGTACCGGGAACTTTTGTCTTGAATATATTACCTTGCATGCTGGCTCCGTTCACGAATATTGTCGCCTCACCGGTTATGTCTGTGTCTTCTCTGAAGACTGTGAAAGTTATGCAGTCCGATCCGTTTGCCAGGATCGTTTCTCCGGAAACCTTCAATTCTATGGGCTTTTCTTCAGTCTCTCCGCCGACAAGAGCAGCCTTGCACAATTCAAGATTCATCACGCTGCGGCCGCCTTCGGACAATTTTATATTCTCCTCCTGCAGATTCTTTGTGAAATGGTATTGATCGGTGCCGTTGATGTACAGGTCCAGATTAAGGACAATGCCGTTTCCGGTCAGCGGGAATATCTGTGTCGAACAATCGAACGATGCGGTTCCGAACGCTCCCTCAGATTCGGTTACGACCATATCGCTTTCCGATAACCTTGTCAGAGTGTCCTTTGTAAGATTGTAACTCGCTGTTTCCCAGAATCTTATGATACCGGATTGATCTTCGGCAGTCATCTGTATCGAAACCGTTCCGATGTCTTGACCGGCATATCTGTCAAAACCGTCAGCAATAGTGATGGCGAATTCTATCTCATGCATTATCTGTCTGAAAGTTAAGGAAATAGATGTGCTGTCCTTAATCTCCACGCGTGTCTTGCTGCTTGCCGACATGAATATATGATCTGTGTCAGCCCTTTCAAGAATAATCCCATCCTTGCCGTTTTCCACACCAGGGTAAATTGCCGTAACCGATGTATAAGTTCCATCCGGAACTTCACCAATGAATTCCGCAGTCTTTCCCTTTGTCCCGGATTTCATCCGGAAATCAATATAATGTGTCTCGGAACCGGTGAAAGCGACAGTGATATAATCACCTTCTGTCCAATTTTCCATACTTCCGGTCACGTCTGTTTCCGCGACGACCGTCACCACAGATATTCCGTCATCCACAACCTGATCGGGAATCCCTCCCGCTCCCTCCTCCTTACATCCGCACAATATCAAAGCGCTGACAGATAACAGGTTCCAAACAATCCTCTTCATAAAATCCAATTTCTTATTTCCTTTATTAATCATTCCCCAAAGGCTTGTCTTCGGGATTTCCCAAGGTCCTTTTCGGTATTTCCCAAATTCCTCTTCGAGATTCCCCAGGGCCCTCTTCGGTATTTCCCAAATTCCTCTTCGAGATTTCCCAAAGCACTCTTCGAAATTTCCCGGGGCCCTTTTCAGAATTTTCCCAAGGCCCTTTTCAGAATTCCTCCATGGTCCCTCTTCAAAGCCGAACATCATCTTTTTGCAATATATATAAAATTCTTCGTTCTACAAAACCACCTTTCTCCCTCCGTTGCCTCCCTCCCTCCCTCCTTTCTCTGTCATCCCTCCCTCCACTATCATCCCTCCCTC
>JAZQES010000076.1:0-74098 GCA_045539115.1 Candidatus Cryptobacteroides sp. | reverse complement strand
TACAAATCTTGATAAGGCTTATTTCATTTCCTTCTGTATAGAGCAGTACAAGAATGAAAAAGGGATCAGCGGCAGCGAGGCGATGGCTTTGTTGTCAGAGTATGGCGTGCTGGAATACCTTTCAGAGCATTGGGAGATATTGCATACGCAGAGTCGTCAGTGGATCATCGAAGACATTGATGAATTTATAAGAACTAGAAAAGGAGAATAGGTATGAAAATCTATCATGGCAGTATAGAGAAGGTTGATAATCCTGAGATCCGAGAGTCTAACCGTACCCTTGACTACGGTCGAGGTTTCTATACCACTACTTCATACGAGCAGGCGGAATCGTGGGTAAGACGCAGGATGGGTGAGAAGAAGGTTGCACTTGGTTATGTCTGCGTGTATGAGTTCGATGAGACTGCACTGCAGGATCTGAATGCTCTCATCTTTGAGACTCCGACAGATGAGTGGGTGGACTTCGTGATGAAGAATCGTACTCAGAAAGGTTATGTTCATGAATACGATCTCGTATATGGGCCGGTAGCCAATGATAAAGTTTATGCTGCCTTTGCATTGTATGAAGGTGGGCTGATAGATAAGAAGACGCTGATTTCAGAACTGAAGACATACAAACTTGTGGATCAGTATTTGTTCCACACAACTGAGGCTCTCCAGTATATGAAGTTTATAGAAGCAAAGGAGGTTACACTATGAATCTGACCATTACTCAAGAGAATGTTCATCTTCTGCTTCCGTCCAAACTCAGTTGGATGGCAAACATGCTGGCAGAGGATAAGGGCATCAGCATAGTGGAGGCTATGAAGATGCTGTATGCTTCTGAAGTTTATTCGAGATTAGAAAGGGAATCCACAAAGGCTTGGCATCTCGGTGCTGTAGCATTGTATGAAGATTTCCAAGCAGGCGTCTGATTCTCTCGAATTAACTTGCATGTTCCAAATAAAGATGCCTCATTTGCAACAAGTTGCATTCAATTGGCTGCACCTCGGCAGAGTTCAAATAAATTTGACTCTGCACTCGGTTTGCACAATTGCTTGCAGTCGAAGTAAAAGTTCTTTGACTGCAAAGAGAAATAGTCCAAAAATTGTAACCAATACAGAAGTTGTTTGATAAAATCGTCATTCGGTGAATGTTATTGACTGATTTTTACGGAGACGAGGGGATTCGAAAACGAAATCCAATGTGCCACAGAAAGCATTGAATAGCGCTATTGTATAGGCGATTTTTCCAAGTGGAGGTATTTGAAATGTCAGAAATTTGTCACATTTTTGTCACACGATTTGAAAAATGTGACAAAAATGATTATTAAACGACAGATTGCTTTCAAGCTTAGACCATACGGAAAAGATATGAATCTTTTCCAGATCCAGATGCACACGACATTCAACAGTCAAAGGATAATTACTTCTACTGGATGTCAAATAAACTCTTTGGATGTATGGAACGCCAAAGATGAGATTGTCACCGATGGATACCAAGGCCCTAAAGGAGCCACAAGCCTTTCCATAAACAATGAACTTCGAAAGTTAAGGGATCAGATGGAAACTGCCTTTAAGTATTTTGAGGCAAATGACATCTTCCCCACTCGCGATCAGATCGTAAAGAAGTACGAAGAGAGGGTAAAAGGAGTTACCCCTAAAAAGCCTGAACCTGAAAAGAAGAAAGAGTCCAAGCCAAAGGAACCGGACCTCTTTAATGTCTTTGACGAGTTCGTTTTTGAGTGTGGAGAAAAGAATGCCTGGACCAAAGCCACATTCCAGAAAATGGCAGCACTCAGAAGGGATCTTTCCACATTCAAGAAGAAACTCAAGTTCTCCGACCTCACGGAAAAGACCTTGACTGAATTTGTCGTATATCTCCGAGACGAGAAGAAGCTGAACACTCCAAGGAAACCCAAAGGAGATAGAAAGGATTATGACGCTGATGATCTTGTAGGCATCAAGAACTCTACCATAGACAAGAAGCTCGGATACCTCAAATGGTTCCTCAAATGGGCGACGGATAAGGGATACAACAGCAATGTCGCCTATAAGACATTCAAACCTACCCTGAAGGCCACACAGAAGAAGGTGATCTATCTTAGCAAGGACGAACTGAAGGCTATCCTGAATCTCGAACTCAAAGGTGACACCCTGTATCTTGAGTCGGTCAGAGACATATTTATGTTCTGTTGCTTCTCCAGCCTGCGTTATTCGGATGCATCAAGCCTGAAATGGAACGATGTCAAGGATGACCATATAGAGGTGACGACAGTGAAGACCGCAGACAGCCTGTCAATAGAAATCAACGATATAATGGGCAGAATTCTTGAAAAATACAGGGCTGTCCCAGACAAGCGGAATAATCTCGTTTTTCCTTATTATACCAACCAGGCAATGAACAGAGACCTGAAGAAGCTCTGCAAACTGGCCGGAATCAACGAGGAAATACGAATAACCTCATACAAGGGCAATGAGAGAATTGACGAGATAAAAGAGAAATGGGAACTAGTGGGCACTCACACAGGAAGAAAGACGTTCATCGTCAATGCCCTCTCTCGTGGAATAGCCCCGAGCATTGTAATGAAATGGACCGGCCACAACGATTACAAGTCAATGAAGCCATATATAGACATAGTTGACTCCATAAAAGCCAGCGAAATGTCGAAGATGAACTTTATGGATTAAATTCAAAAAAGTTTGCAGATAGCAAAAAAGTCCCTATATTTGCGCTATGATAGAAGGATAGCCGAAAGGCTGAAATAGAAATCAAGTTAAGGCGTTCAGATCCCTACTGAATGCCTTTTTAAAATTTAACGGCAAAAGTTTGTGGGATTCAAAAAAGTCTGTATATTTGCGACATAATAATGTAATGCCGAAAGGCAATGAGTTCAACGAATTAGGTGTTCAGCCCTCACTGAATACCTTTTTCTTTTAAAATACGGACCCTAAAGCCGAGGGATGTAGTTCAATGAGATCCGCGGTGTTCTTTACAGGAACTCAATATTACATTATTATGAAAGAACAACTAAGCATCAAGCTGAACATTCATTTAGAAGTCAGCACTCAAAAGGTTGTCAAAATCAAGTCGCACAAGCGAGTTGTCAATGGCAAAACAGTGAAAGTGCGTTCTCACTATCGAGTTATTGAGGGATAGCCCAATAGTTGAGTAGCATCGACCGCTTCCTTGCGGTGTTATCTTCCCCTCGGTGTTCATAACAGAGACAATGCCATTACAGCATTGTCTCTGTCTCTTTCAGGATGCCTAAACCTCCCCTACCACATTATCAGGATACATATCCTTCAGTGTAATCAGTTCCCTTCTATATCGTTCAAGCATAACCTCTATATCAACGACTTTACCTTCCCAGACATCACGCTCTGCCTGGATCAGTTCCTTGGCAGCCTTCTCGTGAGCATCGGCAAAGAACTTTCTTATCTTCATCAAGGCCTCCTTGTTTCCATTCACGAAAGGAATATCCCAGGCAAATTCCTTGACCAGCCTGTCATATAGTTCATTATACCTTTCAGCATCATCTTCCAAAGCAGCCTGATAAGCAGCAATGGCAGTCTGATTATTCAGAATCTCAAGTATTCTGACGGCCGTCCTGACCTTTCTTCCTTCATTCATAACCGAAGTGTCCATATATAGTTCCGGAAGCTGACCCGGTCTCGTTATAGCCACACCACGACCAGGGGCATAAAGGTTACCCTTTCCAAACAGCAGAAACTCCAGACTGTAGCCGAATGCCTCAGAATATTTCTGAGCCGTCTTCACACTGAACTTCTTCTTTCCCGAAATCTGATTTGAAACGGTCTGTTTCGTTGTCCCCAGTTTCTCGGCAGCTGTCTCGTGGGTCAACCCCCGCATTTTAAAATCAGCCGCAATTGCCTGACATATCTCGGCAGCGGTACACACATCACTCATATTACGTTTCATCATTAGTTGTTACACATCGCTAACAAATGTTGTCTATTGTTAGCAATTGTTGTCAGTTGTTGTCAAATACCGTGCAAAAATAGTAAATTTCTTTTATTAATTTGTATCATTTGTTGTCAAATATTGTAAATTATAGCAAATTATTGTAAAAGCACGCAAACCTAAATATAGTCTTTTATATTATTTATTATCTTTTTTAGTTAATTTCTATTTCTTTTTGGCAAACTTCTTGCAGGCGTTCGGCCAGGTGGAGTCAGGTAGTGATATATGACACACCGGAACAATAAAAACAGTTACATACATATGAAAGACTTTAATAACACACAGGATCTGCTTCAGAAGCCGATATGGCAGATGACGGGAGAGGAATTTCTGCAACTGAACCAGCTTTCGAGAAGTTCAGCAGACAATTCAAGGGAAGAAGGACAGCCGACAGCGTATGCACACGGCATTGGAGAACTGGCACAGATGATAGGTTGCTGCCAAAGCACGATATATACCCTGAAGAAACTCGGGGTGCTGGACGAGGCCATCGTGTCGCAGATCGGCAAGAGGATCGTATTCGATGTCAACAAGGCAAGAATCCTTGCAGACGAATACCAGAAATCCCAGAGAGAGGCAAGGAGGGAATCCAAATAAGTACGAAGATGCCAGGTTTCCTCATAGAAGACTGGATGATGAATGAAAGGTTGGGACTGAAAGGTAACGACCTTCTTATCTATGCCCTGATTTATTCTTTCACCAGAAAAGGAGGAACTATGTTCGAGAGCGAAGCATCATTATCAGAGAAATTCGGCCTGTCAAGAAAGCAGGTCGGCAAGATTCTCAGGAAACTTACGGATGATGGATTTGTAATCCGCTCTAGTTCAAAACATTCCGGCCTCCAATCGTACGACTATATGACAAATTTAGACAAGGTGTTACCTTTTGTTACACCAAGATGCGAACAAAGTTCCCATCTTGAAGGGAAGGTGGGAACAAAGGTTACACCAAGGTGCGAAGAAAGTTCTCACCCGGATGGGAACAAAGTTAACAGCGAGATGGGAAGAAAGGTTACAGCAGGGTGCGAACAAAGTTCCCACAATAATATCATTGATAATAATAAGGATAATACTAATGATATTGTTGTATTTCCACCATCACAACAGGATTTAGAAAACGAGTTGCTTCCTGTCTTCTTTTTCAGGAACGACTGCAATCCCCGACCGGAGTTCGAAAGGTTCTGCGAGTATTACAGGCAGAACGGATGGAAACTGTCCGGAGGTGACATTCTTGATACCGTTGAAAAGAGAAAGAAGGCAGCCGGGAACTGGCGAGTGCAGAATCCGATCAGCCCTTCTCCGTACCCTAAAGCATTTATGAAGGCCTGGAAGGAAATATACAGCAAGGCACCGGACTATCTGAAGGACGACATCATCCGCATAAGGTACATCCGCAAGACGCAGTTCAGCATCACAATATCGTGCAGCCAACGGTTGAAGGAATGGATGGACATCCCTGAAGAACACGAGAAAATCCGCCTCATATTCCAGATCCACGCAGGGGAAAAATACCGCTTCGAGTACCAGTCAAGCCAGTAGCAAAGTGTATTACCAATCGAACGAAGTGAGTTAAAGCGAGTTTGTGTTTTGGGTAAACCAAAACTGCCCTCCGGGCAAATTTGCTCTCAAGTTCGCAAATTTTTAGAGATGAAAGGAAAAAGAGATCGCAAGGGCGGAAGGACACCTCTGCCCGATGAAGAGAAGAGGAAGAACCTCGTAGCGACCAAGCTGACGGACATAGAGCTTGAGGTGGCAAGGGCGAAGGCCGAGGCATTTAAGATGACCGTCTACGAGTTGCTGAAGGAGGCTCTCAACAGGTGCGTGATCAGCGTGAAGCAGTATGATGAATTCGTAAAGATCGTGGACCGTTTTTCCCTCTCTCATCTGATGCGCCTATGCATAATAAGATCGGTAGTGTATCCTCGGTTGACACCGGAAGAACTCGCGGTATATAAGAACCTTGATATGAATCTACGAAACTACGGCAGAAATCTTCGAGGTGTGGCGATTGAAGCCACAAAGCAGTGCGGAGGAAGTACCGATTATGTAGCAGCTGTAGAGAAGGAACTGGAATGGCTCAGAGCAGCGAAAAGAAAAATCCAAGAACAATTGATGCTATGATGGTGAAGATAACGACAGGAGCAAGTTTCGCAGGAGCGATAATGTACGACCAGGGTATGCTCGGAAAACAGCAGGAGTTCGAGGTCATCGGATATGAGGGTGTGGATATGGGTTACGATAAGGAGGGAAGGCTTACCCCGAACGTGCAGGACATAGCACGAAGTTTCGAGATGCAGGCCAGTCTTAACCCCAAGGTCTCTAACCCGGTCAAGCACTTTGCCGTCAGCTGGCCTCCCGAAGATGCAGACAAGCTGACAAACGAGGTGATGATGGAGGCGGTAAAGGCACATCTGAAGGGAATGGGATACGAAAATACGCAGTATCTTGTCACCCGTCATTATGGAACAGATAACCCCCATTGTCACGTAGTGGTAAATGTCGTTGACAATGACGGACACAGGATCAGCGACTCGATGGAGCGCAAGAGGAATGCAACCGTATGCAAGGAGATAACTCGGGATATGGGATTCTCCTGGGGAGCGCACAAGTCTGCGAAACAAAGTCAGATACCGCACGACAGCCGGCAGAGGACATACGAATCCGCGCGCTATGAGATAGCCAGGGACATAGCCAGTGCGATACCACAGGTAAAGGGCATCAAGGAACTCCCGGCCGTGCTGATGGCAAAATACGGCGTGACTACCGACCTGAAGCTCGACAGCAAGGGAAATCCCTGTGGAATATCATTCTCCAAGCAGGTGAAGGACGAAAACGGAAAGACCGTGACCTGCCGCTTCAGCGGAAGCAAGATAGACAGGAAGTTCACCTGCCGTAATCTGGAGAAGATCATCAACGTGTGGCACAAGTTCCCGTCTCTCAGGGCAGAGGCCAAGAACATCCTGAACCTGCACGCAGAGATAAAGGACACGCACAGAATACCGCCGGAAGTCCAGTCACAATGCAAGGAACTCGGACGACAGATGTGGAGGCTCGGCAGAGAGGAACAGAAACTCCAGAAGAACCTGCCGAAAAGCATCGCAAAAGGAGCATTGGAAGTGATGATGGCAATCAACCTTATGGATCCCATAGGCGCATTGGTGGCAATCCTCAGCGTTACGCTGGTGCTTGCTTTCAAGAACAACAAGCTGGAGCGGATAAGAGACCAAAGGGCAGACCTGGCACAGGACATCAAGGACATCCGGCAGACATTCAGACCGGACAAGGCTCCGGATTCACCACAACAGAAGACACAAGGATTAAAACTACATTGATATGGCACCAAGAAACATAATCACAGAAACAACAGCCGAGGCATATATGGCTCAGGTACTCGGCCCGAAGCTCGAAACGATTGAGGAGAACATCGAGCAGACCAAATTGGATCAGAAGACAGTCCTCTCGACAATGATCACATTCACGGAATCGATGACCCGGTCATTCGAGGAAATGAAGAATACCAAAGAGGCAGCCATTCCTGTCAGCGTCTTTAAGAAAGATGATGTCAAATCCATAGTCAGAGAACAGATCAAAGAGGCCCTGGCAGAAGTTGACCTCAAGGCCGAAGTATCCCCTGAAAGCAGTCAGCAAATGAACGAGCAGATAGAAAAGATGAAGGAAATAGCCAAACGACCTCCGCTGATTTCCCTCCATCTGAACCTGACTGCGAAAGTCCTCGCAATCGTTGCGGCATTGTTGTTTGTTCTTGGTATTGCGGGGTATATATGGTTCGTCAATACGCCGATGTATCTGGGTGATGAACTCTATAAGTCATACGCAAGGCTAAACTATCCCAACCCCGGTGCAGGATACTCCACAGCATACCGTCTCATCGAAGCCGGAGAAAGGAAGCAGTTGAAAGATGAAATCAAACGAAGTGAACACAGGGAACATAGTTACATCGCTCATCGTGACACCCTCCGTCAACTCCTGAACGACCAATCGATCTTCATCAACCACATCCAATACGAAAACTCGGAACGCCTGATAGACTACACCGACAGTACCGATATCATCAAGGCTGCACATTTCCGCAAGGACGGATCAATACGCATAACCGACGACCAGCGAATAAGCACAATGGCAGATGCCCGAAACACGAAAGGTATAAAATGGCAGAGAGCCAGATAATACCTCCCTTTTAACAAAACTAGTGAATCTACACACCTCTATATGATGCTTTATGTTGGCGGTTCATTTAACGATGCGACTGAACATATTCGCTTGGAGAAACTCCAAAGTTCTTCTTGAAACTAGTCGAGAAATGCGACAATGTGCTGAACCCGGTCATATCTGCAATTTCAGAGATATTGTATTTATGCTCCAATAGTAACTGTGCTGCTCTGTTCAGTTTGTACTTCTTGAAGAATGTGCTGGGACTTTGACCGGTGAGACCCTTTACTTTGTAATAAAACTTGGTTCTTGATATATGCAGGAACTCGGTCATCTTGGCTACGTCAAGTTCGGAATTAGATAATTCGTTTTCCATCAGCAGGTAAAGATTGGACATAAATGCTGTGTCTTGAGGCGTGAGTTCTTCCACGTCTACATTGTCCATATCTGTTGATTGCTGAAGGACGATCCTTAATTTTTCTCTATTCTTGATCTGCGAGCCAACTAGCGCCGTAAGATATTGTGGGTCAAAAGGCTTTGTGACATATGCATCTGCACCATAATTCAACCCCATCACCTGATCTTCAACAGTTGCTTTTGCCGTAAGGAGTATGACCGGAATATGCGAAGTCTGTATGTTTTCTTTAATCTGCCGGCAGAGTTCATAGCCATCTTTATCAGGCATCACAACATCCGAAATCACGATATCAACAGATTCTTCTTTCAATAATGTAAAAGCCGAATCAGCATTATAGCGCTTCAGAACGTCATAATTTGGTAAAAGAATTTCTGTCAGGTAATGCATTACATCCACATCATCATCTACAATCAGCACTTTCTTTTTATCGATGTTTCCTGATGGTATATTTAGTTCAGAATACTTTATGCTGGTCACATTAAATGGGCTATTGCATCCGGTGTCCTGTATAGTACATTTTTCCTGATCTGAATATGAGGCCTCCGAAACAGGAAGCAACAATGTGAATTCTGCCCCGACGCCATCACCACGGTTGCCGGCTTTAAGATATCCGTGATGCATATGAGCCAATGTTTTGGCGAAATATAGTCCTATTCCAGTACCCCAGTTATACAGTCCACGCATCTGATTTTCGAGTTGATAATACCTGTCGAATATCTTTTCAAGTTGATTCTCCGGTATCCCCGGTCCGCTATCCTTTACAACAACCTTCATATATCTGGTATCGGTGTCCTTGTCTTCCAGAGTGAAGAAATGTGATGCGTCCTCCCTGGAGATGACATCCAGACTGAACTCCACCTTTCCGCCAACCTGAGTGAATTTCATTGCATTTGAAAGAAGATTGAAGCAAATCTTATCCAATTTGTCCTCATCAGCCCATATGGTCAAAGACTCCTCAAGACCATAAGTTCTGAAGACGATACCCTTCTCAGTAGCAGTTACATAGAATATATCTGTCAGATTACGGAGTTGGGTAATAAGGTCAATAGGTTTAACTTGAAGTTTGAGAGTGTCATTTTCAAGTTTATTGAAGTCCAGCAGTTGATTTACTAGCCTTAACATTCGTCTGATATTTCTCTGAACAATGTTCAGGAGTCTCTTATTATTATCCTTCATATCAGGAGACTCTTGAAGTTGCGTAATCGGGCCAGAAATCATAGTCAACGGAGTGCGGAACTCGTGTGATATGTTTGCGAAGAAATTCATATTCATCTCATTGACTTTCTTCTCTTGCTCTTTTTCCTGTTGGGCTTTTAACTTTTCCATCTTCTCCATTGCCATCCTTTTAATCAGCCATACGATAAAGGAAATAACACTGGCTATAAGAAGGACGTACAGAATATAAGCATACCAAGTCTGCCAGATCGGATAATCTATTTTGATTGATAGGAAATCTTCCGACAATATCTTCTCATCGCTATTGCTGATTATGCGAACTTTAAAGTTATATTTACCAGGGGGAACATTGGAATAAAAGGCCTCTCTGTTATTGTGAGCATCTATCCAATGGTGGTCAAATCCCTCCAAAGTATAGAAATATCGAACGCGTTCATATTCACTATAGTCTATCGCAGCAAAAGATATACTGAAACAATTCTGGCTGTGCTCAAGAAATATATCAGGTCTATATGTCAACGACTTTTCTATGCATTCCCCTTCACCTGGCTGGATAGATTCATTATGGACTTTGAGATCTTCAAAACATATCTGTATCGACTTGCTGACAGTTACGTCCAGCGGATCGAAAATAGTAAGCCCGTGCGTTCCGCCAAAAGCAAGAACACCATTGGGAAGGCGACACGAAGATCTCTCATAGAATTGATTCCCGCCTATCCCATCTGCTTTATACCAATTTATAAATTTTCCTACGCTTCTATCATATTTACCAAGTCCAAATTGTGTACTTACCCAAAGATTGCCATATAAATCTTCTTCTATGGCAGAAATGTCGGCGCACGGTGCTCCTTGTACTTGAGTAAGTCGCCCTGATTCCTTATAATAGCACAGTAGTCCATTAGCGAATGTTCCTATCCATATATTCCCTGCAGAATCCACATACATATCAGTCGGAATAAAAGCCGAGTGTTTTATACTCTTTTTCCATTCTTCTTCAGTAATAGAGACATCTTTGCTCACAAAAGTCTTTGTGTTGATTTCCTTCAGATTACTCATAAATGCCCCTACAATAAGCCTGTCCCGATCATATGGAAGAATAGATGTTATAAAAGTGAACTCCAGATCTACAACATCAAGGTATTTGAAATCATCCTCATCTGAGCGAAGGTAGCACATATATCCTGATGCTGTTGATATCCAGATGGTACCATAATCATCTTGACTTATGTCTATAGGAAGAAATATCTGGTAAGATTGTTCCTGTAACAGATTTCTTCCGTCAAATCTGCAGACGACTACTTCACCAAACGATGAAATCAGCCATATCCTGTCATCTTTATCACAAAAAACGCACTTGATATCCACGTTATTTCCGAAAAGAGATTCTGTGTCAATTTCCTTGAACTGGTTATTGTCACCTGAAGTCCATAGGTATAAACCGTCTTTCAACGTCGAGATCCACAGATTGCCTTTAGTGTCACAATCTAAAGATATCACAGACATCCCCTTTGTACTTGTATGTAAAAAATTATTATTGTTAAAGTGGTCCTTATAACTGTAAACCACTGTATAGCCTTGATCGACGGAACCGATCCACAGATTATTCTGAGAGTCTTGATATATCGTATTTATTCGTGAATCAGGTACAGCAAACGGGAAATCAATATCATTTTGATGTCTGACAGAACCGGTCTTTTTATTGTAAACGAACAGTCCGTGGTTTTCGGTATTGATCAAAAGGAAATTATCATTATATGGATAGAATCCTGTAATATAGGAAGAGGATAGTACCGGGTTTGTTGTCAGTTCGTCCGCTATTGAAATAAAATCTTTAGTAGTCGTATCGAAAATTTGAATACCGCCTATGGAATTCAGCCAGATCAAACCGTCTTCAGACATATATGATACCGTATGGTGATTTGACAGACTTATGGAATCTTTCTGTACCATCCCAGAGATTTCGAAAGACCTAATGGAATTGGGGCATACTACCCATAAGAGATTATCTGGCGAAATATAGCATCTGACAATTTTGGTCTTCGTCGTCTCCAAAGCAGGAATAACTGCCTCGAATACACCAGATTCAGAGTCGTATTCGCAAAGAGTATTTACTGTATTTATAAAAATCCTACCGGACTTGTCTTCTATGATCTGAGCAATATTCCTGCTCAACGATTCAATAGGGCAATTTATGAAGTTGTCTCTATCTGAATAGTAGCATATGCCATTCGCAGTCCCGACCCATAATCTGTTTTGCGAATCCCGGAAGACTGTCTGAATCATATTGTCAGGCAGGCTTAAGGTGTCCCCAGTGCAGAAATACTGGCGGTATTCGTACACATTATGTTTGTTCAAGCCACGTTGAGTGCCAATCCATATGTGACCGAATTCGTCTTCAGCAAAAGATGAGACTTTTTGATTGGAAAGGTCATTTGAGACGAACATAGATGTGTCCAGCGGCATTCCTGTTTCGAGTTCTTGTCTATTGACACAGGATGGGAAGACAAGAATAATGATTATTATCAGATAGAATAGTTTACTCATATATCTTTTTTATACCCAAATGTAAGAAAACGAATCGATTTTCAATTGGAATAACTCCTCTTTTGAATAAATAGAAAACAAAATGAACGGACAGAAAAACATTTGTACGCCCTGGAAAATAATTAAAACGCATAAGAAAGGCATTCTGCCAAGTTCTTCGGAAATTCGCCTTCGAATAATCCGAAGAATCTATGAGACCTGTTAATGCAATCTGTTGTGCAATCATCCTGACTTTAATATACGGCTGTAACGTCAGTACGCCGAATACCATTTACAAATGTAACTGTAATGACAATGCAATGGTGGTGTCGGATTCTGAGAAAACTGAAATCAGGATTGTATCAGGTAAGATATGCGGATACATAGAGAATGGTATATTTACTTATAAGGGGATTCCCTATGCGAAGGCGGAGCGTTTCATGCCCCCGACAAATCCGGACTGCTGGGAAGGGACAAGAAGTTGCCGCTCGTATGGCCCTGTATGTCCGCAAAGCCCACGAACCGGTTGGAAAAATGACGAACAGGCCTTTGTATTCAATTGGGACGATGGCTATCCGGACGAGAACTGTCAGGTTCTCAATGTCTGGACACCGGATATTTCAGACAGTAAGAAACGCCCTGTTATGGTGTGGATACACGGGGGAGGTTTTTCTACCGGCTCCAGCCAGGAACTTCCTTCATATGATGGAGCCAATCTTACACGGCAAGGAGATGTCGTGGTGGTATCTCTGAACCACAGGCTTAATGTTCTTGGACATTTGGATCTTTCTGCCTATGGAAGCAAGTACGCGGAGTCTGGGAATGTAGGACTTCTTGATATTGTTGCTGCTTTGAGATGGATTCAGGACAATATACATAATTTTGGTGGCGATGCTTCAAACGTTACAATATTCGGACAATCAGGAGGAGGACGTAAAGTCTCCACACTGCTTGCAATGCCTTCGGCAAAAGGACTATTCCATAAAGCCATCATTCAAAGTGGTCCGATGACAAAAGTGTTGGAAAACAAATGGTCTCGGAGGATAGGAGTCGCTGTTGTGGAAAATCTAAAAATTAATCCGGTTGATATCGATATTATCCAAAACATACCTTATCAGGAACTTGCTTCGGCTGGAGAGAAAGCCATTGCATCCATAATGGAAGAAGCACGTTTGGAAGGGTATGCGACCCCCATCACAGGTTGGACACCGGTGCTTGATGGCGATATACTCCCTCTGCATCCTTTTTACGGCGCTGCACCTGAACAATCGAAAGATATTCCTCTGATTATCGGGACTACCCGACACGAATTCACTATGAGCACATATCTGTCACAATTGAGAAATAAGGATTTTGATGCCTTAAGGCCATTATTGGAGAAAATCTATGGCAGTCGTACGGATGAGTACATCATATTGTTGAACAAAGCATATCCTGATTGTAAACCACTGGATTATATTGACACAGATTTTCGTTACAGACCGGAATCAGTTGCTTTGGCGAATCTGAAAAGCCGACAGAAAGGGGCACCCGTATATATGTATATGTTTTCTTGGGAAAGTCCGGTTGTTGACGGGATATTCAGGAGTACTCACTGCCTTGATATTCCTTTTGTCTTCAATAATACAAGACTCCATAGTTCGTTTACCGGAGGTGGCGCGGGCGCAGAAAGATTGGCAGATAAAATGAGTAAGGCTTGGACTAATTTCGCATATACAGGAAATCCGAACACCGAGAGCCTTCCACATTGGCCGGAGTACACTTGTCAAAAAGGAGCCACAATGTTTTTTGACAACGAATGTATGGTGGCATATAACCACGATGAAGAATTAATCTGTTTTATAAACAGCATCTGAGCATAATACGAATCTTATTACACTATACAAACAACACTAATCACTAATCGTATGAGAATCATCAAATCCATTTTCAAGATGAGAACATCAGCGATAGCAATGTTCTTTATCTTATTCGGTTGTCTCTCCCTTTCTGCACAAGATCAGATAGGGGTAACCGGCAAGGTAACAGATGAACTGCAAAGCCCGATGGTTGGAGTCAGTGTCATCGAAAAGGGAACTCTTAACGGAGTTATGACAGGTAACGACGGAGAATATAATATCGTCGTAAGTCCTGGCGCCGTACTGGAATTCTATTACATGGGGTACATTACCATCGAACAACCTGTGACGGGAAGCACAATGAACATCAACATGAAGCCTGACACAGAACTGCTTGAAGAGACTGTGGTTGTCGGATATGGAGTACAGAAAAAAAGTTCGATAACCGGTTCAATATCTTCGGTAAAGAAAGAAGATCTTCAGAACAGGACTGTCTCTAATGCACAGGCAGCTCTTCAGGGAAAGACATCCGGAGTTCAGGTTGTAAACACTTCCGGTGCTCCAGGATCTTCACCGGCTATAAGGGTCAGAGGATACAGTTCCAACAGTGATATGTCTCCATTATATGTTGTCGATGGAGTAAGGAAAAGTAATATTTCCGGGATTGATCCAAACGACATTGAAAGTATCGAGGTTCTCAAGGATGGAGCGTCTGCTGCCATCTATGGCGCACAGGCAGGTAATGGAGTAGTGCTTGTAACAACGAAAAAAGGTAAAAAGAAGGATGATGGTTTCGGAAACATCAGTTATGATTTTCAGATCGCCTCACAAAGCCTTGCAAGCCTGCCTAAACTCCTGAATTCCGAGCAGTACATAGAATATATGATTGACGGAAATATCTTGAATAACATAGGTGATATCTTTTCACGTGGCTGGGATGGAAAGACCAGTACCAACTGGGCAGATGTCACATTCACCAATTCCCTTATGCATAAGCACAACCTTTCTGCTCAGGGAGCAAACGATAAAGGCTCATACTATGTTTCAATGTCATACCTTGATGACAACGGTATCGTAAAGGGTGATAAAGATATTTACAAGCGCATTACAGGAGTGATCAATGCTGATTATCAGGTAAAACCTTGGCTTAAGATAGGAACAACAAATCAGATCGAGAGTTATACTACCAAGTCAGTCGCAGCTTCCGGAACATATGGAAATATGATGGCTTCAGTCCTTCAACTTGATCCTTTGACTCCTGACACCGTAAGTCCGGAACGCCTTCCGGAAAATATGATCAATCTCCTTGCTACCGGTCAGACCCTGCTTAAGAACACCAATGGAGATTACTATGGTGTATCTGCGTTTTTTGATGCAGAATCAGTACATCCTATGATCTTGCGTGACCGTTCGGAAGGTAGCACGAAAGGATTCAATATCAATGGTGCTGCATATGTGGATTTCACGCCTTGGAAACATTTGGTGGTAACATCCAGATTGGGATACAGTTTTGCTGGATACCATTCTCCTTCTTATAGTCATAAGTTCTATGCCTCAGGTTCTTCTGCCAATAAATATATCGGCATAAGCGCAACAACAGGCAATAGTTTCTACTATCAATGGGAAAACTTCATCAATTACAACCAGACATTTGCAGGAAAGCATAATGTGACTGCAATGATCGGTATGTCGTTCTCAGACAGTAATTCATATTCAACCAACGGCAGTTATAGTGGTAATGATGAAGTGGGAGATGCAGTAGCCAAAGACGATCCATATGGATTCGGAGACCTTAATTACGGATTGTCCAATGCTACAAAAGGCGTAGGCGGAGGTTCCGGAAGAGCAACTCAGAACTCATATTTCGGCAGAATAGGTTATAGTTACGCGGACAAATATATGATTCAGGCAACATTCAGGGCCGATGCATATGACTTGTCTAAGTTGCCTATTACTAACAGATGGGGATATTTCCCTGCTGTATCAGCCGGATGGATGTTGTCGGAAGAAGAGTGGATGAAGGATGCAAAGTCTTGGCTAAATACATTAAAAATCAGAGCAAGTTGGGGACGAAACGGTAGTGTCGCCCCTCTTGGAGGATACCTTTATTCTACCGATATGACTCAGTCTGGAATATATCCGTTTATAAACGGAGCACCATACGACTATATATATGGTGCAAGACCATCGACTATGGGTAACAACGAGTTGTCTTGGGAAACTTCAGAACAGACTAACATAGGTATTGATGCTGTATTGTTCAATGGAAGACTTACATTCGGAGCTGACTACTTCATCAAAAAGACCAAGGACCTTCTTGTAACAGGTGTGACACCATCTCTCATTGTTGGAGGAAGCGCATCACCTATGAATGCAGGAAATGTCGAGAACAAAGGTCTTGAATTAGAACTCGGTTGGAAAGACTCTGTCGGCGACTTCAGTTATGGTGTTTCCGGAAATATCTCAACACTCAAGAATGAGGTCACTTATCTTCATCCTTCTTTGACTCGTATATCAGGATATTCTTATTCAAACAACACCATTACAGCATTTGAAGTTGGGCATCCAGTATGGTACTACTATGGTTACAGATTTGACAAACTGGATGAAAACGGTGCGCCATTGATGAAGGATCTCAACAAAGATGGAGTTGTCAACGAGGATGATAAAACGGATATCGGATGCGCTATTCCGACAGGAACATATGGCATCACCATCAACGCTGCCTGGAAAGGTCTTGATTTGACTGTATTTGGAACTGGCGCGTTTGGGAATGAAATCTTTATGTGTCTTCAGCGACAGGATAAACTTTCGTCAAACAGACTTAAAGAAATCTGGTATGACAACAGGTGGATAAAGGGAGCGGACAACACAAATGCTACAGCACCTGCTGCAAATGCAAACATCGACCAATACATTTATTCAGACGCTATGGTATTTGATGGATCATATTTCAAGATCAAGCAGATCCAGTTGGGTTATTCACTTCCAGCAAAACTGATAAATAAAGCAAAAATTTCAAGATGCCGTATCTATGTTTCGCTTGAAGACTTCTTTACATTCACATCTTATAAAGGTTTTGATCCGGAGGCTTCGGCTGGTACGGGATCGGGACAGGGTATTGATGTGGGTGCGTATCCTTTTGCGAAAAAGATTGTCGGAGGACTTAACATTACATTCTAAAGCAACGAATTATGAGAACCAAGATATTATTGATGGCTTTAATAGCCTTTATTATGACTGCTCTGACCGGATGCTCTGATTTCCTTGATATTGAAAAGAAAGGAAATCTAGGAGCAGTCGAAGATTTTTACAAGACAGACGAAGACGCGGAGCAGGCAATCGCTACTGTATATTCATCCTGGGGAGGACAGCATTATAATCTGTTTATGATGTGCAATATGCTTTCAGATGATTGCTGGGCAGGCGGTGGCTCAAAAGGTGATAATCCTGGATTTCAGAATCTTAACGAGTATAGTTTCGGTACGGATAATGGAGCCGTAGAGTCTTCATTCTCCGGGCTATATGGAGTCAACTACAATGCTAACCTTGTCATATCAAAAGTAAATCCTGATACTCCTGTTAAAAAGCGTTGTGTGGCTGAGGCATATTTCTTCCGTGGCTGGGCAAACCTATATCTTGCAATGTTATGGGGCACGGCTCCAGTAGTTGATCATTTGTTGGATCCTTCAGAGTACGCTGCTGCTAATTCTAAGGAAGGAGAACTTCTTGAGTTTGCAATAAACAATTTCAAGCAGGCAATCGAGATGAATGTACTTCCTTCTAAAACCAGTAAGGAAGATAATCAGACATCTGTCAGAGTGACCAAGGAAGCAGCTTATGCATTCTATGGGAAAGCCCTTCTTTTCGCAGGACGGAATGATGAAGCGGCAGAGGCTTTGGATGTAGTAATCAACAGCGGTCTCTATGGCTTATATGCAGGTGATTATGGGGATATGTTCAAGGAAAATACTGAATTTGGAATCGAATCGATACTTGAAAATAATCAGCCAGATGATAATAATACGTCCTGGAGTTTTCAGAATTATGTCTCAGTTATGAGGGGATGGAGAAACGATATGCTTACTTGGAGTAACATAAAAGATTCTTACAGACAGAACATCGGTGGATATGGATTTGAAAACCCTCGCAAGCAACTTTATGATGACTTCAAGGCGTGGAATGCAAAAGGTGGCGGAGATGATTACAGGCTGGATCAGACCATCAAGACCTATGACTTTGTTAGAAATCAGATGGGGCTCTCTGTTACAAACACTCTTCACGGCCACGAAGGTTACTGGAGTTGGAAGTTCCGTTGCCTTGAGGAAGATCTTGTTCAGTCTATGGGAGGTTGGAATGTTCTCGTAAAGACCAATTGGAGATATATGCGTTATGCAGAAGTTCTTTTGCTTGCTGCAGAAGCAAATCTCACTGCCGATAATGCAAAAGCGACAAGATATATCAATGAAGTTCGCACCAGGGCACACCTCACACCGCTCGGAGGCGTCACATTGGATGATATAAAGAACGAAAAGAGATTTGAATTATGCTTCGAAGGATGTCGTTATATTGACCTTGTCAGATGGGGAGATGCATATGAAATTCTCAAGAATCAGGGTAAGACGGTTATGTGCTTTGATGGCACAACAGCCAAGGAAGAGTACACGAATTCAAAGGGCGGCTTTGTTCAAGGACGGCACGAACTTCTGCCTATTCCGGCCAAAGAGAGACTGCTTAACAGTAACATAGAGCAGAATCCAGGTTGGGCGGCAGTGTCTGAAGAAGAATTATAATCATAAAAACATTAATTATGAAGAAGATAGGAACATTTATACTTGCGGCAAGCATCATTGCTATGACTGCATCCTGTTCTGTGAATAAGCCGGATGAACTTAAAGGATTGTTCTCCATAACTGAACTGAAGAGTGTCGAAGCATCTGAAATCAACGTAGAAACAGTCGATGATGATGTATATAAGATGTCTCTCACCTTGACAGCAGAAACAGGAGAAAAGGTACACCTTGACTTCTGCGGGTCGGAATGGGGTTTGAAGCCCGACACTTATTCCAATGTGATAACAGCGACGGTACCAGGAACTTATAATGGTTCTATAGACGGTGAAGCGATTTTCGACGGTAGTCTTACTGTAGGTCAGGCTGAAGATATCTATGAAATACGAGGTGTCGTAGTGAATGAAAACGAAGAATACTATCGCATTTCATTTCGTGGAATCGTTGATTTTGGTGACGAGCCGATTGTAGTCCCTCCAACACCACCGGTGACTGGAACTGAACTCAAGAGTTTCATCTCACTTACAAGTTATCTGGAATACGGTCAGAATCTGGTAGGTGTCGAACTCGGAACAGAAGGATTCACATATACGGTAACTTTTGATTGGACTACCTTTACTAACGTTTATACATACTCTGGAGACGGCAATTATCTCAAACTTGAGTTGTATAGTAATGATGGTACAGTCAAGCCGGGCACATACACGGCATCTGCCGATGGAACTACACTAAAGGAAGGAGAATTCGGAATCGGATATGACGGACAATATGGAATTTCCGGTACTACTTGGTTTACTGTTAAGGATAATGCTTCATCACATCAATACGTCACCGACGGTATTGTAAATGTTGAAGTCGAAGGTGATACCTACACTATCAGTCTGGAGTCATCTGTAGTAAATGCTGTTTATACCGGCAAATTATCAAAGTAATGAAAAATCTAACTATATTTACTGCCATAGCACTGGGAATGTTTGTTCTCGGTGCTTGTGGCAAGGATAACAGTTCCGATGTTTCCGATAATATGGATCTTATTCTGGGCAGAGACGAGCAGAAAGAGATTGTCGAAAGAGATCTCACTGTTCAAAGCAAACTTATGGATCAGCAAATGAAATATTCTGTTTGGCTGCCTGAAGGTTACAGTAAGAAAAGATCGTATCCCATATTATATCTGTTGCATGGGGCTGGAGGAAACCAGAATTCCTGGCTTGATGACGGACTCGCACAGCAATTCGCATCGTCATATGTAAAGGAAAGTGATATTCCTATAATAATAGTAATGCCTGATGGTCAGATGACATTCTTTTCCGGTAATTGGGAATCATATTTTCACAAAGAACTGATGCCGAAGGTTGAGGCTACGTACTCTTTCAATGGACAAAGGGCCATAGCAGGGTTGTCAATGGGCGGATATGGTACGCTTTATCACGCTTTGAAATATCCGGATAAATTTGTTTACGCATATGCAATGAGCCCGGCTGTCTTTGGATCGATGAACAGTTTTGTTGATTCTCAAAATGACAAAACCGTATTCCCTAAATTCACTATTGAAGTCGGCACAGAAGATACTGTAGTAAACAATGACTCAGCAGAAGCGTTGTCGGAATATCTCAATGCAAATAATGTGATATGTGATTGGATAGAACGTACGGGTTTTCATACTTGGGATTTTTGGAAAGAATGTCTTCCTAAAGCACTTGAGGTCATTGGAAATGAATTTAAAGAAAAACAATGAAAAGATTATTGTCACTTTTAATCGCTGTAATGGCAGTAGTAAATGTAATATCGGCACAAGAACTGAGCAATTTCGCACTGTGGGGACAAAAACCTGTTGTTTCACCCGAAGTCAAGAATGACAGCGTAACTTTCAGGCTTAAGGCAGATTATGCGACCGTTGTCAAACTCAACGGATCCTGGATGTCGGGATGGGGTACAACAATCGATATGACACGTGGAGAAAACAACGTGTGGTCGGTTACCATTCCTTGTCCAGATCCGGAGATATACACATACAGCTTTATTGCCGACGGTGTGATGCTTAATGACCCACAGAACGTTATGGTCCAGCGTGACGGCTCACGCTATCTCAGTATGCTTCTCGTGGATGGTGAACGCACTGAGAACTACAGACCTGCCAACAAGAGAGGTACAGTAAGTCATCCTTGGTATGACAGCGAGATTCTCGGTATCAACCGCCGTCTTACAGTCTATACTCCTTACGGTTATGAGACTGATCCGAAGGCAAAGTATCCTGTCCTCTATCTCCTTCACGGAGCTGGAGGCGACGAGGAAGCCTGGTCATCGATGGGACGTACTGCTGAAATTCTGGACAATCTCATAGAGAAAGGTCTTGCAAAGCCGATGATCGTCGTTATGCCTAACGGCAATCCTAACCAGCAGGCAGCCCAGACTTTCGGTCTTCCGACCACTGAACTGGACTGGAGAAATCCTGAAAACCGCAATCTTTATGTAAAAAGTCTTGTGGAGGAGATTGTCCCTTTCATTGAGAAGAACTTCAGAGTTGTAGCAAAGAAGTCGCATAGAGCCATTGCAGGTCTGTCAATGGGTGGAGGACATACAATCGCTGCCACAGGTATGTATCCTGACAAGTTTGACTACATCTGCCCTCTCTCAATGGGTTCAAGAAAGTCTCCGGAACTTGATGCTCAACTTCAGGGTATCAAGAAGGCCGGTTACAAACTCTACTGGCTTGCCTGCGGAAATACAGATTTCCTTTTCGAGCAGGCTAACGAACTCGACGCAGCTCTCACAGAAAACGGCCTCGAGCATACATATTATGTAAGTGAGGGCGGTCACGTATGGGCAAACTGGCGTCTCTATCTCAATACATTCGCTCCACTCCTTTTTAAATAAGACTTCGGAAATGAAGAGAATCATAACAATCGTTGCTGTCCTTCTTATGGCAGGCAGTGCATCCGCTCAGGAAGCACTCTGGGGCGGCGGATCAGTAGAATCACCTCAGATCAATGAAAACGGTACCGTCACATTCCGCTATCGCGCTCCTAAAGCCGTAAAGGTCACAGTATCTGGAGACTTCCTTCCTACCAGAAGGATGACATTCGAGATGAACGGTCAGGAAAGAACATTCGATGCTCCCGGAGTGGCCGAACTTAAGGAAGGGCAGAACGGAATCTGGGAATACACCACCGACTTCAAGGTCGCTCCGGAAATGTACACATATACATTCAATGTAGACGGCAACAACGTCATCGACAACAACAATATGTGGGTCAACCGCGACATTGCCTCATTGACAAGTGCATTCATCGTTCCAGGCGGACGTGCAGACCTCTACACAATTCAGGATGTACCGCACGGAACCGTATCAAAGGTATGGTATGAGAGTGCTGCTGCCGGTTTCGACCGTCGCCTAAGCGTCTATACTCCTGCCGGATACGAGCAGAACAGGAAGCAGAAATATCCTGTACTTTACGTTCTCCACGGCATCGGCGGAGACGAGGATGCTTGGATTGCGCAGGGACGTGCCGTTCAGGTGCTTGATAATCTCATTGCGCAAGGTAAGGCCCAGCCTATGATCGTAGTCTTCACCAACGGCAACATCTCCCAGGAGGCCGCGCCAGGAGAAAACTCTACGGGATATGTCCACCCTACGACTGCTCTGCCACAGACAATGGACGGCACATTCGAGACCTCATTCCCAGAAATCGTGGAGTTCATCGACAGCAATTACAGGACGATTGCCAAGAAGCAGAGCCGCGCCATCTGCGGACTCTCGATGGGTGGTTTCCATACTCTATATATCAGCCTCAACAATCCTGATATGTTCGGGTACTCGGGTATGTTCTCAGCCGCAATCGGCGTGAACGACACATCCGTATCTCCGATCTATCAAGAATTTGATGCGAAACTCTCAACATATTTCAGCAAGAAGCCTGAACTTCTGTGGATCGGTTGCGGAAACACTGATTTCCTGCATAGCGTCAATGTAGAATTCGTCTCAAAACTCAATGAGAACGGCTATCCTCACGAATACCTTGAAAACGGTGGAGGTCACATCTGGAGGAACTGGAGGATATATTTGGCAGAATTTATCCCGAAACTTTTCAAGTAAGATTTAAATAATAAATTCAAATGAAGAAGAGCATTCTGACAACAACAGCTATTTTAGTAGCAAATTTAATGATGGCTCAGACACCTCAACTAAAGAAAGACAATATAGATGAAGTTCTTGACGCAATGACGCTCGAAGAGAAGGCTACCCTTCTTGTAGGAGCCGGTTGGGGAAGTATGACTGCCGGAAGTATGACGGCTTCCGCAACAGTACTGGTTCCGGGAGCCGCAGGTACCACACGTCCTATCGATCGCCTTGGAATCCCGGCAACAGTTCTTGCAGACGGCCCGGCGGGTCTCCGAATTGCTCCAAGGAGAGATGATGACCCGAATACATATTATTGCACAGGCTTTCCTGTAGGAACCGTTCTGGCAAGTATGTGGGACACCGAACGCGTTCGGGAACTCACAACTGCTATGGGTAATGAAGTTCTTGAATATGGAGCCGATGTGCTTCTTGCACCAGGTATGAACCTCCACAGAAACCCTCTTTGCGGACGTAACTTCGAATATTTCTCAGAGGATCCGTTCCTTACCGGAAAAATTGCAGCAGCATACATACAGGGTATCCAGAGCAACGGAGTCGGAGTCAGCGTGAAGCACTTTGCAGTAAACAACCAGGAAGTGAATCGTATGGAGAATGACTCACGCGTAAGCCAGCGCGCCCTTCGCGAACTCTACCTCAAGGGATTCGAGATCGCAGTAAAAGAGGCTGATCCTTGGACTGTGATGTCATCATACAATAAATTGAACGGAGAGTACACTCAGCAGTCGCACGACCTTCTCACTACAGTTCTTCGCGACGAGTGGGGATTTGACGGCATAGTGATGACAGACTGGGGTACAAAGCAGGGCACAGTCAAGGCTGTCAAAGCGGGCAACGACCTTATGGAGCCCGGTATGCAGATTGAAATAGATCGCATAATCGAAGCAGTAATGACAGGTGAGATAACTCAGGATGAACTCGACAGAAATGTACGCAATATGCTTGAGTACATCGTAAGGACCCCTCGCTTCAACAAGTACGAGTACTCTAATAAGCCGGAAATCGAGACTCACGCGAAACTCGTTCGTGAGGCTGCTCCTGAGGGAATGGTCCTTCTCGAGAACAATGGTGTACTCCCTCTTAAGGATGTAAAGAAAGTGGCACTCTACGGTACGGGTTCATATGACTTCATTGCAGGCGGTACTGGTTCAGGAAACGTGAACAAACCGTATATCCGTAATGTCGCTGAAGGCCTTGCCGTAAACGGGCTTGAGGTGAACAAGGATATACAGCAGTGGTACGAGCAATATATCGCACTTGCAAAAACAGAACTCAGAAACAACGGAGGCGCAAGCGGAGTTCTCCTCGGTGATCCAGTGATTTCTGAAATGAAGGTAAGTCGCGAATTCATTGAAAAAATGGAACCCGCTTCAGATCTGGCAATCTTTACACTTTCAAGGAATGCAGGAGAGGGTGGTGACCGTTATGCGAAAGATGGAGACTGGACACTCACTGGACTCGAAAGAGAGATGATACAGAACCTAGCAGATGTATATCACGCAGCTGGCAAGCAGTTCGTGGTGGTCCTCAACATCGGAGGCGTCATAGAAACTGCATCGTGGAAGCATATTCCGGATGCAATCCTCCTTGCCTGGACTCCGGGACAGGAGGGTGGATATGCCGTTGCAGACATCCTCTGCGGAAAGGCAAACCCTTCAGGAAAACTTCCTATGACATTCCCTGTAAGTTACCTTGATATTCCTTCATCGCATAACTTCCCTTACAACTACAAGACTACACAGAGAGGTGATTGGGATTTTCTGTGGGGAGGCGCAAAAAGACAGACAAAGGATGTTGACTACACAGAATACAACGAAGGCATTTATGTGGGCTACAGATATTTCCAGACAGCAGACGTACCTGTATCCTATCCTTTCGGATACGGAAAGTCTTACACTACGTTCGAGTACAGCAAGCCTGTTGTAAAAGCAACAGACAAGGGATTCACCGCTACAATCACAGTGAAGAACACCGGTGCTGTCGCAGGTAAGGAATCCGTACAACTTTATGTCGCAGCTCCTGCAGGAAGCCTTGAGAAGCCTGCATACGAACTCAAGGGCTTTGCAAAGACAAAGGAGCTTGCTCCTGGTGAGTCACAGACCCTCACAATCAATGTATGCAAATATACTCTGGCTTCATTCAAAGAAGAGGCTTCTGCCTGGGAGACTGCAGCCGGCACATACAAGGTGATGTTCGGAGCGAATGCAGCCGACATCCGCGGAACAGCAGAGTACAGACTCAAGAAGGCGGAAAGCTGGAAAGTAAACAATGTCCTAGCTCCGGCTCAGCCTATCAATGAACTGACACTTCAGAAGTAATACACTATGAAACGCTTTATCATCATTGCTGCGTCCCTGCTCTGGGGCGCGGCATTGTTCGCTCAGGAACTTGTCATCAGAATCGATGATATGGGAGCGCTGCATTCCGTAAATACAGCCAGCATTGACACCTATCAGAACGGCATAGCCAGGTCTGTCGAGGTGCTTGCCGTGGGAGCCTGGTTCCCCGAGGCAGTGAAGATGCTGAAGGAAAACCCCGGCCTCGACGTCGGCGTGCACCTGGCAATTACCAGCGAGTGGGAGAATGTCAAATGGAGACCTCTCACAAACTGCCCGAGTCTGGTGGATGAGAACGGCTATTTCTTCCCGATGATGGGACCGAATCCTGCATATCCGGGACAGTCCGTGATGGAAAATGCCTCAAGATTCGACATAAAGGAAATCGAGAAGGAGTTCCGCGCACAGATCGAACTCGCTCTGAAAAACATTCCTCAGATCACACACATCTCCGGCCATATGATGTCAACAGGCTACAGTCCTGAAGCCAATGCCCTCATACAGAAACTGTCCAAAGAATATAATCTTCCGTCCGTGGACCGTTTCGATGCTTTCGAGCAATATGATTTTGAATATGTCGGCTATGAAGGTCCGAAAGGTACTGCTGAAGAAAAGGTTGCCGCCTTCATCAAGATGCTGGACAAGCTTGAGGAAGGCAAGAGATATATGTTCGTGGATCATCCTGCATACAACGATTCTGAGATGCAGACCGTAATGCACGTGGGCTACGAGGATGTAGCGATTGACCGTCAGGGAGTTACGGATCTCCTGAAAAATCCTGAGGTCAAGAAGGCGATCCAGGAAAGAGGAATAAATCTCATAGACATAAATACCCTCACCAAGTCTCTTCCACGTGGTGAGGCATCTGCCAAGATGACTAAAGCGGCAGAAAAATATCTTGCAGCAGTAGAAAGGGCAGTTCAACGGTCGTCAGGTCGTTCTGGCCGAATGGATTGAAGCGGCTTCAGCGGCACAAGTATCTTGCGTTCCTGCCGGTATGAATTCAGATGATGCAGACAAACTAAAGAAGTTCGCAAAGACAAGTGACTGGCTCCAGGGCTATGGGTATCAGATGTGGAGGAGCAGGTACAACTAATTCCGGGCAGACGGTGCAAACGGTCAGTATATCCTCGTAGTTCCTGAAAAGAATGCCGTAGTGGTGACCACGGCACATATCCAGAATATGCAGGCCGAACTCAACCTCATCTGGAAACATATTTATCCTGCACTATAAGATTGAGGTGATTGGGGAGAACACCAAGCAGTTAACGACAGGATAAATGATTGATGACAAAATCCACTTGATACCCGAATGCGTCTTTGTACCGTTCGGGTATTGTTGCTCTATAATTCTGGTGAACGGGAATTCTTTTTATTGCCTTAAAACAATAAAACACTCAATCCTCTTGGCTTTGTTGTTTGTAAGTGTTATTTTTGCTACAAATAAAATGACACTATGGAGATTTTGACAAGAAAATACTACGCTGACAAGGTTGATTCCTGGATCGGAAAGGGCAATATCATTGTCCTTGTTGGTCCTCGTCGTGTGGGTAAAAGTTCTATTCTTAAGGACTTTATTGAAAGACATTCTAAGGAAGAGGACATAAATGTAATCTATGTTGATAAAGAGAAGAAGGCATTCAAGAACATCAAGACAAAAGACGACCTTGATAACTACATCGAAAGCCAGTATCTGCCAGGAAAGCATAACTGTATTCTTGTTGACGAGGTTCAACAGATTGAAAAGTTCGAGGAGAGCATCTGCAGTTGGTACACGGAGGATAATACAGATGTTATAATCACAGGCAGTAACTCTAAAATGCTGTCTGGCGATCTCTCGACTTTATTGGCTGGCAGATATGTCGAGATTCGCGTACATCCGCTGACTTATCCGGAGTTTCTTATGTTTCATGATCTTCAGGACAGCGACGAGTCGCTGATGAAGTATCTGAATTATGGAGGTCTTCCTGGTCTTCGCCAGATCGGATTGGATAGTGATGAGCATGTGTGGGCCTATCTCTCGAGCGTATTCAACACCATAATGCTAAAGGACATTATCGAACGTCACGACATACGTAATGTTCCCTTCTTAAATAATCTCATTGCTTTCTACGCTGACACTACAGGTAAACTGACTTCTGCCAACAGCATATCAAAGTATATGAAATCGCAGGGTGAAAGCATATCGAGCAATCTGGTACTTCTGTATAGAAGTTTCTACGAGGAGGCTTATCTGCTGAATCCGGCTTCTCGCTTTGATATTCACGGAAAGAAGATTCTGGAGTCCAACGAAAAGGTCTATTGGGATGATCTTGGTCTTCGTAATCTCAAGGCAGAGGGTGGAATGGATTCGTATATCGAGAAGGTTATCGAGAATGCTGTGTATAAGCATCTGTGCTTTTTAGGTTACAAAGTGCAGGTTGGCGTTCTTGGTGCAGGGGAAGTGGATTTCGTATGCACTAAACCTGGCGAAACTGCATATGTGCAGGTAACATATCTGATGGGGGAACAGTCTACAAGAGACAGGGAATTCGGTCCGTTGGAGAAGATCCGTGACAATCATCCGAAATATGTGATCAGCGCCACTCCTTTCCTAACCTCAAGGGATGAGAATGGAATCAAGCATATTTCCTTGAGAGAGTTTCTTAACAAGGGACTGTAAAACTATAGAAATCCGTCATTTCAATTAAAGCCACTTGCAGTTTCTTGCAAATGACTCACCTTTCGGACACCAAATTTGTCACACTTTTTGTCACACTAAAAGCAAAAACGGCACTACAATTATCTGTAATGCCGTTTTCTGCGGTGAGAGGGGGATTTGAACCCTACGATTTCGAGGAGTTTGAGTCTGGAAAAACGAAGGGCAAAAGTTAGCGATGACTACTCGAGTAGTCATGATGACTAAACGGAGTGTAAGTCACTTGTGACCTCGATTCTGAAAAATGCCCACACAGACCACCCAGTGGCGTTTTCTGATGAAACCTCACTCTCCGCAACAAAAGCCTACAAGTAATTGAGTTTCAATCTTGTAGGCTTTTTCTATGTCCAAATAGTTGCACCAAAAATGCACCGCCCCCCGTTTCTACGCACTTCTACGGGTGTTTTTTAGATTCCTCCACTCCCTATGACCGTATGCATGACAGCGAAGCCGTACACCTCGGCCATTTTTTTGCGTAGAAACGTCCAAGGTATCCGGTTTTACTGATCAAAATGCGGGATTCCAATACACCTTGTCCGCATTCGGAACATTTTTCGTCCAAGGTGTCTCCAGTACGTTCCCTTCGGTCCTTCCTCGGAAAACCAGTTCTAGTGAAGATTGGAACCGTAATGTTCACTGGAACTCGATATTCAGGACTGTTTCCGGAGTTTTTGGCATGTTCTAGTGAATTTTCCATACGTAATATTCACTGGAACTCGACATTAAGAATTCAGAATGCATTTTTGATAAAAATTATCTAACTTTGTAGAAAGCAGATAAGTTCCGCTGACCTCCTCGCTTTTTTATACTATGACTGTAGCAAAATGATGCTCACGAGCGTCTATATATAAAACTATGAACAAACCGAAATCCAACAAAGCCTGGCGCATCGGCTGGCCGATCATTGCAATCGGGTGGCTGGTGCTGTCTGTCCTGGAATTCATTGATGATGAAGGAAGAATTTTCAGAGGAGTAATCTTTCTTGTCTTCGCCATTCTATGGGCTTTCATCTATTTTAATGAACTCAAGAAATTCAAAAAGGAGGAATAGCTATGAAAAATCACACAGAAAAAGAATTGCATGGCCTTCTGAAGGCCTATGGGCTGTCATCTGCATCCCTGCTTTGCGTATGTCTTGCACAGATTTCCGCTTCCAAGTCCGGAGTTTCATCTGACCTTGTCCTGTATCTGGCCATCGGATGTCTGCTATGCAGCAGCATTCTATTTATATACTATCTGACAAAGTACCGCAAACTGAAAAATAACTGACTAAACAAATAGACACGACTACATTATGAAAGCTAAAACACACAAAACTCTACTTTGGACAATCTTTGCTTTCTCTGCACTCCTTCTTGTGCTTGTAATGGTCTTTCCTGGCGAAAGAGGGAACAACATTTCTGTATTGCGTATGGTAATGATGATTGCCTTCGGACTTTGGGGAGTTATATATGCGAGTTATAGGTTGAAAAAACAAAAGGAGAAATAACTATGAAAACTTTGAAGATATGCCGTGTGGCCTCATTTGTGCTGATGATGGCATTTTTTGCTGTGTTTTTTGTCGATAGAACCTTGGATGAAGGATTTGACGGAATCTTGGCAACGACATTTGGCGTAATCATCGTTTTCGGTTCTATAAGCCTTTATACACGTATTAAAAACGAAAACAATCCGGCATATCTTGCCAAGACAGAAAAGGGAATGATAATAGCCAACTTCGTCTCTATCGCACTAATGACAGGTTTGTCAATAGTCGGATTTTGTTGGGGATTGGGAGGATATTTCAATTGGCTTTATCTGGCTATTATAGCGGCTGTAATATATTCAACTACCAACAATATAATTCTATATAAAGCAAAGAAGGCTTATGACTTCAAAAAATAAAACTATCCTTAATAAGATTCTGGCATACGTTCTGATGAGTTTTGTGCTGATTTTGACGTACGCTGTCACTATGTTTATCATAGATATGATATTCGGATGGTTTGGTGGCGAGGATGGCGTCAGTTGGATAAGCACTGCGGCAGGATGCATCGCCGCTACAGCCGGAATCATCATTGCCGATATAATCAACAGCCGCAAAAAGAAAGAAGACAGAAGCGACAAGATCATCAAGATCTGTCGGCAGATCTTGTGGACTACTACGATAATGTTCTGCGGAATGATGCTGATAGAGTGGCTGATTCAGAGGTTCTCGGACAAGGACTTCGCTCTTGGAACAGTCTACTGGCTTTCTTTCAGTTTCGCTTGTGCAATCTTCGATCAATTCTACCAGAAGTTTAAGGAAAAGAAGATTCAGGAAGATGAGAATGTACTTGTCCTAGCCGCCGAATGCGAAGATATTCAGACTGCAGAAGTCATATGCAACAAACTTGAAAGCAACGGTGTCAAGGCGATGATAGTTGAGAAGGATAGTCCTGTGTATATCAAAGGAAACGGTTCTCCTGTTCAGATTCAGGTATGCAGGAAGGATCTGGTAGAAGCAAATATGACCATAAAGCAACAATAAAGAACAATTATATGAAACGGACAATCAAGATTATTGTCAAGACAATCGTATATCTGCTGGCAGTCATCGGAGCCTTGACCGTCAGCCTCTTTACATTCCTGAAAGTCACAAAGTATTATGAAATCAGCATCAATGTCAATGAGAGCACCATCGCTTTGTTCGATGAGCGTGTGGAACTTCTGAGGACATGCGGCCCTTATAGTGCAGATCCGGCATTCATAGACATAGACTATGTCGCTTATCCGGAACGGGCAAAGGAGATCATGGATTATTTCCAATTGGATACGCTGTATGATGCTGCGGCTTCAACATGGGACAAGGCCCTTGCGATCGGAAAGTTTGTGGCCTTCAATATCCCTCACGACAATCAGAAGGAATATCCGGAATATGTGAACGCTATCGGACTATGGGAATACACCAAGGACGTCGCTCCGGCATTCAACTGCCGCCTGCACAGCATTATGACCTTTGAACTCCTTCATGCAGCCGGCATAAAGGCCAGGTTCATAACATGCCTGCCACAGGACAAGAACGATCAGGACTGCCACGTCGTAAATGAAGTATGGCTGCCGGAAACGCAGCAATGGGCAATGCTTGATACTGATATGGGAGGACGTTATGTTACTGATCTTGATGGCAACCTGCTCTCTATCAGGCAGATGCGAGAGAAATACATAAGCGGAGACAAAATGCTGTTCTACCACGGCTTCGAGAATGGCAGTTCCAAGATGGACCATTACTACGCGTATATGGCAAAGAACACCTACTGGTTCTGCTGCTGGGGCGCATTGGGATTCTATCAGGAGGATTATAATTCACTGCCTGAAAGCGCATTGAGGAACCGTTACTACGCTCTCGTACCGGAAGGATTCGAGCCGTTCCATAACCGCAACTATACTGTAACCCACGACCCGGACAGATTCTGGAAATAAGTCTTCTGAAGAGGTTACCTCGGATCTGATCAACTGTTACGCAACACGACTTCCGATAACAGAAGGAATAACAATCTAAACTGTTCCGTTTGTCTCGCTCTTGATACAGCGAGACAAACGGAACGTTATAATTATCCTTTATTCATCCTCGCACATTACCCCTGTGAGTGTTGTCCGTTTATAAAAACTTTTTCTTACATTTGTGGTGTCATCCGGTTTTGACCGTTTGACATTACATATTGTGAAAGTGTTTTTCGCAAGTCCTTGTTAGAAAATGTGGAAGTTTTCAAGACTAGTAGGACGATACGGAACAACACTCACTTTCGTATAGATTTCTGTGGTCGGGCACATTCTGCGTGTCCTGATACCCCATATCTATCCGAGTGTGGGGTATTGTGTCGTTTATATCTAGTCAGGTCTTTCCACAACCTTCTAACAGATAAACGAATTCAACTCCACACTTTCTTTGTATATATAAATCATCTTTGGGGTTGGGGTGACCACGATATTAGATTATGGAATTAAAAGTAGGTGATGTTGTCAGACTTAAATCAGGAGGTCCGGCAATGACTGTAAAGGCTTATCCATTCAAGACTATTGATGGTAGAACGCATTCTGATATGGTCGAGTGTGAGTGGTTCAATGGAGATTATACTCTCATACATCATGTTTTCTCAATAGACGAATTAGAATATGACGAGTGATTGTGATATGGTACAGGAGTATTATGAGGCTCCCTCTATTAATCTATTGGAAATTGAGCCTGAAGGAATGACGTGCAGTAGCAGTCTGGAATCATTGGAAGGAATGGAAGAGAACGAAGGTATTTGGTAAATCAGAAAATTCAAAACTTATGAAAATGAGATTAGTAGTCGCAATGGCGACTTTAGTTGCTTTTATATCATGTCAGAAAAATGAAGAACGACTTACTTCTGCGTCTGATATAGGCGTTCTTTATGCTACAATAGAAGATGCAAATACTACTAGGACGACTATGGATGAGAATAATAATATTCTATGGTCGGAAGGAGATCAGATTGTTGCATTCATGAAGTCATCATATGGTCACAAATATCAGGTGAAGCCTTCATTCGTGGGTAAATCATATGCTGATTTCTCTATGGTCTCATCAGGAAATGGAAGTGATTTGTCCGCCGGCAATGAATGGGAACACAATGTGGTATATTATCCATACTCCGATGTAATAGAGTGTCTAAAAACAGGTGAACACTATGTTCTAGGTGTAGCCCTTCCTTCCGAACAGTCCTATGTGCCCGAGAGTTTCGGTAACGGTGCCATGGCAATGGTGGCTGTAAGTGGAGACAACAACATCACCTTCCGTAATGTTCTTGGCGGCATGAAACTCCAACTCCGTGGAACCCAGAAGGTGGTTTCCATCACTCTTCAAGGCAAGAACTCCGAGAAACTTTCCGGTGCTGCGACAGTGACAGCATATATCGACGAGACCAAGCCTGCCCTCACAATGGCTTCCGGTGCATCCACTTCTGTGACTTTGAACTGTGGTTCCGGCGTACAACTCAATGAAAGCACCGCCACAGAGTTCATACTCGCCCTTCCGCCGGTGCTTTTCAGCAAGGGCTTCACAGTCACAGTCACTGATTCAGACAGCAAGACCTATACAGTTGAGACCGACAAGGCCAATACAGTGCTCAGGTCATCCCTTCTTACGATGCCGGCATTCAAACTTGGGGAAACTCCAGGGCAAGACGATTCTGATGGAGGTCTGGTAGAGACAGTCTTCATTGACCGTACATCCCTAACGATAGCCCCAAATACCTCTTACACATTTGAAACAGATGTAGATCCGTTCGATGTTTCTGATAAGACATTGACTTGGAGTTCATCTGCTTCATCAGTAGTCGAGGTCAATCAGGATGGAACGGTAACTGCTCTCTCGGACGGCACGGCAGTCATTACCGCCGTTGCAGTCGGTGGTGCTTCTGCAAGTTGCACAGTAAAGGTTGTCTCTTGTGTTACCCCATCATCAGATTATATAGATGAGTATGGCTTCAATCACGGCAAGGGTATAGCCATCGGTGATGTAGTCTGGGCTCCAGTTAATTGCGGTTACAAGGCTGCTACATCAGACAGCAAGGGTTTCCCTTATGGAAAAATGTATCAGTGGGGCAGGAAATATGGTCAGGGCAATTCCAGCAACGATGAGAGTTACCCATCGGGAGATAATCGTGTTGAAGGTCCAGTGATGCCGAGTGTTGCTCAGTCGGAAGAGAATGCTGAAAAATTTTACTATAATGATGTTTCCCCATGCGATTGGAGCAAGGTACAGAATGATGAGTTCTGGAACAGTGGCACAGAATCCGCCCCAGTCAAGACAAAATATGACCCATGTCCTACTGGATGGCGTGTTCCTACATACGCAGAGTTGGATGGTTTGAGTAATAATTATTCGTCTTGGACTACAGTTGACGGCCAGAATGGACGATACTTAGCAGGCGACTATACGTATCTTGCCGATGCTCCTCAGGTGTTCTTCCCTGCTGCCGGCTACCTCTACTACGGTGGCGGCAATGCCTTCGCTCGAGGTGGCTACGGCGACTATTGGTCGTCCAGACCGTCCAGCAATAGTGCCTACCGCCTCAACTTCAACAGCAGTAGCACCAATATGAGCTACGACTACCGTGCGTACGGCTACTCTGTCCGTTGCGTCCAGGAATAACAAGTCCTTGCGTGAGCGGGACTTGGATATCCCATGCCAGCATTTGCCGACCGGATTTCTTAATTGCTAATATAACAGCGGCCTTTCCGAAAAGAAAGGCCGCTATGCTTGTGTCAGGTATGTATGCTAAATCTCCAGACTTCCTCTCTGGCGGATGTCGTCGGAGGCTGCGCCGACAAGGATTTCCAATCTGCCGGGTTCGAGAACCCATCCGTCTGAATCGATGTCCCAGTGGGCAAGTTCGCTTATCGGGAATTCTAGGGTGACGTTCTTTGTCTCATGGGCTTTTAGAGTGATCCTGTCGAATGCTTCAAGTTCCTTGAACGGGCGTTCCACCTTGGAACCGGTTCTTCTGACATAAAGTTGGACAACTTCGTCGGCCTCCATGTCTCCGAGGTTCGTGAGGTCGAAACTTACGCGGATATTGTCTTTGCGGCGGCTGCATCTGATGGCTCCATATTCAAAATCCACATATGAAAGTCCGTGTCCGAAAGCGTACATTACGGGAACATCCATAGTGTCGAACCATCTGTAACCTACCAGGATGCCTTCCTTGTACTCGGATACGGGATCCGGGAGATTTGCGATATATTCCTCGATCTGTTCACGGGTGTATCCTGTGGCGTCAAGACGATACCTCAGTGTGAACAGGTCTTCACCGGCGCTCTTGCCAGGGAAACTGCCTGTTGCATAAGCAGGGGAGTCTTCAAGTCTGAGAGGGAAGGTGAAAGGAAGTTTGCCGGAAGGGGCTATGTCTCCGAAGAGAACCTCTGCCAGGGCTGTACCGCCTTCCATGCCGTTCCACCAGCCTTGCAGGATTGCAGGAGAATGAGGCGCGAGGAAACGCAGGTCGGTAGGGCCGCCTGAAATCAGGACTGTGATGAGGTTGCTGTTGGCCTCATGCAGGGCCTTGACAATTTCGTTCTGTCCGCATGGCAGGTCGATGTCCCTGCGGTCTCTGCCCTCAGTCTCGACAGACTTGTTGGTACCTCCGAAGAATATCACCATGTCGGCCTCCTTGGCCAGAGATACAGCCTCTGCGAGCAGTTGCGGGTCTGCCGGGTCGGAAGTATCACCGGCCTCCAGCGGCCCCAGCGGTCCTCTTTTGCCCCAACTCATGCTGTAACTCCTGTATCCCGGTGCGTATGTGACCTCGATGCCTTCCTCTGCCGCTCTTCGGCTTATTCCTTCAAGCGGAGAAATCTCGTACAGAGTCTTCACTCCGGCTCCGATACCGCCTGCCGCTGTCGTCAGGACGGCATTCTGACCTATGACCGCTATCTTCTTCATATCCTTGGAAACCGGAAGCGTATTCCCTTCATTCTTGAGAAGGACGATCGATTTGCGGGCGATTTCAAGTGCGGTTTTCTGACTCTCCGGCTGCGAAGTCATGATGGTGTTGGCAACATCTTCCGGAACCGGTTCTATGGCGAATCGCAGACGGAGTATTTCACGGACCTTGGCATCCACGACGGCCTCATCAAGGGCACCGTTCCTGACGGAATCGATAAGGGCCTGGCCGAAGTAATTGTCGCCTGTCATCTGGACGCACAGGCCTCCAAGTGCCGCACCCATAGTGCTGTGCGTGCCTCCCCAGTCCGATACGGTCATTCCCTTGAAACCCCATTCGCCACGAAGTATTTCATTGAGAAGATGGGCGTTTTCAGAGCAGTAATATCCGTTGACCTTGTTATATGCCGGCATCACGCACATTGCGCCGCCTTCCTTGACCGCCGCCTCGAATGGCTTGAGATATATCTCACGCATCGTACGTTCGTCAGCGACGACATTGACGCTTCCACGGTTGGTCTCCTGGTTGTTGAGGGCGAAATGCTTCAGGCAGACAGCCGTTCCTTCATCCTGTGCGCCCTTGGTGTATTCTACCGAGAGGCGGGCGGCCAGTACAGGGTCTTCACTGAGATACTCATATGTACGTCCTCCGACAGGGAGCCTCTGGATGTTGATGGCCGGTCCGAGGATGATGTCCTTGCCTCTCAGACGGCCTTCCCTGCCCATCGCCGCTCCGTTCCTGTAAGCAAGTTCTCTTGACCATGTAGCGGCAAGAGCCGAGCCGGTAGGAAAATATGTGGCCGAATCAAGCGTCCATCCGAGCGGGCGGAATCCGTCACCGTTCTCCTCTCGGATTCCGAAAGGTCCGTCGGTATATTTGATGTCCTGGATGCCCAGTCTCGGAACTCCTTCCGAAGACATGTTGGTCTTGCTGTGAAGCATTTCGACCTTTTCTTCAAGGCTCATCCGGGCGATGATTTCATTGATCTTGTCATCATTGACGGTAAGCCTGTCCTGAGGTGACATGGCTTTGTTGCAGCCTGTGAGAAGGACCAGGATTGCAAGGCAGACGATGGTCATGTGGTTTTTCATGGTTGTTTAGTTTAATATGGTTAAAGTCGGCTCTTATGAAAGTCAGACCGTATTGTTAGCCTACGATCTTGTCGCCGATTTTCGGTATCCTCTGGATAAGTACGCAGCACGATGCTACGATGATGTAACTGATGATTGCGGTGCCAAGGATCTGTACAGGTGTTGTCCAAACTCCCAGAACGCCTTCGTTTCCGAGTTTCAGAGCCTCACGGAGCCATCCGCATACAGGGACGAGCACGACCATATGGCTGAGGTACATGCCGTAGCCGGCCTTTGAAACAGGAAGCACGATCTTCTGATAGAACTTGCCGGGAGTCTGTAATTTTCTCAGAACAAGAATCCATCCGATAGCCATGAATGCGACTCCGATGGAATCGTTCAGCCAAGGGGTCTCCCACAGTGCGGCCAGTCCGACAGGGCCTTCCACAGGGAACACTCCGCCTGAATCGGCACCGACTCTGCGCAGGAATCCGAACACGCCGATGCAGAAGCCTGCCATGAATACAGGAAGTGCTATGCAAAGGGTCTTCTTCCATGACAGTTCGCCCACGAATTTACGGAAGTAAAGTCCCATGAGGATGTATCCTACATATCCGCTCAGGTAATAGAACAGTCCGTATGTGTTCCAACTTGCTTCACCCCATAAAGGATATTTTGCCGGATTAGGGATTCCCGAAGGACCGTAAATCACAGGTGCGGAACCGCCGAGCCATACCCTGATGAACGGGATGAGCGTTGTGAAGAGACAGATTGCAAGATATATCTGCAGTTCGCGTTTGCCGACCTTCTCGGCCCATGGGGAGAGAAGCGGCATGATGAGATATACTCCTATGAGCATGTACACGAACCAGAGGTGTCCTGCTGCATAATTGAAGTTCCAGATCAGGCCCTTGAAGTTCTGGACCGGTTCTCCCCACATGCATGCATAAACGATGGTCCAGAAAAAGAACGGAATCAGTATTCGTGTCGCCCTTTTGCGGAAAAATGTGCCGGTTTCATAATGGAGCGGGAATTGGAGATAACTTGACGCTATCACAAACAGCACGACTGCTGCACGTGAAAATACATCCATGACCGCTGCCCATACTGCATCTGACTGTGTGAGGATCAGCGAGCCTTCTCCTCCGAGATAGAACGGTTCCGTGCTGTGTGTGAGCATGACAAGGAAACAGGCTGTCACTCGCAGCCAGTCAATCCATATTTCTCTTTTCTGAGTAAGTTGTTCCATAGTTGAAATTAAAGAAATCCCCGCCGATATCTGCTATCGGCAGGGATGGATTACTGATAGGGAGTGTTAGTCAACGAATACGTTCCAACCGAACGGATCCTCGATTTCGCCTCTCTGGATCGCTCTGATGTAGTTGTATAGTTTGAGTGACTTAGGACCGCACTGTCCGTCTCCGTATGTATATACTGTTTCCTCTTCTGATTCAAGGAAAGGCTTGTCCACGAGTTTGTGTACAGGAGTGATCACGACTGCTGTACCGCATTCTCCGACCTCCTCGAATGTGCTGAGTTCTTCTACCGGCACAGGTCTTCTTTCCACTTCCATGCCGAGATGGGCTGCAACTGTCTCAAGTGACATGTTGGTGATAGAAGGAAGGATCGAAGGTGATTTCGGAGTGATGTATGAGTTGCCCCTGATAGCGAAGAAGTTCGATGAGTTGAACTCGTCGATGTACTTTCCTGTCGCAGGATCAAGATAAAGGACTGCCTTGTAACCAAGTTCGTGAGCCACATTGAGAGAGTAGAGCGAGCATGCGTAGTTTCCGCCAACCTTGAACGCTCCGGAACCGTTAGGTGCGGCTCTGTCATAGTTTCTTGCGATGACAACATCGACTGCGTCCAATGCACCTCCTACATATGCTCCTACCGGTGAACAGAGCATGAGGAATGTACTCTCTTTCGAAGACTGGACTCCGAGTTGAGGATTGGATCCTATGAGGGTAGGGCGGAGGTAAAGTGATGCTCCGGAAACCTCATACGGCGGAAGGTAATCAATATTCTCCTTGACCACCTGCTTGCACATTTCCACGAACATCTCAACGGATGGTGCCTCGATTCCGAGGTATTTTGCAGATCTCTGAAGACGCTTTGCATTCTCTTCAGGTCTGAAGAGACGGATCTGTCCGTCCTTGCCTCTGAATGCCTTGAGACCCTCGAAGCATTCGATAGCATAGTGAAGCGCGCCTGCGTATGAACTGAGGTTGATGTAGTCGTCGGTCAGACTTTCTACAGGAGTCCATGCACCGTCCTTGAAAGTGGTCCTGAGGATAGTGTTGGTCTTGGTGTAGGAAAACGTTAGTTTGCTCCAGTCGATATTTGCCATGATGTTATCAGATTAGTATTTCAAATAATTTATTGTTTTCGTTGATGTATTCGAATTGTACGTTATGTGATTCCATTCTCTGTACGAGGGCGTTGAAACCGTCCTTTGACGCCACTTCGATTCCGATCAGAGCAGGACCTGATTCCTTGTTGGTCTTCTTGATGTACTGGATATATACCAGGTCATCTGTAGGACCGATGACGTCCCTTATGAACGAGAGTACGGCACCTGACTTCTGCGGGAAGTTCACGAGGAAATAATGCTTCAGACCTTCATAGAGAAGCGATTTCTCGCGGATTTCCTCCATGCGGGTGATGTCGTTGTTGCTTCCGCTGACGATACATGCCACCTTCTTGCCGCGGATCTTGTCGGCATAGAACCTCAATGCTGCGGCTGCAAGAGCGCCTGCCGGTTCGACAACGATAGCGCTCTTGTTGTACATCTGTATGATGGTGGTACATACGGCTCCTTCCGGAACGACAACGATGTCGTCGAGGATCTCACGGCATACTTCGAATGTGAGCGCGCCGGCCTCCTGCACGGCCGCACCGTCTACAAACTTGTCGATGTGATCAAGTTTGATGACCTTGCCGGCTTCTATGGCCTTTTTCATGCAAGGCGCACCGCCCGGTTCGACTCCGATGATCTTTGTCTCAGGAGACATCTGTCTTATATATGAACCGAGTCCGGATGCGAGTCCGCCGCCTCCGATAGGAACGAATATGTAATCAAGTTTCTCCTTTGTCTGTTTCAGGATCTCACGTCCGATGGTTCCCTGTCCTTCCATCACCTTAGGGTCATCGAAAGGAGGGATGAAGGTTCTTCCGCTTTCCTTTGCAAATCTGATGGCTGCAGAATTCGCCGCATCGAATGTGTCTCCTGTCAGGACTATGTCAATGAACTCTCTTCCGAACATCCTTACCTGCTCGATCTTCTGCTTCGGAGTGGTGGTAGGCATGAAGATGGAACCCATGATCTGGAGTTTGTTGCATGAGAACGCCACTCCCTGGGCATGGTTTCCTGCACTTGCGCAGACGATACCGTTCTTCAATATTTCAGGGTCGATTGACCTGATCTTGTTGTATGCACCTCTGATCTTGTATGATCTCACCATCTGGAGGTCCTCTCTCTTGAGGTATACTTCGGCATCATAAAGATCCGAAAGGTTCTGATTTTTCTGGAACGGTGTAGGTTCGAGGATTTCCTCAAGCACGCCGGAAGCCTTGTCTATCGCTTCGATTGTCGGGATGTACTTGTTAGTGTCCATTTCTTATGAATTAAAATCAGATTGTTGTTTATCTGTCAAAAATATAACTAAAATTGCGTATTTCCTAATAAAAAGACTGAAAAAGCCCGATTAATCCAACATTATGAGTGCGATTGACCTGTGGCTGAACTCCAGTCTGACCTTGTCCTGCACGGCGCGGTTGAGCGTGGCTTTCCACCAATTGTCGAATACAACCTCATCAGTCGGCCATTCCAGACCTTCGGACTTTATCTTCAGGCTGTTGTCCGGACTGAAGATAGATACTTTCCTGCCTTCTCCACATTCCATCTCGAATGTGTCGGTGACAGCAAACATGGTGGCATTGTCGGAAATCATGTCTACGTTGATTTCCATGTTCTGAAGGTCATATGTCCTTGCATACTCCATCAGAAGGGAGATATTTCCGATAGTATGGTCCTCACGTTCTCCGGTGGCACCGACGATGTGGATGTCCGATATTTCGCTGACATTCTCCAGCACCCATCTGAATGCCTTTGTCTGGTCGTTGTGTTCCTGCTCGTCCACCTTATGAATGATTGAGGCATATTTCTTCTGGAGCGTTGCCGGAAGCGAATCCATGTCGCCTACAACGGCGTCCGGAAGCCTTTCGGAGGATCCGAAAAGTTTTTCCATGTTCCGGAGATATTTCTTCAAGGCTCCGTCACAGCAAACTATGAAGTCAGCCGTGCGGATAAGGTAAAGAGGATATTCCGTCTTAGGAAATCTGCCGTCGCAGATGATGACAACTGTCTTATGCATGTTTTCCGGTTATCTGTGAAGATGTTCCTTTTGTGGTCGAATATGTCTGTGGCTCGCGGAATCCGATGAGGAAATCCTTTACTGCCATTCTCTTCTTTCCTGATATCTGCAGTTCGTTCACGCCTATCGCACCGTCTGCGGTCGCAAATGCCAGATAAGTCTTTCCGTCCGAGAGTACTGTGCCCGGTACGGCGCTTTCCATACCGTTCTGGGCAAGCATTGATGTGTATGCTTCTCCTTCGATCTTTGCAGCCTTGAATATCTTCAACTGAATTGTCTTGTCTTCCTTGACAAGTTCTGTGAATGCTGCAGGGTACGGGCTCAGACCTCTTATGAGATTGTATACATGCTTGGTCTTGCCGTTCCAGTCTATGTGGCAGAGTTCCCTGGTGATCTTCGGAGCCGGATGCAGGATCTCGGATCCCTGGATGAAACTCTTCTGAGGGCGGAACTCGACATTGTTCTCGATGAGGGCTTCCACTGTGTTCACAACGAGTGTCGATCCCATTTCCATCAGTTTGTCATGAACCTCTCCCACAGTCTCGTCCGGACCTATCTTGCAGTCGTAACGGTACATGATGCCTCCTGTGTCCATTCCTTCGTCAATCATGAATGTTGTGACTCCGGTGGTCTTCTCTCCGTTTATGACAGCCCAGTTGATAGGAGCGGCACCTCGGTATTGAGGCAGAAGGGCAGCGTGAAGGTTGAATGTTCCGAGTTTAGGTATCTCCCACACGACCTTCGGAAGCATTCTGAAAGCGACAACAACGAAAAGGTCCGCCTTCCATGCCTTGAGTGCTTCAAGGAATTCCGGATCTTTGAGGGAAACAGGCTGGAGTACCGGAATGTTGTGCTCCACAGCATATTTCTTGACGGCGCTCTCGTTGACCTTGAGTCCGCGTCCGCTGGCTTTGTCGGCAACTGTAACGACACCGACGATGTTATAACCTTCCTTGATAAGGGCATCGAGAGGTGCTACTGCAAACTCCGGTGTACCCATATATACTATACGTGTCTTCTTGAAGAATCCCATGACCTTTGACTTTAGTTTTCTGAATCCGTTCTTGATGCTGTCCGCACTGAATATTGCGGAGTCGTTTATGGCCTTCCACGACAGGAAAAGTCCCGTAGGAAGGAGGATGTATGATGAGATGAACACTCCGTGGAACGGGCCTACAGCACCGTCTCGGGCCAGTTTTGTGCCGGAGATGTCGATCACCCAGTATGCCACGAAGAAGAGTACCGAGATTATGGCAGGTGTTCCCAGACCGCCTTTACGGATGAGTGCTCCGAGAGGTGCACCGATGAAGAAGAAGATCAGACAGGCTATCGAAAGCGCGAACTTCTTCAGGATCTCGATGTCGATCAGACGAAGGGTGTAGGTGTGGTGGTACCTTTCCCTTGAGAACGAACTGAGGGCCATCTGGAGTTCTTCCGCATTTGTCTTTGCCTTGGTCACGGCATCAATCTCCTGGTCGATGCTCGCCCATTCACCAATGTCTTCTCTTGTGAAAGGAACGGTTGCCCTCACCTTGGAAGCGGAGTCGAGTTGGGCATTGTAGCGGAGTGTCCTTGACCTTCTCATGGCCGCAATGTTCTCCTGCTTTCCTGCTTCGTTCAAGGCTCCGATAGAGTCCTGGCCGTGCTGGAGTTGCTGGAGGTTCATTGACTTCACCTGGTCATTGAAACGGCTTGAATCCGACTTCTGGAATGCGTAATTTTCAAGAGGTATGATCATCGACTGCTTGTCGAAGTCGATCTTCTGCAACTGAAGGGTCGTGTCACGGTACTTTCTTGTGTTCGTCTCTTCGTAATCGGTTCCGTCGTAGAGGGTGAACGTCAGGTATGTCTTGTCCTTCGACATCTTCATCAGAGCCGAATCCGCGATTATGAGACTGGTGTTTCCCTTGTTCTTGGTGTGGTTGTATACCATCACGCCGTGCATCATGCCGGTCTCGTCGTCTCTTTCGTTGATGCGCAGGATATATCCGTCGATTCCGTTATAGAATGTACCCGTAGGTATCTTGATCTCTTCCTTGGTCTTGCCGATGTCTTCCCTGAGTTGGTAGATCTTGTTGTAAGCCACCGGAATGAGGTCGTCGGAAATGTAGAAGGCTCCTATACTGATTCCCACGCTTATGATGATGAGCGGGGCCATGACTCTCTGGAGAGAGATTCCCGCCGCCTTTATGGCCAGAAGTTCGTTGTTCTCGCCGAGGGTACCCATGGTCATCATGGATGCCAGCAGGGTGGCCAACGGAAGGGAAAGCGGCAGAAGTGTCGCGCTTCCCCAACCGAGGAATTCCATTATCACTTTGAGACTCAATCCTTTACCTACGAGTTCGTCGATGTAGAGCCATAGGAACTGCATCATCAGGATGAACACGACGACCAGAAGGATCGCGATGAACGGTCCGATGAACGATTTGATTATGAATCTGTCGAGTCTCTTCATAATGCTGATTATCGTGTAGCCAACTCAAGAAGTTTTTCTCCTGCTGCTGCAAGACCGTCAACGGACTTTCCTCCTGCTGTAGCGAGGCCAGGCTGTCCGCCGCCGCCACCGAGGATGAGTTTCGCCGCTTCACGGATGTCTGCACCTGCGTTACGGCCTGCCTTCACGAGGTCCTCGGAATACATGAGAAGGAGTTGTGGCTTGCCCTCATGCTCGAATGCTGCAGTGATTGCAAGATTCTGAGTCTCCTTCTGGAGCATGAACGCGGCGTTCTTGAGCATTACAGGATCGAAATGACGCTCGAGTCTTACGACATTGATGCCGTTGATCTCCTTTGCAAACTCGAGGAGCGTGTTCTTTAGCGCGAGTGTCCTCTCCTTGAAGATTTCCTCGCTCTGCTTCTTGAGGGCCTCGTTGTCCTGGATGAGTTTCATGACTGCTCCTGTAAGGTCAGGTGCGTTGTTGAACAGTGACCTTACCATGCGTACCATGCTCTCCATCTCGTCGACGATGGTCTCGGCATATACGCCGGTAGCAGCCTCGATACGGCGTACACCGGCTGCGATTGCAGACTCGGCGTTGATCTTGAAGTAGCCGATGCGTCCTGTTGCTGCGGCATGGGTACCTCCGCAGAGTTCGCATGAGTCACCGAACTTGATTACGCGGACTGTGTCGCCGTACTTCTCTCCGAAGAGTGCCATTGCACCCATCTCCTGTGCCTCTTCCATGGTTGCGTTTCTGTTCTCATCGAGCGGGTAATTGGCTCTGATAAGGGCATTTACCCTCTTCTCCACCTTGTTGATCTCCTCGTTGGTGAGTTTCTCGAAATGTGAGAAGTCGAAACGGAAATATCTGTCGCATACATACGAACCCTTCTGCTCCACATGTGTTCCGAGGATCTCTCGGAGAGCCTGATGGAGAAGGTGGGTGGCAGTATGGTTGTTCTCGATCTGAGTCCTTCTTTCAACATCTACATGAAGGCTGAAACTTTCAGTGCAGTCTGAAGGGATGCGCTCAGCAACATGGATCGTGAGGTTGTTCTCCTTGATGGTGTTGACGATCTGGATCTTCTCGCCGCTCTCGGAAAGGATGTATCCTGTGTCGCCTACCTGTCCACCCATCTCTGCATAGAACGGAGTGCGCTCGAACACGAGTTGGTACATGGTCTTGTTCTTCGCCTTCACTGTGCGGTGGCGTGTGAGTTGGACTCCTTCAAGTTCTGTGGCGTCATAGCCGAGGAACTCGATGTTGTCGCAATGAGCGAACTCAACCCAGTCGCCAGATTCGATTGCAGTGGCGTTGCGCGCCCTGTCCTTCTGCTTCTGGAGTTCCACCTGGAATCCTTCGATGTCGATTGTATATCCCTTCTCCGAAGCGATGAGTTCGGAAAGGTCGATAGGGAAGCCGAATGTGTCGTAAAGCACGAATGCGTCCTCGCCTGAAATCACCTTTGTCTCAGCAGACTTCGCCATGATGTTGTCCATCAGGCGGATACCTCTGTCAAGAGTGCGGAGGAAAGCCATTTCCTCTTCCTTGATCACGCGTTCTATGAGGGTCTGCTGCTTCACGATCTCAGGATAGAACTCTCCCATGTCGTCCACAAGTTGTCCTACGAGACGGCAGAGGAAAGGTTCGTTGAAACCGAGGAATGTGTAACCGTAACGTACCGCACGGCGGAGGATACGGCGGATCACATAACCTGCCTTCACGTTTGAAGGAAGTTGGCCGTCAGCGATAGAGAAACTGATCGCACGTATGTGGTCGGCAATCACTCGCATTGCGATGTCCTCTTCCGATGTCACTCCGTATTTGTGTCCCGAAAGTTCCTCGATCTTTGCGATCATGCCTGTGAATACGTCTGTGTCGTAGTTCGACTTCTTGCCCTGGAGAGCCATGCAGAGACGCTCGAAGCCCATACCTGTATCCACGTTCTTGTTAGGAAGAAGTTCGAGTTCTCCGTTTGCCTTGCGGTTGTACTGCATGAACACGTTGTTCCAGATCTCGATCACGAGGTGGTGGTCCTTGTTCACGAGTGAAGCACCCGGAACGGCAGCCCTTTCTTCGTCTGAACGGAGGTCGATGTGTATCTCTGAACATGGTCCGCAAGGGCCTGTGTCGCCCATTTCCCAGAAATTGTCCTTCTTGTTTCCGAGGAGGATCCTGTCTTCAGGAAGATGTCTCTTCCATGCTTCCATTGCTTCTGTGTCGAGTTGGGTGCCGTCAGCCTCCGAACCCTCGAAAACAGTTGCGTAGAGTCTGTCCTTGTCGAGTTTGTATACCTCGGTGAGAAGTTCCCATGCCCAGTCGATTGCCTCGTCCTTGAAATAGTCTCCGAAACTCCAGTTTCCGAGCATTTCGAACATGGTGTGGTGGTATGTGTCGCGTCCCACTTCCTCGAGGTCGTTATGCTTTCCGCTTACGCGGAGACATTTCTGGCTGTCAGCAACCCTCTTCCATTTTGCAGGGCTGTTGCCGAGGAACCAGTCCTTGAACTGATTCATTCCGGCGTTGGTGAACATGAGTGTAGGGTCGTTCTTTACGACCATAGGTGCCGAAGGCACAATCTGATGCCCCTTGGAAGCGAAGAAGTCCAGGAAGGCTTTTCTGATCTCTTTAGATGTCATATGTCGAATTGTTTATTATCCATACAGTCTGCCGTCAGGACATGCTGGGGCAGAATAACTCGCAAAATTACAACTTTTTTCCGTAATAGTCCATAGAAAGCCCGTTTTTCAACGCGTATTTATTAAAAATATATTTTTTTATAGATGTATCGGAATATTTTATCTATCTTTGCCGGGAATGGCCTCTAACAAGAAATATACAATCAACCAGAGGACGCTGCTTTACGAGGTGAAGAAGCGTTCCCGTGCGTCGCGTCTTTTCAAGCCGCTGGCGTTCTTTGCCGTGAGCATAATCATGGCCGTGGCTTATTTCTGGATATATACTTCCGTCTTTGGTCTTGAACTCCCGAAGACCGCTCTCCTGAAGAAGAAGAATGCTGAGTGGTGTTCGAAGGTCGAGGTCATGAACAGGCAGTTGGACGGATATGAGGAGGCGCTTTCGTCGCTTCAGATGAGGGATGATGACATTTACAGGGCCATCTTCGGTATGAACGAGATTCCTGCCGAGGTGCGTAACGCCGGATTCGGAGGTGTCAACAGATATGCCCACCTTGACGGTGTGAATCCTGCCGGCCTTCTCAAGAGCACTGCGATGAGACTTGATGTGCTTACCAAGAAGACTTATGTCCAGAGCAGGTCTTTCGACGAAGTCGCTCTTCTGTCTAAGCGTGCCGGAGATATGGCTTCGTGCATACCTGCTATCCCTCCTGTGAATCCTGACCCTGCAAAGTTCCGTCTTTCAAGCGGATTCGGATACCGCAAGGACCCTATAAACGGAAGGACCACCATGCACAAGGGCGTGGATTTCGCCATGAAGCCGGGTAACCCTGTCTATGCTACCGGTGACGGAGTCATCGAAAGCGTCAAGTTCGAGTTTTTCGGATATGGCAACCAGGTCGTGATCGACCATGGCTTCGGATACAAGACAAGATATGCCCACCTCAAGTCCGTAGGCGTTGTGGAAGGCATGAAGATAAAGAGGGGAGAATGCGTGGGACAGAGCGGAAATTCCGGAAAGTCTTCGGGCCCGCATCTCCATTACGAGGTCATATACAAGGGAAGCCAGATCAATCCGGCCAACTATTACGACCTTTCTATAACTCCGGAAGAATATGCGACTATGGTGCAGAATACGGCTGACGCCTCTAAGAACATCACCCTTCATCCGTCGCATCAGAGAAAGGAAAAAGGACGATCATGAGTCAATATATCTACGACAAGAATGATTTCAGATTCAAGAAGGCAAGGACATCAGTGTGGGCGGTAATCCGCAAGATACTGATGTTTTTTGTCATTACATTGGGCCTGGCCTTCCTGTACTATGTGATTTTCGCCCTTTTCTTCAGTACGGATACCGAGCAGAGGCTCAAGAGTGAGAACAGGATGTATTCCCAGGAATATCCGGAACTTGAAAAGCAGGAGGAACTGCTCTCCGAAGTCATACGCGGACTTCAGCATAAGGATGACCGCATATATGAAGAGATATTCCATGCATCGGCTCCGAAAGTGGAACCGATGAATTCGATAGACTTCCTGATGGGTCTCGATTCGATACCGGACAGTGACATAGTCAGTTATGCAGAAAGGAAACTGGATGTGGTCGAGGGTTCGGCCGACAGAATAGAGGCGAATTTCAGGAGTGTCATAGAAGCCTTGAAGGACTCTTCTTTCGTGATGCCTCCGATGCATAAGCCGGTGAGCGGATTTACCTTTGCTCAGACCGGAGCCTCCGTGGGAATGAAGATAAACCCGTTCTACAAGGTGGAGATCATGCATAACGGCCTTGATATCATAGCGCCTGCCGGAGAACCTGTCTATGCGGTGGCGGACGGTGTGGTGTCGGAGGTGATCCGTTCGAGGAAAGGCCTTGGAAACCAGGTCGTGATCGATCATGGAAACGGATATTTCACTAGATATGCCCATCTGTCCGACATGGAGGCCGTCAAGGGAAGAAGTGTAAGACGCGGCACCAGGCTCGGGTACGTGGGAGTTTCTGGCAATTCCTTCGCACCTCATCTCCATTATGAAGTGGTCAGGGATACGGTCGTTCTGGATCCTGTCCATCATTTCTTTGCCGATGTGACGCCTGAGGAATATATGAACATGCTGGTGATGTCCGTGACTACCGGGCAGTCGATGGATTGATGATGAATCTCATGATATTGTAATATTATGGAAAAATATTTTTATACGATAGGCGAGGTGGCCGAAATCCTGGGGGAGAGCACTTCTCTGGTGCGTTTCTGGGCCAATGAATTTCCTAAGTACATCAAGCCTCAGAGAAATGCGAAGGGTAACCGCCTTTTCTCTAAGGAAGATGTGGAGACATTCAAGCACATCCATCTTCTTGTAAAGGTGGAAGGCCTTACCCTTGAAGGTGCTGCAAAACGTCTGAAAGGAGACAGGAAGGATGTCATCAGCAAGGCCAAGGTTCTGGATTCTCTGAAGTCCATCAGAAGCCAACTTGCCGAAATTCGTGAAGAGATATAATATATGGATATGGTATATAAGGTAAAGGATGTCATCCGGGTGATAGAGGAGTTCGCTCCCGTGTCGCTTCAGGAGGGATGGGACAACAGCGGCCTGTGCATCGGGTCTGAAGACGATCCTGTGTCTTCTGTCCTTCTGGGACTCGACTGCACTCCGGAACTTGTGGATGAGGCCATTGAATGTGGGGCAGACATGATAGTCACACATCATCCGCTCATCTTCTCCGGTCTCAAGAAGATATCTCCGGACAATCCGGTCGGAGAGGCTGTGATCAAGGCCATCAAGGCGGGAATAAGCATATATGCCGCGCATACAAGTGCGGACAAGGTGCTTTCAGGTGTAAGCGGCGCGATGGCTGCGAGGCTCGGTCTCGAAAATGTGAGGATCCTGGACGAGGACGGTGAAGGAACCGGACTCGGAGTAGTGGGAGACTTTCCGGAGCCGATGACTGCGGAAGAGGCGGTGAAACTGGTTAAGGACCGTTTCAGACTGACTGCGTTGAGGTCGTCCAGACCTGTGGAAGGCAAGATAAGCCGTGTCGCGATGTGCGGTGGTTCGGGGGGCTCTCTCATAGGTGCGGCCATGGCTTCCGGGGCTCAACTTTATCTCAGCGGAGACATATCATATCACAATTTCTTTACCCGTGACGGCTTCATGATCATGGATATAGGCCATTATGAGAGTGAAATAGAGATAGTTGACATTTTATTTTCACTGATAAAGAAAAATTTTCCTAACTTTGCAGTTCGCATTACACAGAATATATATAGTAACCCGATATTTTATTTTTAAGCGATATGGCTAAAAAGACTAAGAAATTCGAAACTCCTATTGACCAGAGAGAGACATTCGTGTCCATTCAGAAGTCGTTTGCTGACTCGGATCTGAGCGTCGGTGAGAAACTTCAGACACTTTATGCTCTCCAGCAGGCGGATACGGCTATCGACAAGATTCTCCAACTCAGAGGTGAACTTCCTATGGAAGTGGAGGCTCTTGAGACAGAGATTGCAGAACTCAAGGCTAAGGCTGCACGCGTATCCGAGATGGTTGACGAGTACAACAAGTTCATCACTGAGAACAAACTCGGCATAACTGAGTGCAACGAGCAGATCGAAAAGTACAGATCTCAACTTGAGAACGTTTCGAACAGCCGTGAGTACGACTCACTCAACAAGGAGATCGAGAATCAGGACCTTCTCAGGCAGATTGCGGAGAAGCACATCAATGAGACCAAGGAACGCATCTTCGAGAAGAAGAACGAACTTGAGGTGGTAAAGGAGAAGATCGCTGTAAGGACTGATGACCTTAAGGCGAAGAAGGAAGAACTCGCTACCATCGTTGAGGCTACTTCACAGGAGGAGGAGAAACTCCGTGCCGACAGAGATGCTTGTGCGGCAAAGATCGACGAGAGGACAATGAGCGCTTACGACCACATCAGGCAGAGTTGCAAGAATCATCTTGCTGTGGTGTCTGTGTTCAACGGTGACTCCTGCGGCGGCTGCTTCAACACGATCGCTCCTCAGAGACTTATCGACATCGCTGCGAACAAGAAGATGATCGTATGCGAATATTGCGGAAGGATACTTGTAAATCCTGATTTCGAATAATCTGATTTATGGCTGAGGAAGTAAAGAAAAGATCAGTCAGAAAGAAGAATCAGTCAGTAAATCTTGACACACTTGGGCTTGAGATGGGAAACAGACCGCCTCAGGCTCTTGATGTTGAAGAGGCTGTGCTCGGAGCGCTTCTGATTGAGCCTAACTGTGTGGATGAGGCGATGGACGAACTGTCGCCAAGTTGCTTCTATAGCGAGAGGCACAGGATGATCTTCGAGGCGATGAGTTCGCTCAACAACGAACATATCGCCCTCGACCTTCTTTCTGTTTCCCAGAAACTCAAGGCTCAGGGAAATCTGGAGGCGGTCGGCGGCACCATCACCCTTGCACAACTTTCGCAGAAGATCGGTGCGGCGGCTCATATCGAGTTCTACATCAGGATTCTAAAGCAGAAGTGCATACAGAGGGAACTCATCACGGCGTCATATGACATCCTGAAGACTTCCTATGACGAGGCAGTGAATGTCGATGACCTCATCGATATCGCCCAGACCAAACTCTTCGCAGCCATCCAGAACAATGTCAAGAAGGATGTCCAGGAGATTGGAAAAGTCATAAACGAGGCATTGGACGACCTTCAGAAACGTCAGGAATCGACCGGCCTGAGCGGTGTACCTTCGGGATTCCCGTCATTGGACAAAATCACTCTCGGCTGGCAGGCGTCAGACCTTATCATCCTTGCAGCCCGTCCGTCGGTCGGAAAGACTGCATTCGTGGTCAATGTAGCAAGAAACGCGGCAGTGGACTTCAATATGCCTGTGGCCATATTCTCACTTGAAATGCCTGCAAAGCAACTTGCCAACCGTATGATGGTCTCCGAGACCAAACTGAGCGCGGACAAGATCAAGGGAGGTGTGAAACTTCAGGACTGGGAGTGGCAACAACTCGACATCCAACTCAAGAGGCTTTCGAAGGCTCCTATATATATAGATGACACGCCTTCGCTTCCTGTCATGGAGTTCCGCTCGAAGGTGAAGAAACTGGTGAAGCAGAAGGGCGTGCGCCTGATCGTGGTCGACTACCTTCAGTTGATGCAGGGACCGTCAGAACTTCGAGGAATGCGTGAGCAGGAGGTTGCGGCTATTTCAAGGACCCTCAAGGCGACGGCAAAGGAGATGAATGTACCTATCATCGCTCTCTCGCAGTTGTCGCGTCAGTCGGAAAACCGACAGGGAAGCAACCGTCGTCCACAACTCAGCGACCTTCGTGAGTCCGGCTCCATCGAGCAGGATGCCGATATGGTAATCTTCATTCATCGTTATGATTATCAGGGACTTTCAGACAATCCTGACGATGTGGGAAGAACACAGATCATCATTGCAAAGCACAGAAACGGATCCATCGCCGACATCGACATGAGGTTCCGTGCCGATGAGGTAAGGTTCGTCGACGAGCAGGAAAGCCTTGTGAACCAGGCTGACATGATGCCTGTCGCTTCGGCGATGAATGATGATGTCCCGTTTGCCCCTGACATGGGGCAGATGCCTTCGAATGAGTTCGGGATGAATGACGAATTTTAAATGAATGAAACATTTGTCAGCGATCATATCTGCAATTCTCCTGTGTACATGCCTGCCGGCCTTTCCGCTGCATGCACAGGAGAATTCTGATTCAGACAAGACCTATTGCATACCTGTAAGGTCTGTCGCTGAGGAAAATCTGGCATTTCAGGCCGGTGAAAGGATGGAGTTCATCATCCATTACAAGATGGGTACGATAAACACGGATGTCGGTACGGCAACGGTGAATCTGGATACAGTGGTCTTCAACGGTCAGAAGGCCTTCCTCTGTTCGGCATACGGCCGGACAAGCAAGACCTTCGACTTCTTCTTCAAGGTAAGGGAAGACTTCAAGTCGTGGTTTACCAGGGACGGACTCAGACCTCTCAAATTTACCAGAGACACTCAGGAGGGCAAGTACGAAGCGAGGAACACCTATGTCTACGACTGGGCTTCGCAGGACCCGCATATAATCGCGGATGTGTATTCATCCAGCAGCGGCCAGAGGAATCTCGACATACCCCTGACTCCATGTACCTTCGACCTTCCTGCCCTGTTCTTCTTTGCGAGGAACATGGATTTCGATGCGGTAGATCCTGGTGTGAGATATCCTATGACCTTCGCCATAGATGATGATATATTCAATGTATATTTCATCCTTTACGGCCGCGAGACCATCAGAGTGAAGGGACTGGGCAAGGTGAACACGATCAAATTTGCCGCAAAACTTCTTGAAGGCGAGGTCTTCAAGGGGGACGAAGACATGATCATATGGGTGACAGATGACGAGAACAGGCTTCCTGTTTATTTCGAGGCCCCTCTTCTCGTAGGAAAGGCGGCTGGCCGCATGAGCGGCTATGACGGTCTCAAACATCCGTTCGAGGCTATGGCAGCAAAGAAAAGAAAATAGAAATATGGCAAAAAAGAATGAAATAGAACATACCGGCAGGATCATAGAGATCACTCCGGATTTCACGACGGTGGAGATAGTTGTGTCCTCAGCATGTTCCGGATGTCACGCAAAGGGTATCTGCGGCATGTCGGAGGAGCAGGATAAGGTCATCATGGTGCCGACTGACCCATATACGGTCTATGCGGTAGGTGACGAAGTCAAAGTGATGACGAAAATGAGCATGGGGTTGAAAGCGGTGTGGATATCTTATGTGATTCCATTGGCCATCCTAATGATTTTAATATTATCTTTGTCTCCGTTTATCGACAATGAGTTCCTCAGAGGTGGAGTCGCGCTTGCCGGCATAGCCGTGTATTACTTCTTCATATGGCTGTTCAGGGACAAACTGTCGACTGAATTCGTGTTCTATATCAAGTGATTCAGAAGACAACAACTGATTAACTATAATTATAATGACAACAACAATCATCTGGACTATTGCAATCCTCACCATCCTCGGTGCCCTTCTTGCGGTGGTTCTCTATGTTGTGGCTGAAAAGTTCAAGGTAGAGGAAGACCCTAGGATCGACGAGGTGGAGAAGGTATTGCCTGGTGCAAATTGCGGAGGATGTGGCCAGGCCGGCTGCCGTGCCTTCGCTCAGTTCTGTGTGGAGTCATCTCCGAATCTGGACAAATGTTTCTGTCCTGTCGGAGGAAATGACGGCATGCAGAAGGTTGCTGCCGTACTTGGCGTCGAGGTTGCCGCAAAGGAGCCTCAGGTCGCAGTGGTACGCTGCAACGGAACATGTGAGAACCGTCCTCGTATCAACGAGTACGGCGGATTCCAGTCATGCCGTGTGAAGGCCGCTCTTTACAGCGGTGACACAGGCTGTTCTTTCGGATGTCTGGGATGCGGTGACTGTGTCGCTGCATGTCAGTTCGGTGCAATCTCCATGGATCCTGCGACAGGACTTCCTGTTGTGGACGAAGAGAAATGTACTGCCTGCGGTGCATGTGTCAAGGCTTGTCCGAAGAACATCATCGAAATCCGCAACAAGGGACGCAGGAACATGCGTGTCTTCGTCTCATGCGTGAACAAGGACAAGGGTGCGGTTGCACGCAAGGCCTGCAAGGCTGCCTGCATAGGCTGCGGCAAGTGTGCGAAGGTATGTCCGTTCGAGGCTATCACAGTCGAGAACAATGTTGCATACATCGACTTCACCAAGTGCAAACTCTGCAAGAAATGTGTGGCTGAGTGCCCTACAGGAGCCATCCATGCAGTGAACTTCCCTGTTGTGAAACCAAAGCCAGAGGCTGCACCGGCAGAACAGAAGCCGGCAGCACCGGTGGCAGAACCAGTAAAGAAGGAGGAATAGGACTATGATGAAGACATTTTCAATCGGTGGTATCCACCCGAGCGACAGCAAGATTTCAAAAGATTGCAAGATCGAGGTCCTTCCAGTTCCTTCGAAGGTATTCATTTCGGTAGCGCAGCATCTCGGTGCGCCTGCGACTCCGGTTGTAAAGGCCGGTGACCAGGTGAAGGTCGGTCAGGTGATCGCAGAGCCAGCCGGATTCATTTCTGCATATGTACATTCTTCTGTTTCAGGTACAGTGAAGTCTGTCGGACCTCGCAAGGACCTGGCAGGTAACAATATGACCCATATCGAGATCGATGTGGAAGGTGACGAGTGGATTGAGGAGGCAGATCTTTCAGATACCCTCGTGACAGCCATTCCTGAGGACAACAAGGCCATCCTTGACAAGATCAAGATGTGCGGTGTTGTAGGTCTTGGAGGTGCTACCTTCCCTGCACATGTGAAACTCTGCCCGCCTCCGGGAAAGGTTGCGGAGTGTCTCATTCTCAATGGTGCGGAGTGCGAGCCTTATCTTACCTCGGACAACCGCATCATGATCGAGAGAAGCAAGGAGATCGTTGTCGGAGCCGCAATCATGAAGCAGGTTCTCGGCGGTTGCAGGACTGTGATCGGTATCGAGGAGAACAAGCCTGAGGCCATCAAGGCCATGACAGATGCAGTCGCTGAACTCCAGAAGACTGCAAAGGGATATGAAGGCATCTCAGTGATGACCCTCAAGAAGAAGTATCCGCAGGGCGGTGAGAAGCAACTTATCGACGCCGTGATGGGACGTCAGGTGAAGTCTATGGGACTTCCTATCGATGTCGGTGCGGTGGTTCAGAACGTTGCGACATCGCTTGCTGTATATGAGGCTGTCCAGAAGAATATTCCGCTCATCACCAATGTGATGACAATCACAGGTGACTGTCTCCCTATGGAGAAGCAGCACAACTACAAGTTCCGTATCGGTATGCCTCTTTCATACATCGCAGAGTATGCTGGTGGAGTACCTGAACAGGCTGCAAAGATCATCAGCGGTGGTCCTATGATGGGTAAGGCCATCGCGAACATGGACGCAACAACCGTCAAGGGATCTTCATCTCTTCTCTATCTGACTGCGGAGCAGACTGTACGCGGTGTCGAGTCGGCTTGTATCCGTTGTGGAAAATGTGCTGAGGCCTGCCCTATGGGTCTTGAACCATTCCTTCTTCAGAAGTATGCACGCAACAACATGATGGATGAACTTGAGGAGAACGCGATCCAGGATTGTATCGAGTGCGGATGCTGCCTTTACAGTTGTCCGGCTAACATTCCTCTTCTTGACATCATCCGCATTGCAAAGGGCGACGTCATCAGAATTATTCGCGGCAGGGCGGCTAAAAAATAATTGATAACTAAATTAACTGTAAAATGGATAAACTTTTGGTTTCACCGTCACCGCATCTTCATACCAAGACTTCCACAAAGAGTCTTATGCGTGACGTTGTGATCGCTCTGCTTCCTGCAGTGGTGGTTTCTGTCCTCTTCTACGGATGGTCGGAACTGCTCGTGCTTGGAGTGAGTGTGGCTTCCTGCATCCTGCTGGAATACCTTATCACAAGATATATGCTCAAGAAGACCTGCACGATAGGGGATTACTCCGCAGTCGTGACCGGTATCCTTCTTGCCCTCAACCTCCCGTCGACAACTCCATGGTGGGTGGTATTCATCGGAGCGACAGTCGCTATCGGTGTTGCAAAGATGACATTCGGCGGACTTGGTCAGAACCTTTTCAACCCGGCACTTGTGGGCCGTGTGTTCCTTCTGATCTCGTTCCCAACATACATGACTGACTGGACAAGGCCTCAGGGCTTCATCGGCGGCGGTCTTGACGCACTTTCAGGCGCGACTCCACTCGGACTTGCGAAGGAAGGCGGCGTGGCTGCAATCGAGGGCCTGGACTATATGGACATGCTTTTCTACAATATCGGTGGTTCAGCAGGTGAACTTTCTGCAATCGCACTGATCATCGGTTTCGTATATCTCCTTGTCCGCAAGGTCATCAGACCTTACATCACACTCTCCATCCTTGCCACAGTGGCAGTGTTCTCCGGCATCTTCTGGCTCATCAACCCGGCCGAGTATACCGACCCTGTGTTCAACCTTCTCACCGGTGGTCTCCTTCTCGGTTCCATCTTCATGGCAACCGACTATGTGACTTCGCCTATGAGCAACGTCGGAGGCATCATCTTCGGTGTCGGCATCGGTATCATCACCATGCTCATCCGTTACTTCGGCGCTTATCCGGAGGGTATGTCATTCGCTATCCTTATCATGAACTCTGTGGTTCCGCTCATCAACAAGTGGTGCCATGCTAAAAAGTACGGGAGGTAAGATATGGCAGTTAAATCATCATTCAAGAACATGACCTTGTGCCTGTTCGCCATCTGTATCGTATGTTCGAGCCTTCTCGCACTCGTATATGCCGTGACAAAGGCTCCTATCGACGCTGCTGCAAAGGCAAAGAACGAGGCTGCCATCATGGAAGTCCTTCCTTCGACCGCTTCTGCAATCGAGGAGGAAAGGACAGTGGAGTTCGAAGGTCAGACATACACTTACAATCTCGCATATGACGAGGTCGGAAATGTGGTGGGATGTGCCATCAATGTGGCTCCTGTCGGCTTCGGTGGCCCTATCGCCATCAAGGTAGGCTTTGACATCAACGGTGTGATCTGCAACACGAAGGTCCTTTCACAGGCCGAGACTCCTGGTCTTGGAGCCAAGTGCGTGGAGCCTGCATTTTCAGATCAGTTCAAGGGTTTCAATCCGGCAGAGAAGAATCTTGCTGTGAAGAAGGACGGAGGTGACGTGGACGCAATCACTGCTTCTACAATCACTTCAAGGGCATATGCCGACGGTCTTCTTCTTGCAACAAAGGTATTCCAGGCCATCGGTCAGACACCGATGCCGATCAACGAATAAAGGAGGAACGGAAAATGGGAAAATTTCAACTTATAACTAAAGGCCTCATCAAGGAGAATCCTACATTCGTTCTCCTTCTGGGTATGTGTCCTACCTTGGCTACAACCACATCGGCCATCAACGGTATGAGTATGGGACTTGCCACGACATTTGTCCTTATTCTCTCAAATATCGTGATTTCGGCCATTGCTGCATATATTCCTGACAAGGTGCGTATCCCTTCATATATTGTGGTGATCGCAACTTTTGTGACTTTGCTTCAGTTCGTGATGCAGGCATATGTTCCTGACATCTATGAGACTCTCGGCCTGTTCATCCCGCTTATCGTGGTGAACTGTATCGTCCTCGGACGTGCGGAGGCATTTGCGAACAAGAACGGTGTCATTGATTCCGCTCTTGACGGTATAGGAATCGGTCTCGGATTCACCCTCTCCCTGACTCTTCTCGGACTGGTGCGAGAGATTCTCGGAAGCGGTTCTGCATTCGGATGGAAGTTCATCGAGGGTGACGGAATCCTTGCTTTCGTGCTTGCTCCGGGAGCCTTCCTTGCACTCGGATATCTTATCGTGATCTTCAGAAAGTTAACAACTAAAAAGGCTGAGTAATTATGGAATATATACTTATCATCATTTCAGCGATATTCGTAAATAATATCCTGCTGTCTCAGTTCCTTGGAGTATGTCCTTTCCTTGGCGTATCCAACAAACTCAGTACTGCTACCGGTATGTCCATGGCGGTTTGCTTCGTGATCACTCTTGCGACTGTCGTGACATATCTTCTGAATTCGCTTCTGGCGATGTTCGGTCTCGAATTCCTTCAGACAATTTCGTTTATCCTCGTGATCGCAGCCCTCGTTCAGATGGTTGAGATCGTGCTGAAGAAGATCAGTCCTGCACTGTATGCTTCTCTCGGTATCTTCCTTCCTCTGATCACCACCAACTGTGCTGTTCTCGGTGTGGCTCTGACAGTAGTTCAGAAGTCTTCTCCTTTTGCAGCGGCAGCGGACGGCATGATGAATCTCGGCGAGGCTACCGTATATGCGTTTGCAACTTCTCTCGGTTTCGGCCTTGCGATGGTGCTTTTTGCAGGTCTTCGCGAGCAGTTGTCGCTTAATGAAGTTCCAAAGGCATTCAAGGGTATTCCTATCGCGCTGGTGACTGCAAGTATTCTTGCGATGGCGTTCATGGGATTCTCGGGACTGGTTTAGAATTTATATAGGTATAAATGGTGATATTGTTACCGGCGACCCCCGCCTCCTGAACGGAGGCACCCCCTGGCCGGGGGTGGCATGTCGCCTATAACAATATCACCATTTAACATATAAAAGGTTCTCAACCAGCCCTTCGTTGACGTAGGAGTGGTGTGTCACTTGCAACAAGACTCACATTTTTCTATAAATAAAAGTTTCTTAACCAGACCCTTCGTTGACGTAGGGGTGGTGTGTCACTTGCAACAATAGTTGCATTTTCTTAATATAAAGGTTCGAAACCGGACCCTTCGTTCAGGTGGTTGTGAGGGATTGTGAGGTTGTCATTCTTGATGGCTCCTTGGCTGTCATTCTGAGCGGAGCGAAGAATCTTTTTGGGGAATGACAGAGTCTGTCCATTTGAGAAGTCTTTTAAAACAGAGGTTATTATGACTGAAAAGAGTGCCAGAGAATTGCTGGAGCAGGCGGAGGAACTGAGGCGTAACTGCCGCTTCGGGGAAGCGATAAACTTCTATCGGGCTGCGGCCGATGCCCCGGATGCTACCGAAGAGATAAAAAGAAAATCTCTCGCATCGGTAGAACTGATGCAAGAGATAAACGGTTTTGTGAATGTCGACCTTATGAATCCATAGGGTCGATGTTTTTTTAGAAACGATAGCGTGCGCTGATGCAAGGTGAAAATCCGAAGAGACCGTTTCTGTAGAACGAAACGCCGTCAGCAACAGAGATACCGAACATTGGGCGGATGTCAACTGAGAGTTGGAGCGGGAACCAGAATGTGTATTCGAGTCCTACCTGAGCCATTACAGCAACGTTGAATGAACTTGTCACGAGATTGCTGACTTCTCCTGTCTCATAGTCGATGTCATAGTTCTCGTTGATTCCCCATCCGTAGTTAAGTGATGCACCTGGACCTGCATAGAATCCCCACTCACCCTTTGAAGTCCACTCTGGCTGAGCGATCATGAAGTTGTATGTAGCAGCAGCACCGAAACTGTCATAACCGAAAAGTCCTGCATTTACTTCAACGAAGTCTGCTCCTCCGATTGTGTGCTGGTAAGAAGCCTCAAGGCCATATCCGACTCTTCCACCGATTGCTCTTGGCTGAGCAGATGCTGCGAGTGCAAATCCGAGTACTGCAGCAGCAATAAGAATGATCTTTTTCATGATAAATTTGGTTAAAATGATTGGTCAATTTTTATTCAGGTAACAAAGATATAAAAAATATCTGTTATTGTCATAGTTTCCAGAAACTGAGTGAAAATCCTTTTTCGGCCTTTGCTTCGGTCTCGTCTTCAAGGGCGGCGAAGAGATCCAGCCCTGTAAGGTCTTCGAGTTCATCGACTGACATCGCGCAGTTCTGCATGTTTTCATTCTTTTCCTTGTTTTCCATGACGAATGCGATGGAATGCCATGTGTTTCCCTTCTGTACCATCACGGCCTTGAAGAAGGCGTCCGGGATGACGACTCTACCGCTTCCGATGGTTCCGTATATGTTCTTTCCGATGACCGGCCCTGTGACTATATATACCTTTCCATGTTTTCTGGCCCATGTGCGGCATTTCTTTTCAAGGGTGTTCCACATTCCGTTGTTCAGTTCCTCATCCTGCGGGCAGCAGTTTGTGAAATGGAAGGTCTCCCACATGGCCTCGTCACTCCAACGGAAGTCGGCGGCAGGAGCAAGATGTCCCCTTGTCCATCCCGATCCCCTGTAATCATAATCATCGGCCTGAGGAAGCAGTACCCTCTCGTCCGGGCTGAAATATTTGCCATCCCTCACAGCGTCTCCGTAAGTCTCGTCTTTGGTCAGTTCGTATGCAACCCAGTCGGGAGTCTTGGTCAGGGCATTATATGAAGATACATATCCTTGATATTCAACGATATAATCGGTGCTTTCCAAGGCCGGAAGTTCGATTCTTGAAGTGTCTATGTCCTGGGTAAAGGCACATCCGGCACATATGAGGCCGAGTGCGGCAAATATAATCAGATGTCTCATGATCGTGTCAATTGTAGCGTTTCCTCAAAAATAACACATTCGGAATGATATTTCAAAGAATTATGGAATACTTTTTGGTTTGCACGCTTTTGTGTTAAATCTTTAAGTAGTGTAGTTTTATGAAAAGTCTGTTTATCGCGGCCATGGCCGCCAGCGTCATCCCTTTGTGTGCATGCACCAAGGATTATGACAATTCCACTGTAGATCAGTTCGATCTGTCCCGTTATCTCGGTGTCTGGTATGAAATCGCCCGCTATGATCACAGTTTCGAAAGGGGACTGGACAATGCCATGGCCGAGTACATCCTTCAGGATGACGGAAAAGTCTTTGTCCTGAACAGCGGATGGAAGGACGGCAAGTACAAGATTGCCGAAGGCAAGGCGAAGTACAAGGATCCAGTCGGCGATCCCGGCGCTCTCAAAGTCTCTTTCTTCCTCTTCTTCTATTCCGAGTACAATGTGATGATGGTAGACGAAAACTACCAGATCTCCCTGGTGGGAAGCAAATCCGACAAGTATCTCTGGATACTTTCCCGTACTCCGGTTCCTGATCCAGATCTTCTCAAAGCCATTCTTGCAGAGGCAGAATCACGCGGCTACGACACATCAAAACTTATCTGGGTTGACCAGAGCCGCAACATTGCTGACTGGGAAGCGGAGAATGACAAGTAAGATTTTTCCAAAGTCCATTGAAAAAATCGACGGCAAGTGCCACGATTTCTTTCTTTTTTCTCGTTATCATGTGGTTCCCGTCTTCGACGATGATCAGTTCCGACCTGTCACCATAGACTTCGACATACTTTTCGCTGCATGATAACGGCACAATGGAGTCATTGCTGCCGTGGATGAGCCTCACCGGACCTGTATATTCCCGCGCTATGCCGTAAATGTCGAGTTCCTGTGTGCTGAGGATGTATTCCCTTCCCAACTTCATGCTTCCGAAGCACTTCACATACTCAGGCGGGTCGGCAGGATTGAACTCCGCACTGAAGAATTTCCCGTTCCTGCAGGCGTCCTGCACCACCGATCCCGGTGCGATGAGCACGACTCCTGCAGGTTTTTCCCCTCTGCGGCACAATATTCCTGCGGTCATGGACGCTACGACGCCGCCCTGCGAATGTCCCAGCAGCCCAATATCGCTGACATAGGGGAGTGATTGCGCATATTCCCACATCGCAAGAGCGTCCTCGATTTCCTTTCCGATGGTCATATGCTGCATTTCACCCTCGCTTCTCCAATGTCCTCCGAAGTCAAATCTGATGGACGCTATGCCGACTTCGGCCAGTTCACGTGCAAGCGACGGTATCGGCACGATGTTCCCGCTGGAAAAGATACCGTGCATAAGTATCACCATATGACACTTTTCCGTCTCCGGGTCGAATCCTTTCGGAAGAGTTATGTCCATGGCAAGTCCGCCCTGAGGACCGTGGACTTTGTATTCGCGTGCCGACGCGGTGGTAAGCATTACGAGAAATGCTGCCAGAGTGAGGATTTTCTTCATAGTCATAGTTCAGTTTTGATCCGCATGCGGATGTGTTCTGTTTCAGCAAATGTAGTCATTTTTTGAGTGAATTTGCACAGGCAAAATTCCTATCTTTGCAGCGTGTCTGATAAATTGACTCCAAAGCAGATGAAGACAATAGAAGTAGTTGCAGCAATAATGATCCGTGACGGAAAAGTCTTCGCCACCTGCCGTGGCTATGGCGCCTGGCAGGGCTGGTGGGAGTTCCCCGGAGGAAAGATCGAGACCGGAGAATCACCTCAGGAGGCTCTTGTGCGTGAAATCCGCGAAGAACTTGACGCGGAGATATCCGTAGGCCCTCTGCTCGAAACCGTAGAGTGGGACTATCCGGACTTCCATCTGACCATGCACTGCTTCATATGCTCACTTCTGTCCGACTCCGTTCATCTGAATGAACACGAAGCAGCAGCATGGCTGTCGGCCGGGAACTTGCGTTCAGTGAAGTGGCTGCCGGCGGATGAGGGTCTTGTGGAGAAGATTCAGACGCTCAATTTTTCCGGCCTTTCATGTCAGGGGTGACGCCCGGAGGGAAAGTCTGGACTTTTCCACATTGTGAGATGCTCTTTTGGAATATCTCATACATGACCTTGGACTCTCTGGTGAGTCCCTTGCTGATTATCTCCCTGTCCGGACTCAATGCCATATCTGCCATGAACAATGCCCTGATCATTGCCATGACAGAATGTTCATTCCCGCCCCATAATTTTGTGGCCATAGTGAATATGGCCCTGCCTGTGATGTCTATGACAGATTCAGGATCCTTGATCACATCCACATCAGTGTTGAACTTCAACTCTCCATTGCTGCACTCCAGCACTTCCAAAATCTTTCTCATACATACAATGTCTTAAAGGTTTACGTGGCAAATGTATGCATGATTATCCGGATTTAAAATATTGATTTTCAAGTAGTTTTGGCTATTTTTAATTAGTGTTCATACTAGTGTTGAGAGACTAGTCTTATATAATATACTAGTATATATTATTAATATATATAATAAATAGGGAATGATATATCATTTTACACCTAGTTGGTTATCTCCTGACTGTCATGCTGAACAAAGTGAAGCATCTTTATACAGATTCTTCACTGACGTTCAGAATGACAAATAGTGTAAACATGTATATCATTACCAAAATTTTTTCCGTGTCTACTTTTCGAGTCCGGTACAAATTGATACGTCAATAAATACGAAATATTATACAATGTTGTCAGTAAAATTACGCCAAATCTTTCAGTTAGTCCGCGCCAAAGTTATCAGTAAAATGCTGCCAAATCTTTCAGTTTTATTGCGATTGTGAATGAAAGTTGTTATGTTTGTGTCGGGAATAAATTAGATTTTCTATGGAAGTTAAAGATTATAAACCAAGAGTGTGTGATGTTGAGTTACAGGAGCAGTTGGAGGCTTCCGGTGCTGTTGTGATAGAAGGAGCCAAGTGGTGTGGTAAAACCTGTACAGCTCGTCATGCTGCTTCAAGTGCTTTGTTTATGCAGGATCGAGATAATTCTGCTAACTATAAACAGATCGCAGCAACTAAACCATCGCTACTATTGGAGGGCGAAACTCCAAGATTGATCGATGAGTGGGCTGAAGCTCCTGTTCTTTGGGATGCAGTCAGGTATGCTGTTGATATGAGAGGGGATGTAGGACAGTTTATTCTAACCGGTTCTGCCGTACCCAAAGATGTTACTGACGATGAAAATTTGAAAGAAGAAGAAAAGAGAATGCATAGCGGTGTGGGTAGAATTGCTCCAATGCGTATGCGAACAATGTCATTGTGGGAATCGAAGGAGTCCAATGGTAAAGTGAGTCTTGCTTCTTTATTTGAGGGCGATGCAGATGTCGCAGCAATCTCTGACCTGACAATCGAGGGTTTGGCTTATGCTACGTGCCGAGGTGGTTGGCCAGCAAGTACAAAACTTAAGGAGAAGGCTGCTTTGAGAGTAGCTCGTAACTATGTGGAGGAAGTTATAAACTATGATGTTCATCGCGTAGACGGCGTGGATAAGAATACGACAAGAGTGAGAAAGCTTCTTGAATCGTATGCAAGGAATATCTCTACTATGGCAGCCAATGAGACTATTATGGCTGATGTGAGAGCGACAGACCAGACAATTTCGCCCAATACGTTTGCGATTTATCTATCAGCATTGCGTAGAATATTTATCGTGGACGAAGTGCCTGCCTGGTCTCCGGCCCTGAGGTCAAAGACGAAGATCAGGACTTCTCCAAAACGACATTTTGTCGATCCAAGCATAGCAGTGGCATTGATGGGAACAAACCCTCAGGGATTATTGAAGGATTTTCTGACTTTCGGCTTCTTATTTGAGGACCTGTGTGCTCGCGACCTGAGAGTATATGCTCAGGCTTTGGATGGTGAGGTTTATCATTATAGAGATAAGAATGAGCTTGAATGCGACTTGGTTGTAGCCTTGCGTGATGGCCGCTGGGGGGCTGTTGAAGTGAAACTTGGCAAGAATGAGGAAGAAGATGCAGCCAAGCATTTGATTGAACTATCTGAGAATATTGACAATCAAAGAATGAAATCCCCATCTTTCCTTATGATTTTAACCGCTGGACAATATGCATATCGTAGGGCAGATGGAGTATATGTCGTCCCGATAGGATGCTTGAAGGATTAATGGTAAGATTATGATGTGCGGTCTTCCTTTTCTCGTCAGAATAAATGTAAGTTCTTGCGTGGTATTCGTCAGAATTTTTGTTGAATTTCGCCGATTGAACGTCGGAAATTATGTGGGAGAAGGTGGGTATTGTGGTGATATATAGTGATTTGTAAAATTGAATAATCGGTAAGTTGTCCGGACACAAGGAGGGCAGCCGTGCATTCGCCAGATATAGGGATATTGATGATGATATGCTGACGGATCTGGTGAGTAAGTTGGATATTGTCGATTCTTGGACAAAATCAATGGAAAAATCCGAGAGTTTGCCCAAGAATCGAAACTTTTAATTGGAAATCTACTTCATTAATTCCATAATATCCTCAGGAGTAATAGTAAGGCTAGACTCGGACTTGTTGGTTATATTCTTGGCAAATATGACAGGCACAATCTCTTTGCCTTTAGCAAATGGTAACATAGAAGTTTTCCAGTGAAGTTCATTTTCGAGTGCGACGGCATCTTCGCCGGAAGTCCATTTGCATTCACCTATAAGAATTTTCTTCTTGTCGAGAGATTCTGCAACTACATCCAATTCTATCTGGTGAGGCTTTTTCTCCTTATCCAGAACAGTTCCCCACCATCTTTTAGCCACTCCGTACAATGTGCCGTCAATCATATTGCCGGTTACAGCATCACGACATAAAACTTCCCACCATTTGCTTGTATGCTCATTAAAGTGCTGCTGGAGTTCCATTTCAATCGGTGCCTTTCTACCAAGTTCTATGAATGAACGCATTGGAACGACAAACCTGTAGTGGAAATCAACAAAAGGATCTGCAATTTTATAAAGTGTCTTTTTGCTTTTTTCTTCATCGGCATCAAATGGGATATCCTTGCCAAGGAATCCGAGGTCGATGAGTTTTTTTATCGGGCGGGACAGATTGGTAGCAGGCTCATTGCTTCTTGAAGCGATTTCCGACATCCTGTTGGCTCCGACTCCTACAAATGACATGATTGTTGCAGTCTTGACAATGTCCTGAACATCGTCCTTGAATAACTTCACGGGTTCATCATATAGTGTTCCATTAACTGAAAGAACTTCAGTCCAGATAGCCTCATCCAATGAGTCGTGCATTTCTCTGAGTTCCCAATACCTCGGAACGCCTCCCCATACAGAGTATTCTTCAATTGCTTGAACTGCAGTCAAGTTAAGTGCTTCCTGGAGATAAGGTAACTTGATCGGAGTGAACTTCATTACGGCATCTGCCCTGCCATATAACGGAGAACTTTCATCCAAGATAAGACCATGCATCATATTCTGTGATGATCCGCAGACTACAAGATTGTACTTGAGCCCTTTTTCATCAATAAGTTTTTGGAGAATAGAAGGTAATTCAGGAGATTGTTTTACCATATAAGGTAACTCATCCAAAACCAGTGTGAATTTCTCTTCTGTTCTATAATTGACACTTCTGAACAAAGTTTCCCAGTCAGGGTATGTAACTTTATCAAAGCCGGCAAATTTCTGTGCAATAACTTTTGATAGAAGTATGCGCTGAGCAGAAGCCTCAGATTCATCTGCCAGATAATAGATGTCAGTATCAGTTATGACTCTTGTAATCAATGCGGTCTTACCCAATCTTCTTCTGCCATATATGGCTGTAAAGGTCGGTCTGTCCATATTCAGAATCTTCGTAAGACGCTCAGTTTCCTGTGTTCTATCAACAAATTTCATATCCTAAAATTATTATGCTCTGCAAACATAATGTTTTTAGAGCATAATTCCAATATTATGCTAGAATTTCAGGTATTATTATGCTTCGGAAACATAATGTTTCCGAAGCATAATAATACCACGATACTAATAATGATGTCTGGCAATACACTTTTATTGATTGAAACTATTTAGGAAGTCATTATATTCCAGCATATTATCTAAATGCTTGGTGTAGAGGAAGTGTAGTTTGTGAATATGTTTGCTGAATAGTAATTCGCTTTCTTTTTTACCAGTTAGAGTGGCAATGTTTTTTAAAATAGGTTTTTTGTTGTCATATGTAACGATGGTTACCCTTTTATTCTCAGAATATTCTGAGAATAGTTTGCAAAATAAGTCCTTAAAATAGTCAGAGTCGCATAGGCCAAGGGAATGACCGAAAATAATTAGGTCATCAGCGTTGTTGATATAATTGATGACATCTTCTCTTACTGATATTTCATCAAACTGCCCGCTCTTCTGGAAGAATTTCATATTTTCCGGCAATTTTATGTTATCATCAATACCGCAAATACCGAAAAGATAATCGGATAATATACTATATTCTCCCAAATTATCATCAGGTAGTAAACATCCATTATGGCTTATATGTACTTGTGTAAACTTGTTTCCTAAGTCCAATTCTGCCATTTTCTCATTTAAAGCCTTCTCATCATAGTCTATAGATTTTGCAACAATATTTTCGATGAAGTTCCTAAAACTGGTGTAGTTGAATGATATTATTTTATCTATAGAGTTTGGATTGTCAATAAATTCTTTACAAATTTTATATGCAAAGCAATTTGAATAAAGAACAAACTGTTGAGGATTCATTTGCATCGTATCTCCAGATAAGTTCTTTTTTACATATTCTTCAGTATGTTGTGCAGAAGTTATGAACGCGAATCTGTCAAGTATTAGCCCAAGATTACGTCTTATAAATGCCATAAACAGACGATCCTCGACTTCCGAGAACTCTTCTTCTTTATTCAGTACTCTTGTTACATATTCTCGTATTTCTTTTTCAAGGTCATACCACTCTTTATTTGGATTTTCATTGTATTTGTTCTTCAAGAAATTATAAAGAGGAGATTCTGTGCAGATTCTTAAATCATACTTAAAGAATTCTTCGCAAAATCTGTGATATGTGGTTTGAAACCCGAAATCAAGATCAAAACCATTGCCGAGAATTAGGACCCGAGTGCGTCTGTTTTGATTGTTCACTGTGGAAGCTACTATAGATGTTTGGTGCATATGTCTTTAATGTAATTATATGTTTATATAATGATGCTAGTAATTTCATTATTTCGCAAAGATACTATATGCTTGAGCAAAACCGTAGCACATCTTTTTTGATTTTGAATACTCCCGCTGGAAAGAAATTTGCAGTACTCCTCTGTCGCAATGCAATCGCATTGGAGAGGAGTTTAATTTTAAATCTGTGAGAGAGAAAAGTGATGAGAGGTATGGATTTAATCGAAGTCGCAAGACAATGCCCGGATCTGACAGTGTCGATACGCCTGGGCGATCTTATTGAAGCGAATCAAAATCTGGTTGAAGAAGCCCTGATGCGGCTCGAAAAGTCGGTCGCTGAATCAAGGACGGAAATCTATCTGAGTCGTACGAAAGTTATGGAAATGCTGGAGGTCGCATCTGCCACCCTATGGCGGTGGGAGAAATGTGGCTATCTCGTACCGCTATCTTTCGGCGGCAAGAAACGCTACCGCCTGTCCGACATCCAACGGCTCCTGAACCGTTGATGCTTCATTCGGCAAGAGATGAAAAGGGAAAGGCTCAAGAATCTATCGGTTCATGGGCCTTTCCAGCGTTTATCAGAGGCCAATCGTTGTTCGTCGGCATCACGATTCCTGACGTGGTAATATGGTATTGTGCTAATTGCCATTAGTGGTAAAGTGGTAATGCGTAAATGTGGAAATATACACATATGTAAAAGTGTAAATGCGTAACCATTGTTATTCTGAGGAGCAAAGCGACGTGGGAATCCCTTGGGTCTAAAAGCAAGATGTGCGTTCGTCAGATAAAGTCCTCCGAAATCGTCAATTTTCATTCTCGGAACTCGGTGAAAAACGTGTCACGTCTGATATGCCACGAGCGCATACACCCATATATGTGTTCGTGCGTTTTTGTGTGCACATATTAATGTGTTCGCATATTAACACATAAACACATTCGCATACAAATATGCTTTTATGTCCTTATACATATATCCAGTTATGCATTTATAACCGTATGAAAATATGACCGCTCCTGTTTTCCTTCCAAATGTGTCACATCCATATAGAAAATTGTGTCACCAAATCGGTCAGCGTTGGAGGGGCGTTAGTCCAGATTGCAAGATGTGTGTACGTGACACGAACACGGTAATTTGGACGGGCAATAACTTGGCAAAAGTGAAGCAATATCTTCTTTCGTAAAAAGTCTGGCATAGTATAATATATGTAGTCGTCCCTTCCCTAAAAATTGATATGAAAAAGAAGAGACAAAACTATCCTGTATTAGGGAGGAGAAGTAGACGAATTCTTGAAATTTTATTCAAGGCGATAGTTTGGGTGTTGAAAGGCGCGTGGTATTCCTGCATATAATCATCTATTGATGTGCTTCAAATAGGCACATAAGATCTCTATCTTTGCCATTTCTTAGTGTATAATATTATGGTACTATGATATAATTGTGTTAAGAATCAACAAACTATATGATAATTTGTATTGAAAGATATTGTATCTTTGGTAGCAATAATTAGCGAGGTTATGGAATTGCTTGAGAATTTAGAGGTTAATGGACTGAAACTGTCTGTATTGAAGACTACTGAAGGTAGTAGCTCTAGGGAATATAAACATTATATGGGTGTTTTCCTAAGGGTAGCAAATGAAGCATGCAAGAAACAACAGGTTCGTTTATACGGTACCAGATATATATCAGTAAAGAAAGGTATATTAGATATGGATTATTGTGAGCCTGGGTCATTTCAATATGAGTCGTTCCCACCAATTTCACTCCTAAACAATTCTTTTGTTGACTTTGAATTACAGTTTGCAATCGACTATGAATGTCAGGAGGAGGGTGATAGGCTAGAATTGTTTCTAAATAATGACTATGTCTTAGTTCAGTTCATAAAAGGGCAGTGGTTTGTAGTTGAATACTCAAAAAGGGCTGGGAGTAAAGACGTTTCGTTTTCAATTGAGCATCTTGAGAGTATTGAGGAAAAGGTTGGCATATCATTGCAGAATATGTCTGTTAAAATTCAGGAAGAGAAGTGCATTAAACCATATTGTGAAGTTCTTTCATACAATGATGGACCGCTCTTTGATTTTGCGATAGAGGTTGCTGTCTATAACAAGAATAATGAGGTGATTGGTTTTTCACAGATTCAGCGAGATAAAGATGATTTTCTAGGCTTTGAAGTATTCTCATTTACCCAGATATTCTTAGATGAGCCAGCATCTGAAATCGGTAGAGTTTTATTTTATCCGATAAAGTACTGATGATTACTATTTATCAGCAATTGCTTAATGAGGCGCAGACTTCGCCAATGCTACTTTCTGATTTAGCTGGTTTGGAAAGCTATATATCAGAGAGCTATACAAATCGATCATTTATTGAGTTGCTTCAGAATGCAGATGATGCGAAAGCATGTAGTTTTTATGTTGGGAGACTCAATGGATACCTTATTGTTGCAAATGATGGACGACCTTTTAATTCTGCAGATGTTGAGAGTCTGTGTAGGAGTGCATCTTCTTCAAAGATTCGAGGAAATACGATTGGCTACAGGGGAATAGGCTTCAAATCAGTAGTAAGTATAGCGGATGAAGTACACTTGATAAGTGGAGATTATCAGATTACATTCTCGAGAGAATTAACTAGATCTATAGTTCCAGATTGTGTAAAGGTTCCATTGATAAGAATCCCCCATCCTATTAGACGCGAAGTAAGAGATGAGGTCATTGATAATATTAATAACCTGTGCTGTAAAGGTTATACAACTTTTTTCATTTTTTCGGGAGTTGATATCGAACATATTTGTGAAGAGTATTTGTCATTTCCAATAACTTCATTTCTGTTTCTTAATAGTATCAGAAATGTTACAATTAACCTCCAGAGGAGTAGGACTGCGACCATTTCCGTTAGAAGCGTTCATGGCTACAAGGATGTAGATATTGATACGGAAGAGGAAATGATACAGTGGCGAGTGGTGTCGCAGGATGATGTAAGCATTGCCTTTCGTAAAGAAGAGGGTAAAGTGCTTCGACTTGATAAGGAAGACGCTGCTATTCACGCTTTTTTGCCAACGGAAGATATATGTGGTTTGGGTGTAATCATCAATGGAGATTTTAGTACTGACCCGTCTCGTCGTCATCTTATATATGATGAAACAACAAAGGCGATTATAAGGAAAATATCGTGTCTTTATGCTGGTCTGATTAAAGAGTGTATATTTGAAGGGAAAGATAACTCTGCAGATCTTATTAAGGCTCTTTTGCCATATTATGATTATCGATTGATACATTTAACAAAAAATACTTTTGATCAAGAATTTGTTTGTACTTTGAAACAAGTATTAGGAAGTTCATTTACCTCAACTAATGTTGCTCCTGTATGGTTAAATCCTTGTGACTATGAGATAATCAGTGACAATAATTTCGATAGGGCTTGTGTTAGTGTACCAGGAGTAATCCCATTTATGAAGTTTTTGGGCTGTAGAGAAGATGATATAACAGGAGTTCTTTCAAAACTTGGTAATAGTAGTTATATTTCAGTTGAGGGGCTTGCTCAGATTTCGAGTTATTGTATTAAGCGTATATTATTAAATGAGACTATTGACGGTTTTATAGAAATTCCTTTGTTTATTTCTAATCGTAGAAACGCTTCGCTATCCGAGATAGACTCATTGAAAAGTAATATAGATGAGAGTTATCTCGATTTGTTGTGCGAAAAAGGAGTGTCTATGACAGACTTATATTTATGTTTTAAGAAGCTGTCATTGATTAATCTATGTGAAAACGTTACAAGGCAGACTAACGATATTTATAAAAATATGTCTGCAGTTTCCAAATCTGCACTGGTGTCCGGAGGCGATTGTGAAAAAGAATCAGAGACTCATTGGTTCAATTCATTGCCAAAGGTTACTCAGAGTTCGTCTCCTAAGAAATGGCGTAGTGTGGAAGAGAATACCTTAGCTGTTTTAAATTTAAATGGCTTTCGTTTGACGGATGTAAGTGCTCAAAATCTTGGATATGACCTTGAGGGTATTGACCCTAATGGAGATGATATTTATATTGAAGTGAAGTCATTGGAATGGCAAGGCCAAAAGTTTAGGATGACCAATAATGAGTTTGCTGTTGCACAAATCAAAAAGAATAAATACTATCTGGCTTTGGTAATCCAGAATAAAGAAACAATAGAAATTGGACTTGTGCGTAATCCAATAGATTCTTTAAAGCTGACTCGTCAATGTGTTCAATGGGTTTGGGAATGCTCAGAATATGAGTTTTGTCCGATTCGATTTAAGATATAGTTATTCCTGTTTATGAATAAGTTGGGTAATTGAATTTTGAGTTGTAATCTAATAGGTGGATCGTATTCAGTTATAAAGTGTTCGTAATAGGATTCTGGGAAACTTTAAAACCACATAATCTAATGCACATGTTTAATTAAAGACACTAAATAATATACTTTATGAAATTAAATAAATTTAAGGTAGAGAAACTTCATGGTTTGTTTGACTATGAATTAGAATTTAAGGATAATACGCTTATCCTTATTGGGGAGAACGGCTCTTGTAAGACGACGCTTATGAAGGTTTTGTTCTATTTTTTGACACAGCAGTGGACGAAACTAGCAATATATGATTTCTCTAGTGTAACTGTTACAGTCGATAATGAAACAATTTCCCTAAATAAAACAGATATTGATATAGATAGAGGGTCTGAGTATCCGTATCTTCGAAGGATGCCCTCGCATATCTATCATGAGATAATGTTGATGCGAGATACTGGAGTTGATATGGATCGTCTAGAAATGATAGGTGATAGATACGGTATACCGGTATCATATCTAATGAATGCTGTTCTTCCAAATGAGAAAGCTAAGAATAAGAAGCACTTTCTGAAAGTTAAGGAGTGGCTTTCGAAAAGAATGCATGATGCTTATTTTATTTATTTACCAACATATAGAAGGATTGAACAGGAACTAAAAGTTGTTCTTAATGGTAGATTAGATGAAGATGATATTTCATCTTATAAAAGGATACAGCATCAGTCTGATTTTCATAATTTTATGGAAATGATTGAGTTCGGAATGTCTGATGTCGAGACTGCTATAGTGGAAACATTGGATTCTCTCAAGGATTTCTTCAGGAGTAATTTGACATCCTTAACTTTAGACTATTTTGGTGAGATTGTAGAACAAGAATACCAAAATGTTAATCTTTCATTGCTTGGTGATGTTGACGAAGAAACTATAAAGCATATTCTAAATCGAGTTGATGAAACAATCTTATCAGATGATAATAAGAATCATCTATCTGCAACAATAATGAGTATTAAGTATAAAGATGCTGCAGAATTGAAGGACCATGATAAAGTAGTGTGCCATTATTTTATTAAGTTGTTAGAATCTCATCGTAAACTAGAAGACAAAGAAAACAAAATACGAGATTTTGTAGATGTCTGCTCTAGGTATCTTCAAAACAAGCAGATAATATATAACAATGCGGACTTTTCTTTCCATATTAAAACATTAGGGGATGATAGAGATATAAAGCTTAGTCAACTCTCATCTGGGGAGAAGCAGGTAGTATCTTTATTTAGTACACTATATCTGAACGAAAGGATGCAATATTTTGTGATAATAGATGAGCCGGAGTTGTCGCTATCCGTGAAGTGGCAAAAGCAATTTTTGGTTGATGTTCGCAAGGGAGAATTTTGCAATGGAGTATTTGCAATAACACATTCCCCATTCATTTTTGCCAATGAATTGGACTGTTATGCTCATGGGATGGATGAGTTTAAGGAGTAGTGCCATGAGTCAAGTAGAAGAACTAAGAGAAGAGTTAAAGGAATATACCGTAGCCTTTACTCAAATTATAGGTGAATATGCCTCTAAAACAAATAATCAAATACTTTGTATAGTTGAGGGCAAAGATGATCCTGCCTTTTATCGATATCAAGCAGAAAAATGTTTGTCCCAGGATTATCATATATCCTGGATAAAATGTTGTGGTAAGAAGCAAGTTAAGGCTACTTATGATTTAATCGATTGGGAAATATATTCAAAAGCTCGCATCCTCTTTTTTATGGATAGAGATTTAAGTGACTATGTTAGGGATGAAAGCATTGTGCAAGATGTCAATGTGTATATTACTGATTATTATTCTATCGAAAATAACATTGCTTGTAAAGAAGTGTTTGATAGGGTTCTAGAGGAAGTTCTTGGACCAGAATTGTCCGCTGATGACCGGAAGGAGTTAAGTGAACAGTACGAATCTCAGCGAATATTGTTTGAGAATGGGATGTTGTTTGCTATGGCTAATATTATATATTGGAAAAACAAAGGAGTGTCCCCAGCAAATTATAAAAACATAAAAATTAAAAACCTTATTTCAGTTAGTTTAGGCAAAGTCTCTGTAAGGAATCAAGAAGAGTGCCTGAAATACATATATGAATCAAGCCAAGTGCCTTTAGATGTTTATGATGAGAAACAAGTTCTGCATATTATGAAGTGTGTTAAGGATAATGGCGATACGAGAAAGGTTTTGAGAGGTAAATATTTGGCTGAATTTTTTGCTCTATATTGCACACAATTGTGTAGTGATAGCGACAGTATGGGCTTAGTGATGAAAAAGAGGCAAGTGTCAATGATAGACTTTTTTGAAGTTGTTGCCCCTCGCTGTGTTAGGATTGAATCATTGAGGAGTTTTTGGAATCGTGTATCCTGACTTATTATCTCGCCAAAAACTCGCCAGAAATACAATAATAAAAATGGGAAGTCTTTGATAATCAAAGACTTCCGATTTTTACTTCGTGATTCGGTTGGGATTCGACAAAATCACGTACTTTCCGGCGGAATAGGGTATTTTATTGGGCGTAATAATGTTGTATAACATATTGATAATAAAGTATATAAGTTGTTTTAATTTGAATGTGCTATCCGTAAACTTACGG
>JAZQES010000075.1:0-135217 GCA_045539115.1 Candidatus Cryptobacteroides sp. | reverse complement strand
TGATTTTACCCACTTTCCTTCTTCAGGAATTGGAGCCGGACCGTGGTTAGGTCCCTTCTTTACGCAGCACATCTGCTGCACTTCGTGTGAATAAACCATAATAGTACTATAAATTAGTTTTAAAACGTAACTTTCGTTCAGTTCCCCGATCAGGTCGGGGATGACATTGTCCCGATCGAGTCGGGGATCACGGTTCCCAATCAAGCCGGGCATGGCAGTTCCCGATCATGTCGGGGTGACGCAAAGAAGCACGGGATGCCTTTGCAATCGTGCAAATATAATAAATTTTCGGATACGACCTACATGCTTTCTATAACTTTGCGGTTTATGGCACTCAATCTGTCCATATCGAGTTTCACGACCTTCCTGTCGTATGTCATAAGGCCGTTCACCTCAATCTCGACATCCGTGGTCTGGGTATATATCGCCGCCGCAAAGCCGTCATCGATGAGACCGATGAGTTGAAGAGCATATTTTTCATATGTATCAAGCACCTCTTCCGCACTCTTGAACTGGACATATCCCCAGTTGCGGTCAGGCTGCCAGAGATGGCCCTCGACCGGCCAGCCGATGCCTCCGTATTCGCCGAGAATATTGACATAATCGGCATCATACAGATACATCTGCGGATCAGGATAATTATGAAGGTCAAGAATGTCGCCGGAACATTTCACGAAGTTTCCACCGGAAGCGTAATTGATAAGTCGTGTAGGGTCCTGACTGCGTGTGAACTTCACGACATCATCAGTATCAAACTGGCCCCAGGCCTCATTGAAAGGCACCCATGAGACTATGCAAGGGAAGCCCTTGAAAGCATTGATGATCTCGCCCCATTCCTTATAGTAATTAGCCTTTCCTTCATCGGTCACAGGCGTATCCGTACCGTTCTCATATGTCCTGTTGTCCCAGACGTTCGTGCTGTTGTCGGCTATGCTCGGCATATCCTGCCATACAAGCATTCCAAGACGGTCACAATGCCAGTACCAGCGTGCCGGCTCCACCTTCACATGCTTGCGGATAAGGTTGAAGCCCATTTCCTTGGTCTTCTCGATATCAAAAGCCAGAGCCTCGTCAGACGGAGCGGTATAGAGTCCGTCAGGCCACCATCCCTGGTCGAGAGGTCCGTACTGGAACAGCGGCTCACCGTTCAGAAGCATTCTCTTATGGCCATCCTCATCCTCAGCATATGATATGGTCCTCATTGCGGCATAACCTTCTACCTGATCAACGGTTTCTCCGTCACGAAGAACTGAAATCTTCAGTCCGTAAAGATACGGAGAATCAGGTGACCATAGTTTCGCGTCCGGAACAGGAAGTGACACTTCCCTGCCCTGAGCCTTTGAAACAGGCTTTCCGTCATCAAGAAGCACGACTTCGCATACATCTCCTTCACAAAGATCCGCATCCAATGTCACATCAAGCACTTCCTCTTCAATATCGGCGACTGCAAAATAAGAATTGACATGGGACGAAGGGACAGGTTCCATCCACACGGTCTGCCATATTCCTGTAACGGCTGTATACCATATTCCGCCCGGCTCCGACACCTGCTTTCCTCGAGGCTGGAACCATTTGTCAGTACGGTCCGTGACCTTTACCCTCAGGACATGACGGTCCTTCTTCGAAAGAAGGTCTGTAATATCAAGGCCGAACGGAGCATAACCTCCCGTATGACTGCCGGCAAACTGCTCATCCACAAAGACTTCCGCCTTCCAGTCCACTGCACCGAAATTCAGCATTATCCTCTGTCCGGCCCAATCCTCCGGCACCTCAAAATTCCTTTCATACCAAAGGGCATCGTTTTCCGTCACTACGCGTCCGACTCCGGAAAGGGCCGATTCCACAGCAAACGGCACAAGGATGATTCCATCCATCTTTTCAGGCTCCCCCTCAACAGGAGTGACCGCATATTCCCAGAGTCCGTTGAGATTGATCCATTTTTCTCTGATCATCTGAGGACGGGGATATTCCTGAAGCACGGAAGCGGGGTCGAGATTCTCTCCCCATGTAGTCATGATACGGTCTCCCGCAGGAGTCCAATCACCCTTTGTCCCTGAATTGCAGGAGATTAAGGTCAAGGCCGCAACAAAAGCGGCAAGAACAGGTTTAAGGTTCATAAGACTTTTAATTGGTCTGTCGGTAAAGTTAGTAATTTTTGACGGGGATTTGTGTATAATATTGGTTATATTTGCAGAGATATGAAATTCAAGATAGATTCGGAATACAAGCCTTCAGGCGACCAGCCTGCGGCTATCAAAGGTATCTGCGACGCTCTGAATGACGGCGTGGATGCAGTGACATTGCTTGGAGTTACAGGATCGGGCAAGACTTTCACCATGGCGAACGTCATAGAAAGACTGCAGCGTCCGGCACTGATATTGAGCCATAACAAGACGCTCGCCGCACAGTTGTACGGTGAGTTCAAGTCATTTTTCCCAAATAACGCAGTCGAATATTTCGTATCATATTACGACTATTATCAGCCTGAGGCCTATCTGCCTGTGACTGACACATATATCGAAAAAGATCTGGCCATCAACGATGAGATTGAGAAACTTCGTCTGAGTGCCGCCTCGTCATTGCTTTCCGGCAGAAGGGACGTCATCGTGATCTCCAGTGTATCATGTCTTTACGGCATAGGCAATCCGGCCGATTTCCATTCCCAGACAGTGCATGTAAAGCAGGGTGAGCAAAGAAGTCTGACCAGACTGCTGTACCAGTTGGTCGATGCCTTGTATTCACGCACGGAGGTGGACTTCAAGAGAGGTACTTTCAGGGTCAGGGGCGACACTGTGGACATTTGCATAGGATACGGAGAGAACGCAGTAAGGATAGAATTCTTTGGAGACGAGGTGGAGCAGATTTCCATAATCGACCCGATGACAGGAGCGTTCATAGACAGTCTTGAAGAGATTTCAATTTATCCGGCAGGTAATTTCGTTACAACGAAGGAACGGAGCATAAAGGCCATCAGCCAGATCCAGGACGACATGACAGCCCAGTGCGAATATTTCCATGAAATAGGAAAACATCTGGAAGCCAAGCGATTGAAGCAGAGGGTGGAATATGATCTGGAGTTCATCAAGGAGATGGGCTATTGCCCTGGAATAGAGAACTATTCAAGGTATTTCGACGGCAGAAGCGAGGGGATGAGGCCGTTCTGCCTGATCGACTATTTCCCGAAGGATTTCATAACGTTCATCGACGAGAGTCATGTCACCCTGCCTCAGATACGAGCGATGTACGGAGGTGACCATTCACGAAAGTCAGTGCTGGTGGAATATGGATTCCGACTTCCGGCAGCGGCAGACAACAGGCCGCTCAAATTCGATGAGTTCGAAGCGATTACCGGTCAGAAGGTTTTTGTCAGCGCAACTCCGGCAGATTATGAACTGGAAAAATCGGAAGGGCTTGTCGTCGAACAGGTCGTAAGGCCTACCGGTCTTCTTGATCCTCCTATCGAAGTCCGCCCTACCGAAAATCAGGTGGACGATCTTCTGGAAGAGATCAGGGTACGCGCCGAACTGGACGAGAGAGTTCTCGTCACGACCCTCACCAAGAGGATGGCTGAAGAACTGGAGAAATATTTCACCAAGATGGGCGTGAGATGCCGCTACATACATTCCGATGTGGACACGATGGAACGTGTGGAGATCATAGAGGACTTCAAGAACGGTCTTTTCGATGTACTGGTGGGCGTGAACCTTCTCCGTGAAGGTCTGGATATACCGACGGTATCTCTCGTAGCAATCCTGGATGCCGACAAGGAAGGATTCCTGAGAAGCGGAAGGGCCCTCACCCAGACAGCGGGACGTGCCGCAAGAAACGTGAACGGACTTGTGATCATGTATGCAGATACGATAACCGATTCCATGCAGCAGACCATATACGAGACCGACCGAAGGCGCAGCAAACAGATGGAATACAACAAGTTGCATGGCATAACACCGACTCAGGTCGCAGTCAAGAAGAATGTACTTCTGGAAGAAGCCGGCAGCGATGCGGCATCCGGAAACACTTATGGAAGACAGGCATGGGCGGGAGTCCAGCAGGATCTGGGAGGCAAGGCGAAGAATCCAAGGCTTGCAAATACAGTCAGCGGAAAAGTCAGCGCCGCCAATTCATATGACGACCCTACATATATCCCGGACCCTACGGACCTCGGACGCGGTTCCGTAAAGGTCGGACTTGGTCATGATTCTAAGAGAGAAAGCAATTCGGCATATGTTGACGGATATCTCCAAGCCGACCTTGCAGCGGTACTTCAGGATCCGGTCATACGTTCAATGACCCGTCCTCAGGTCGAAAAGGCCGTCGAGAACGCGAAACGCAACATGCAGAAGGCGGCAGCAGACCTTGACTTCCAGGCAGCAGCAAAATACCGCGACGAGATGTGGGCCCTGCAACAATATCTGAAGGTCTGGAAAGACTGATTTCTAACAGATTAAACGAACTTTTATGAACAGGACAGAAGAATTATTTCCACGATATGACGAGGCCGGCAGGCAGATGATCAGCAAGGCATACGACATTGCTGCCGAAGCGCTTAAAGACCATAAAAGGAGCAACGGACATCCGTTCATCGAACATCCGGACGCCGTTGCGATGATAGCATATGAAGAGATCGGTCTGTCTGCAGAATGTATTGCAGCAGTATATCTTCACGAGGCTACGAGATTCTTTCCAGAGACCGACATCATTTCCGGCAGTTTCGGCAAGGATGTCTACACCATTGTGGACGGTCTGAACAAGATTTCCACGATCAATCCCAAGGACACGAGGCTCGAGGCCGAGAATTACAAGAAACTTATCGTTTCATATTCACGAGATCCCCGCGTGACTGTGCTGAAGATCGCAGACCGTCTTGAAGTGATGAGGTCGCTTGACATGTTCCCGAAACTTTCACGTGAAAGGAAAGTATTGGAGACCATGATGTTATACATTCCGCTCGCCCATCAGTTGGGACTTTACAACATCAAGAGCGAGATGGAGGACATCTATTTCCGCCATGCGGATCCGGAGCAGTACAGGGCCATCACCAACAAACTCAAGAGTACGGAGAGAGACAGGCAGAAACTGATGACCCAGTTCATCGAGCCTCTGAAGCAGAAACTCTCCGACGAAGGCATACAGTACAAACTGAAGGTGCGCACGAAGACCGCCCTGTCGATATACAAGAAGATGAAGAAGCAGAAGGTGCCTTTCGAGGGCGTCTTCGACGTGTTCGCTATCAGATTCATCATTGACTGCGAGGAAGACAGGACCATCGAGCATGCTCTCTGCTGGAAGGTATTCTCCTATGTGACAGAGGAATACGAGTCTGACACCAAACGTCTTCGCGACTGGATTTCCAATCCGAAGCCGAACGGATATGAATCGCTGCATATAACCGTAAAGAACAAGGAAGGCAGTTTCCTGGAGGTGCAGATAAGGACGAAAAGGATGGACGACATGGCGGAAAGCGGACTTGCTTCCCACTGGTCATACAAGGGCATACGTCATGAGGCCACACTAGACAAATGGCTTACTGCGGTACGCAGGGCCCTGGAGAATCCTCTCGGTTCTGACGGTGACCCGATGGCGGCATACTACGAGGACGAACTCATGGAGATTCCTACCCAGGAAGTCTTCGTATTCACTCCTTCCGGAGAACTTCGCAAACTGCCTGCGGGAGCGACTGTACTGGATTTCGCATTCGACATCCACACCAATCTAGGCATCAAATGCACAGGCGGAAAGGTCAACGGCAAGGCCGTAAGGATCAACGAGAAACTGAAGACAGGAGATGTGGTGGAGATCATGTCCGGAAAGAATCAGAAGCCATCCCAGGACTGGCTGAACATTGTCGTGAGCAACAAGGCCCGCAACAAGATCCGCCAGAAACTCAGCGAGGCAGAGTTCAAGAAGGCCGCAGACGGCAAGGAACTCCTTGGAAGAAGGTTGAAGAACTGGAAGATGGAGATCGATGACGAGACCATGGCAGTAATGCTCAAAAAACTGCCGTACAAGACCATCAATGCCTTTTACGCAGCCATCGGAGAGGGTGAACTGGATGTGGCTGATGTCAAGAACATGGTCAATGAGATCCGTAATGTCGACTCATCTTCAACACAGTCGGGACAGGAGAGGAAGCAGGGTGCAGGAGTTCAGGAGAAAAGCGGAAACAACGACGACATACTGGTCATTGACGCAAAGAATGTAAAGGGTCTCGACTACCGCATGGCAAAGTGCTGCAACCCTGTCTTCGGTGACGATGTGTTCGGCTTTGTAACAAGGACAGAAGGCATCAAGATACACAGGATGTCGTGTCCTAATGCCGGCAGGCTGATGGACATGTATCCTTACCGTATCCAGAAGGTGAAATGGAGCGATAATCCGAGCACAGGCAACTTCCAGACCGGTCTGAGGCTGACCACTGCATTGGAGCCTTCTGTCATCAATGAGATCATGGATATCGTCAATTCGTTCAGGGCATCGATAAGGTTGTTCAATGTGACGGAGAATGAGCGTCAGGGCACATATGAGATCAGTATGAAGATTGCGGTTCCGAGCAATCTGGAACTTGACAAGGTGACTTCCCAGATACGCAATCTGAGGAATGTAATAAAGATTTCGAGAATATGATAGAGATAAATATAGAAGAGAGGGTGGCGAAGGCCAGGAGGCTTTTCAAGGAAGAAGGATACAACTGCTGTCAGGCGGTGGTGCTTGCATATAACGACATATTCGGGATTGATGATGTGACCGCGGCTACCATGTCATCCGGATTCGGCGGAGGCATGGGCAGGATGCGTGAAGTGTGCGGAAGCGTTAGCGGAATGGTCATGCTGGCAGGATTCATGGCTCCGGCAGCCGATCCGTCAATCAAGGCGGACAGGACCAGGAATTATGCTCTGGTCCAGGAAATGGCCGGAAAGTTCAAGGAAATCAACGGTTCCATCGTCTGCAAGGAACTTTTGGGACTTGTTCCTATGGGCAGTTGCAAAAGCGTACCTTCTGAATCACCGGAGCCTTCGGACCGTACATCGGAGTATTACAAAAAGCGTCCGTGTGAAGAACTGGTGGGTATTTCAGCAAGAATCGTAGGAGAAAAACTGTCATCGATGTAAATAATTGATTTTTTCTGACGAAGTCAGTAAATCTTTTCTAAATTTGCATGATTAAAACCTTTAAGATGGATTACAAGAACGCACATAAGGCTCATCCTTGGCATGGTATCAGTCTCGGACAGAGTGTGCCCGAGGAAGTCAGGGCATTCGTGGAAATAGTTCCTACAGACACTGTCAAATATGAAGTGGACAAAGAGTCAGGCTACCTGTCACTCGACCGTCCTCAGAAATTCTCCAATATCGTACCTTCGCTCTACGGCTTCCTTCCGAGGACTTATTGCGGTCCTAAGATGGCGGAACTGACCAACAAGGCTCTTGTGCGTTTTGATGTGGAAGGTGACGGTGACCCTCTTGACATCTGCATCCTCACCGAAAAGGATGTGACCCACGGAGATATCATCGTGAATGCCCGCCCTATCGGAGGCCTCCGTCTTCTTGACCATAATCAGGCTGACGACAAGATCATCGCTGTTCTTAAAAGCGACGCCGTTTATGGCATGATGACCGACATCGAGCAGGTCCCTGCCGACATCATCCGCCGACTGATCCATTATTTCAGCACATACAAGGACATTCCGGGCGAACACACAAGCAGAATGCAGTTCATCAGCATCTACGGTCCTGACGTTGCCAAGGATGTCATCCTGCGTTCAATGGAAGACTACGACGACTACATCGCAAGCAAATAAATGCAAGACCTCCTCACGGGGGTCTTTTTTGGACACCCCTATGAGCCTCAACCGCCATCTGAAGGCCTGTGAAAGGGGTTTGGTCTCACAGGGGTCGGCAAAAATCACCCCTATGAGAATTATTGGGAAAGAGTTTTCCTTACAAGGTCACGAGACAGACCTAGGATTCTGGATAACTGCGGAACTGTTGTCTTATGATTGAAGAAAAGATGTTTTATAACCGAGCATTTTTCGGACGTGGTCAGTTCCGGAATTGTCCTGCCGTGAAAACGCATAATGATATATCTGGTGACAATATCATGCATGTCAACATCAGTGACATTCATGAGAGGCTGAAATACAAGTTCGTATTCCATCACAGAATCATTACAGCAGCCTAGATGATAGAGACACGACTTGCCGGAATTCCAGAATGCTTTTGCCACAATATCTTCTCTGACGAAAGAATCCAACACAATATACCCATCATTATCAACACGATAAGGACAGGAGGACAAATCCATTCCGGTCCGTAACAGATTTCGTTTCGCAGTAAATGACAATTCTTTGACTTCCTTGGAATCAGCATCTGCCGTTTTGGAAGAAAAAAAGGAATTGTAACTGGACCACTTGTAGTCTACCGGCCTGGCACAGAGTCTTGCACTGACCGGATTCCTGAAAATATAAGCAATGCAGTTCCTCAAATATTGGACAGAGTCTATCAATGAAATCGAATCATCGGTACAATGCATAACTTTTGACATTCCATACTTGATCTTCAGATAGGTCGACAGAAGTTGCTTGAAAAGTCTTGCCATTCTTCTTGCCTGCATGATATCTCTGGTGGCGATCAATAAGTGAATATGATTTGACATCAAGACAAATGCAACAATGACGACTCCTGTTCGCCATGCACATAATGCCAGATAGTTCCACGCCACCTTGTAATCTTCCTCATCTTTCAGCAAGGTCATCTGTTCCAGTCCCTCCGTGCATATATGATAGAAAAAACCATCATAAATTTCCTTCAATGTCAACTCTCGCATAATTCAGTCAATCTGTTTAGAATGCGAATATAGAAGGTAGACTTAATAAGTATGACAAATTATAAAAAAGATTTTGCAGATTTTTCTGATTTTTAAAAAGATGACATTTATTTTATTATCCTTAAAATTAGCCTGAGATTCTCACGGGGGTCTTTTTGGGGTACCCCTATGAGCCTCAACTATCATCTGAGGGCCTGTGAAAGGGGTTTGGTCTCACAGGGGTCGGCAAAAATCACCCCTATGAGAAAAGGGTTCCAATCGGTTAAGATTGGAACCCTTTTTCTTATATGATCAGTACAGAATTACTCTGCCTTTCCATCTGAACCGAGAACGTTTACGATCTTGTGGATGTAAAGTTTCTTCATGTTGTCACGTGCAGGACCGAGGTACTTACGTGGGTCGAACTCTGCTGGCTTGTTAGCGAATACCTCACGGATAGCAGCAGTCATTGCGAGACGTGAGTCAGAGTCGATGTTGATCTTACATACTGCAGACTCAGCAGCCTTGCGGAGCCATGGCTCAGGAATACCGATAGCAGCCTTGAGGGCACCGCCGTACTTGTTGATTGTAGCAACCTCATCCTGTGGAACTGATGATGAACCGTGGAGAACGATTGGGAATCCTGGAAGTTCCTTCTCTACACCCTCGAGTACGTCGAATGCGAGCATAGGTGGAACGAGGAGACCTGTCTCAGGATCAACTGTGCACTGCTCTGGAGTAAACTTGTATGCACCGTGTGATGTTCCGATAGAGATAGCGAGTGAGTCGCAACCTGTCTTTGTAACGAAGTCAACAACTTCCTCTGGCTTAGTGTATGTGTGGTGGTCTGAACTAACCTCATCCTCAACACCTGCGAGAACTCCGAGTTCACCCTCAACTGTTACGTCGAACTGGTGTGCATAGTCAACTACCTTCTTTGTGAGAGCAACGTTCTCATCATAGTCAAGGTGTGATCCGTCAATCATAACTGAAGAGAAGCCCATGTCGATGCAACTCTTGCAAGTCTCGAATGAATCACCGTGGTCGAGGTGAAGAACGATCTGAGGATTCTCCCAACCGAGTTCCTTTGCATACTCTACAGCACCCTCTGCCATGTAGCGGAGAAGAGTCTGGTTTGCATACTGACGTGCACCCTTTGAAACCTGAAGGATAACTGGAGACTTAGTCTCAGCGGCTGCTGAAATGATAGCCTGGAGTTGCTCCATGTTGTTGAAGTTGAATGCTGGGATGGCGTAGCCACCGTCGATAGCCTTTGCGAACATCTCCTTGGTGTTCACAAGACCAAGTTCTTTGTAAGAAATCATAATGGTATAATTTGTTTAAAAATCGTTTACTTTTCTCTTAAACTCTGCAAAATTAATTATTTTTGCCGAATATTGAAAATTAAATCCAATAATAGAACATTCTTCACCTATGAGCAATAAAGTGATAATATTTTCGGCCCCGTCAGGAGCAGGCAAAAGCACGATAGTAAACCATCTTCTGAAGATTCATCCTGAACTTGAATTCTCTATTTCAGCAACTTCCAGGGCACCCAGAGGCCAGGAACAGCATGGAGTGGAATATTATTTCTTCACCGCGGACGAGTTCCGCCAGATGATTTCCGAGGACAAGTTCGTGGAGTATGAAGAGGTTTATGCCGGCTCTTTCTACGGGACTCTGAGGTCGGAAGTTGAAAGGATATGGGCAAAAGGTAATGTCATCATTTTCGACATAGATGTCCAGGGAGGAGTCAATCTCAAAAGGATTTTCGGTGAGCAGGCCTTCTCGATCTTCATCCAGGCTCCGTCTGTTGAGATCCTCCGTGAGAGACTCATAAACCGTCAGACAGATACTCCTGAAGCGATCGAGAAGCGTGTCGCAAAGGCTGCATCAGAGATGGAGTTCGCGGCAGGAAAATTCGATCATGTGCTCGTAAATGACGATCTTGAAACAGCGTTTGCCGAAGCGGAAAGGATTGTAGGCGATTTCCTGCAGAAATAACATCATAGGACAATGAACGTAGCGGTTTACAGCGGATCATTCAATCCCCTGCATATAGGACACCTTGCCATAATGAAATATCTGGTCGGCGAAGGCGGCTTTGATTGCGTATATCTGGTGGTCTCTCCGAAGAATCCGCTTAAAGACGGGATCAGCAGCGAGAGCGGACTGGACCGTTACGAGGCCGCAGTTCAGGCCGTAAAGAGACATTTCCCGGAGCCATTGCCGGCTAGGAGCGTAAAAGTCGATGACATAGAACTGACAATGCCGGAACCTCATTATACTATCCGCACTCTTGACGCCCTCCGCGAAAGGGAACCGGAGAACATGTTCACCCTAGTGATGGGAGCCGACAATCTGGCAGACATAAGACGATGGAGGGATTACAGACGTATCCTCTGCGAATATGGCGTGGCCGTCTATCCGCGTGAAGGTTTCGACCTTGACACCATAAGAAAAGATCTTCTGAACGAAAATCCGTCATACGGCATAGCCATTCTGAAAGCAAAGATGGTCAACATTTCGTCGACCATCATACGCAACGGCATTGCTGCCGGAAAAGATATGTCAGAATGGCTCATGTAGCCATCATTCAAAATCTACTTAAGTAATGTACCGAGCACGGTCCTGGTAAGTTTTCTGGTTGCCGCACCTACTGCCTTGCCCGCTATATCCTTGGCCGTTGTCTTGGATTTCTTTCCTGTGACCTTCTTTGACACCTCTGTGCCGATAGAACTGGTGACGCTTGAAACAGCGGCTCCGAGGACCGCACCGAAGATTCCGCCAAGAATACCTTTGCCTTTTTTTGCCGACTTTGCTTCCTTTTCCTCAGCCTCAGCGGCAGCAGCGGCTTCAGCAGCCTCCTGCTCGGCCTTCATGGCAGCCTCTGCCTCTTCCATCAGCACTTCAAACGCGCTTTCACGGTCGACAATCTTATCATATTTTCCATAAATGCGGGACTGATTGATGATCTGACCTCTCTGACCTTCCGTAACTGCACCGATCTGGCTGAGCGGGAAAAGAATCTTTGCGCGTTCTACCATGGAAGGTGCACCCTTCTCATCAAGGAATGAAACAAGAGCCTCACCGGTTCCAAGTTCCATTATCGCGTCCGCTGTCTTGAAAGCCGGATTTGCACGGAATGTTTCCGCTGCGGTCTTGACTGCCTTCTGATCCTTAGGAGTGAACGCTCTGAGGGCATGCTGGACGCGGTTTCCCAACTGACCGAGAATCTCCTCAGGTATATCGGTCGGACTCTGTGTGACAAAATAGACACCTACACCCTTGCTTCGGATAAGACGCACGACCTGCTCGATCTTGTCAACCAAAGCCTTTGAAGTCTCATCAAAGAGCATATGTGCCTCGTCGAAGAAGAACACCAGTTTCGGAAGTTCCATATCTCCCACTTCTGGAAGTTGAGCGTAAAGTTCAGAAAGGAGCCAGAGCAGATATGTCGAATATAGTTTAGGGTTGAGCATCAGTTTGTCTGCCGCAAGCACATTCATGACGCCTTTGCCCTGTTCGCACTGAAGAAGGTCGTAGATGTCGAAGGATGGCTCCGCAAAGAATTTGTCTGCACCCTGATTTTCAAGTGTGAGCAATGCTCTCTGGATGGCACCGACGCTCTGAGCGGTAATGTTTCCATATGTTGCAGTATACTGCTTGGCGTTTTCAGCGACATAATTGAGCATGGACCTGAGGTCCTTCATATCAATGAGCAGCAGTCCCCTGTCGTCCGCAATGCGGAACACGATGTTCATGATGCCCTCCTGAGTGTCGTTCAGGCCAAGGAGTCGTGAAAGAAGTTGCGGTCCCATATTGGAAACCGTAGTCCTCATCGGATGTCCCTGCTCGCCATAGACATCAAAGAAACGCACAGGACATGGGCCGAATTCAGGAGATTCGATGCCGAATTCTGCACATCTCTTCTCGATGAATCCGCTCATCGAACCGGTCTGGCTTATACCGGAAAGGTCTCCCTTCATGTCAGCCATGAAGCAAGGTACTCCTGCCTGACAGAATGTCTCGGCAAGGACCTGGAGAGTCACGGTCTTACCTGTTCCTGTCGCTCCTGCGATGAGTCCATGTCTGTTTGCCATCTTTCCGCAGATGGAAATCGGGCCGTTTGGGCCGTGGGCCACATAAAGGCCATGCTCTTTTGTATACATATGCTGTTATTTGTTGGAAACAACTTCTCTTGCCTTTTCAAGGGCCGGTACGATATGAGGGAAGATGCAGTCCGGTCCGATCTCGAGGTCGACTCCGAACTTCACAAGAGACGCGTGAACCTTCTCTGTCACACCTGAAAGGATTACTGTCACTCCCCTCTTATGAGTACGCTCACAGAGGTTGCGGAGGTTGTTGATACCTGTAGAATCGATGAACGGCACCTTGCGCATTCTTATGATTCTGACTTTTGTTCCCTTCTTCTTCATCTGTTCAAGTTCCTCGAAACGGCTGGCAAGTCCGAAGAAGAACGGACCGTCGATCTCATATACCTCGACTCCGTCAGGGATGTCAAGCATGTCGGTATTTTCCATTGAAGCGACCTCATCATCTTCAGTTGCGGCAAGATGGTGACCTTCAAGAACTGATATGCTCGATGTCTGCATGACACGTCTTACGAAAAGTACGATGGCAAGTACGACGCCCACCTCGATCGCTACGGTAAGGTCAACGATGACGGTCAGGAAAAATGTGATCAGAAGTACTGCCACATCGGACTTGTCTCCTCTGAGCAGATATTTGAATGTCCTCCACTCACTCATGTTGTAGGCCACCTGCACAAGGATGGCAGCAAGACATGAAAGCGGGATATATACCGCATATGGCATGAGGAACAGATATATGAGCAGGAGAACCACCGCATGTACGATACCGGTCACAGGAGTCTTTCCGCCATTGTTTATGCTGGCCATTGTTCTTGCAAGGGCTCCGGTAGCAGGAATACCTCCGAAAAGCGGAGTCACGATATTGGCTATACCCTGTCCGATGAGTTCTGTATTGGCATGATGACGTTTTCCTGTCGCACCGTCAGCGACCATTGCGGCAAGGAGTGACTCGATGGCACAGAGGATGGCGATGGTGAAAGCCGGAGAGACTAGGCCCTTAACGGTCTCGTAATCAAATTCCGGAGCGACAGGCTTCGGCATAGGAAGACCGTTGGCGAGTTCAGGGAATTTCGATCCGATAGTTGCGAGTTCGACACCTGCGAACTTGCTGAGAAGCACGGAAGCCAAAGTTCCTATGATCAGCGCTATGAGCGATCCCGGCACTTTCTTGGTCACCTTGCCCCAACTGAAACAGATTACGAGGCATACTACGCTCATCAGAAGTTCCACCCAATCGATGCTTCCGATGTTCTTGAAATAGCAGATCCACTGAGGAATGAAGCCGGCAGGAACCTCAAGGTCGAGAGGGAATCCGAAGAAATCCTTCATCTGGGTAGAGAAGATAGTAAGTGCTATACCGCTGGTAAATCCCACTACAATAGGATAAGGAATGAACTTGAATATGACACCCATCTTGAATACACCCATAAGTATAAGGAATACTCCTGCCATTATGGTGGCGATGATGAGTCCCTGCATTCCATATTGTCCGACGATTCCCGCCACGATGACGATGAAAGCACCGGTAGGACCTCCGATAAGGAAGTTGGATCCTCCGAAGAAGGATATGAGGAATCCGGCAACGATCGCGGTGATAAGACCCTGCTGAGGGGTCACGCCGCTGGCGATACCGAATGCGATTGCAAGAGGAAGGGCGATGATACCGACGATTATGCCGGCGATGAGGTCAGAAGTGAATTTCTTACTGTCATACTTTCCTTTCTTGAACAGCCCGAACAGTTTGGGCTGGAACACTTCTTTCAGGTTAGTTTTCATATACACTACATTATTTAAAACCACTATTTTTTCATGAACGCGTCAAAGCGTTTGAGATTGTTCAGTTCAGCCTCCTTTGTCGAAGCGGCAATCACCATTGTGGAAACTTCGTCAGCAGGCTTAGATATTATACGCACCATATCGTCAGTCTTTTCGATGACAGGGAATGTCTTGTCGGAATAAAGCATTCCCGCTCCAAGCGGAATCGGATTGGCAGAGACATCGGCAGGATGGATTCCCCATATGCATATATGCTTGTCATCATATGACACATTCTGTCCTTCATGCCAGTTCATGCCTGTTAGGAACCGAACCTTTCTGCCGGAAAGTTCAGACGCTGTTATCTTGGCAAAACGTGACTTGGAAGTTACATCGATCCTGATGCATACATCAACCAGCGATCCCATATATTCCACTCCATAGGCGATCATTTCGGCAAAACTGCCGTTCCTGGTGTCACCGACACGTGCCGTACGTCCTTTGGTAGCAACCAGTTTGACCTCCTTTTCGCCGTCCCATAGAGCGATTCCGCCAAATCCCACGGTCTTGCCTACGCGATACTCATCACAACCGGCACCTTCTTCCGACTGCTGCTCAGGAGTAGGATACCACAGATACCTCATCAGTTCAAGTCCACGGCCGCTTTTCGAATAGACATCAATGGCACCGCTGTCGTTGAAATATATACGCAGGGCCATGTGGCTGTTTTCCACAGCCGGACCATGATGTCCTACCTTCTTGTACTGGTTGCCTGTCTCGGAAACGATTTCCGACACCTGCAGGGAGTCACTCCTCCAGAAAAGGCTCTTTGCCGTCTGTGCCTCTGCGCAGAAAGCGGATATGATGACATACAGAACAGCCAGATAAAGTTTTCTTTTCATATTGAAATTCAGGTTGATTCTTAAAGCGATTGTTCCGAAGGCATTTCGAAGAAAGTGAAATGTACATTGCCGTATTTCCTTTCCTTGACGAAACGCGGATGATCCTCGAAATTGTATTCTTCCGGATGTTCCAGTATAAGATATGCTCCCGGATGGAGAATATCACGGGCAAACACCTTGTCCGGAATAGAAGCAAGCCCCTCGATCGCATATGGAGGATCCGCGAAGATGATATCGAACTTCTCACGGCATATTTCGAGGAACTCGAAGACATTATGCCTTACGACTGTAAGGTTGTCCATGCCGAACTTCGCAGCCTGGGACTTGATGAAATTGGCATGTAAAGGAAGCATCTCCACACAATAGACCATCTCCGCCCCTCTGGACGCGAACTCATATGAAATGGCTCCGGTACCTCCGAAGAGATCAAGCACCTTAAGGCCTTCCATTTCATATTCATTGTTAAGGATATTGAAAAGTCCTTCCTTGGCAAAATCAGTAGTAGGACGAGCCTTATATCCTTGTGGCGGAAGAATCGTCTTCCCTTTAAGTCTTCCTCCAATTATTCTCATAACTGCTCAACATTCTTGAAATAACGATACAGAGACATTTCCTCTTCATCCGACAATGCAGTACGGAAACAGATCGTCGACACCTCAGGATTGAGTTGGAGTTTCTTCATGGCGAGGAATATGAAATATTCTGCCGTGGTGAAGTCCTGAGCCTCAAAAGAATTACAGAGAAGAAGACTCTTTCCCTGAGCGATCACAAGATACAGATGACCGTCCATATATGAGGCAAGTATCTTGTTATAGTCCGTAATCTGCTGAATCTGTCTGAGCATGCAGTAAAGTTCCGGAAGAGGCTGTGTCTTGGTTCCGTCCGTCCTTATGACAGTCTCTGAAATCATCTTCGAGAGAGTCTCTCCTATCGCGTTGGAATAAAGGAGAACCGCGGCATACTCAGGAATCTCCTTGAACTCCACTGGATCCTCATCAGAAATCGTCACCACCTCGGAAAGCATTCTTCTTGCGTGAAGAGGATGATGGAACTGCATCGGTATCAGGGTACATTTGGGTGTGAAGACAGCAATCTCCACATCATCATACCTCTTCTGAAGTTCAGATGTGGTGAAGATGCGTTCAGCACCCAGCCATCCGGAAGAACGGCTGGCATCATCGGCCTGTATCTTAAAAGAATATCCACTCAAGCCGACTTGAATGGATATCCTGTCTTTCGTATTTTGCATAAAGGTGATTACTCCCAGTTACCGGCGTTGTTGTTAGGTGCTGTAATGCTGCCGACCTGAAGACCCTTATAGCGTCCCTTGTCCTCCTGTTCTGCATCGAGGTTGACGCGAAGTTGGTTGTCAAGACCTTTGAGAAGGCTCTTGTAAGGCATCGAAGCCTCGAAGAGAGGTACGTTTACACCTGAAACCTTCTTGATTGTAGACTCCATGATCACAGAATCGCCGCTGAAAGGAATGAATGCGAGAGAGTCGACAACGAAACCCGGACGATCAGTGAAGAGAGTGTCCTTCACAGGAATCTGGCTGCTTACCTGGAACACGAGGTTCTGCTCGCCTGCAAGATAAAGTTCATGAAGTTTCTGGTTGAGTTTCTCGCCCTTGAGGTTGCGGTACTGTTTCTTGAAACGCTCTGTGTTTGCCATTGCAAGAGAGTCGTCCTTTGAGCCGACCTGAAGAGTGATTGTCATCTTACCCTCATTGTAGAACCAGATGAGAGAGTCGACAGTAGGAGAATAACGTGCATTTACGTTCTTGAAAGCCACCTGAAGATCACGGATGTCCTTAAGACGCTGTACAGCGATCTCTGTACGATAGTCCTTGTGCTTGTTGAATTCCACAGGCTCCATGATACTTTTGACGAGAGCATAAGTCAATCCCGCGATTGCCGCCGGGAGAAGCAAGTAGGTAAATACCTTTCTAATTATTGAACCCATTATTTTAGTGTTTATATTTTTCTTTCCAAAATGCCGGACAAAGTTAGGAAAATGATTTATGAAATGCAATATAATTTTGTAATTTTGCACCCGAAAAACAGACAGAGAAATGGAAGACATCAATTCCGCCAACATAGAAACGCTGGAAAAAGCGATCGATGAAGCCAGAAGAATCGGCATCGTGACACATATGAAACCAGACGGTGATGCTATCGGAAGCAGCGTCGCGATGTATCATTATCTTAAAGCATGCGGCAAGTCTTCCGTGAAAGTCATCCTCAACGACAGACAGCCTGCCTACCTGGATTTCCTGACAGACAGCATACCGATGGAAGACCTGATCATCAGTGAGAGAATGCCTGCCGAAGCAGACATCCTTCTACGTGACAGCGACCTCGTCTTCTGTCTGGATTTCAATGCTTTCCACAGAACAGACCGCCTGGAAAAGGCCTTGACGGAATCCAAGGCTGACAAGATCCTGATAGACCATCATCTCGATCCGGACAGAAGCGCATTCTCTCTTGTGTTTTCAGAGACAGACATATCATCGGCCAGCGAACTCGTCTATCAGATTCTCATCGAAACACGACGGATCGCACATGATGCTTCCGCACTGCCGCAGATGAGTGCGACGGCTCTGATGACAGGAATGACGACCGACACCAACAATTTCGCCAACTCGACATTCCCGTCAACCTTCCGCATGGCATCGGCCCTTCTCACCACCGGCGTTGACAGGGAAGACATTCTTTCACGCCTGTACAACCAATACAGCGAGGGAAGGATCAGGCTTATGGGCCATGTCCTCAAAGACCTGATGACCATCACTGAAGACGGAGTGGCATACGTTGTGCTCGACAGAAAGACGATGGAAGAGCATGGTATCCAGGAGGGTGACACCGAGGGGTTCGTAAACATCCCCCTCTCGATAAAGGGAGTCAGGATGAGCCTACTGCTGAAAGAGGACGACGGAAGGATAAGGGTATCCATCAGATCGAAGAGAGGTACCTCGGCGAACAGATGTGCAAGACTCCATTTCAACGGAGGCGGACACGAAAACGCAGCCGGAGGAAAACTCATGGTTCCGCAGGACATCAGCGGCATAGAAGCGGCGGCACAATATATTGAAGACCACACACATACATATCTGACAAAAGAAGATGGAAATAAAAAATAAAATACTGGCACTGACACTCATCTGCATTGCAGCGAGTTCTTGTGTCAAGGCCAAACTTGAAGAAGCATATAACAAGCAGGACACGCAGATAGACACCTACGTGAACAACTACGTGAAAAGCAACACGAAGACTTTCAACGAGACGATCGTTGATACCGTAGGTTCATACACTGAAACTGTCATGGTCCTCGACACCACCTATCTCGAAGGCACGGACCAGATCGCCAAGATCGACACCACCTATGAAGAGAAACTTGTATACGAGACAGTATCCCGCGACACATCATGGACTTTCGTTCCCAGAGTCGTGTACAGCAACGGCTCAACAAGGCTCGTCAAGAAGGAAGGCACCGGTCCTGAACTTAAGGCAAACGGATCTGTATCATTCTATTATGCAGGTTATACATTCTCCGGAAGCATCAACAAATCCGGACTTTTCGTCACAAACCATCAGCAGACAGCCGAAAGCAACGGTCTTAACCTTACCGATCCTGACTATTCGCTTTATGAGATAAACATGTCGGAAACCGAACTGATCAAAGGTCTTCATTTCGGTATGATCGGCGTAAAGGCCGGAGAAGAATGCGAGATCCTTTTCAATGGAAAGGACGCTTTCGGGAACAGCACATTTGGCATGATTCCTGCAAACTCCGCACTGGCTTTTCAGATTTGGGTGGTCAGCGTCTCAAACGACTAGCGTCATTCACATTTTTTACTATCTTTGCAGGTTGAATTTCAAGAAATGACAATGAAGAAGATTATCAAGACAATTGCATATATAGTCATGGCGGTCGCTGCGACCGCATGTGCGAGAACGGTGGAACCGGGAGCCAACGAGGCGTCAAAAAGATATTTCGATGCATGGATGCAGATCCACCATCCTGATGCAAAGCCTACCGGACTCGGCATCTATGTAATTGAAGATGAGCCTGGTACAGGCGCAGTCGTGACTGACGACGGTTTCGTATATGCCGACTACATCGTGACTGACCTCGAGGGAAACATCACATCATACACAGACAGGAACACTGCAAAGCAGTTGGGCAAATTCGACACAACGGCTTTCTATGGTCCGAAGGTGATAACCACCATGGACAACACGATCCAGGCAGGACTTGCCGATGCAATCGTAGGAATGAAGGTCGGCGGTCACAAGAAAGTCATCATTCCGAGTTGGCTGATGACCTATTCGGTTTACGATACACCTGAAGAATATCTCAACACATCTTCAAGTTATTCTGATGCGATCTATGACATCACCATAACCGATTTCACTGAAGACATTTCGAAATATGAAATCGAAAGAATCGGTAAATATCTCACTGAGCATAAGGAAGAATACGGGAACATGACTGTTGCCGACTCTCTCCAATACGGTTTCTATTACAAGGAACTTGTGCCTCCGACAGATACCACTTCATTCCCGACAGACACCAGCATCTACATCAACTACACAGGTCGTCTTCTGAGCGGACTTGTTTTCGACACGACTGATGAAAGGACTGCCAAGGACCACGACATCTACTCGTCTTCAAGGAGTTACGAACCGGTCAAGATCAAATGGGGTGAAAAGTACAGCGACCTCAAGATGGGCTCGAGCGGTAGTTCCGTAGTATCCGGATTCGCTCTCACCTTATGGCAGATGCGTGCCTTTGAGAAAGGCGTAGGCATATTCTATTCACCGCTCGGCTATTCATACAACGGAAGCGGCTCCTCAATTCCTTCATATTCACCTCTCGTCTTTGAAATTGAGATTGTAGCGGAACCGGAGGACTAGAATGGCAGAGAGATCAGCAGTACCGACAGAACTGGGAACGGAAAAGATAGGCAGACTGCTCAAGCAGTATGCCTTGCCTGCCATCATAGCACAGACGGCGGCTTCCCTGTACAACATGGTTGACAGCATCTTCATCGGCCAGGGAGTAGGCCCTCTGGCTATTTCAGGACTTGCCGTCACATTCCCTCTCATGAACCTCTCCACAGCATTCGGAACCCTGGTGGGAGCCGGTGCGGCGACAATGCTTTCGGTTCTTCTCGGACAGAAGAACTACAAGGCCGCGAACAAGGTTCTGGGCAATGTAGTCACCTTGAACATCATCATAGGCCTGCTTTTCATGGCAGTAGCCCTCATATTCATAGACCCGATCCTTTATTTCTTCGGAGCGAGCGAAAACACCTTGCCATATGCGAAGGAATATATAAGCATAATCCTTATAGGCAACGTCATCACTCACCTTTATTTCGGACTTAATGCAGCCATGAGGTCTTCCGGAAACCCGAAGAAGGCTATGGGTCTTACCATATTCACCGTGTTATTCAATGCCGTGCTCGACCCTATATTCATTTTTGCCCTGGATATGGGAATAAAGGGAGCGGCATGGGCAACTGTGATCGCGCAGACGGTGGCGATGATTGTAGTCATGCACCATTTCAACGACAGGAGCAAGGCATTCCACTTCGAGAAAGGCATCGTCCGTCTCGACATGAGAGTCGCCAAGGATTCACTTGCCATCGGAATGGGTCCCTTCCTTATGAATGCGGCTGCATGCCTTGTCACGCTCTTCATAAACCAGCAGTTGAGAGAATACAGCGGCGACCTCGGCATCGGAGCATACGGAATATGCAACCGCCTGATATTCATGTTCATGATGATATGCATGGGCCTTAATCAGGGAATGCAGCCTATTGCAGGATACAATTACGGAGCAAGACAGTACTCGCGAGTGAAGGAAGTCTTCTGGAAGACGGCAAGGCTGGCGATGGTGATGACCACCATTTGCTTTCTTGTCGGCACATTCATTCCTGAGATTGCATGCGGGATATTCACACGCGACCAGGAACTCCTCGACCTGTCATCACATGCTCTCAGAATACTGGTCATCGTCTTCCCTATCGTCGGTTTCCAGATGATCGCGACCAACTTCTTCCAGAGCCTCGGCATGGTGAAGAAGTCCATAATCCTTTCACTGTCAAGACAGATTCTCTTCCTTCTCCCTCTTCTTTATGCCCTTCCGTTATGGTTCGGCTCGGACGGAGTCTGGATGAGTTTCCCTATATCCGACCTTGCCGCCACAATCATGACAGCGATAATGCTCGGAAACCTTTTCAGAAAGTTCAACAAGTTGAACGACGGCGACGACCCGTCAGTTCTCGGCAGCCAGTTATAGGAGGCAGACTATGGAAAAGAATATAATAATCACCATCGGAAGACAGTTCGGCAGCGGTGGCAAAAGCGTGGCTGACGCTCTCGGAAGAAAATTGGGAATCCCTGTATATGACAGCGAACTCATCACCAAAGCGGCCCAGGACAGCGGTTTCAGCGCGGAACTGTTTGTGGAAAGGGATGAAAAAAGGAGATTCTTCTCCCTTTCGAAGATTTTCACCAACACATATTCCGACACGGAAGATTACATGAGCGACAACGGTCTGTTCAAGATGCAGAGCGACACGATACGCAGAATTGCGGAACAGGGATCGGCAATTATTGTGGGAAGATGTTCTGACTATATCCTTAGAGATCTGGACAATGTAGTGGACGTATTCCTTACGAGTCCTGTTGAAGTCCGTGCGGAAAGAGTTGCGGAAAGGCTCGGCATCAGCAAAGAAAAGGCTGAGGAAGTGATCGAGAAGAAAGACAGCGGAAGGGCAGAATATTACAACTACTACACTTTCGGCAACTGGGGACATGCCACGACATATGACATATGTCTGGATTCGAGTCTGCTCGGCATAGAGGGCACGGCAGACTTCATAATCGACTTCGCCCGCAAGGCCGGAAAGTTATAAATCATTGACAATGAACAGGAAGACACTTGCAATAACGATATCAAGCATTGCTGTCGCCGCCCTGGCGACAGCATTTGTCATTATACACAAGCCGATACCGAAGCCGGCTCCTGTCAAAGGCCCGAGGATATATCTGAACGACACTCTGACAAATGCGATGTCGGAAATCCCGGAACTGGAAGGTCTTGACAGAAAGGTCAGGGCGTACATGAGGCAGTGGCAGTTCAAAGGTGCGTCACTGGCAATAATGAGGAATGATTCGCTTATGTATGCAAAGGGATACGGATGGGCTGACGAAGGCGAAAAGGTCGAAATGGAGCCTTCACATATCCTCCGCATGGCTTCTGTTTCAAAACTCATCACAGCAGCCGGAATCATGGTACTTCATGACAGGGACTCATTAAGCATCAAAGATACGGTATTCGGTCCCTCAGGCATCCTGAACGACAGTCTGTTCAACTCTGTCATCAAGGACAGGAACCATCATAAGATAACGGTAGAGCATCTCCTGAGACATCAGGGTGGATTCTATCGCGACCCGCTCTTCTCATCGAAAGACGTCATGCACCAGATGCAGTTGGACTGTCCTCCGTCAAAGGAAGACTTCTTTCGTCTCGTCCTGAGACATGACCTCAGATTCATGCCGGGAGAATGGCAGAAATACTCAAACTTCGGATACCTGCTTCTTTCCGAGATCATAGAGAAGGTGTCAGGCAAACCATATGAACAGTTCATACGCGAGGATGTCCTCATGCCTGCCGGATGCTTTGACATGCACATAGGAGGCTCATATTACAGCGATCGTCTGGAAAATGAAGTGAGGTACTACACCCATGCCGGAGACGGCAAATTCGTGGAAGAATACACCGGAAGCGGCATAATGGTGGAGCGTTGCTACGGCGGCAACAACATTCCTCTTCTGTCGGGAGCAGGAGCATGGTGCGGATCTCCGGCAGAGATCGCGCGCCTTGTCGCTTCGATAGACGGAAGACCCGAGGTGGAAGACATCATATCACAGGAGGCCGTCGCTCAGATGACGGAATATTTCGACAAGGATACGTTCTCTCTCGGCTGGAATGACACCGCACCGGAGAAAGGATGGAGCCGCACAGGAACTCTTTCCGGCACCACAGCACTTGTCAAGTACTTCCCTGACGGAGAATGCTGGATAATGATAACCAACACCAGCACATGGAGAGGTCCGGGCCAGGCACGCTACACAGACGCATTGTTCAAGGAATGCAGGGAACTCTACGGTGACAGACTTCCCAAGAGAGACCTTTTCACATCACCTGAATAAGAATTCGCAAAATGCAGAGGCTGGCCTTTTGGGCCAGCCTCTGCATTATCGTTCAGTCATCGATTACCAGCGTGGGTCACCGATTCCCTTGTAAGCAGCCTTCACGACGAACTTGCATGTCTCGCCAGGATTTTCAGTTGCAAATGGAGATTCTGTGAGAACCTCACCACCGTTCGCAACTGCTGTTTCAAGCATGTCTGTAACTTCGATCTCATGCGATCCCTTTGTCCACCAGTTGTATGGATCCTCTGTCTCGACATCGTAGTAGAGGTTTCCGATGAATGTAGGAATCTGGCTTGCAGCATTAGTACTGATCAGTTTCGGATAACCGTTAGTCTGAGTAGGAGCGGCCTCTGCCCTGTGCATTGAAGCAAAGATATTGTTCTTCACGATATAATTCGCTGCTGAAAGGCTTGTAGCCCTGACATGGAGGATACCGTTGTTATCCTTGCTGTCTGCTGCACAGAGATTATAGAATGTATTGTTCTCGACAGTCATCGCACCGCAGACTACATTTGCATCAACACGGGCAAATGTACGGATTCCGTTAGCGAAGGTGCTGTTCTTCACACTGATGACATTTGCAGTACCCTTTCTGATGTCGATGAAGTCGCCTGATGTACCCATAGAGGTCACTACGATATTGTTGAAAGACACATTAGACACATTTCCTTCCTTGTTCATATAGAACATTCTGTTCTTGTAGCCATGTACCTCACATCCACGGAGAGCCACTGCGGTGAGAACAGCGTCATCTGATGACACTTCCATCATGTTGTCGATGGCATCATTACCGTTGAAATCGATATTGACGGCAGAGAATGCGGCACCTGCGCCCTCGAACTTGAATGCACCGATAAATTCAGGCTTCTTGCCTTCCTTCATCTTACCCTTGAGGTTGAGAGTGTTCACAAGAACAAGTTTACCTGCGAGTTCCTCAACGGCTGTCAGATCATATGTACCATATGCGAGTTCCACATTGGTCTTGCCTGCATCGACAGCGAGAAGAAGTTCATCAAGGTTTGTAACTGCAAACCAGTCCTCCGGACGAGCAGTCTTGTTAGGATTCCAGCGCTGGTCACCGATCTTTTCAGACATTGCCAGAGCATTTACAAGTGTGAAATCACCTGCCGCAGCATCCTTGAAAGGATTCTCTGTGAGAACCACACCGTAACCGCCAAGACCTTCCTCTGCTGTCACCCTACCGTTAGTCCACCAGCAGTAATCACCCTCAGTCTCGACATCATAGTAATAGTTCGCAGTAAATGAAGGAATTATGTTGGCTGAATTTGTGCTGACAAGTTTAGGATAGCCGTTAGCCTGAGTAGGAGCGGCTTCAGCCCTGTGCATTGAAGCGAAGAGGTTCTTTGATACCACGAATGTCTCAGTAGTCATCGAAGTCGCACGGACATGGAAGATACCGTTGTTGTCCTTGCTGTCCACATAACCGAGGTTGTAGAATGTGTTGCTCTGAACCTTGATACTACCGGTAACTACAGCAGCGTCAACACGCATGAATGTACGGATACCGTTTGCAAATGTGTTGTTTGTAATCTTCACAGCAGTCACGCCACCCTTACGTACATCGAAGAAGTCGCCTGACGTTCCCATGTCATGTACATAGTTGCCTGTCATGTCAAATGAAGAGATTACAGCACCTTCCTGGCTCATGTAGAACAGACGGTTCTTGTAATCTGAAATGACATTGTTCTTCAGAACTACAGAAGTCATTGCTACATCCTTTGAACCGATCTCGATCAAGTTCTGGATTGCTCCTGCACCCGAGATTTCGAGTCCGCGGAGTGTGAATGTCTTCACTGCGTCACCTGAAATCTTGAATCCACCGACAAGGGCTGCGCCTTCCTCACCTACGAGGTTGAGTGAACCTGTCACTGCAAGAACTCCGTCACTTACTTCTGCAACGTCGGCAACGCTTGCAAGGTCATATGTACCGGCCTTCAATGTGATTGTGCTCTTTCCTGCCGAGATGGCGGTAAGGAGGTCGTTCACATTCTCTACTGTGATTTCCGACGAAGGATTGCTTCCTCTCATAGGATTCCAGCAAGGGGCTCCGATGTTAGAGTTCATTGCGACAGCATTTACAAGAGTGAAGTCGCCGCTTGCAGCATCCTTGCAAGGATCTGCCGGAAGAACTACTCCACCGCCTGCGAGGCCATCCTCACGTGAACAGTTCACGGTCCACCAACTGTAATCAGACTTGTCCTCTCTTTCCTCGATGTTATAGAAGTAGTTGTTTGCTATCACATTAGGTTTGAGGGCAGCCGCGTTCTTGCTGATGAATCTAGGATATCCGTTAGCATGTTCAGGAGTTTCATCGATAAGGATAGAATAGAAGAGGTTGTTTACGATTCTGTAATCAAGCATTCCTGAACCGGCGGCACTTCTTACATGGAAGATACCGTTGTTGTCCTTGCTTGTTGAATTAGTGGAAACCTTGTAGAATGTGTTGTTGCGGACTGTGAGATAGTTGATCTCGCTGCCTGCGTCAGTACGCATGAATGTACGTGCACAGTCTTCGAATGTACAGTTCACGATGCTTACTCTATGATATTCACCTGCGCGGAAGTCGATCATGTCATTACCCTTTGAGTAATTCTTCACATGCACACCGTTGAATATCACATTCTGGATACATGATGCTGCCTTTCCGCTGTTGTCATAGAGACGTGGAGCGCCGTCATGGATGTAAGAATCATAGATGGCAACAGTGTCAGCCTTCACCTGATAGCCTTCGGCATCCTTTTCAGCCTCCTTGTCATCAACGATCACAGCACCTTCAAGAGATGTTCCGTCGATATCGAGGTTCTTGAGGACAAGGGCCTTGAAATCGCCTGAAACCTTGAAACTTGCCACAACTGGAGTGTAAGCGTCACCGTTCTTCTGTCCGGTAAGACGGAGAGGAGATGTAACGACTACTGTTCCAAGTTCGTAAGGAGTTGTCGAGTAAGCGAGAGTTATGTCTGACTTGCCGCTTGAGATTGCGTTGAGAAGGTCTTCAGAAGAAGAAACGATGAACTCTTCCGAACCGCCCGCAGCAGCCTTGGCAGCGATTGTAAGCACTGTGACACCTGCTGATGACTGGGTGTTGTAGATGTCACCTTCGGCAGGGTTTGCATAAACCTCAACCTTGTAAGAGCCTGCATCGAGGAACTTGACGACATCAGAACTGATGGTGTATGTAGTTCCGTCAACAGCATATGTCTTGCCGCTGAATACCACTGAATATGATCCTGCATTCTCGACAGGAGCCCAAGTAACGACTGCCTCTACAGCCTCACCAGCGTCAACCTTGCCCGGCTCTATTTCAGGAGCAGGAGTATCGAGAGCGGTATTGACCTGCCTGAGGTCAAGTGCCCATGCAAGAGCGCTGAGATTGATAGGACCGGATGCATAGACATATACGAGAGATTCCTCGGTAATGTCAGAAATGAGGATCTTCTGGTTAGTGGTATTGTCTGAATTTGCAACAGCACCACCCTTCACAGTCGCAGTAGAACCGTCTACAGGTCCGACAGCAACAACGAGATGATTTCCGAGGCCTTCAGGATCGGTTGCATTGATATATACAGAACCAGGCTGGTTCACCTTGAATGCGACATAACCGTCAGAAGGAACGCCCTTCTTGGTTGGAGTCACGCCTGTGAATGCGATTGCACCGTCAGCGATGTTGAGTTTGTTGTCTGCGGCACTCATAAGGAGATAATCCCTTACTCTTGGTTTCTCAACGGTACCGGTGAAATACTTGGCGTCGTTGAAATCCCAAGTATGAGGTCCTTCGAGGCATGCAAGTGTGAGATCTTCTTCCTTCTCTACGAAAACCACCTGCCACTGAGGAGCGCCTACCTTCGCTGAAATGAGGTCAGGATTGGTGAGATTGAACACACCGCCCTTTGCGTTGTAGCAAGGATCTGCTGTAAGGATGCTTCCGCCACCGGCAAGAGCCTCCTCCTGCTTCACCCTGTTGTTGTTTGCAGCGTCATCACCGTCCGCAAAGAATGTGGCACCTACATTATAGAAATGGTTGTTCGCATATACCATTCCGAGTTCGGCAGGAGTAAGGTTGGCAGCAGCCTTTCTTGAAAGTCCGCAACCATCAGGCATATTGAGTATAAGGTTGTTCTTGAATGTAGCGGTCGCCGGAGTGCACTTGATACCCATGAGTCCGCTGTTGTTGCCGTTAGCGCTTCCGGCATTGTAACTTACATTCATGAAAGTGTTGTTCTCGATCTTGAGATCGCCTACAACCAAGGCAGCATCAAGTCTGAGGAATGTTCTGAAACCGTTATATACCGTACAGTTGATGACCTCGAATGACTTGATGTCCGATGCGTTACGGAAGTCAATACCGTCACCACCGTTCTCGAAACTCTTGTTCACATCATAGATGACGCAACCATCCCATGCAAGACGGTCTGTATAGAGTTTCTTGCCCCACTCATACATGAGACCCTTGCTGTAACCTGTAATGTTACAGTTCTTGAAGAGAATGCTTTCGACAGTCTTGTCTTCAGCACCACCGTTCTTGAGTTGAAGCGCAAAACCGTATGCATCCTTGTTACCGTTGAGTTCGACTGTCTCGAAGCGGATAGCCTTTCCGTCATAGCCGTCAGCGATATGGAACTCACCGGCAATCACCGGACGTGAACCGTCAACGCCCTGTTCACCTACGATTTCGACGCCTGCTGTAAGGTCATATACACCAAGTTCATATGGTGAACCGGCAGCCTTGAGATAGATCTTCGGAGCCTTTGCTGCGAGAGCAGACTGAAGAGCGGCAAGGTCAGCGACCTCTGTATAGCCGTTCAGATCCGGATCGGTAAGAACAACCACCTCACCACGGTTTGCACTGGCATACCAAATGGAAACGGTATACGAAGTTGCAGGCTTGAGTCCTGTAACGACAGCCTCACCGGCAGCGATTTCCTCTGCTGTAAGGTCTCTCTTTTCAACAGTCTCGCCTTCCGCCCATTCGATACGCTGAAGTTCATCATCAAGAGCCTCCCACTTGACTGTAACAGACTCAGATGTCTTTGCAACGAATTCAAGGAACATGTTTGACTTGACGGCAGTAGTCACGATAGGACTATCGTAAACTGCCCATTTCGAATCCTGAAGGACTCCTGTTCCGTCCACACCCTTCACACGGGCATAGTAGGTATTGTCAGCATCAAGAGTAATCTTGAATGGTACATCCTCAACAGGAATTTCGTGTGGTTCTCCGACGAGAGTCGTCATGGCCTCGTCAGAATAAATTTCGAGCACAAAATATGTGGCTCCCTTGGCCTTGGTCCAGCCGAACTGGACATCCTGGCCGTTTGAAATCTTGGCTGAAAGTTCCGTCGGCATCAGACAGCGCGTAAGGGCGAGATCTTCCTGTACCTCAGGCAACTGCTCCACACAACTTACAGAAGCCATGCAAAGCGCTACAGCCATTGCCAATATAGATAATATTCTTTTCATGTCTTGTTTCGGTTTTATTAGAATCCGTAATCATTTACAAGCATACCCTGGCTGTTTGTGAGGGTATTGTTAAAGATCGGCCACCACTGACGGGTATCAGGGTCGTTTCTGTAGAGTCTTTCGATTCTTTCAGGCTTGATGTCAGAGAAATAGTTCTCTACTGGATTTCCCTTGGAGTCGGTATAAGGCTGCCAGCCTGCACCCGGATCTGCTCCAAGTTCGCCTTCATTATATCCGTAAACTGAAAGAGTATAACCGTCATCGTTGTACTTATAATATACGTTACCGGTCTTCTCTGAAAGTTCATACATGTCAGCCTTGGCCTCGTCCATCTTGGTCTTGAGAAGATTCCAACGGATAAGGTCAGCCTTGCGGAGGAACTCACCTACAAACTCAAGAGCACGCTCATCAACGATAGCATTGAAGATCGCTTCCTTGCCTGAAAGGCCGTTAACATAAGCCTCAGCCTCAGATTCGTATCCCTTGTATGCTCTCTTGCGTACCTGAAGGAGATATTCCTTCGCAGCAGCCTGGTCATCGAGTTCGTTGCATACCTCTGCAAGCATGAGAAGGATGTCTGAATATCTCATGTATACAGGCTTGATGCCGTCATCATTACCACCACCGTAAGGAAGTGTCTCCTGCCAGTCGAAACGGAATTTTCCGAAATACCATGAACCTGCACCTGCAAGAACGCAGAGATCGTCTGTTCCATCGTTCTCCATCTTGAAGTTCGCACAACTTACGTCACGACGCTGGTCCTTTCCATTCCTGTCATACTTGAAGAAGAGAGACGGTACAGGGCCGGCTGAACCTCCACGTGATGAAGTGGTAGGGCACCATTTGGTGTAGTTTTCATTGCGGATGGCAAAAGTGAAGTTCCATCTTCCGCGGGCATCTCCGAGAGGAATAGAGTAAATCACTTCTTTACCAGCCTCGAGGTCGAAATTGTTGAAGTCCCTCCAAAGTTGCTCGTAGTCCGAATAAAGTTCGAGGCCTGCATTGGCAACAACATCTTCAAGAGCAGCCTTTACCTTTGGATAAAGAACTTCCTTTGAAAGTTCAGGATCGGAAGAAAGTCTTACGGAACCTGTGTTTCCAGTATTCACAAGTCCGTCATCAGGACGCTGTGCATAACCGGAAGCCATGAGCGCAAGACGTGCATAAAGGCCCTTCGCAAACGCGAGGCTAGGACGGTCAGTCTTCATTGTAGCGGCAGACTGGCCTGGCCATGCCATATAATCGAAAGCCTCTTCAAGGTCGGCGAGAAGTTGCTTGTAGATCACATCCCTGTCAGATTTAGGAAGATAGATGGTCTCCGGAGTGATAGGCTCGAAACGTGCAGGAACCTCACCGAAAGCCTTGAGGAGTTCAGTGTAGATAAGGGCACGTGCAACGAGAGCCTCACCGAGAAGCGACGCCATCATCGGATCCTTGTCCACATTACCGTAAGTACGGAGACTGTTCACGCAAAGATTTGCACGCTCCACACCTACCATGAGTTCATTGTAAGGACCGTTGGCCAGGTTAAGTTGGCCGTTGTTTGTCTTGATGTCGTACTGGGCGATATCACCCTTCTCGTCAGCGTTCTTTTCACCGCTGTCAAGATAGATTTCGATATCGGTATTGAATCCGTACCAAGGAAGATAACGTCCACGATGTGCATTCGTATGGCCGAAAACCTCATAAATCGAGAATATGTTGAATTCGGCAAGTTCATACTGGGCGAAGACATTCTTGTCATCGAATGCCGATGGCGAAGAGGTCGTGAGTGCATCCTGACATGAAGTCACGGACATGGCCGCCAACACTCCCGCACCAATTAATATTTTATTGATAAGTTTCATATTCATTCAGTTTTAGAAGGTAATGTTAGCACCTACGTCCCAACCTATGCTCTTTGGATATGCTGCATAGTCGACACCCGGTGTAAGAGGTGTGCTTCGACGTGTGTCGACCTCAGGATCGTAACCGGAATAATTTGTAAGACAGAAGAGGTTGGTTCCTGTCACATAGAAACGGAGTTTCTGCATCTTGATCTTCATGGTCCACTTCTGCGGAAGAGTGTAACCGATTGTCGCAGATGTCAGACGGAGGAATGAACCGTCCTCCACAGCCCAGTCTGTAAAGATCGCATTCTGGCATGCTGGAGACCACATTGTAGTGCCTGCATTGAGTTCATCGAGAACAGCAGGGTCTGTGATCTGCTCACCTGTCGCCCAGTCCACGTTTGTCCATCTCTGATCAACTGACATAGAACTGAGAAGATTACGTTTCTTGTATTTTCTTGAATGTGAGAACTCTATCTTGTTTGCGTTGTAGATGTCGTTTCCGAACACATAGTTGAAGTTTGCAGAGAAGTCAAATCCGTAAAGATAACCTGAAAGGTTGAAACCTCCTGTTCCGAGAGGAAGTGCGTTACCGATCACTGTCTTGTCGGTAGCGTCAATCTTGCCGTCACCGTTCTGATCCTTGAGTTTTACGGAACCTGGGCCGAAATAGTTCGATCCGACAAGTGTAGAAGCATCTACCACTCCTTCATTCGCTACCCATTTCTTTCCGTCATATGTGAAGTCGCTTGCTGCATAACGTCCTTCAACTTCATATCCGTACATCTGGCCGAGAGGCTGTCCAGGAAGGACAACGTAATCCGGTCCGATTTCAGTCGAAGCCCACATAGACTCTGAATCGATCCTGTCAAGACCACCGAGGCTGACAACCTTGTTCTCGTTCAAACTGATGTTCGCTCCGAGAGTGAGGCCGAAATTCTTCTTTTCAAGGAGTACGAAGTTGAGCGAAGCCTCGAAACCGCGGTTCTGAGTCGAACCGATGTTCTGATACTGATAGTCATATCCCGAACCGGCAGTTGGGAACTGGATGAGGAGGTCCTTTGTGGTATTGTGATAAAGTTCGAACGTAGCGTTCACACGACCCTGGAAGAGAGAGAGGTCGAGACCGAGGTTATGAGAAATTGTAGTCTCCCATGTAAGGTCAGGATTAGGCATGATGGTCTTTCCGCCGACCTTTGTAGTAGTCCAGTATGTGTCTGTGTTTGAAAGCCATGTTGTGGCATTTGCCGAGAATGTCATTGATGACACTCCGGTAGGGATGTTGTTGTTACCTGCTGTACCGTAACTGTAACGGAGTTTGAGGTTGTCTAGCCATGAAGAAGCATTTTCCATCCAAGGCTCGTTGGAGATTGTCCATGACGCTGCTGCTGAAGGGAAGATACCCCACTGGTTGCCTGCCGCGAACTTTGACGAACCGTCGGCACGTACTGTAGCAGAAATCGAGTATCTCGAATCATAGTCGTAGTTCACACGGCCGAAGAATGACAGCAGTTTGTCATCGGCATTGAAATAGTTGTTTGAAGCGACTGCAGTACCGGAAGCCATGAAGTTCCAAGCCATCTGAGAGTCAAAGAATGTAGGGAATCCCTCGACTGTTGATGAAAGAGTGTTTGACTTGGTGAGGATGAACTCCTGTCCGAGGAGAATGTCAAGTTTATGGCTGTCATTTGCGAACACCTCGGAGAAGTTGTAACTCAATGTGTTGGTATTGCGATACTTGTTCCTGAAATTGTTGCTGTAAAGGTTTGCAGGCTGGTTCTTGATTGTCGCAGTATTTCCTACATAGTATGTGGTAAGACCGTAGAAACGGTTGTCTTCCTGTGAATAGTTGTCAAGACCGCCTTCAACCTTGAGGTTGAGGTTCTTGATGATATGCCATGTCACAGCACCGTTGAGTGTCCAGTTTTCACGGATTCTTCTGCGGTCATTATCTGCCACTGACTGGAGAGGCGGAGCATTGTCGCCATAGTCCTCTGCGAGGTCGGAATCAGAAGTTGCTCCTGTAACAGGGATCGGAGTATACTGTACGGCATGTTTCAGACGCGCAGATGTACCTGATGTCGAACCCGAGTCATTGATAGAGTTCGAACCTGCTCCCATTACAACTGTACGTGAATATCTTGCGTTGATGTCGAATGTCAACTGCTTGATCGGCTTGTACTGGGTCTTGAAGTTGAGGTTATCTCTCTTATAGTCCGAACCGAGCATGATGGCGTTGTCACCGATGTGGGCGTAACTTGCAGTCCATTTCACCTTGTCGGAACTTCCTGAAACCGAAAGGTTATGATTGAAGGTAGTTCCTGTACGTCCGAATACCTGCTGCACCCAGTCATTCGCCTGCATGCCTGCATACTGGTCCATATCTTCCCAAGCACCGTAAGCAGGGATATACTCGTCATCGAGATCGCCGTTGAGGACGCCGAGTTCCCACTGGAGTTTCACAAACTCCTCAGGAGACATCACCTGGATGGCATCCTTGTTGGCCATCTTCTTCTGGCCATAATACACGTTATAACTTACCGATATCTTGCCAGCAGCGCCTGACTTGGTTGTCACGAGAACCACACCATTCGCACCGCGTGAACCGTAGATCGCTGTCGAGAAGGCATCCTTGAGGACATCGATAGACTGGATGTCCGATGCAGGGATGTCAGATATGCTTTCCACAGGGAAGCCGTCAACGATATAGAGAGGAGATGAGTCCTGCGTGATGGAACCGCCACCTCTGACACGGATCTTGATTTCAGCATCAGGATCACCTTCGGTTGCAGTGACCTGGACACCGGCCATTCTTCCGGAGAGGGCCTCAGTGACTGAAGCGACCGGAACCTGTGTGAGAGACTTGTTGTCAACCGATGAAACGGAACCCATCAGGTCACGACGTTTCACTGTCGCATAACCGATGACCACAGTCTCGTCAAGGAAGTTCGCATCTTCTTCAAGCACGACATCAATGACAACTGCATTGCCTATCGTGACTCTCTTTTCAGCGAGTCCGATCATCGAAAAGATCAGAGTCTTTCCTTTGGCATCAGGAATGTCTATGGCATAAGAACCATCAACTCCTGTCGAAACTCCTAACGTTGTGCCGTCCACGAAAACGGATACGCCTATCAGCGGATCTCCATTGACGTCTGACACGACACCTTTGATCTGTTGAGCATTCGCGGCAAGGCCTGCAGCGAAAAGCCCCAAGATCAGCAGAGAAATCTTGTATGTCAGATTTTTCATAAAAGAATTTGTTTGGTTAGTATTTGGTGTTATTGTTTATGATTTTGCCTTTTCAACTCCCCAGACACGCCAGGGGACAATTATCATAATGCGAAAATACCTATTATCCTGCTAGACAATAGGTAAATTTTATCGCATTATTTGTATTTTTTGACAACGGGATGAATTTCCGTGCCCGTTCACGACATTTTTTGATATGTGCCGCCAGAGTTCTGTCTGCTGACTATGTCACGGACAAGATAATGGAGATACATTTCCAGATTGGTGTATCTCGAGTATCGGTCAAGAGTTTTCGAGTTGCCGTCAGAAGCGTCAGACTTGTCCAGACCGAACTGTTCTTCGAACCAGTCAGGCATACCGTCGGAATCAGAATCCTTTACCGCCTCCCTTTCATCGTCCGAAGCCTCATATGAAGGCCATCCGCCGACAGCACCCTGGGTGTCGATGATTCCGTTCTTCGAACCGTTGCCGCCGTCAGCAAAAGTCACCTTGCCGTTCTTTGCGTCCGAACATGCACGTTCATCAACTGAATCACGTGAAAGCGAAGCACCGGCCACCTCGCAGATCAGAGCAAATGCATCTTCAGCAGAATGAGTGGTCGTATAGACATCTTCCTGTGACGGTCCCTTGATCGAATGTGGAGATGTGACCAAGGTATTGTAATTGCCATAGGAATCTCCGTTATGCCAGTAGATGGCGCTTGCATCATTGGCTGCCGTAATGTCCGCGTTGCCTGTATGGACATTTCCGGACATATAAAGTTCCGGATAACTGTCGGCATATACGGTACCGTCCTTGACATATGAGCCGTACGCATCAACGAAATAATTCACATTCTTCGAAGCAGGACCCGGCTTATAATAATTATTGACGATATTGAACCAGCCGTCCTCGCCGCCATAAGTGGAATTGGAGCCCCAGTTAAATACGGCATTGTTCCTGTAATCGACATTTCCTCGATGAGTGGAGACATAATCACCATATATCTGCGGATGATCGATACGAGGATTCCTGCTGTCGTGGTCGGAGAGGAGATTATGATGGAAGGATGCATCCTTTCCGCCCCATATGCCTCCATATCCGTGCTTTCCCTTGCCGTGCACGGAATTACGCAGGCTCTCCGTCAGTATGCACCACTGCATGGTGAAATTGCTGTTCGCATAAAACGAAGCACATTCGTCCGTCGACCAGGACATTGAGCAATGGTCAAGGATGACATTTTCATTGTAACGTCCCCAAATCGCATCATTTTCCTGCTTGGCCTCGTCACCCATACGGAAACGGACGAAACGGATGATGACATTGCTCGCAGAGAGTTGCGTAGCATAGTTTTTCAGACATATTCCGTCTCCCGGAGCAGTCTGACCTGCAATCGTAACATCACCGGACTTGATGCCGAGGGTCGATTTGAGTTCTATCACACCGGCTACATCAAAGACAATGATCCTTGGCCCTGATTGGGCAAGCGCAGCGCGAAGGGAGCCTGCTCCCGAATCATTCAGATTCGTCACATGTATCACCTTGCCTCCACGGCCTCCTGTCACATACATTCCGCCGCCTTCAGCGCCAGGGAATGCCAGAGTCTTGCCATGTTCATCTTCATAAGAAGGAATCTTGAACGAATCATAATCGGCATACTGGCCCGGATCCTGGCCCGGTCCCGGTTCCTGACCGGCAGCAGTCCTAGCCGAAACCGCTTCAGAATAAGGAGATTCCAGACTGCCGGCCTTTGCCTTCACCTTGAACATGTACTCCGTATCCGCTTCCAGACCTTTATATGTAAGGGAATTTGTCTTTGTAGTGGTCTGACCGCCGGAAACAAGTTCACCGTTGACCTTTTCCAGACGTCCTACATAATAATCCGCTCCCGAGACCTCATCCCAGACAAATGTAAGGGAAGCGGAATCATATGAGTCAAGAGACACACCCTCTGGCACAGTCACGTCAACAGGTGCAATCACATCGTCAGGATGACATGCGGCAAATAAGATCAGAAGCGATAACGCAAGTATTCTGTTCAGTTTCATATTCTTTGATTTAGCGTTCAGGATGCTCTTCATCTCACATCATTTTCAGAATCGATGATTCCGGGAAGGCCGGTGACAGAGCCTTTGCAGGACGCAGTACCTTTCCTGACTTCTTTCACAATACGCTTGTCCACGGCATCACGTTTCTTCGACGCTCCGGCACATTCAAGAACCTCCTTATATGCCTTTGAAGCCTCCTGATGATTATATGGGACCTTTATAGCAAAAGGTGTACTCACAGACACATCTTCATATCTGTCTTCCCACCATTCGATCTTCTCCGTATCAGGCATTTCACCCTCAAACCCGCCTTTTGCGACAGCAGAGACATCATAGAAATTATCTTCGATGTAGAATTTGCCAGGAATCATGGATGTAGTCTCGGAAGTGCTGATATCCAGCCACTCTCCGTCAAGATGTCTTGTTGCAGGACCGGGACGGAAATAATTGCCTTCCACATTGAACCAGCCCTCTTCACCGCCGTAGATTGCCTTCATGCCCCAGTTATAGACGACGTTGTTCACAAAATCCACCGTTCCCCTGCCGGTCAGAAGTTCGGCACCGCTGTATATGCGCGGATGGTCGAAACGTGGATTGCGGCTGTTGTTATGGGCAAAGAGATTATGGTGGAAAGTCACGTTCCTGCCTCCCCATATTCCGCCATAGCCATGCTGTCCCTTATGGTGTACAGATGCATTCAGAGCCTCCGAAATGATGCACCACTGCACCGTAGCGTCATTTATATTATAAAAGGAGGCATTTTCATCGACCGCCCAACTGATCGAGCAGTGGTCGATGATGATGTTGCTGCATCTCTTCGCCCCCAAAGCGTCCGCCTCTACTGCAGCCTTGGATCCGAGACGGAACCTGATATATCTGACGATTGTATGATCGGCCTCAATGAACATATTATGGTCACGGATGGTTATTCCCTTGCCAGGTGCTGTTTCTCCCAATATGGATATATAAGGATTCGTCACATTCAGCGGAGATTCGAGACATATGTCACCGCTTACTGCAAATGTGACTATACGAGGGCCTTCCGCTTCGACAGCATGACGCAATGTACCTTCCGAACCGTCATCAGCAAGTGATGTGACCACATATTCCCTGCCCCCACGGCCTCCTATGGCATGTTTTCCGCAGCCCTCCGCTCCTTCGAAGGCCACCGGACGCTCCTCATACGGAAAATATTCGATGTTATGCATGGCTTCCCACTCGAGTGACGCCCAGATGAAAGGACCCACGCCCTTGCAGTCGTTTTCAATCACAGGTTCGCTGAGATAGTAGGCGAAATCACCCTTTCTCATCTGCTTTCCGCCAAGGCCGCCGACAGAACAGCAGTCAGTCATAGAGATGGTTCCATCATCGTTGAAGCGGGTGAAGCGTTTGATGAACTTAGGATACAGGCCAAGGATATAGTCCCTATGAGAGTCATCTATATATTCCATCCTCAAGCCTTTTAGGAAGGCATAGATGAACATTATCGAGCATGTCGCCTCCTGATAATTGCCTTCACGGTCGGGACAGTCAAGCACCTGATACCACATTCCTGTCTCCTTGTCAGCCCACTTGGGAAGCACTTCAAGGAAATAGTTCAACTGTGAGATCAGTTCATTTCTGCCGGGATGGTTCTTGGGAAGATAATCCAGGACCTCTACCAGAGCGACGGCATACCAGCCCGTAGCACGTCCCCATGCATGCTCAGAGAGTCCGGTCTCAGGGTCACACCAGAACATTGAGCGCGATTCGTCCCATGCATGACGGAAAAGTCCGGTCGCAGGATCGAATGTATTCTCAGCACCAGCAGTGAACTGATGCACGATATCTGCGAAAAGTGAATCCCTCTGCTCCTTCGGAGCATATCTCTTCGTATATTCCGCATAGAACGGCAGGGCCATGTAAAATCCGTCGAGCCACACCTGATGAGGATATATCTGCTTGTGCCAGAACTCTCCTGACTTCGTACGAGGCTGATCATCAATCTGTTCGCGTATCATCCTGGTCACGCGGCGATACCTCTTGTCCTGATCGCCATACATGTCATGAAGGTCGAAATATATGCGTGCAGGGCATATATGGTCCACATTGTAGTTGGACTTCTTGTATTTATAGACAACGCCCTTTTCCGTAGCCATAGTATCAGCCCAGGCACGCACATAATCCACAGCCTCAGGAAGTTCATATCTCTTGGCCGCATCAAGGAAAGACTTGAGTTCAAGACCTGTAGTATAGTTCCATTTTCTTTCTCCATTTCTACCGTCCAGATATGTAGCATCGGGATTCCTCTTCATCTCCGACTGAATCATCCATACGGAATATGGAGGCTGGGCCATCGCTGCAAAAGTAAACAGAACCGCAGCCAGAAGCATGTAAAGTCTTTTATTCATAACAGTATAGGTTTCATCATTTTGTGGAATTCCGTTTGATATAATCAGCAGGAGATATTCCGAAATGCTTCTTGAAACTCCTGCTGAAATAGCCCGGATCAGAGAATCCGACCTTGTAGGAAGTCTCTGATACAGAATACTGCCCGCTCCTGAGATAGTACTTGGCCTTCTCCAGACGGAACTCCTGAATCAGTTCCACCGGAGACTTTCCGGTAAGACCCTTGATCTTGTTGTACATGGAAGTACGTCCCATTCCGAGATATGTGGCAAGTTGCTCGACAGTGACCTCCGCATCGGCAACATTCTCTTCAAGCCATGTCATGACCTTTTTGATCAACTGCTCATCCTTGTCCGTAATGACAATCTCTTCCGGCGAAATCTCTATCTTCCTGACCTTCCTGTCCTTATGTTCCTCCACATGATACTGCCGGGACAACTTGGAGATAAGCGTCTTCCTTCTCTCAAGCATATTCTCGATTCTCGCAAGAAGAAGTTCCATACTGAACGGCTTCGATATATAACCGTCAGCGCCATATTTCATCGCTTTCAGATGAGTGTCATCTTCATGTTTTGCTGTTATGACCACAACTGGTATATGACTGGTATCAAAGTCATTGCGGATATGGTTCACAAGTTCTATTCCATCCATTTCCGGCATCATGAGGTCCGTGACGATCAGGTCAGGCATCCATCCGGAAGAAATGATATCCAAGGCTTCCTTTCCGTTGGAAGCATCCCTTACATCATATTTGTCGACAAGGCTGTTATATATGAACACCTTCAATTCGGCATTATCCTCAGCGACAAGTACCTTCAGGGCCCCATCAGGATGTTCCACCTCCCTCTTGTATCTTCCAAGGCCATACTGACCGGCAGCGGCAGACTCAGCCTCATTTCCGATGAACTGAACGGTATCCTCACTGAATCTTTCCTTGCCTACAGGAAGCCTTACAAAGAATTTCGAGCCGGTCTCAGAACCGCTCTCAACCCATATCTCACCGCCATGCATGTCAGTGATCTCCTTGCAGAACGACAGGCCGATACCGCTGCTTGCCATACCACGGAAAGCAGACACATCACCTTTTGTAAACGGCTCGAAAATCCTCTTAACATTCTGCTTCGGAACCCCTATGCCATTGTCCTTCACCATGATACGGAAATCCTGTTCTCCTTCACGGTAAAGCACACCGACTTCAATCTTTCCACCGTCGGATGTATACTTGAACGCATTGGAAAGAAGATTATATACAAGAGCCTCAAGCCTCATGGCGTCTCCCCATACCATCAGCATATCAACCGACTTGATGATACGAAGTTCCATCTGTCTCTCGACAGACATATCCCTGAAATCATCATACACGTTCTGCACGAGTCTGACAACATCGAAGTTGCTGACTTTCAGACGCATCTTTCCGTCAGCGATAGAACGAGTATCAAGCAGTTGGTTCACAAGCGTGAGCATTCTTCTGGCATTCTTCTGAACCATGTTCACACTGTACTCTACAGGATCTCCGTCCGGAGTCTTGCGGCTTATCTCATCGATGCCTCCAAGAATCAGTGTAAGCGGAGTACGAAGTTCATGGGAGACATTTGTAAAGAAACGTCCCTTTATCTCATTGAGGCTCTTCTCGACGCGTACATTGTTACGTAATTTTACCGAAGTCGAGATTATCTTGAGCAGGAGAGCAAGCAGACCGAGTCCCAGAAGGACATATATGACCAGGGCAGGTACTGTCGCCCATACAGACGGCTTGACACGTACCTTTATGCTGGCTACACTGTCATCGGAAGATCCGTCAGCACCAGCCTCCCTGACCTTGAAGACATAATTTCCCGGAGGGATGCGTGAGTATGTGACACGGTTGATTCCAGGATCGGTGATCCATTTCTTGTCATAACCTTCAAGAATGTATGAAAAGTTCTTGTCTGCCCCGGCCCCGAAATCAAGGGAAGCGAAATCAATTCTGAAGAAGGAGCAGTCATGAGGAATTACTATCTGATCTGAGAACGGAGTCCTGACACCATCTATATTCAAGCCGGAAATCACTATACGGCTGTCTTTGCGGGTACTTTCAAAATTCTCAGGATATATCCTGTAAATGTCATCTGTAGTACCGAAGACTACGCTGCCGTCATCAAGCGAAGCGCATGTCGCCTCACTGAATGATGTAGGACTGATTCCATCATATTTAGTGAAATTACGCACAGATGACGACTCAGGGTCATAAGAAGAGAGACCGGATTCAGTTGCAAGCCATATCACACCGTCATGATCTTCTGTCGCAGAATGAACTATATTGCTTGCAAGACCGTCATCGGTACTGATAATCTCGAATCTTGGAAGATCACCCTCGAAATACAGACGGTTCAGTCCACCTCCGAATGTACTCAGCCACGTGCATCCTTTACTGTCAGTGAACATGTGGATGACATCGTTGTTGCCAAGAGAATGACGGTCACCCGGAATCTTTGTAATCATTGTGAAGGTTGTCAGTTCCGGACTGTCGGAAGGCTCGAACATGATCAGTCCGCTTACCGTAGCCACAAGCATACGTCCATCAGGCATGCAATGAAGGTATCTCACTCTGTCTCCCAATTCCTGCGGATAATCGGGGAAATTATTCCTGACCGTGACAAAAGCGTCACTGTCCGGGTCTGTGAGCATGGCGATGCCGCCGCCATACGTACCGATCCATATGCGTCCGTCCTTATCCTGTTCGATAGAATATATATTATTGGAAGTCAATGCATTATTTCGGGCAAGATCCTTCCTGAACCTCTTCCAGGAATATCCGTTCCCTTCAGGTGTCATCCTGATGAGTCCGTCACCTTTTGTTCCAAGCCAGATATTTCCGTCAGAGTCTTCAAAAATCGAATAAATGACTCCGATGTCACCGCTTTCAGAATCAGGGAAACGACGGCATGAAGAAAGGTCAGATGAGTATCTGAACAATTCCCGGCTCTTTGTCGCGGCCCATAACTGCCCTTTACTATCCTTCAGCATCGCCCTCACCTCGGAAGAAGACAACTGGTCATCGTAACGGGTCGGCGGATCAAGCACATCCACCTTGGGTGCGATCAGCATCACTCTTTCAAGACCTCTGCCCACAGTCGACATCCAGAGCACTCCGGAAGCATCTATGTCAAAGCATGCCACTCCGTTCATGAAAAGACTGCCTTCCTGTTCCTTGACATTGTTCAAGGGCACGATGTCATCACAGCACCTGTCATAATAGCCGAAGCCCCAGTTGTTCATCTTGATCCATGTCCTGTCCCCTCTTGTTTCCACACGGGCAAGGGTATCCACATAATAGGACATCACATTGTTCGGATGTTCAAAATGCCTGAACCGGTCATTGTCAGAATCAAAATACCATATTCCGGTCCTTTCCGTAGCGATCCACAGAAGGCCCTCCGGATCCGGGAAAAGATACCTTACACGTCCCATATCAGCCGTATGCGGCGACAGTCTCATGGATACGGCATCAAGAGAGGCGACTGCCCCATCATGAAAGCCGACAAACAGGCGGTCTCCTGTAATGGTCATTGCAGCAGCATTTCCAAGACCGAGGGATGAGAGATCCATGTTGTTCTGCTCTCTTGTCACCATGTCAACAGCAAGCATCTGATCCGGAGAAACGAAAAACAGTTTGCCGTCAAATTCCGCAAACGAAAGGACTTCGTCATTTCGGGACAGCAGAGAAACCTGTCCATCCCTGAACATCGTTATCCCGGTCTCGGAAACCGCATAGACTGTGCCTTCCGAATCTTCATGGATGGATGTGATTTCACGGCCCAGTGACTCGCTCCCGCCGAAATATGAAGTGTATTCAAGGTCAGGAGATATCCTCAACAGTCCGAAGCCGGAGAATGAAGCCCAGACATCGCCATTCGAAGAGCAAAGGAGGTTATCCACTTTGGCATTGACCGGCTCAAGACCTTCAAGATCGCCAGGTATGGAGACAAACACCTCACTATCAACGTCAAAGCGATAAAGATGATAATCATACGCAGTTACCCAGAGATATCCTTCCATATCTTCCTCCACAGACAGGATCCTGTTATGGGAAAGATTGGAATAATCACCCGGCTTCATCGTATAATTCACGAAAGTGTTACCGTCATAACGGCTCAGACCGTACCATGTACACAGCCATAAGTAGCCTCTTTTGTCCTGATGGATGTCACATATGGAATTATGAGGCAGACCGTCGTCAGATGAATAATGTTCATATATGAACTCCAGTGGCTCGGCCTTCATTTCATGGAAGACCGTTCCCGCCAAGACGACCAAGGCCGCTATCAGTATTTCTTTCGCTGATGACTTCATAAATCTACGGTTGCATATACCCGTAAAGTTACTAAAATACTTTGAAATACCACTCCACCTTCACATCCTTGCCATGCTTGTCCTGCTCGCTTCCGCATTGAAGGACATTCTCAGGAGTATATTGCTTCAGTTCCTTTTCTTTAAGGAAATGAGACCATGAAACTCTTTCCTTCGGGCCGGCGGCACCAGGTCCGGTATTTCCATATTCCGCATAGAAAGTGGTCTTCTCTGCATAAGGCTTGCTCCAGTTATGCCATCCTTCCTTCAGGATATGGTCTGAAAGATCACAGTTGATGAAGACGGTCTTGGCATATGATCTCCAAGGACGTCCCAGATACACCTCAGAAGCATTTTCATCATGAATCAGACGGCAGTTCCTGAACACATAACCGAACTTTTCATTTTCCGGAGTAGAGGCCGCAGTGATGTAACTGTTCTTCTTGCTGAGGATGGTACAGTCTTCAAACCAGCAGGTGGAAGCGCCGAAAATAAAGTCTGTAGTGCCTTCTATCCAACATCCGCGGTAATACTGACGCTGTCCCTTGCCATATGTGTAGATTGTATCCTGATTGCCTATGAAACGGCAGTTGATGAATGCCACACGGTCGCCGTCTACCGTAATCGCACATGCCTGTCCGATCTCCTTGCCTTCACCTGAGGCGTTCTCGACAGTGATGTTTTCAGCGAGGAAATCACTTGCATAAAGGAATACCGTGGATGTCGCGGATGTTCCCATCTCGTAACCGGTAGGTCCGGTCTTCTTGGCATAGTCGCTCCATGTTATGACGGTCTTGTCCGCCGACTGGCCGATGAGGTGAAGCCTCTGCTTGCTTGTCGGAACGGTTACCTTCTCATTATATATGCCGTCCTTTATGTAGATCGTCGTCTCATCCTGCTTGCAATAGTCAGGTGAAGCGTTCACTGCTTCCTGGACTGTGAAGAAATCCCCGCTTCCATCCTTTGCGACAACGAAATCATAGTCAACTACATGAGACGCCAGTTCCGGAATGACCTTGACGATCTCCGGAAGGAGAAGATTCACGATCTGCCTTGCTCCTGCGACATTCGTATGTGTATTGTCAATCTTTCCGTCAGGATGTTTCGGATTGGTACCCTTCTCCACCCACATATAGTATTTGCGTGAAGGTTCGTCACCCAATGAAGACAGCCATTCCTGGGTAATGGCATTCGCATCGATGAGCGGAAGGCCGTATTCGGCGGCAACCTGCTTTACTGCATCAGGGTAATCGCCGTGACATTCCGTCTTCAATTTACCCTCGTCGTCGAACCAGCGTCTTGACACAGGAGTGAATAGAATCGGCTTTGCTCCCACACTGAGAGCATGATCCACAAAAAGACGGATATTGTCCTGATAAGCACCATATGGAGCAGCATATCTTGTGGTGTCGGATTCCTTGGAATCGTTATGACCGAACTGGATGAAAAGATATTCACCGGCCTTGAGGTCATTCTTGACCCTGTCCCATATGCCGAGGGTCTGCACACTCTTGGTGCTGCGGCCGTTCTGGGCATAATTGGCGACCACGACATTAGTATCCACATGAGACTTCAATCTCTGACCCCATCCTCTTTCAGGATTCTCATAGGAAAGGTCCTTGTCGGCCATTGTTGAATCACCCATGAGACGAAGCACCAACTTATCCTGTGCCGCCACCGAAACTGACATGAAGGCAGACACCGCAAATAACAATATCCTTTTCATCATCACTCGATTACAACATTATTGGAATTATACTGGAATACATCTGCACCCTGGCTTCCCGAAGCGTCCGAGCAGTTGCTGATGACAACATTGGTACAGTTTGCAAGACTGTATCCCTGACCTTCAGACTGTGTGATATCCACATTCTTCAGCACGACTCCGGTCGAATAGCGAAGATCGGCTCCTTTTTCCGAAACTATCTCACAATCTTCCACGACGATGTTCTCGATGTTCTTTTCAGGGATTCCGTTGAAATACATAGCACGTGCAGCACCGCTGCATATCACGTCACGAATCATGATGTTGCGGAACTGAGGGGTCGTGACATCTGCCGGCACATATTCGACGTCGAAAGACGGTGTTCCGTCCGCAGCGGCCTCCACAGCCGATTTTCCGCCATAGTGAAGGTCGAAGAGCAGAGGTTCTGTAGGAATGTTCATCATGACGATATTTTCGATGAATATGTTTTCAACGACACCACCTCTTCCGCGACAACTCTTGAAACGAAGGCCGACATCAGTACCGAGGAAACGGCAGTTGGAAACCTTGATGTTCTGGACTCCACCCGACATCTCGCTGCCCACTACAAAACCGCCATGTCCATGGAACACGATGCAATTGTCCACAATCAGATTCCTGCAAGGCCTTGCCCTTCTGCGGCCGTCTTCATTCTTTCCGGATTTTATGCAGATCGCATCATCGCCGACATCGAAACTGGAATTGATCACAAGCACATCTTCGCACGAATCAACATCAAGACCGTCACCGTTCTGCGAATACCAAGGATTTCTTACCGTGACATTATTGATTATCACATTCCTGCACATAAGAGGATGTATGTTCCAGCATGGTGAATTCTGGAAAAGGCAGTCCTCAAGAAGGACATTCTCACAATTCTTGAGACCGATCAGCACAGGACGCAGATAGGTCTTGACGCTATTCCATTCCTCATCAGAAACGAGTCCCTGAGGAACATTGAAGGCATCGCTTACAATAGAGCCACGGAACGAACTTGAATCAGGATACCAGACATTGCCTTTGTCATTGGTGAATCCACCGCCAGCAAGAAGTTCCTTCCACTGAGACGGGGCAATCTTGGACTTCTTCACCTGCCTCCACGAATCACCGTTTCCGTCGATGGTTCCGCCTCCGGTTATAGCGATATTCTTCGCACCGTCAGCATTGATAGGAGCGAGACATCTTCTCGTATCAAGTCCCTCGAATACCGTCTCAACTATCGGATACAGGTTGCGGTCGGTAGAAAACAGGAGAACCGCATCAGGCTCGACATGAAGTTCGATATTATCCTTCAGAGTGATAGGACCGGTAAGCCATACGCCTGCAGGGACTGTCAGACGTCCTCCGCCATGCTCGACAAGGACATCTATGGCATCAGCAAACGCGTCCGTGTTGAGAGTGACACCGTCTCCGACTCCTCCGAAATCCGATATTGATATTTCACGCGGCGGGATCTGAGGGCGTTCCACCCTTGCCATTTCAAAAGGCAGGTCCTTGTAAAGATACGCAAATTCATAATCTGAAGTGCATGAGAGCATGAACAAGCCCGAAATAAGGGCGGCTGCATACATTGTGAATCTGATGTGAGATGAGGTCATAAGAAAAGCCTGTTAGTGATTATCGCAAATATAATCAATAACAGGCTTGACCTAGGGTATTTTTTATCGCTTAACAGTGATAAATTATCAAAAATGGTCAGGATGATAATACTTTATGTCAAACTCGCCTGCAAGAATGCCGTAACCGTTTTCCGCAAGAGACTCCAGTTCGTTTTCACCGGCATAGATCTCTACCGGAGCGATGAATTCAACACGTTCCTTTATGTCTGCGACGAGGTCCTTTGCATTGGCGATTCCTCCTGTGAGGATGATGGCGTCAACCTTGCCGTTCACTACTGTTGCAAGCGCACCGATATATTTGGCGACTGATACGCAGTAGCCTTTGAGGAAAGTAGCACAATCATTGTCTCCGGACTCGGCACGTGATTTCAGTTCCCTGAAATCGTTGGTACCGAAATAAGCCACGGAACCACCTCTTCCCACAAGTTTCTTCTTTATCTGATCCTTGGTAAATTCGCCGCTGAAACACATTTCAACCAATGGGAATGCCGGAACAGAACCCGCTCTCTCCGGACTTATAGGGCCGTCTCCGCCCAATGCGTCATTCGTGTCTATCACCAGACCGTTCCTGTGAAGAGAGACAGATGAGCCGCCACCCATATGGGCGACAATCACTGTCACCTCCTTGTTCGTCTTTCCTATGCTTCTGGCGTAACGGCGTACCATCGCACGGGAATTAAGGGCATGGAAAAGGGTTCTGCGAGGGAACTCAGGGAGTCCTCCCACCTTTACTTCCGGAAGCATTTCGTCAGCCATAGGAGGATCTGCAATGAATGCACGGCATTTTTCAGGAATGCCTTCCGCAGCACGTGCCTCATTGACCATCACCGCTATGTCGTCAGCGATAAGGGCACTGAGATTACATGCATGGGCACCTTCCTTTGCAGCCATAAGGGCATCACGCATTTCCTGATTCACTTCATAGACACCTGTCCTGATAGGAGTGATGAGACCGCCTCTTGCCATGGCAACATCTATCGAAGCCAGGCCGACACCTTTCTCCAAAAGAAAATCCGTGATGGAATCACGGCGCATAGGCGTCTGATCCATCACGGATTCGTATTGTGCAATTTCTTCAGCCGAGTGAGTGAGGTTCTTGTCGAACATCATCTCTCCCGAATCGTAAACTGCAATCTTTGTCGAGGTGGAGCCGGTATTGATTACCAGTATTCTACCTTTCATAATCGGTTATAGTTTGTGTTAGTTATAGTACATATCAGACTGACATCGCAGCCAGTGCAATCGAATTGAGTTTCGTGTCTATGCTGTCCGCACGGCTGGAAAGTACACATGGAACCTTCGCACCCAGAAGCAGACCTGCCTGACGAACCCCTGCAACGAGTTTGGAATTAGCCTTATAGAAGACGTTTCCGGACTCGATATTAGGGAAAAGCAGACAGTCGGCATCACCGGCAACCGGACTCACAAGTCCCTTTATCTCAACTGATTCCTTATCGATTGCGACATCAAGTGCCAATGGTCCGTCTGCAATGCATCCCTTGATCTGACCGCGGTCAGCCATCTTCGAAAGCACCGCAGCCTCGATGGAAGCCGGCTGGCTTGGAAGAACCTGTTCGGTTGCCGCAATGATCGCGACCTTCGGCTTCTGCACACCCACAGCCTTGGCAGTCTTTACGAGATATTCCATGATGATCTGCTTCTGCTTCAGATCCGGTGCAGGGATGACAGCCACATCTCCCACAAAAAGGAGTTTGTGATAGCCCGGAATTTCAAGGGCAGTACAATGCGTAAGCGTTCCCTTCGGAGGAAGAAGGCCGGTCTCCTTGTTCAGGATGGCACGGAGGAACTTGTCAGTCGAGCAAAGTCCTTTCATGAGGAAATCGCCCTGTCCTTCACGAACCATCTGCACAGCCTGCGCTACAGACTGCATTTCAGAAGGGTTATGGACAATGGTGAATCTTTCGATTTCCACACCTTCTTCGCGGCAAGCGTCAGCGATCATATCGCGGTCACCCACAAGCGTCACGTCAGCAAGACCAAGAGCAACCGCCTTGCCTGCTGCCGCCACAGTATGGGTATCGACTCCCCATGCCGCAATCATTCTTTTTCTCTCTCCCCTGCTCTGGAGTTCAAGAAATATCTGCTCAAAACCTGTAAACATCTGCTATTCTTCGTTCTGTACTATGTTCATCGTATCACGTGCGATCATGAGTTCCTCATTTGTAGTGATGAGGGCTACCTTCACCTTCGAATCAGGAAGAGTGATGATGGTGTCCTCACCTCTTACAACATTTGCATCATAATCGAACTTCACACCGAGATATGCGAGATTCTCGCAGACCCTGCGGCGGAGACGGCTGTTGTTCTCACCTATACCACCTGTAAACACGATCAGGTCGACTCCGTTCATGGCAGCAGTATATGCACCGATGTACTTGATGATGTCGTAAGTAAGTTTCTTGAGAGTGAGTTTTGCCTTTGGATTGCCGTCATTTGCAGCCTCGTCAAGGTCACGGGCATCCGATGACACACATGAAAGTCCGAGGAAACCGCTCTTCTTATTGAGGACCTTGCTCATTTCTGCCGTTGAAAGTCCTTCCTTCTCCTGAATATATGTAACGATCTCAGGGTCGATGCTTCCGCATCTTGTACCCATGATGAGTCCTTCAAGAGGCGTGAATCCCATTGTGGTATCGATCGACTTTCCGTTCATTACGGCTGCGATGGAACTTCCGTTGCCGAGATGACAGGTGATGATTCTTGACGACTCGAGTTCGAGACCTGCGAACTTCGCACCCTTTGCGGATACATATCTGTGGCTTGTGCCATGGAAGCCGTAGCGGCGGATGCCGTATTTCTCATAATACTCATATGGAAGGGCATACATATATGCATAATCAGGCATTGTCTGATGGAATGCAGTGTCGAAAACGCCCACCTGAGGTACAGTAGGAAGCACTGCCGAAACAGCCTTGATACCGAGAATGTTTGCAGGGTTGTGAAGCGGAGCGAAGACAGAACATCTTTCCAACTGTGAGATCACCTTGTCTGTGATAAGTTGGCTTGAAACGAATTCCTCTGCACCATGAACTACACGATGACCGACAGCCTCGATATCTTCAAGAGTGGTGAGGACTCCGAATTCCTTGTCAAGGAGAGCATCCATTACGGCTCTGATGCCGACAGTATGATCCTCGATAGGCATTTCCTTCACAAGTTTCTCTTTTCCGGTCGCCTGATGCTTGAGGCAGCCTGTTTCCATTCCGATCCTCTCTACCAGACCTTTGGCAAGAAGATCATAAACTTCCTCGCTCTTCATATCAAGAAGTTGATACTTGAGTGACGAACTTCCGCAATTGAGTACTAAAATGATCATTTTATCTGAATTTAATTTTGATTTGTCTGTTTTGGTTGAAATTTCTAAGAAATTCCGGTCCATCTTTGCAAAGTTATAAAATTATTTCGCTACTTTCGCAAAAAACAGGTACGAAATGACAGTGGAGAGAGAAACAGCGGGGTATGCGGTACCTTTCGCGGCCGGAGTTCTTCCGGGAGCATATTACGGACACAATCCATACGGCTACGGCATTGCCGGTTTCATGTCATTGATATCGGTATCCTTATGTATCTTTGTACTGGCATCCGCATGCAGGAGAAGGATGTCCCGTCCGACAACGGTCATGTTCATCGTCATGGCTGCGTTTTCCACAGGCATTCTTTGCGGCATCACAGCAAGTCAGACCGAGGTGAGTTACGTCAAAGGGAGCCTCAGTCTTTGGGCAGAAGGCTTCGGACTCCGTATGCAGACGTCCATAGACCGGATTCCGTTCAGAAACCCAGACTGCAACGCCATTTCCAAAGCATTGATAACAGGCGAGAAAAGCGACATCCCGAAAGAAATCACGGAATCCTTCCGTCAAAGCGGCGCATCGCATATCCTGGCACTTTCAGGACTGCATCTGGGAATCATCTACGCAATAATGATCAGGATACTTTCCTGCCTCGGCAACAGGCCGAAGACACGCATCCACAAGTCATTGGCCATCATCACAATATGCGGATTCTACACATTGGCGACCGGAGCCGGCCCATCCATAGTCAGGGCATTCCTGTTCATCCTCCTCGCCGAATCGGCAAGGCTCTTCCACAGATATCACAGCACAGGACAACTGCTGTTTTCCGCACTCATAATCCAACTGACCATATCTCCCCTGTCCATCAGGTCGGTCGGATTCCAACTTTCCTATGCGGCTATGGCCGGAATCGCCTTCATACTCCCGCACCTGAAATCATACTGGCCGGGGGACATCCGCGAAGACAGGGCGGCAGTCAGAGCGGGACGCAAGATCTGGCACGCAGCAGCAATGTCAGTTTCTTGTCAGATCACCACCGCTCCGCTGGCGTGGTACCATTTCGGGACCTTTCCGATGCATTTCCTGCTGACGAACCTCATGGCCATCCCTCTGACCGGAATAATCATTCCCGCCATACTTGTCACCCTCATTCTGAATTGCCTGGAAATCTGCCCTCACGTGGTGGTAAAGACGACGGAAGCCCTTATCATGACATTGACAAGGGCTTTGGACATCATATCATCAATGTAATCATCTCGATGCTTCCGGAGCAGATTCGAGAACGAATCCGTCCGAACACCATGTCTTGAATACGCCTCCGTCATCATAAATCAGACATCCTTCCAGGTCAGGACGGCCGGAGAGGAAGGCCTTCGATTCTTCCAGACCAATAACCATGCAATATGTGGCATATGCATCAGCCGTCATGGCGTCGGAAGCCACGATTGTAGCGCTCAGAAGCGAATGCTGCACAGGATATCCCGTACGGGGGTCTATAGTATGGGCATATTTCCTTCCGTCACGGACATAGAACTTACGGTAATTTCCGGAGGTCACTATGCCATGCGGGCCGTCAGGAGCGCGGAAGATGCCCTGTATCATGGCGCCGAGTTCGTTATTTCCGTCCTCCGGTCTGTCGATGCCGAGGGTCCAACTGCCGCCGGACGGGTTATGTCCGTCACAGAATATCTCTCCGATGTCCACCAGCATGTCCTTGATGCCTATCGAATAAAGATAGTCAGCCACAAGGTCGCAACTGTACCCCTGCGCTATTGCGTTGTAATTCAGTTTCGGAAGAGTACCTTCAACCCCAAGCAGCGAAGCAGGGTCCAATGTGCCGTCCTTTCCGATGACAGAGTCCATATCAGGCCTCATCCTGCCGAGTCCGCATCCCTGACGCACTTCCGCAACCGTCTCATCAGAAGGCATTTCGCCGTTCTTGAAACCGAATCCCCACATATCGAAAAGAGGTGCGGAAGCGACATCCACAACCCCGCCGGTCTCTTCATAAATATCCCATGCATGAGCATAGATATCGCGGAAAATCGTATCCGGAACCATGGTCCTGCCGTCATTGAAGATGCTCAGGAGAGACTTTGCGTTGTATCCCGAAAGAGACATGTCGATCGCCGACAGGATGGAGTCGACGGAATCACGTATCTCTTCCGGAGAAGCCTTGACCATGCCGTCACGTCCGTTCAGATTGACCTTTACAGTATAAGTTCCCCCCTGCGCATAACCTGTGATGGTTATGTATCTGTCTCTTGGAGCACATGAAAGTGACAGAAGAAATGCCGAAAGGCACAAAAATATCCCGAATATTCTGTTCATAATGTCATTAAGGCAAAGTATTTGTACAAAGGTAGCGGTTTTTCGAACAAAAATACCGATATTTGCATGATTATATCATATAAAAACAGCAGGAAAGAAAGATGAATTTTCCAAAACTGACAACTCTATTCTTTGCAACGGTGGCAATGATGGCTGCCATATCATGTGACAAGGACGACGATACGGAGGTAATGCCTTCGCTCAACGGTGCATTGACATTCGATGTATCGGAATTTGTTTCACCCGGACAGACCGTGACGATGAAGCCTGAAGGTCTCAGGCATCCTGATGACAAAGGTCTGGGATATTATTGGAAAGTGACGCCAGGCATGTCCAAGGCCGATACCGTAAGACTTGAAAACGGTCTGTCGCCTGATGGACAGGAGAGCGACGGAGAATTTTCCTATACCTTCCCGGACAGCCTCGGCACATTTACAGTAGGCTGCTACGGATTCGCTTACGGATATTCCACTTCATATGTAGCGAAGAAGGTTACCGTGGTGAAGGGAGGCCTTGAACAGTCCATCACCAACACAGGCATACTGCCGAGAGACCCTTCCATCGATTTCAATGACATCAGATATTACTATGTCAACCACGGCGGAACCGACTGGTTCAGAAACAATCTCGCTGACCCGTCAGCAGGCGCGCCTTATGTGAACGCCCCGGCTATGAGCAATGTATTCGGAAGGTATTATTCATATGAGGAAGCGATGAACGCATGTCCGGAGGGATGGACACTGCCTTCAAATGCCGATTGGGTTGCCCTTGCCAAGGCCATCAATCCTGACACGGAAATCACTGATGCAGGCATCATTCCGGGTGTAGTTGCAGGTCTTATGGCAGACATCGAGTTCAACTCAGTGAAGATGTGGGAATACTGGCCGGCAGTAGGCGACATAACCGACAAGGCGAAGTTCGCCGCAATTCCTGCCGGATATGCAAACCTCGGTTCAAAGGAAGACGGCAGATATCCTACTGCATCATTCTTCGGCAGTTACGAATACTCCGTATTCTGGACCTCCGACAAGGTCGAAGATGAAGAAGGGATGGCATATTACAGATATTTCATATCCGACCAGCCTGACCTTCTTATCGGCAAAGGCGACATGAAGACTTTCGGAGCATCGGTAAGATGCATCCGCAAATAACAGAATAATACCCTGATTAACCATTAAACCTAATTGAGATGAAAAAAGGACTTATTGCATTGATCGTGGCCGGAGTGATCGTGGTCGGCGGATTTTTATGGATAAAAGGCGCATACAACAGGATGGTCGTTGAAGACGAGAACGTAAGTTCCGCTTGGGCACAGGTTGAGAACGTATACCAGCGCAGGGCAGACCTCATCCCGAACCTCGTAGAAACAGTCAAGGGATATGCAGAGCACGAATCTTCAACACTCGAAAATGTAGTGGCAGCACGAGCAAAAGCCACTCAGGTGACTATTGATCCTGAAAATCTCACCCCGGAGGCTCTCGCTGCATTCAACGAAGCACAGGGCGAACTTTCATCCGCTCTCGGAAGACTCCTTCTCATTCAGGAGAATTATCCGGACCTCAAGGCAAGCCAGCAGTTCATGGAACTTCAGGCACAACTCGAAGGAACAGAGAACAGAATCGCTACCGAAAGAATGAAATTCAATGAAGCGGCCAAGACCTACAACACCATGATCAGGCAGTTCCCAGACAACATCATCGCTTCGATGTTCGGATTTGAGAAGAAAGCATATTTTGAGGCTCAGGCTGGTGCAGAAACAGCACCGAAGGTGGAATTCTAAGACCACGGAAACATTATGAGACCAGACAGATTTCTGACCGCGGACCAGCAGATGACTGTTGTGAACGCGGTCAGATTTGCAGAAAAAGGGACCTCAGGCGAAATCCGCATACACATCGACGGCAGATGCAACGGGGATCCGGTTAAAAGAGCCGAAGATGTTTTCGGGAAACTGGGAATGCACAGGACGGAACTTCGTAACGGAGTCCTGATCTATCTTGCCTGCAACAGCAAGGTATTCGCCATCGTTGGAGACAAAGGGATCAATGACATCGTACCGGAGGGCTTCTGGACAGACATCACGGAGATGATGGGCAATGAATTCAGAAACGGCAGATTTGCCGAAGGACTTGAAAAGGCGGCTGTCATGGTAGGCGAAAAACTTAAGGAGTATTTCCCATATCAGACCGATGACGTCAACGAACAGCCTGATGACATTTCATTCGGGGATGACGAATAAATCCAGGAAAAGAAGATGAAACTCATTACAATAAGACACCATATTTCGTTTCTTGTCTTATGCTTCATGTGCATGACTGCATATGCACTGCCTCAGAGACCGGAGCCGCCACGTCTTGTCAACGACCTGGCCGATATATTCACTACAGACCAGGAAAATACGCTGGAAAGCATTCTGGTAGCGTTCGACGACTCCACCTCCAATCAGATTGCCGTCATTACTACAAAATACCTTGAAGGCTACGAACCTGCAGATTATGCCACCAGAATAGGACTTGAATGGGGCGTAGGATCGGAAAAGTTCGACAACGGAATAGTGGTGCTGATCAAGCCTAAGGACAGCACGCCTGGCCAGGTGTTCATCGCGACAGGATACGGACTCGAAGGTGCGGTTCCTGACGCCTACGCCAAGAGGATCATCAATAACGAGATGATACCTCATTTCATGGAAAACGACTATTATGGAGGTGCTGAGGCTGCATGTGAGACATTGATGAAACTTGCCAGCGGTGAGATTTCAGAATTGCGTGAGGGCGACGATGACGGCGACCTTATCTACGTAGCGATATTCTTCATCGCCCTTATCTTTGTACTTATCATCATTGCCGCAGTGGCAAACGAAAACAATGGCAAAGGCGGCAAGGGAGGCGGAAGCAGTTTCGACGACGTGTTCACCACCGGACCTGTAATCATCAGAAGACCAGGAAGTTCATGGGGTTCATCAGGAGGATTCGGAGGCGGATTCAGCGGTGGCTTCGGTGGAGGTTTCGGCGGATTCGGAGGAGGTTCCTTCGGAGGTGGCGGAGCCGGCGGAAGTTGGTAACCTGATATCATATAACCCAACGCCAGCAGTTTGTTGCTGCGACCCCCGCCTCCCATGCGGGAGGCACCCCCTAGCCGGGGGTGGCATGTCGCATACACAAACTGCTGGCGTTGGGTTATCTCAAATCAGTGACTATCCAGGATGAATCGAAAGACTGATCCGGACGGAAATGATCTATGCTCCTTTTTTCTGATCTTGTTATCGAATTGACCAGGACACGGACTATATCTACCTGATCATCAGACATGATGAAAGTGCCATAATAAAGATCGCCGTTCTTCCTGATCTGAATGTCACACTCCTCTATCCCGCACTCGACCGTAGGCCTGAGCGTAAACACGACATCCTTGACCCCGGGCTCGCGGACATGCCCTCCTTCCGACACTTTCACCACCTCAAAATTGTCTTTGAGACCAGTAAAAAGCATGGCCGGATTCTGCATGAATGCCGAAGCGTCTTCGGTCACAGGTTCGACTATCACTTCCTTTGCATTAGAATCAACCATCCATATGTCCTTGCCGTCGCAATACACTTCCAGGCCATTAGCAGAGAGACGATACTGACTATCCTGAAAAGATACGGTGCCTTCACCTGTCATGTCAGATGTTGCCATTTCAATGACATAACTGAACTTCAAAGTAATCAATTTAGATGAAAAGTCATCATACAGCCGGTCAAGCAATGCAGTATCCTGAGCATGAGTCAAAGAGACCATAAGGCTCAGGAGTCCTGTAAAGGCGTATTTAAAGACAATCTTCATATTAGCGGATAAAGTGAGAGAGAATTTCATCAAGTTCTTCAAAAGTGGTGACAAGGACCTGACGCGGCTTCGAGCCTTCCTGAGGACCGACGATTCCGGCACCTTCCAACTGGTCCATGACACGTCCTGCTCTTGCATAACCCATGCCGAGACGCCTCTGGAGGTCAGAAGTAGAACCTTTCTGAGTGGTTACGATCATACGTGCAGCCTCCTCAAATGAAGGATCGATGTTCTGCATGTCTATATTGCCGCCACTTGTCTCACCATCCTGCGATTCAGGTACTGGAAGATAATAAGGCGTGTTGTAACACTTCTTGTAACCGGTCTGACTGCCGATGAAATCCGTGATCCTGTTGATTTCCGCCATGCTGACAAGAGCGCACTGGACACGTTCCATCTCGACTCCTGCATAATATAGCATATCGCCTCGTCCGATCAGGTTTTCCGCTCCGTTGGTATCAAGGATAGTGGCGGAATCCACTCTCGAGACTACTCGGAACGCGATTCTGGTCGGGAAGTTGGTCTTGATGAGACCGGTGATCACATTCACGGAAGGACGCTGGGTCGCTATGATCACATGAATTCCGGCCGCCCTGCCCTTCTGTGCAAGACGTACGATGGCCGCCTCGATGTTCTTTGCGGACTTTCTCGCCTCTGGACCGGCACCGCCTGCCATGGTAAGGTCGGCATACTCATCTATCACGACAACCAGATAAGGGAGATATTTATGTCCCTCGGTAGGAAGAAGATATCTGTCCTTGTACTTCTCGTTGTAAAGTTTGAGGTTGTTCACTCCCGCAAGGGCAAGAAGTTTATATCTCTCATCCATCTCCACACACAGGGAGTTGAGGATCTGTTCTGCATGTTTCGCGTCCTTCACGATAGCATGCTCACGCTCGTCTTCCTCACTCGCCGCCATAGGCATTACTGCAAGATAATGTTTCAGGAGAGCATTGTATGCGGTGAACTCCACCATCTTCGGGTCGATGAAGACAAATTTGAGTTCAGACGGATGCTTCGCATAAAGAAGCGACGAGATGATCACGTTAAGACCGACTGACTTACCCTGCTGGGTGGCACCGGCAACAAGAAGATGCGGAGCCGAAGCAAGGTCGAAGGTCTTGACCTTCTTCGTGATAGTATAACCTATCGCTATCGGAAGTTCATGCTTTGTATTGCGGAACGAATCATCATTCAACGTCTTTTTGAGAGGGACGATAGAAGGCTCCCTGTTGGCCACCTCGATTCCCACACAGTCCGGAAGCACAACGACACGTACTCCCTTGGCTCCCAGCGACATACCGATCTCCCTGTGAAGATTCTCGATAGCCGACACCTTTACGCCAGGGGCAGGAACCACCTTGTAAAGAGTCACGGTTGGACCTACCACGGCAGTGACCTGCATAACCTCGATCTTGTAGTTCATCAAGGTTGCACGTATTCTGTTGTTGTTGATTTCCAGTTCCTCCTTTGAAACAATATGCTGTCCATCGGCATAATCGTCCAGAAGATCTATTGACGGAAACTCATATTTCTCGAGTTCAGCCCTGTTGTCGATACGTTCTAGTTCCTCAGTAACCTTTTCCTGAGCGTCATAGTTGATAATCACTTCCATATCCTCTCCAGGACCGGCCTCAGCGACCGGAGTCACAACCTCGACAGGTTCTGCCTCGGCAGGTTCCAATTCGGCAGAGTCTTCTCCGAAAGAATCCACGTCAGGGAAGACCGGGAACGGATTGAAATCAGGATCTATCGTTTCATATTGCAGTCCGTCCTCATCGTGGACTTCGGCGAACTCCTCGTCAACTGGCTCGGCAGCAGCGACTTCCGCAGGATCCAGTTCGACAGGATTCAACTCGGAAGGTACATTCTCTTCCTGAACCGGCTCCTTTTCAGTCATTCCGGCAGAAGCAAGCCAATGAGCGAATTTCCCGCTTGCAAGAAGAAGCCATGCAACGGCCAGGACAGCGATCACCAATGCTGTGACTATGTCTCCTGTAAGATTTGTCATCCATCGTACAACACCGTGACCGGCATCACCTCCCAGACCTCCTCCGAAGAATGTGTCGGATGTGAAGAGCATCGACACATAAGCAAGGATGAGCGAGGACACGAACGCTCCGCTCACCGTTACAAAAGTCATCCTGAGAAGCCCGATGCTCCTGTTCCAGAAGAAAAGCCTGTAAGCGGCAGCACAAAGGAGAAATATGAACGGGAGACTTCCGAGGCCCAAGAAACGGCATACAAGGAAATGAGCCCAGCAATAACCGGCCTTGCCTCCGGCATTGGCCACCTCCACACCCTTGTCAAGCATGTCAGGATGGGACATAAGGCTTTGATCGGCCTTCCATGTGAACAGGTATGACAAGGCAGACACCGCTGTAAACACAGCAAACACCGCCACAAGGATACCGAGACCTTTCAAAAGTATAGACTTGGTGTCGGGATCCATATCAGAAAAGAATGAGAAGCCCTGACGCTTCTCTTTCTTCTTGTTTCCTTTATCAGTTTTCTTTCTTGCAGCCATTCTATTTGTGCTGTTTCTTGTTCTTCATGTTGTTCTTGTAACGCTGGTTCTGCTGCCTTCCCTTGGAAGAATTCATTCCGGAACGAACATATGCCTGACCGTTGTCAATCTTGCCGATATGCATTCCCTCCGGCACCTTTATCCTGAAATCGGAGAGTTTCTCGATATCCTGGAAGATTGTCTCTTCCGACACTGAATCCTTGTTCCAGATAAGGTACTGCTGCCTCATGTATACGGCGAGTTGGCTGATCATTGCTGTCTTGACTTCGCCATCCTCCTTTTCTGCAATCAGGTTGATTATGTTCTCGATATTCCTTCCATAATGTGTCGCCTTGATAGGCTTGCCGTTCATAGGGACAGGCTCAGGCTTCTGATTCAGGCTCTCCGGCTCAGGCATAGGATAAGGAGAGTCGATATCAAGGTCAAATCCTGAAATGATATAGAGGTGATCCCAAAGTTTGTGCTCGAAATCTTCCTCAAGATGTACTGCAGGGTTGAGGATCTCCATCACCTTGATTATCGCCCTGGCCTGCTCGTTACGCTTTTCCCTGTCCTCGATCGTCTTCAGGTAATTCACCATCTTCTGCACATTTCTGCCGTACTCAGGTATGTAAAGTCTCACACGCTCAGTATTATACAGCAGTTTACAAGTATCTATCTCCTTATTTTCCATTTTACACTATCCATTCATTTCACAACCTGCAAATATAATAAAGATTCTTGGTATTTCACCATATGCCGATCAAAGTATCTTTCTAAACATCCACCTCCACCACTTCGTCCGTATGTACATACCAGAGGAAGGCAGACACATCGTCATAGCCCATCCTGCGCCATATCGAAGCATATTTCTTCAACTGACGTTCATATTTACGATAATGTTCTCCGAACTTATAATCGACAATCGTCACCTTCCCGTCAGAAATCACCACCCTGTCCGGACGATACATCGCCCCATCGGTATCTATCAGCGTCGCCTCATTCAGAATCTTTCCGGAATCGTGAGGGAACCAGCCTCTGGAAACCGCTCCTGCAATTCTTTCAGACAGCAGTTTCATGGCCTCATCAGCCTCTGAGACAGTCACATCCCCGTTCAGAACAGACTGACGCACAGCACTTTCCAAATCCTCTGGAACAGTGACTCCAGAGAGAATGTCATGAAGCACGACTCCTTTTATTCTGTTTGATGCAGCCATTCCGGCTTCTCCTTCATCTGAGAAGAAATCCAGAGCATCTGCAGTAAATTTCAGACGTCCCCTTTCACGGACATCTACATCCGGATCCGATGTATCCGGATTGAGCGGCACAGAAGGAAGCCAGTCAGCATCCCCGATTTCAAATGTACCGTATGCACTCTTGTCTTCCTTGCGATGAAGTCCGAAATCCGTCATGGTTCCGACATCGAACCTTTCCGTTCCGTCATCCGAAACGCTTCGGGTCACCTTGAAAGGCGGAACAAGTTCCTCGTTCCCGGGGACATCACCTACACACGATGTGCTTGCAAACCAATAAAGCATCTGGGAAAAATCCGATATCTGCGTAAGATCACCTGATTCAAGAGCCTTCATGCACTTTGCCGATGGAGTCTTTGCAATGATATGCATGCCCAAAGCGGCTCTTGTCATCGCAACATAAATGGTGTTGATATTGTCAACCTGCTGGAGAAAGTTCTCCTTCCTGTAATCCTCCGCAAACAGCGTGTTGTCTGATGACTTTGACAAAGTCACATCATATACACCGTCCGCCACACCTGACAAAGGAGTATCGGAGAGTTCCGGAACACACCAGTAATTACCTGCCTTATAGAGTGTTATGTTTTCAGCAAACGGAATTATCACATAAGGAAAGTCCAGACCCTTTGATTTATGGATGGTCATCACCCTGACACTTTCGCCGGAAGACGGAGAACTGATGGACGGATCTTCATCCTCCCAATATTTCAGGAAGCCTCGGAGACTGTTACCGTTTGAAGCGACATAATCCTGCACATGGTCGAAGAAAGACTGAATATGCAGTATCTCCCCTTTCCATATTTCCTCAGAATCCTTTGCTTTCAGACTCCTGAAAAAAGACTCAGCCATGTCCGTAAGGGAACTGCAGCCTTGAGGGACAGTGATGTCAAGAGACTGCGCAAGATAGCCGCTTACGGTGTCCTGAGGATTGTCAGCATATGACATCAGCGAAACCAGACGGCGCACAGTCATGGAACTCTTCACGCGTAAAGAGTCATCCGTCATCACAGGTATACCGTTATCTATCAGATACATGGCAACATCTTCGCCTGAAGCGTTGCTTCTGACAAGAACCGCTATATCCGAAAGGCCAGCACCATTGGAACGTGCTTCCCCTACCGCTTCAAGAACCTTCTGAAGTTCTTCCTCCTTAGGACAGAATGTGACGCTGACGTTTCCTTTTTCCTCAGATTTCTTTCCGACATTCTGACATACATCCGAATATATTTCAGATATAGGTCCGCAATTCTTCAAACCGTTCATCATATCCAGCACAAGGGCTGCCGACTTGAAGAAGAGATTGTTGAATTTGACGATATTGAACAGACTTCTGTAATTAGTGTCAAGCACTTCCTCATGATGTTCAGGAAATTCACCGGGAACCGTATCGTTCAGAAGTTTCCAGTCCGACCCTCTCCAACGGTAGATGCTCTGCTTGACATCACCGACAATAAGATTGTCACCTCCCTTCGAATTACTCTCACGAAGAAGAGGACTGAAATTGCTCCACTGCACGTTGGCCGTATCCTGAAACTCATCCAGAAGGAAATGCTCATACCTCACACCCAGTTTCTCATAGACAAAAGGTGCATCCGAACCATCTATTATGTCACGGAGAATAGTGTTGGAATCATCAATGCAGAGGACGTTCTTCTCCTTCATGATTTCCTTGAATGTACGGCTCAATTCTCCGGAAACTCCCAGTCCGTACAACTGTCCGTCAAGGATCAGGGCGGTATTGTACACCTTGAATTCCTTGTCGAAAAGGGTGCAGAACTCTTCCAGAGGGGCTTCCAGGAACGGATATACGAGAGGTTTCAGTTTCGCTGCCTTGGACTTGGCGAACCACTGCTCATGATCGGAAGCCTTCGACATGAACGCTGCTGACGGCATCTCTATCCTGTCCCCCTCCTCCAACTCGGAATATGCGTACAAAGCCTTGAGGAATCCTCTGTTGCTTTCTGCCGGATCGACCCCGGCTTCTTCGACAATCGAAAGGGCCGCATCGGCTGCACTCTTGACCGCCTCAGAGAAATCCTTGACGATTTTACGGCATATCTGTCTTATTTCCAAAAGTTTATCCTTTGGATAATCCATATCATCCTTCAATCCTGCCTGCGTCATCGCTTCCTGTCTCTGTGCCGATTTGAGTCTCTTAGCCATTTCCAGAAGATTGGCGTCCATGCTGTATCGGCCGCCTTGCTCAATCTGTTCAAGGACATTGTCAGTCAGCCAGGCCAGTAGATTAGAATCATCCTCGGTCAATGAATCCAATATACGGTCAACGCTCTCAGCCACTAGAGAATCCTTGTCCAGTTCCACCTGATATGACGCAAACTGGCCTATCTCACGTGAAAAGGCCTTGAGAGTCTGCTGGAAGAACTTGTCTATCGTGCTGACTGCGAATGCACTGTAATCGTGAAGGATGTCACTGAGAACCATTCCGGCCTTCCTGCCGAGGTCTTCATCTGACGCAAAGACAGAAGGAACGAAATGGTCATGATAGTCAGACCTGCACGGATCCACGGACAGGATGTGCAGTTCCTTGAGTATCCTGCTCTTCATCTCGTCCGTAGCCTTGTTTGTGAATGTTACGGCAAGAATATGCCTGTAAGCATATCTGTCATTGCTTTCCAAAAGAAGCGATATATATTTTCTTGCAAGCCTGTATGTCTTTCCAGAGCCCGCAGAAGCCTTCATTATCTCAAGCATACTTTCAATCCTTTAAATGTTCATCGGCCGCATATCATCCTGAAATCGCAATAAGTGCATACCTTTTCGTCCTCTGTCCGTCTGAACGGCACATCAGTATCATACATCTCTTCAAGAAGTTTCTCCAGATGGTCTGAAACCGCATCAAAGAACTTCTGATTCAGGGGGTAAGTCACCGGAGCCTCCTTGAAAAGACGCGAAGTGGAATATATGCAGTTGCATATCTTTCTGCCCGCAGCCTCCGGCCTGGACCCTACCAGCATGTCATAGATGTAGAACTGAAGGGCAATCTTCGGCCAGTTCTTCATGTCAGGATGGAATATCTTCTCCGCTATCTCCTCCGCATTGGCGTCATTGATGTTCTCATCATCATCCAGCACCTTGCCCGTCTTGTAATCGACCACTCGGGCAGAGATCCCGTCGAAACTGTCCAGACGGTCTATGAATCCCTTGAATTTCTGTCCGCGGAACTCCCCTCTCACATTGATTTCACGGCCAAGGATTTCAAAACTGTCCTTCCCCTCCTTCTTTAGAAGTGCAAGGTCACGCTTCAAGGTCATCACCACATATCTGACAATCACATCAGCGACTACCAGATTCCTGCCGCTCACCTCGATGGTGTTCAACTGGGACATTATCAAAGCCTTTACCTTCGCCTTGATTTCATCAGGCCTTCCAGTCCAATCATCTATATATGAACGGCTTATCCTGTCAAGAGGCGGATGCTTCAGTCCATGGTTCACTGCTCTTTCATCGAACACGAAGGCCGGGTCCATCGCTTCTTCCGAAGTATATATGGCACGCATGGTGTCATGAAAGACGGTGCCGAACATGCCATAGTCCAGCGATTCCGCAACCTCCTCTTCCGGTTTCAGTTTCCTGACAGTCCCATAATAGAACCTGGCCGGACATGCCAGATAATTCTGCAGGACAGTAGCGGACAGAACCGTATCCTTGATGACAGCCACATCTTCTTCCGTCTTCGCAATATCCTGCAACTGAGCGGTCTTCATGCTGTCGAACTTTACGACATATCTGTTCAGATCCACTCCGAAGTGATATTCAAGTTGCTTGATATAACGGCTTTCTTCACCCGACTTCAACCCTTCCGTACGGGAATCCACAAGCATCCACACCTTTTCCGCCCTGCATATCATCCTGTAGAAATAATATGCCCATATAGCATCCTGATATTCATAAGTAGGCATACCGAACCCTTTCCTCAACTCAGGCGGAATGAATGAAGAACTCACGCTTCTATGCGGGAATACGCCCTCGTTTGCCGACATTATGACAAGGTTACGGAAATCCAGGGCACGAGTCTCAAGCGGTCCCATTATCTGCAAGCCCTTCAGGGGCTCACCCTTGAAAGGTACCGAAACGGAGCCGAGCAACTGGCTCATAAGCCTTACATATGTCACCGGAAGCACTTCCAGACCTATTTCCTGAAGAAGATTCACCGCCTTGTAATATTCCTTGGCATATTCAAGTTCCAGGGCTAGTGAGCCGTCGTCCGCAATGGCTGGAGCAACGGTCTTCAAGACCTCCTTCTGATACTCGGCAAATGCATCTATCTGCTTCCTGGAAACAGCCTTCGGGTCTGTCACCACCGGACGGAATATCACATCCAGAAGGGCCGAACCGCGGAGTTCCTCGACAGGAATGTAATACTTCGCATTCTCCTTGACCTTTGCCACGATTTCCATCGTCTTCACGTCTGCCGCCTTTCTGAACACTTCGCCTGCAAAGAGGTCCCATACCTGCCTGTGATAGAACATCCAGACCCCGTTACGACAGACGGTATGCATCTGAATCGCTGCAATGTCGGACATCATCGCATACATCAGACTGCCGTTCATAGGCAGACCCATGGTAACGTTGATATCCTGGATTTCCTCCGGAATGGAATTAAGGACAGACCTCAGAAGATTCTCGTCAGGAAGCACCACAGCACAGTCTTCCGGGGTGCCGGCCCTCTGTCTGAGAATATCCGGAAGCCTTTTGGCCTGTCCGGCAGACGACGCCACGCTGACCACATTGATTTCCGGAACGGCAAGACCCTCCGGATCCCAATGAGCAGCCTGCGGAAATTCCATGACATTATCCGCCATGAAGAAGGAAGAACGGTTCTGAGGATCCCTGATCATGTCACCTGACCAATCCCAGCAGAACTCCGCCCTGCCGCAGTCACGGAGTTTCCTGAGAAGCACCTTCTCACATTCATTCAAGGCATTGAGACCCACGAATACAAAGACAGCATCATCAGGAAACAGTCCCTTGAAGACATCTTCTGCACCGTTTTCTTTGAGCCTTACGGCAAGACTCCTGTACACCATGCCTTCATATGCCATTCCTTTGGCAGACAGAGTTTCATTGAAACCGGCATATAAAGGATAAAGTATGTTCCATATCTGAAGGAAACGCTCCTTCACATCCGGGTCGTCGCTGCCCAAGTCGACTGTAAGTTTGCCTGAACGGTCGTTGAAATGGCTGAGGAAGCCCTTTATAGCCTCACGCTGGGTTTCCGTAAGGTACTCAAAAGTATCCTGAAGTGCCTTATAGTCAGAGACATTGGCAAAAAGTTGTTTCGGATTGACCAGATATTTGTCCGCATCATTGAAGTCACCTAGAATGACATCGCCCCAGAAGATGAATTCATCAAGGGATTCAGCCTTCGGATTGATTTTGCGGTAACATTCGTATAGTTCGAGAAGAAGACGCACTCTGTCCGCAGGATGGAGACCGGAAACCCTGCCGAAGAAATCATTTATCGTAAGCATCTGCGGGGCCAGCAGAGGCACATCCTTAACCGCATCGGCGAGATGTTTTCTGAAAAACACCATAGAACGACGGTTAGGAAAAATGAAGCAACGTCTTCCGATGTCACCTTTATTATAATAATGGTCTGCGACCTGTTTCAGAAATGGCGTCATATCTATTGATTTTATGCAAATTTAGTCTTTTTGATTGCCAAACCATAGCACATCTTTGGGAAATATTCCGATTTCATAAATTTATACTGATTTTTTGTAAATTTGTAACGAAAATATTTGGAAGTATCGATTTTTTACCTACCTTTGCAACAGAAACAAATTAGAATTATTCAAAATTAGAAATTATAAACAATTAAAAGGAAACTACTATGACAAAGAAATTCAGATGCCTGGTATGCGGTTATATTCATGAAGGTGAAAATGCTCCTGAGGAGTGCCCATTGTGCCACGTAGGACCTGAGAACTTCGAGGAACTCGAGGAGATTACAGGCGAACTCACCTGGGCTGACGAGCACAGACTCGGTGTTGCAAAGAACGTCGATCCGGAAATCATCAAGGGACTTCGTGACCACTTCGCAGGAGAGTGCTCAGAGGTAGGAATGTACCTGGCGATGAGCCGTCAGGCTGACAGGGAAGGCTATCCTGAAATCGCTGAGGCATTCAAGAGATATGCATGGGAAGAGGCCGAGCATGCCGCAAAGTTCGCTGAACTTCTCGGTGAGTGCGTATGGGACACAAAGACAAATGTTGAGAAGAGAATGCTTGCAGAGCAGGGCGCATGCGAGGACAAGAAGAGGATCGCTACACTTGCCAAGCAGCAGAACCTCGATGCAATCCACGACACAGTTCATGAGATGTGCAAGGACGAGGCTCGCCACGGAGCAGGATTCCAGGGACTTTTCAACCGCTACTTCAAGAAGTAAGACACATATAGACCATTTTTGAGCAGAGACCGGCAAAAAACCGGTCTCTTTTCGTATCTTTGTCTGATAAACGCATTCCAGAAAGAATTTATGGCAAGTTATCTCCAGATAGAGAACATTTCCAAGAGTTATGGGCCCAAGGTCCTTTTCGAGAAGATAGGCTTCAACATAAACGAGGGAGACAAGATCGCGCTGATCGCCCCTAACGGCACAGGCAAGACATCGCTAATGAAGATTCTTGCCGGTAAAGACAAGTCAGACTCTGGCGGAAAGATCATGTTCCTGAAAGACATCAAGATAGCCTTCCTGGAGCAGGAATACGACTTCGATCCGGAAAAGAGCATATTCGACCAGATCATGAGTTCAAGTACGGAATTCACGAAGGACCTCGACCAGGAAAGGCTGTGGGAATATGAGCGTCGTGTTGTCAAGTTCCTGACAAACTTCAACCTCGACGATCCGGACCAGAAGATGAAGGAACTATCCGGAGGTGAAGTAAAAAGAGTAGCCCTCACACAGATGCTTGCAACCGAGGCGGAGTTCTTCATAATGGACGAGCCGACCAACCACCTCGACATAGACGCGATAGAATTTCTGGAAGGCTATCTGAGCAGGTCACGCTGCACCCTCTTCATGGTGACGCATGACAGATATTTCCTTGACAGGGTATGCAACACTGTAATGGAAATGGACCACGGAGCGGTATACACCTACAAGGGAAACTACCAGAACTATCTTGAAAAACGCGAAGAAAGGATAGCGAACTATAACGCCGAGACCGACAAGGTCCGCAATATACTCAGGCGGGAACTTGAATGGATCAGAAGCACTCCATGTGCACGTACCGGCAAGGCACGTTACAGGATAAACGCATTCTACGACCTGAAGGACAGGGCTTCACAGGTATATACACAGAAACAGGTGAGCATGGAGGCGATGAAGGGAACGACGAGGATGGGAACAAAGATCGTCAACTGCAAGGACCTCAGTTTCTATTATGGTGACAAATGCTATCTGGACGGTTTCACATACAATTTCCAGAGATATGAGAAGGTCGGAATCGTAGGCCGCAACGGTGCAGGAAAGTCTACATTCCTGAACATAATCACCGGGAATTACACACCCGAAATGGTATGCACGGATCCCGAAGAATACGGCAAGATGGAAACCGGCGGAAGCATGCCCGGCCTTATGACCGGCGTGATCGAACGAGGAGAATCCATAAAGATAGGCTACTACCATCAGAGCGGAATGGACTTCAACCCGGAAGACACCGTCCTTGACATCGTCAATGACACATGGCTCCTGAACCGCTTCCTCTTCCCTCACGAGATGCTCAACAACAAGATCGAGAAACTCAGCGGCGGAGAAAAGCGCAGACTATACCTTCTGACAATACTCATGCAGCAGCCGAATCTGCTCATCCTCGACGAGCCGACAAACGACCTTGACATCGTCACTCTCAACATACTCGAAGACTATCTGAAAGAGTTCGGAGGCTCACTGATCATAGTATCACATGACAGACATTTCCTTGACAAACTCGTCGACCACCTGTTCATATTCTGCGGTGACGGACATGTGAAGGATTTTGTCGGAAGTTACAGTGAATACAGGGAATTCATCAAGGAATATGAGGCTGAGCAGCGTTCTAAGGCACGCGCACAGGAGAAAGCCGAAAAGGCGGTGAAAGTTCCGTCAAGCCAGCCTAAACAGCCGAAGAAGAAAAAACTGACCTACAAGGAACAGAAGGAACTGGAGCAGATCGAAAAGGATCTGGAAGCACTTGCTCTCGAAAAAGCAGGGCTTGAAGAACAACTCAGCAGCGGTACACTCCCCTTCGACAGACTTCAGGAAGCATCCGAGCGCATCGGTCAGATCATGGAGGAGACCGACGAAAAGGAACTCAGATGGCTTGAACTTACTGACGACATGTAGACGGTCAGGCAGTTTCCGCCTTCTTTTCAGACCTTAATGTCAGGAAACATATGATTATGCCGAGCACCGCTCCGGCAACTATCACCATGTTCGCCATGTCCCAGGACTTGTCGGCAAGACTTCCGACGATGATCTTGGAAAGAAGCGAATCACCAAGAAGATATCCGGAGAGTCCCACAAATCCGGCAGCAGTGCCGGCAGCGTTCTTCGGCACGAGATTCAAGGCCTGGATGCTGACGAGTGCAACTGGTCCATATATGCAGAATCCGATGATTATCAAGGAAATATAGACCAATATCCTTGCAGAAATACCTGTTGCGGCAGCAATGGCGGGCACCTGCCAATATACCAGACAGCCTACCGCCACAAGGCACATGAAGATAATGTTCGGAGGTGCGCACCTTCCCTTGAAGAACCTTGAAGAAATCCATCCACACACCACTGTACCCAATGCACCCACATAATTATGGACAGAAAAAGCCATCTTGCTTTCCGCAGCAGTCATGATGCCTGACTCTTGGAGATATGTCGGAGCCCAGTCTCCTATGCCGTACCTCACAAGATATACGAAAGCATTGGCGAAGGCTATCATCCATATCCATTTGTTCTTCAGCACATAATCGAAAAGTTGGGTCTTGAACGGGACCTTCTCCCCTACCTTTTCCTTGGTCTTCACACCGGAATGGTCATTTCTCCAATCTGCCACGGAAGGCAGTCCGCATGACTCCGGCGTATCGCGCAAGGCCCACCAGCAGAATGCCGCAAGAAGCAGCGCAAACATCGAAGGTATTATGAAATTCGCCCTCCACGGCTGCGCAATGCCCATATCAGCAAAAAGTCCGACTCCGAATATCGCGATTATTCCCAAAGTTCCCGAGCCGAAAGTATGCGACGTGTTCCAGAGGGACATCTTGAAACTGCGTTCGTTATTTGAGAACCAGTATGCCATGATCCTGCCGCAAGGCGGCCATCCCATTCCTGATATGACTCCGACAACCAGCATGATCGCGAACAGAAGCGCGACGTTCAGACCCATGTTCACTGTAGAGAAAGGCAGGAAGCCGACGGCCATCATAACCAGAGAAGCCAGGACAAGCCCCACTGTGAGGAATTTTCTTGCATCCGACCTGTCGGAAAGAGTTCCCATGATGAACTTGCTGAAAGCATACGCTATGGATACTGCCGAGGCCGCTATGCCGACGCCCTGCTTGTCGATAAGGCCTTCTGCTATCATGTCGGCCGAGGCCAGCGAAAGATTCTTACGTACCAGGTAATATGCAGCATATCCCACGAACGAGCCCATGAACACTCTGAATCTCATGGACTTGAACACTCTGTCAATCTTGTTTTCCGGAACCGGAGCGCCCTGCTTGGGCGGAGCGAAGAAACCTGCCATAATCAAAGATAATAGTCGCAATTATAAATGTTCAGGATATCCATCTGCGTATAGTTGTCCTTACGTACTGGCGGAGTGCCGAGGATTATGTAGTCAGCCAGGACGTTGACCGCATTTACAGCCTGCATGTCTGTATGCTGGGCTATCAGGGCATCGACATGTCCTTTCTTCAATGCTTCGAGATTCTTTTCCAGACAGTCGAATCCGATTACACGACATCCGTCTATATTACGTTCTTCCAGATAATCTGCCACGATGTGTATCCTGGAATTGAACATGACAACAAAGCGTTCTCCCTGGCCCGAACCGATTGTGGAATCGAGTCGTGCCATGATAGACTCCGGATCCTTCGGATCGATGAATACGTTGGTGACCTTCGTGTCAGGATAATTCTCGGACATGAAGTCTGAGAATCCTTTTCTTCTGGCCGCCGTCGGATCGGAAAGTCCCTCCTTGTCTCTGGCGATACGCACTGCATATACATGCTCCGGCACAGAACGGCCTCCGGAAAGCATGTACGCACAAAGACGCCCGCTTTCATACATCGGCATGCCGAAATATGCAAGATATCTGTCATCGTCAATTTTCGAATCCACATATACATATGGGATATCCTTTTCTGAAAGTTCAGATACGAATCTGGCTGTCTCATCGGCAAACATCGGAGGAAGAATGACTCCGGAAGGACTGATTCCCAGCACCTTGCAGCACGCATTACGGAAAGATTCCACGCTATACTGGTCATATTTGATGACTTGAACCCTTATGCCATACCTTGCCACAAGACCCGCACCTTCGGTTATGCCTTTTTCCGCAAGGGACCAGAATTCGCCGGGAGCATATTCAGGAATGAGACATGCGATGACATGATCCTTCTGGGAAGCCAGCAAGGATGCATAGAGATTGGGCTTGAATCCGAGTTCTTCAATCACCTTGAGAACCTTTTCCTTGCTCTTACGGGACACTTCTCCCCTGTTGTGCAGAACTCTGTCGACCGTTCCTTTGGAAACACCGGCCGCCTTCGCCACATCATTGATAGTCACCTTGTTGCCACCCTTGATCATACCTGACGTTTATTTGAATATACAAATATGAGGAAAATAATCCTTTATTCAAACTGATTTTTCCGTGCCCGTTCACGGAATTTAAGAAAATATTTATATTTTTGCATGTTGTAAACTTGTATAAACCTAAGAACGACATAAAATGCCAAGAGTAATCACATTTGGAGAGATCATGCTCAGGCTTTCTACACCTGGCTATCTCAGATTTTCACAGAGCAGACAGTTTGAAGCCACATTCGGCGGCGGCGAGGCAAATGTAGCCGTATCACTTGCCAACTACGGCATCGAGACTGAATTCGTGACAAGATTCCCTAAGAACGACATTGCAGCATCCTGCATCAAGGACTTACACAGTTACGGAGTAGGAACAAGACACTGCATCTTCGGCGGAGACCGTCTCGGCATCTATTTCCTTGAAACCGGAGCGGTAGCACGTCCGAGCAAGGTGGTGTACGACAGGGCCAATTCAGCGATTGCACAGATCGAGAAAGGCATGATCGACTGGGACAAGGTATTCGAAGGAGCGGACTGGTTCCATTGGACAGGCATCACTCCTGCGATAAGCCAGGGAGCGGCTGACGTATGCCTTGAAGCCATAAAGGCGGCGAACAGACTCGGAGTGACAGTTTCATGCGACCTCAATTACAGGAAGAATCTCTGGAAATACGGAAAGACCGCTTCAGAGGTCATGCCGGACCTCGTTGCAGGATGCGACGTGATACTCGGAAACGAGGAAGACGCGGAGAAGGTGTTCGGCATCAAGCCGGAAGGATTTGACGTCACAGCGACTCACGGCGAAGTCAATGCCGCTGAATTCGAGAGCGTGTGCAAGCAACTCATGACCAGATTCCCACGTGCAAAGAAAGTGATAATCACTCTGAGAGGATCGATCAATGCCAACCACAACACATGGGGCGGCGTTCTTTACAGCGACGGAAAACTTTATCAGTCACCACGTTACGACATCACGCACATCGTTGACCGCGTCGGCGGCGGTGATTCATTCATGGGCGGCCTCATTTACGGTCTCCTCACCTACACCGGAGACGACCAGAAGGCTCTGAACTTTGCGGTTGCCGCTTCATGCCTGAAACACACAATCTTCGGAGACTACAATCAGGTGACCGTAGCGGAAGTTGAAAACCTCATGAAAGGCGACGGTTCCGGCCGCGTATCAAGATAGCGTGAGCAGATCAAGCGAGTCAAGAAATATATATCATTATGGCAAAATACAGCAAATTACAGGTAATATCAGCAATGAAGGATACCGGCATGGTTCCGGTGTTCTATCATTCCGACCTTGAAACGGCAAAAGCCGTATTGAAGGCCTGCTACGACGGAGGTGTACGTGCCTTCGAATTCACGAACCGCGGCGATTTCGCACACGAGGTGTTCGGGGAACTTGTGAAATATGCCAACAGCGAACTTCCGGGCCTGATTCTCGGAATCGGTTCGGTAGTAGATGCTCCGACAGCGGCACTTTATCTCCAATTGGGAGCAAACTTCGTCGTAGGTCCCCTCTTCAATCCTGAGATTGCGCCGATATGCAACCGCCGCCTCGTGCCATACTGCCCAGGCTGCGGAACAGTGTCGGAGGTGGGAAAGGCCCAGGAACTCGGCTGCGACCTCTGCAAGGTCTTCCCAGGCGATGTCCTCGGACCAGCATTCGTCAAAGGCCTGAAAGCCCCTATGCCTTGGAGCCAGATAATGGTTACGGGAGGAGTCAAGCCGACAAGAGAGAATCTCGAAGGATGGTTCAAGGCCGGTGTGACATGCGTAGGAATGGGAAGCAACCTCTTCCCAAAGGAGGCAGTAGCCGCAAAAGACTGGAATACGGTGACGGAACTTTGCAGAAATGCTCTGGAAATAATCAAAGAAATCAGATAACATGAAGAAAAACACCACAACTGAACTGATGACCAACTGGCGCTGGTGGATGGTCGTGCTGCTCTTCGTAGCGACTACCGTCAACTATATGGACCGCCAGGTTCTTTCTCTTACATGGAAGGAATTCATCGCTCCGGAGTTCCACTGGACTGACAGTGACTACGGTACCATAACTGCATTCTTCTCACTCTTCTACGCTGCATGCATGCTTTTCGCAGGCAAGTTCGTGGACTGGATGGGCACAAAGAAGGGATATCTCTGGGCAATCGGAGTATGGTCGCTCGGAGCATGCCTCCACGCTGTCTGCGGATGGGCGACAATGCATATCGAAGGATATGAGTCGCTTGAAGCCATGAAGGCAGTCGAGACAGGTTCGTCCGCTGCCCTTGCAATCGCATCCGTAAGCGTATGGCTCTTCCTTGCCGCGCGAGGCATCCTCGCCCTCGGTGAAGCGGGCAACTTCCCTGCCGCGATCAAGACCACAGCCGAGTATTTCCCAAAGAAAGACCGTGCATTCGCGACATCGATCTTCAATGCCGGAGCATCCGTAGGAGCACTCGTGGCCCCTGCCACCATCCCGCCTCTTGCCGCTGCATTCGGCTGGGAAATGGCATTCGTGATCATCGGTGCCCTCGGTTTCATCTGGATGGGATTCTGGGTGTTCATGTACGACAAGCCGCAGAAATCAAAGCATGTGAATGAAGCGGAACTCGCTTATATCCAGCAGGATGAAGACGAAGCGCCAGCCGCAGACGTTGAAGAAAAGAGTTCGATTCCTTTCCTCAAATGCTTTACATACAGACAGACATGGTCATTCATCGTCGGAAAGTTCTTCACTGACGGAGTATGGTGGTTCTATCTGTTCTGGGCACCTGCATATTTCCAGGATCAGTTCGGATACAAGGCTTCTTCCGGCACCGGAATGGCACTAATCGTCACACTCTACGCCATCGTGACCGTCATTTCCATCTTCGGAGGCTATCTTCCTAAGTTCTTCGTGGAGAAGAAGGGCATGCATCCTTACAGCGGAAGAATGCTGGCGATGCTCATTTTCGCATTCTTCCCTCTCTTCGCCCTCTTTGCACAGCCTATGGGACAGATGTCCGCATGGTGGCCTGCAATCATCATCGGCCTTGCCGGAGCCGGCCATCAGGCATGGTCCGCAAACCTCTTCTCTACCATCGGTGACATGTTCCCTAAATCAGCCATCGCCACCATCACAGGTATCGGAGGTATGGCAGGAGGACTCGGTTCATTCCTGATCAACAAGGGTGCAGGAGCACTTTTCACATTCAGTGAAAACGCAGGTTCTGCATTCGCATTCCTCGGTTTCGAAGGCAAGGAAGCCGGATACATGATCGTATTCTGCATATGTGCTGTTGCATATCTGATCGCATGGACAATCATGAAGGTTCTTGTCCCTAAGTACAAGAAGATCGAAGAATAGGACTGACATAATAATATGTAATCATGACAAGGCGGAATGGCAGAGCATGCTGATTCCGCTTTTTTACTGCCATAATGTCAGTATTGTCCTGATGGCAGATTATTTGTTATCTTTGCAGGCCGGATTGAGGGCAAGCACCTTATCATTTGGAAAGATATCAATAAAGGAGATTAAGGAATATGTCAGAAAATACAAAGATGGACGAAACAGTTCAGGAAAACATTCAGGAAACAGTGGAAACGGCACAGGAGCCGCTGCCTGAGGAAAATGCAGCGAAGGCTGAAGAGGCTCCGGCAAAGGAAGAAGAGAAGAAAGGATTCCTGAAAAGAGGCAACAAGGACAAGGCAAAGATCGAGGAACTCCAGAAGAAAAATGCCGAACTTGAAGAGAAGGTTGCAAAGGACAGAGATGACTACATCAGGCTCATGGCCGAGTTCGACAATTACCGCAGACGCACTTCACAGGAGAAACTCGAACTCGTCAGCATGGCGTCAACCGACACCATCAAAGGCCTTCTGCCTATACTTGACGATTGCGAGAGAGCACTCAAGGTGCTTCTCGAATCAGATGACAGCGACGCGGCCAAGGAAGGTACCGAACTCATTTTCAGCAAGTTGATGAGTTACCTCAAATCGAAAGGTCTGGCAGTCATCGAGGCAATCGGCCAGCCGTTCGACACAGACCTCCACGAAGCAGTGGCACAGTTCCCTGTCCAGGAGGAAGAACAGAAAGGAAAGGTATTCGATGTTGTACAGACAGGATATACCCTCAACGGCAAGGTCATCCGTTTTGCAAAAGTGGTGGTCGGCATCTAGAAGCATGCTGACATTCACGCATTTCAATTATAATTATGGCAAGTAAGAGAGACTACTACGAGGTGCTGGGCGTCCAGAAGAACGCGACAGCCGATGAAATAAAGAGGGCATACAGGAAACTGGCCGTCAAATATCATCCGGACAAGAATCCGGGAGACAAGGAAGCCGAAGAGAAGTTCAAGGAGGCTGCCGAGGCTTATTCCGTTCTCAGCGACGCAGACAAGAAGGCCAAGTACGACCAGTTCGGACATGCAGGAGTTGACGGATCGACGCCTGACTTCAGCCAGGGATTCGGCAATCTGAATGACATACTGAACGATCTTTTCGGAGGAGCATTCGGTGGCGGATTCGGTGGTTTCAGCGGATTCGGTGGCGGATTTGGCGGCGGTCAAAGACAGCAGAGAGTCTATAAAGGACGCGACATACGCGTGCGCGTGAAACTCACCCTCGAAGAGATAGCCAAAGGAGTAGAGAAGGAAATCAGCATAGAAAAGAGCGTACCATGTCACGAATGCGGAGGCAAGGGAGCAAAGAACAGTTCAGACATAAAGACCTGTCCTGCATGTAACGGAACAGGTCAGGTGCAGAGAGTAGTCAACTCCTTCCTCGGCCAGACCGTAACATACTCGACATGTCAGCAGTGCGGCGGAGAAGGCAAGATCATATCCAACCCGTGCCGTTCATGCGGCGGTACAGGACTCGTACGCAAGCGCGAGACTATTAAGGTGAAGATTCCGGCAGGTGTTGAGGCAGGAATGCAACTCACCATACAGGGACAGGGCCATGCAGCCAAGAACAACGGAATAAACGGAGATCTTCTTGTAGTGATAGAGGAACAGGAACATCCGAACCTCAAACGCGAAGGCAGCAACCTTTATTATACAAAGATCATTTCAATGCCGGATGCGATCCTCGGTGCAGAGGTAGAGATACCTTGCCTGGACGGGCCTTATAAGATAAAGGTAGATGCAGGAACACAGTCAGGCACAGTAGTAAGACTTCGCAACAAGGGACTTCCTACTGTGAACGGATATGGCGGAACCGGCGACCTCTATGTAAAGTTTGCGGTCTGGATTCCTAAGAAACTGGACCGTGAGGAGAAGGCTGTGATAGAGTCTCTTCGCGACAAAGAGGCGTTCAAGCCTAATCCTAGCAAGGAAGAAAAGGGATTTTTCGACAGGATAAAGGACTTGTTTGACTGAGATTTTTGAGGGAATTGACATTTTTTGAAGTTTTTTTTCAAAAAAGTTTGCAGGATTAAAATTAATTCCTACCTTTGCAATCCCAAAATCAAAGCAACCTCTTGCGAAGGGTGAAAAAAGCCGCAATGTTGCCACACAATTTAATTTAATAAAGAAATGGATCTTATTAAAGTAGTAGAGCAGGCATTTGCTAACGAGCAGGTTGCTACATACCCAAAATTCAAAGCCGGTGACACAATCACCGTGACATACAGAATCAAGGAGGGTGATAAGGAAAGACTCCAGAAGTTCAGAGGAACAGTAATTCAACTCCGCGGTGCTTCTGCAGCAACAAGAACTTTCACAGTACGCAAGGTTGCAAGCGGTGTAGGTGTTGAGAGAATCTTCCCAATGGAATCACCATTCATCGAGTCAATTGAACTCAACAAGGTTGGTAAAGTTCGTAGAGCACGTATCTTCTATCTCCGTAACCTTTCAGGTAAGAAGGCTCGCATCAAGGAGAAGAAGGTCGCTACAAAGAACGACTAAGGAAATAGCAGCATAACTGCAAACGGCTCCGTAGCTCAACTGAATAGAGCATCTGACTACGGATCAGAAGGTTACAGGTTTGAATCCTGTCGGAGTCACTAAAAACGGCATTCCAGATATCTAGGATGCCGTTTTTCTTTTGTAGTGCACCACCATTGTACCACCGGTTTCCTGTCTGATGATCAGTGTTCTTACCCTGTCAAACTTTCAGCAGAGTAAGAACATGATAAAGTCGCACATCATTAATAATCAAACAATTAGAAAGATGACGCGTTCTTACCCTGCGAAAAAAAGCCTGTTAACCATAACAGTCAGAAGGTACCTCTGCATGACGGCCATAAACTGACATATGATTCCCATTGAAAAAGCAATAATAATGATTAATTTAGCAGATTGAAGTCTATAACCAGATAAAACCTAGCCTAAACCTGCCATGAAACAGATCATCCGACTGATAGCAGTCCTGGCCGCTATTCTTACTATCATAAACTGCACTTCCGTAAAGGAGGATACAGACAGGATATTTCCTGAAATTGCGGAATCACCGGAGAAAGGCTGGTTCCCGTTGGCCGGTGAGAAACCGGCACAGATAATTCTGGACAATGAGGACTACCCTGTCGTGAGAATCGCATCCGGTATGCTCGCTGACGATGTGGAGAGAATCACCGGGATGCGTCCGGAAGTAATTGAATGCGGTGAAACAGAAAGTATCTCCGACACTCCTGCAATAATTGCCGGAACTGTAGGACATAGCCGGTTAATCGATAGTTTTGCGGATAAAGGCCTCATAGACGTTTCGGGAATAGAAGGCAGATGGGAGTCATGCATAATAACTACCATCAGACTTCCGGAACACGACAGTCCTGTCCTTGTGATAGCAGGAAGTGACAGAAGAGGAACGGCTTATGGACTGACAACACTCAGCGAAGCCATCGGAGTTTCCCCATGGTACTGGTGGGCCGACGTGACTCCGCAGCCACGCAAAGCGCTCTACATCGAGCCGGGATGCTTTATTCAGGGAGAGCCCTCGGTTCAATATCGCGGAATATTCATCAATGACGAGAGATTCGGTGGATGGTCACTTTGGGCTGAACGGAACTTCGACAAAGAAAGCGGCAAGGTCGGTCCGAAGACTTATCAGAAGGTATTCGAACTCCTTCTACGCCTTAAAGGCAACCTGTTATGGCCAGCGATGCATAACGGAACACAGGCATTCAACGGAGACCCGGAGAATGCACGTCTTGCGGACGAATATGCCATAGTGATGGGAACGTCACACTGCGAACAGATGCTCAGAAACAACGAGGACGAGTGGAAGAATGTCGGTACATATGGAGATTTCAACTATATCACCAACCGTCAGACCATGATCGACTACTGGGAGGCGAGAGTAAAGACCAACGGAGGTTTTGAAAACATCTACACCCTCGGCCTGCGCGGTATCCATGATTATCCGATGGAAGGGGCCCGTACCACCGAGGAACGTACTGCACTCATGCAGAAATCCATCGATGACCAGCGAGACATAATCCGTCGTAACGTCGATGCCCCTGTGGAGGAAGTACCGCAGATGCTATGCACATATGAAGAGGTACTGGACGCTTATCATAACGGCCTGGATGTTCCTGAAGATGTAACACTTATGTGGTCGGATGACAAGCACGGACATACCCGCAATCTCTGCAATCCTGAGGAACAGAAACGCAAAGGTGGGGCAGGAATATATTATCATCTGTCATACCACGGCGATCCTGCAAGCTGGATCTGGCTGAGTCCCCTTTCGCCCGCATTCATTTCCACCGAACTCACAAAGGCATATACCTTCGGGGCAAGGAAGATATGGGTTTTCAATGTGGGAGACATCAAGCCGGCAGAAAAGGAACTGTCATTTGCAATGGAACTTGCATGGGACATTGACAGATGGAAACCGGAAAACGCACATAATTACATTGAACAGTGGGCCTCGCGCATATTCGGGAAGAAGGCTGGAAAGGAAATAGCAGACATTCAGAAGATATACTATCATCTGATGGCATCAGGAAAAGATTCCCATGTCTATTTCATCGATTATACCACCGGAGATATAGTCAGACGTCTGAAAGAATATAAAGACATAGAGGAAAGGGCGCTTACGCTCGCTTCTAAGATCGAAGAATCTCTCCTGCCTGCATACTTCGAACTCGTCCTATATCCGGTCAGAGGCGCATCACTCCTGAACAGATACCAGTTGCTTGCCCGTCGCAGCCTTGCAAACGTCGGAATTGACGACAGAGCGGCCATGGAAGATGCCAGAATGGCTGAAGAGGCATACCACGAACTCAACGAGTGGACCCGGCTTTACAATAAGGAACTGCTTGGAGGCAAATGGGATGAATTCTTCTCATGGCAGCCATACCACTGGTACCGTTCAAAGAACATGGATGCACCTGTATGCACGGAGGGACTGATCGAAAAGGCAAGCAAGGGGCCTTCTGCAAGGTTCGTCTCACATGAAGATGCATTTAAAGAAGAAGGCGCACTCATCATCTCTGAAGTCGAAGGCGAAATCCCTGTATGGATTGAAGCCCTCACCCCTATCAGGAATTTCTCAAAAGCGGCGGCTGACAATGAATTCTGCCGTGTAAGTGTGGGTGATGCATCGTTCATCGCTTCCGCAACTCCTATCAACAACATATGGCACGCCCCATACGTTGGACCTATGTGGAGCAAGGTCGGAACCATAAGCCTGAAAGAGGGAGAAAACCGTCTCAAAATAACAGAATTTAAACCAGATGCACGCATTGACCGCATATATCTCGGTACATATCCGCCGTTCCATGACGATCCTGACTGCATCATTCCGGCAAAATCATTCATCCGGAGCCATGACAGCGAAGATGGAAAGGTGACAGTCATCGAGCAACTCGGATTCTCGGACGGAGTGCTGGTACAGCCTTTCGATACTCCGTCATATGAGACCGGGCAACTGGAAGAAGCCCCTTATGTGGAGTATGAAATAGAGTTGAAGGAGGGATACAATCAGATAGAAATCCGTACTCTGCCGACCCTCCATGTATATGAAGGAAGGGATGCCAGATATGCAGCAAGACTCGACGACAATGACGCAGAAGTGTTCTCGATACACACAGAAGACTTCTCGGCAGAATGGAGAAAGAATGTCCTTCGGGGTTACTCGTTCCGCACAATGGAGGCTCGGGCGGCAAAGGCAGGAAAGCACATGCTCCGCATTTATTTCCTCGATCCGGGCATCGTGATTCAGGAAATCAGAATTAATTCCTAACTTTGACCTATGAACATAGCCTTATATACCCTCACCTCTCCCCTGCATGATGAAGCGGCAGTAAATGCTGTTTCAGGGGCATTCATCAGTGAAATCGAAGATTCGCTTGGAATCAGATTTGATTTCAGGGGAAATGACTTTTCCGGATATGGAGAAAGCGACCTCGACATCATATTCGTCCGCACCGGAGGAACAGAAGGGCTCTTCAAAGAGATCTTTCCTACACTTGACGGCAATATCCTGCTGCTGACATCGGGCAAGAGCAATTCACTTGCGGCTTCGCTTGAAATCATTTCGTACCTCAACCAGCAGGGATGCAAGGGCGAGATCCTGCACGGCAGCGTTTCCTATATTTCGGAAAGGATAAATGTGCTTGCAAAGGTCTCGGAGGCCAGAAAATCTCTGAACGGCAAGAACCTGGGCATCATCGGCGAGCCGTCTGACTGGCTTATTTCGAGCGATGCCGACAAGAAGGCCGTAAAGGAAAAACTGGGAATCAACCTTCTTGACATAAACATACAGGAACTGGTTGAAGAAACCGGCAAGTTGGACACATATCCTCATGAGGTCCGGGCAATCAGGAAGGAACTTGAAGAGAATGCTTCCGAAGCCGTCAGGAAATATGCAGAAGGAGCATTGAAGATATATGTAGCCCTGAAGAATATCGTAACGAGATATAACCTGTCCGGCCTGACCCTTCGCTGTTTCGACCTGCTCGACAGCGTAGGAAACACCGGCTGTCTTGCATTGGCGATGCTCAATTCCGAAGGCATACCGTCAGGATGCGAGGGAGATGTTCCTGCCCTGCTGACAATGACCATAGGTCAGGCTCTTACCGGCAGATGCGGTTTCCAGGCAAACCCATCTCGCATCGATCCCCAGACAGGTGAACTGCTTCTGGCCCATTGCACGATTCCGTTCAATATGGTCCTCAGCCGCTCGTTCAACACTCATTTCGAATCCGGCATAGGAGTGGCCGTTCACGGCGAAATGCCTGTCGGAGACGCTACCATATTCAAAGTGTCCGGCGACCTGGGCAGAAGTTTCTGTACCGAAGCGGACCTTCTTTCCAACCAGTACGAAAACGACCTCTGCCGCACGCAGATCAACCTCAGACTCAAGGAGAATCCTCAGGAGACATGTACGGAATATTTCCTGAAGAATCCTGTCGGCAACCACCACATCGTATTCTCGGGAGCACATAAGGAAATATTTGAAGCATTCATGCTAAACATAGAGTAAATATGAAGATAAACATGATCAGATCGGCATTCTGTGCGCTGTTTCTGCTTCTTGCGGCAGGCCTGTCGGCACAGACAAATCAGAATGTGGCTTATCAGGATGCCACAGTACGTTTTACTGTGATCACAGACGGTGTCATCAGACTTGAATGGGAACCTGAAGGAAGGTTCACCGACTCCCCTTCTTTCGTTGCTTCAGAACGAAACTATCCTGAGGTGGACTTCAAGGTCAGGAAGACGGGCAGGAATCTCAAGATCGAGACCTCAAAGATGACTCTCTCCTATAATATAGGAAGCGGAAAGTTCACTTCAAACAACCTCACCATCAAGTCAAATGAAGGTTTCTTCACATGGAAACCGGGAATGAAGCAGAAGGAGAATCTGAAAGGTACATTCCGCACTCTGGACGGTCTTGACGGCGATCTTCAGGCCCAGGGATGGGTTTCAGACATGAAGAAAGGCGAAATACGCCAGTTTGAAGACGGTATCCTCTCACGTGACGGATGGACACTCATCGACGAATCTGAAAACTTTCTTTTCGATGATTCCGACTGGGCGTGGGTGAAGGAAAGAGAGTCGAAGGATTGCCAGGACTGGTATTTCATGGCATACGGACATGACTACAAGGCCGCTCTCAAAGACTTTACTGTCTTTGCAGGCAAGATGCCTCTGCCGCCGCGTTTCACTTTCGGTTACTGGTGGAGCCGCTACTGGGCATATACAGACAAGGAAATGCGAACTCTGGTGGACAAGTTCCATGCTTATGACATTCCTCTCGATGTGCTTGTCGTGGATATGGACTGGCATTATACTGACGAAGGCCGCGGAGGATGGACAGGATGGACATGGAACAAGAGTCTTTTCCCGAATCCTGGCAGATTCATGGAATATCTGAAAGATGAAGGTCTGAAAGTGACACTGAACCTTCACCCGGCGGAAGGCTTTGACCACTGGGAAGAGTGCTACCCTGCCCTTGCTCAAAGTCTGGGTAAGGACCCTGCCTCAAAGGACCGTATCGAATGGATCAACTCCGACAAGGAATTCATGACTAAGATGTTCGAGCAGGTCATGCATCCTATGCAGAAAGAAGGAGTGGATTTCTGGTGGCTGGACTGGCAGCAGCATATTTATGACACGAAACTGACAGGTCTCCATAACACCTGGTGGATAAATTACTGCTATTTCAGCGACATGGACCGTAACGGCGACAAGCGTCCTCTTCTCTACTATCGTTGGGGCGGACTCGGAAACCACCGTTATCAGATCGGATTCTCCGGAGATGCCACAATCACATGGAAATCTCTTGAATTCCAGCCATATTTCACCTCTACGGCATCGAATGTCCTTTACGGATATTGGAGCCACGACATCGGAGGCCATCTCGGTGACAGCATCGATCCTGAAATGTACACAAGGTGGTTGCAGTACGGCGGATTCAGCCCTGTAATGCGTACCCACAGTTCGAAGAGCGGAGCCCTCAACAAGGAGCCATGGGTATTCACAGAAGAATACACCAACGTAATCCGCAAGACCGTGCGTCAGCGCTATGACATGGCACCGTACATCTACACCATGGCCCGCAAGGGATATGACGAAGGTATAGCCCTCTGCCGCCCTCTTTACTATGACTGGCCTGAATGTCAGGAAGCATATGACGTGAAATACCGCAGCCAGTACATGTTCGGCGACGATATGCTCATCGCTCCTGTCACCAGACCTATGACTGACGGATTCGCGGAGATGGAGATCTGGCTTCCTGAGGGAAGATGGTATGAACTCCATACAGGTACAATGCTGGAAGGAGGACAGACCGTGACACGACATTTCGCACTCGACGAATATGGTGTATATGTGAAGGCCGGTTCAGTTCTTCCTTTCTATGGTGACGAAGTCGAGAACCTCAACAGCAACGATGAAGACATCTATGTCACCGTATTCCCTGGCGGCGAAGGATATTTCAAGATGTACGAAGATGCCGGAAATGACAAGGATTATGCTGAGTCATATGCAACCACATGTCTTTCAAACAGATGGAACGGCAACGCACAGACCGTTACGATCTCACCTCGCAAGGGTTCCTACGAAGGTATGCCTGCCGAACGGAAGTTCAAGGTAAAGGTTGTCGCTTCCGAGGTTCCTTCAAGCGTATCTGTAAACGGTGAGGATGTTCCTTACGAATATCTCGGTGAAGGTCTCGCATTCGTGATCGACGTTCCTGTGGAAGACTGTTCTGCAGAAAAGACCATAGTCATCACATATGCAGATGACCAGCCGGCACTCGCTGATGGTCTCATAGGTCTTTCACGACGTATGGCACGAAGCATTGAGGCACTCAAGTTCCGCACAGGAGCCGACCCTATCGACGACCTTGCAATGATGGGAACCATCAACGAGGCCATCCTGTATGCACCTGAAAAGGCCGCAGAACTCGCTGATGCATTCATGAAGAACTACAACGATCTTCCTGAAATCCTCAAAAGACAGCCACGCATATCGGAAGGAGACATTCAGTGGTTCCTGAAACATTGCGGTTGGGAATTATATACCGCGTCATTCAAGTTTCAACAGTTGTGAGACGGTGAAACTGCCGTGCAGGCTGTTGAGAGAAAATATTTCCGGATTGTAGATGACAAGTTCCTCTACCGAATCCGGTCCTGAACGAAGAATGTAGATGTCCACATCTCCATTCTTCGTTTCATGTCTGCCGTAATGCTCATATGATTTCAATGCATCATTCAGGTCCACAACAAACTTCACCCGAGTGTACTGAGGGGCATTCTCCATCTTCAGGACCGCAAGTTCATCAACCTCGGACGCGATAGGAGCCATCTGGGTGGTCTGAATGAGTTTTCTGGCAAATGCCATCTTCACACCTTGCGCGAGGAAATATCTCGCACCTTCCGTATCTTCATATTTTACAATGACCTTCTCCACAGGGGTCTGTGCCGACGCCAGTCCTGCGGCCATCATCATGGAGGCCATTATGACAATTACATACCTTCTGAACATAAGTATCCCGGCTGCGGATTGTACCATAGCCGGGATACATATTTCATTAATCGTACCGAAAGATACTATTTGTCTTTCTTCCAGAGTCTTGACATATCCTCGAGGGTCTTGCCCTTTGTTTCAGGGACAAGTTTCCATACGAAGACGGCCGCGAGGATGCAGATTACTCCGTAAAGTCCGTATGTGAACGCATGGCCGAAATTCTCCATATTACCGAGGCTCATGTTGTACATAGGGAGGAAGGTCGAAGAAACGATGAAGTTGAAGATCCACTGGAATGCCACTGCAATCGCAACTGCTGCACCACGGATGGTGTTAGGGAAGATCTCAGAGATGAGTACCCAGCAGATAGGGCCCCAACTGAACATGAATGATGCGCTGTAGACCATGATGCTTATGACAGCCACAACAGGAGGAAGAGCGGAAGCGACACTTGTCACGGCGACGCCGGCTGCTCCGAGAGCCATACCGAGCGATCCCCAGATAAGGAGAGGCTTGCGGCCCCATTTCTCCACCGTGAAGATGGCCACGAGGGTGAATGTGATGTTCACGATACCCATAAGCACGGTCTGCATCATAGGATTGCCCATACCGAGCGACTCGAATATACGAGGTGCGAAATAGAGGACTGCATTGATGCCGACAGCCTGCTGGAATACGCTGAGCATGATTCCCACAAAGATGACAAGCCATCCGTATGTGAAGAGTTTCTCTGTCTTCTCGGATACGGTTTCCTTGATTTCCGCAAGGATAGCCTGTGCCTTGTTCTGTCCGTTGATCTTGCTGAGGATGTAGAGGGCCTGATCATCCTTTCCTGTCATCGCAAGGTACCTTGGAGTCTCAGGAACGAGGAAAAGAAGAGCAGTGAAGAGACCAGCCGGAACTGCCTCACTTACAAACATATATCTCCATCCTGTCTCTATCATCCACTGTGCCTCACCAGGATTCATGATCTGGTTGATGCCTTCCGCAACCTTCTGGATGGCAGGTGCGATATGGTCACCGAGGATAATGAAGTTCACGAAGTATACGACCAACTGGCCGAAGATGATTGCGAACTGGTTCCACGAAACAAGTGTTCCACGGAGGTTGCTTGGAGCCACCTCGGCAATATACATAGGGCAGATTGCAGAAGCAAGACCTACGCCGACACCACCGAGCACTCGGTAAAGGTTGAAGGCGATGAGAAGAGAGAATGAAGGCTCGCCCTTAGGGAAGAAGAGAAATTCAGGATTGTATGATCCGAGAGCGGAAAGGAAGAAGAAGACACCCGCCATGATAAGGGATTTCTTACGTCCCATTCTCGAAGCGCAGATTCCTGAAATCGCGGCACCGATGATACATCCGAGCAATGCGCTCGATGAAGTGATGCCATGCATGAAGTCGGTGTAGTTGAAGTCCTTGGCACCCATGAAGAATGCCTGCAGACCCTTCTCAGCACCTGATATGACTGCAGTGTCGTATCCGAAAAGCAGTCCTCCGATAACGGCGACAAGGACTATCGAAAAGAGATAGCCCTTGCTGCCTTTGTCATTATTGTTTGTCATAGTCTATGGATTATAGATCCCCGGTCAAGCCGGGGATGACGTTGTGTCAAGCGGGGGATGACGACTAGCAGTACATATTGAGGATTGCCTCGTAAAGTTCCTGCTTGCCTGAAGTCTGCTTAGGCTCGTTCACTTCCTTACCGTAAGCGTAAACCTCCTCGAGAGTGAGTTCACCGTTCTCGAACTTCTTTCCGAGACCTTCGTCGAATGAAGCATAACGCTCGGCAACCATCTTGCAGAGAGGAGACTCTTCGAGAAGAGCGGCAGCATTTTCAAGAGCGCGTGCCATAGCATCCATAGCGGCGATATGAGCGATGAAGATGTCCTCAAGGTCAGTTGAGTTGCGGCGTGTCTTCGCGTCGAAGTTTGTACCACCGTTGCCGAGGCCACCGTTGCGGATGATCTGCATCATAGCCTGAGTAAGGTCGAACGAGTCGATCGGGAACTGGTCTGTATCCCAGCCGTTCTGATAGTCACCGCGGTTAGCGTCGATAGAGCCGAGCATGCCGGCATCAACTGCACATGCGAGTTCATGCTCGAATGTGTGACCTGCGAGAGTAGCATGGTTCACCTCGATGTTCACCTTGAAGTCCTTGTCAAGGCCATGAGCCTTAAGGAAACCGATGACAGTCTCTGTATCAACATCATACTGATGCTTTGTAGGTTCCATCGGCTTTGGCTCGATAAGGAATGTTCCTGTAAAGCCCTTTGAGCGTGCATAGTCGCGTGCAAGGGTAAGCATCATTGCGAGATGCTCCTTCTCACGCTTCTGGTCTGTATTGAGAAGGCTCATGTAACCCTCACGACCGCCCCAGAACACATAGTTTGTTCCGCCAAGTTCGATTGTAGCGTCGATTGCGTTCTTAATCTGTACGGCAGCACGTGCTACAACGTCGAAATCAGGGTTTGTTGCGGCACCGTTCATATATCTCTTGTTGCCGAATACGTTTGCTGTTCCCCAAAGGAGTTTGATGCCGGTCTCAGCCTGCTTCTCTTTGAGATATGCAACGACTTCCTTAAGACGAGCCTCATATTCCTCTACATTTGCACCTTCGTCAACGAGGTCAACATCGTGGAAGCAATAGTACTCGATTCCCATCTTCTGCATGAACTCGAATCCAGCGTCAACCTTATCCTTTGCTGCCTGTACAGGACACTCTGCACCGTTCCAAGGGAAAGTCTTTGTACCGCCGCCGAACTGGTCAGCGCCTTCTGCACAGAGGGTGTGCCACCAAGCCATAGAGAACTTGAGCCACTCTGCCATTGTCTTGCCGAGGACTACCTTGTTTGCATCATAGTAACGGAAAGCCATAGGGTTTCTGCTTTCTTTGCCTTCAAACTGGATCTTGCCGATACCAGGGAAAAATTCTTTAGTTGCCATAGTTTCAGTATTGATATTTAATTGGTTTATAATATTTTTATTAGATTCTCACGTCGCTGCGCTCCTCAGAATGACAGAGAGAAGCTGCGTTCCTCAGAATGACATCACAGACGGGATTTCCACACTTCGTATGCATCCTTATAAGCCTCTGTATCCGCAGGTTCGATCACTGCAAGTTTCTCAAGCGTAGAGAATGCCTCGTTGTTGTCCTTATAGATACCGGCACCCATGCCTGCACCCTTCGCGGCTCCGACAGAACCATCTGTGTCATAGAGGTCGATGACAGCACCGGTGACACCTGCAAGAGTCTCGCGGAAAATCGGGCTGAGGAACATGTTTGCATGTCCTGCATGTATCTTGTTCACAGTCATTCCCATCTGCTCCATGATCTCGATTCCATACTTGAAGGAGAATACGATTCCCTCCTGAGCGGCACGGAGAAGATGAGCCTTGCTGTGTACATTGAAGTTCACACCATGGATCGAACTGCCTACCTCGCGGTTTTCAAGCATACGCTCGGCACCGTTTCCGAAAGGAAGGATGCTTACGCCGGCACTTCCTATAGGAGCCGTGGCGGCAAGGTCGTTCATCTCTGCATATGAGATGCCTTCCGGTGCCACATTCCTCTTCATCCATGAGTTGAGGATACCTGTTCCATTGATGCAGAGAAGTACACCGAGACGTGTCTGGTCTGCAGTATGGTTGACATGCGCGAATGTGTTGACGCGTGACTTAGGATCATAGTTCACTTCGCCGAGCACACCATATACGACACCTGACGTACCTGCTGTGGAAGCGATTTCACCAGGATTGAACACATTGAGTGACAATGCGTTGTTAGGCTGGTCACCTGCACGGTAAGTGATAGGCGTTCCTTCTGCAAGGCCCAATTCGGCAGCGGCAGCGGCATTCACCCTTCCCTGCTCCGCAAATGTCGGACGGATCTCCGGAATGAGGGATTCATCTATGCCGTAATAGTCGAGAAGCATCTTTGCAGTCCTGCCTTCTGAGAAATCCCACATCATTCCTTCTGAAAGGCCTGAGACAGTCGTGCAGATCTCACCGCTCAACTTCATCGCGATATAGTCGCCCGGAAGCATGATCTTATGGATCTTTGCATAAAGTTCAGGTTCGTTTTCCTTCACCCATGCAAGTTTCGAAGCAGTGAAGTTGCCCGGAGAGTTGAGCAGATGCGAGAGGCATGCCTCATGACCGATTTCATCAAACGCCTTCTGGCCGTAAGGAACCGCGCGAGAATCACACCATATGATTGAAGGACGTAGGACGTTATGGTCCTTGTCCACACATACGAGGCCATGCATCTGGTATGAGATTCCGATAGCCTTGATGTCTTTCGGATCCGCTCCTGATGAAGCCATGATGTCGGCAGTTGCAAGTTTGAGATTTTCCCACCATGATGCAGGGTCCTGCTCGGCCCAGCCCGGTTTTACGGCGAGAATCGCCGCTTCTGATTTAGGATAGAATGCAGATGAGACGCATTTTCCTGTCTGTGCGTCCACGAGGCTCGCCTTTACGGACGAACTTCCGATATCGTAACCTAGAAGATACATAGTTGTTTTAGTGTTATGGTCGACTTGTGAAAGCCTGTTTATCTATAATTAGGCAAATTTAATAAAAGTATTCATTTTTACAAGCCCAGTTCCTTGTCAACTGCAGCAATCACCCCCTGGATCTGTCCCATCGCGAACATTCTGCCGAGGAACGAATAGCCCGGATTATATCCTTTTTCCCCGTCATCGAGCATTGTCATTCCATGGTCGACACGCATAGGCAATTTAGGGTTGGCCTTTTCGAAGATCTTCACCAACTCTACTATATCCGCTCTGCCACCGAGATGACTTGCTTCGGTAAAATCTCCGTTTTCGAATATCCTGCACGAACGGAGATGAACGAAATGTGTGCGTGAGGCATATTTGAGTGCCATAGCCGTCACATCATTATGTGCCCCTGCCGACAAGGATCCGGCACAGAAAGTCAGACCGTTATGAGGATTGTCCACTGCATTCAGGAACCATTCGATGTCTTCATCCGAAGTCACGATGCGAGGCAGTCCCAGAACAGGGAAAGGAGGGTCGTCAGGATGTACGCACATGTTCATTCCACATTCCTCGCACACCGGCATTATCGCAGAAAGGAAATGACGCATGTTCTCACGCAGGGTTTCCTTTGTGATTCCGTCATAAAGCGAGAGAAGTTGACGGAAGAGTTCGACAGGATGTTCGTCATCCTCACGGATATTGCCGCTCACGAAGCCCTGGGTCCTGACAATTATGTTCTCGACAAGCCTGTGTTCATACTCCGGAGTCATCCTGCTGCGAAGTTCATCGACTTCCGCAAGAATGTCACGGCCGTTATCCATGCCTGGTACCTTGAAGTGCGCCCATTCCTCACGTGCTCCCGGACGTGCAACGATATGAATATCGAAATATGCGAACTCGGAATATGAGAAATACAGATTTGTCGTACCGTCTGGATTAGGATGGGACAGATCGGTACGGGCCCAGTCAAGTACAGGCATGAAATTGTAGCATACCGTATGAATGCCTTCCGCAGAAAGGTTACGGAGACTTTCCTTATAGTTTTCGATAAGGATATCACGGTCATCACCGCCATATTTGATGCTTTCGCAGACCGGAAGGCTCTCCACCACCGACCATCTCATCCCATAGGATTCTATATATTCACGAAGGTCACGTATCATTTCACGTGTCCAGACTTCACCGTTAGGGACATCATGAAGAGCCGTAACGATGCCTTCCACCCCTATCTGTTTCAACATGGAAAGAGTGATCTTGTCATTCTTCCCGAACCAGCGCCATGTCTTTTCCATAATTTCAGTTCATAACATACAAATATACTCAAAGTTCATTCAAATGACGCTCTTGGTACCTGTATAAATTATAGAAATTCACACACTTTTGATGTGATCCGGCCATAATTTCACAAGAAGTGCCTATATTTACGGGACAATAACACTGAAAATCCATGAAAAAGACTTTGACCGCCGTTCTATCGGCATTGGCCATGACATTCCTGGCGACAGCACAGACAAAGGTCAACGTGACCGTTGACACCGACCCTCAGGAGAACAGGATCATTCCAAAGGAGATTTACGGACATTTTGCAGAACATCTTGGAGCATGCATATACGGAGGTCTCTGGGTGGGTCCGGAATCTGAAATCCCTAATGTCGACGGATACCGTACTGATGTTCTTGAAGCCTTGAAGACTCTCAAAGTGCCTGTCATGAGATGGCCGGGCGGCTGTTTCGCAGACGAATATCATTGGAGGGACGGAATAGGACCTCGCGAGAACAGGCCACGTATGGTCAACAGCAACTGGGGAGGCACGGTTGAAGACAACTCTTTCGGGACACATGAATTCCTCAATCTCTGCGAAATGATCGGATGTGAGCCTTACATCAGCGGAAATGTCGGTTCGGGCACAGTCGAAGAACTCGCAAAATGGGTAGAATACATGACGGCAGCGGACGGCCCTATGGCAAGACTTCGTGCAGAGAACGGAAGGACCGAGCCATGGAAAGTCAAATATCTCGGAGTCGGAAACGAGAGTTGGGGATGTGGCGGAAACATGGTTCCGGAATATTACTCACATCTTTACAACCGCTATCAGACATACTGCCGCGATTACAGCGGAAACCGTCTCTACAAGGTTGCCAGCGGTGCGTCAGACTATGACTATAACTGGACAGAAGTCCTAATGAAGAACATCGGAGGAAGAATGCATGGCATCTCGCTCCATTATTACACCGTAAAGGGATGGGACGGAAGCAAGGGTTCCGCCACCGATTTCACTGCCGAAGAATATTACAACACTCTCGGCAAGGCTGTGGAGGTCGAGAGTGTGATACAGAAGCACATTGCCATAATGGACCGTCTTGATCCGGAAAAGAAGGTGGACCTTCTTCTTGATGAATGGGGAACATGGTTTGATGTTGAACCGGGTACGAATCCGGGACACCTCTACCAGCAGAACTCGATGAGGGACGCAATGGTTGCTGCATTGAGTTTCAACATCTTCCATAAATATACCGAGAGGCTCAAGATGGCGAACATCGCACAGATAGCCAATGTACTCCAATCCATGGTCCTGACACGCGGTGACCAGATGGTCCTTACTCCTACCTATCATGTATTCAGAATGTACAACGTCCATCAGGACGCCACATATCTGCCTCTGACCTGCGATTCAAAGTCATTCACAGACGGCAACGGCAGGGAATGTCCGATTGTCGACGCGACCGCTTCACGTGACGCAGAAGGCAAGGTGCATGTGACAATCACCAATACAGACCTCGCGGAAGGTGCAGAAGTGACTGTCGACCTCGGAAAGTCCGTGAAGGAGAACATCTGCGCAGAAATCCTCACTTCAATAAACATACAGGACCATAATGATTTCGGAAACGGCTCCCCTGTCGTTCCGGTGGCATTCACTGATTACAAGGTAAAGAACGGAAGGCTTGTCGTGAACATGCCGGCCAAGTCCATCGTCTCCATCACCATCTTATAAAGACACAGCCGGACGGCCCTGGCGGACCCTCCGGCTGCTAACAACACACTACTCAATTCAGCGGGCGTCATCCATGTCGAAATTCAGGTGGATGTCCTTAAGTTTGACCGATAACGAACAAAGAAGGAATCCGAATACCACAAGGCCTGAGCCCGCTATGATCACCACAGTAGCAATTCCCGCACCGAAAGGGTTCACAAGCACGACAATCGACAATACAAGAAGCAGAATTCCTCCTGCCGTGATCAGACCGCTGCCCGGAACCTGCAATGTTCCGAGATCATCTGCAAAGGCGAAAAGCATGAAACTGTTGTACATCATCCAGAATCCCATCATTATAGGCAGCAGCATAAGGGTTACCCCAGGATAGATGCAGAGGAAGAGACCGAGGATAAGGTCTAGAAGGCCGCCGATGATGACATATCCCTTCATTAGAAAATAATTTCCGCTCACACTGGCGGTAATGAGTTTGGCGGCTCCGGTCACAAGCATGAGCACACCGAACAGAATGCTCAGTGTGACATAACTTTCAAGTGGAAACACGAATACCGCAATACCTGTCAAAGTACATAGTACTCCGGCAATGAGGAACAGCCACCAATGCATAACTGCACGGGAGGCCATCTTTGTAAGGTTCTCAAAATGTCGTTTCATATATTCGTTCGTTTTATATATGAAACGACATTTCAATTACCATGCTACAACGCCTTTTCCCAGGCGTCAGCGTCAGAAGTCTTCAGAAATATCCTTTCCAGCCAGACCGTCGCAGAAATGCTTATATGCAGGTTTTCGGATATAATTGGCGTCAAACAGATTAGGGGCATCATCCTTAAGCCAGTACAGATGTTCGGCAGGAGCATCAGAAAGAGTCCATACCGTGATTCCGGACTGCTGGGCCTCAGGGACATTCTCCTTATACGATTCAATGATCATCCTGTAAGTCTTGGCCTGAGCATCAAGTTGGTATGTAGTAGGATTCGCCGTACCGACAGAGACATCAAGTTCAGTTATACGCACAAGTTTTCCTGTAGCGGCCATGACCCTGAACATTTCGTCAACCTTTTCCTTGGTAATGGATGTGTTGACATGCATCTGCGTTCCGATACCGTCCACAAGAGGGCCTCCGGTGCTGTTGTTCTTATCGATGTATTCTATGAACTGGATGAGCGACCTGAGTTTGCCCGGACTGATTTCCAGGTTATAGTCATTGACGAAAAGTTCCGCACCCGGAGCACAATATTTACGGGCATATTCGAATGCCTTCACGGCATACTCCTTACCTATGAAGTATCCCCAATACCAATGGTCCGAAGCCCAGTTGAGGTTCAATCCATTGTATTCCACAGGAGCCTTGTCCTGTCCGTTGAAGACGTTATCGATGCCACGCCATCCGTTGGAGCCGTCAGCAATAGGCTCATTGATCACATCCCATGCGACGACACGGTCCCCGACATGCTCCGCCATCTGGCGTATCCACGATTCCATGGCTCCGAGAAGGATGGTCTTCTTCTCTTCCGCAGTCTTGTAGACATAAGCACCGTCAGAGCCTCCTGTCTTCCTGCCGAACACGAAATCATCTATCCATATCTGCGCACCCGGCGTTCCACCGAACTGAATGCCCACACGCACAATATCGTCTTCGTCGCTTTCATTATAAGTGAAGTCACCGGAATAGAATGTCCATTCGCTGCCGGTGTTGAAAGTTTCCTTATAGATTCCGCCATAAGCCTCGTTCTGTCCCAGAAACTGGCATGCGAGCCCGCTGTCCGACTTGGCATAGAATTCATAATGATATGTGACGCCCGGTTCAAGGAATGAGTCCAGAGTCCAGAACAACTGGCAGTCGTAATTAACTTCAGTCTCGGATGACAAGGTGAAATGGATGGCTTTTCCGCTTCCGTCACGTCCCGGGCTCTCTACTGCATAGGTATATTTTCCCCAGAAGCCTGACCAGCCGTCAGTGCCGTTCTCGAAGCCGCTGTTTGTGATGATGTTCTCACATCTTTCCTCCTGAGTTCCATCGCCACTCATGACAGGAGCGATGAGAGACTTGAGATACTGCTGGTTCTGCTGGGTATGCCAAAGGAAATTATGGCCATAAATCATTATGTCCTGAGGGACTTTCCCAAGGAAGGAGTCTATCAGAGAGAAATTCAGTTTGCCGTCAGCCCTTACAACAGAAGAATGCTTCATCGCATTTCCGGTGGTGAATATCTGGAAATTCATGTCTGCCGTATTCTTATAGGCAGCGTCCTTGATGTAGATGTCCGCACCAAGTCCGAGACCGATCTTCATGTCCGGAACATACTCCTCCGCATATACCTTGATGGGCTTGTATTTCGCCAGGACTTCTGCAGGGGTCAGAGTCGGCTTGCCTCCTGGGACGATATTGCTCGGACCGTCTTCTTCATCACAACCCGTAAAGACCATCGCACAAGCGAGAATTGCATAGAGGAATCTGTTGTATTTCATATTCAATCTTGGCTTTGAAGTTTTTTCAAGATGTAAAAATAATAATTCCTTGATAAATCCGCACTACTGCCAGACTGGTTTTTAATGTCAAAGCACGACTTTACGGTATTTTTTGTAATTTTACACTATATTTTCAAATCTTGCACGGATGAAACGTATTAAATTCATATTGCTGACAATATTCATAGGTCTTTCGGCGAATGCCCAGATTCCGGAACTTTACAATCATGAAAACGGCACACAACTGCTCATCGGAGGCGAACCATTCATAATTCTGGGCGGTGAACTTGCGAACTCCAGCGCCTCATGCGGAGAATATATGGACGGGCGAGGCACATGGAGATACCTTTCCGATTCAGGTCTCAACACGGTATTGGCCCCCGTCTATTGGGAACTGATAGAGCCTCAGCAGGACAGGTTCGATTTCAGCAGCGTGGATTATCTTCTGCGGTCTGCCAGGGCTAACAACCTGAAACTCGTGCTTCTGTGGTTCGGCACATGGAAGAACAGCATGTCATGCTATGTTCCGTCATGGGTGAAATGTGGATTCGGAACAGATTTCGACCTTGCACGCAATTCGGACGGCAATATGCCTGAAATAATGTCGGCATTCTCGGAAAGAAACGTTCAGGCCGATGCAAAGGCGTTTGCCATGTTCATGAAATACCTGAAGAAGGCAGACGGTGATGAAGGAACGGTGATAATGGTACAGGTGGAGAACGAGATAGGAATGCTGGGAGATGCAAGAGATCATGGTACACTGGCACAGAACGCATATAACAGCCCTGTTCCTTACGACATGATCTACCTTCTGACTTCGGGCAAGGCAGGAGACCATGTCACATCAATATGGAAGTCTGCCGGCGGATTGACATCAGGTTCATGGGAGCAGGTGTTCGGAAGCGGCATCGATGCAGACGAGATATTCATGGCATACTGGTATGCAAAATATACGGAAAAGGTGGCGGCTGCCGGAAAGAAGGAATACCGTATTCCGATGTTCGTGAACACGGCCCTAAATTCACGTGGACGAAAGGCGGGAGACTACCCGAGCGCTGGTCCTCTCGACCACCTTATGTCAATATGGAAGACCGCAGCCCCAAGCATAGACCTGATATGTCCGGACATATACGACAAGGGATATGCGGAGTGGATCGGGAAATATGCCATAGAAGGCAACCAGTTGTTCATTCCGGAAATCCGTCAGGAAGAGGCCAACGGAGCCAGAGTATTCTATGCTCTCGGCCGCCATGCTGCGATCGGGTTCAGTCCGTTCTCCATTGACAACATGCCTGAATCGCCGGATTATCCTCTCAAGAAGGCTTACAGGACACTCTCCCCTGCTCTAAGCGTGATAGCAGAAAGACAGGCAGCAGGAAAGGCCTACGGAATGCTGGCGAGCCACGACAGTCAGGAGACAGTACTGACAATCAACGGAATACATTTCAGATGCAGACACGATCTCACGTTAGGATGGAATCCGGAAGCGAAAGATCCGGAGAAATGGGGCGAGACCTCAGTCATGATTCTCGACATGGGCAATGATGAATATCTTTTCATAGGAACAGGAGTCGTCACCACTATGACCCCTGCTGACGGGAAAGGTAATATCGGCATAGAACGTATCGACGAAGTATCATATGACGGATATGGGAAGATGAAGAAACTCAGACGTCTCAACGGAGATGAAGACCATCAGGGAAGACATATAAGGATTCCTTTCGGAGAATACGGCATGCAACTCCTGAAAGTCTACAGATACGGCAACAACTGACACGTTCCTTACCATATAAAATAAACGAGGCCGACCCAGAAGGATCAGCCTCGTTTACTTTATATCATCTGGTTAAAGCATTGCCTTGACCTGCTTGTAGACATTTTCCGCCGTGAAGCCAAGTTTCTCGTCAAGTACCTTGTAAGGTGCTGAGAATCCGAAACTTTCAAGGCCGTAGACCTTTCCGTTACATCCGACAAGTCCCTGAAGATTGACAGGAAGACCTGCTGTGAGACCGAATATCTTTGCTCCAGATGGAAGTACGCTTTCCTGATACTCCTTAGGCTGTGAGCGGAAGAGACCCTCTGACGGGCAACTTACGATACGTATCTTCACGCCGTCCTCACGGAGAAGTCTTGCACCTGCTGCGAGAGTTGAAACTTCCGAACCGGAAGCGACAAGAATCACGTCAGGATTCTCATCCGAGCCTGCAACGATGTACGCACCTCTGGTGGCAGCCTCATAATCGTTTCCTTCCGGAAGCATCTCGATGTTCTGACGTGAAAGGATGAGACCGGTAGGAGAATCTGTATTTTCCATTGCCATCCTCCAGCATACTGTTGTCTCCTCGACATCGGCAGGGCGCACAACCAGCATAGAGTTCTTTCCGCTGTGGTTCTTGAGTTTCTCCATAAGGCGGATCTGAGCCTCCTGCTCCACAGGTTCATGTGTAGGGCCGTCCTCACCGACACGGAATGCGTCATGAGACCAGATGAACTTCACAGGAAGTTCCATGAGCGCAGCCATACGCACCGCAGGCTTCATATAGTCGGAGAACACGAAGAATGTTCCGCATGCCGCTATAACACCACCATGAAGGGCCATACCGATACATGCACATGCCATTGTAAGTTCCGCGACACCAGCCTGGAAGAAAGCACCGCTGAAATCACCTTTTACGAACGATGTGGTCTTCTTGAGGAAGCCGTCAGTCTTGTCGGAATTTGAAAGGTCAGCCGAGGCGCAGATCATGTTAGGAACCTGCTCTGCGAGTTGTCCAAGAACTGTTGCGGAACCGTTTCTTGTGGCATCGCCAGCCTTCTGCTGAACCTTTGTCCAATCCACTTTCGGAGCAGCACCGCTGAACCATTCCTTCTGAGCGGCAGCCTTTTCCGGATTTGCAGCAGCCCATGCAGCCTCTTCCGCATGACGTCCAGCGACGATCACCTTGAGTTCTTCCGCTCTTTTCGCATAGATGTCCTTGACTTCATCGAAGATCACGAAAGGTTCGTCAGGGTTTCCACCGAGGTTGATCACTGTATTTCTGAATGCGTCACCGCCGAGAGGGGCACCGTGAGTCTTGCAGTTACGCTCATATGAAGAGTTGTCTGCAGTTCTCGCACCCTTGCCCATCACACATTTTCCGATGATGAGGGTAGGACGGTCATTGATAGCCTTTGCCTCATCGAGAGCCTGACGGATCTGAGCACAATCGTTGCCGTTGATCGTAATGACATGCCATCCCCATGCCTGATATTTCATTGCAGTGTTCTCTGTCATCACATCACCGCACTCTGTCGAAAGTTGGATATCGTTCGAATCATAGAACATGATGAGGTTGTCAAGACCGAGGTGTCCTGCAATACGGCCTGCACCCTGGGAAATCTCCTCCTGGATTCCACCGTCAGAAATATAAGCATAGATCGTTTCCTTGGAGAAAGTCGGGTTGGATGTACGTGCAGCAAGGAATTTCGCAGCGATCGCAGCACCTACGGCAAACACATGTCCCTGTCCGAGAGGGCCTGATGTATTCTCTATACCACGCATGATATCCACCTCAGGATGGCCCGGTGTCGGAGATCCCCACTGACGCAACTGCTTGAGTTCATCGAGAGAGAACTTTCCGGTCAGTGCAAGTTGGGCATAAAGCATAGGAGCCATATGACCGGGGTCGAGGAAGAAACGGTCACGGCCTTCCCACTTCGGATTTTCCGGATCATACTGGAGATACTCGGAGTACAGGACATTTATGAAATCTGCACCTCCCATTGCACCTCCCGGATGGCCTGATTTTGCCTTCTCAACCATAGATGCTGCCAGAATACGGATATTGTCAGCAGCGAGATTCATTACTTTAGTGTCATTCATATCTTATAAAGGATTTAGTTTTCCGGTTTATCACGCAAAAATAACAATCTGTTTGTGATTTTGCATGACCTTTTCAAATAATCTTGTCAAAATTAGCCAAAAGCACCCATTTGTCCCAAAAACATGAATTAAATTAACTATTGAACTGCTTAGCGTAAATGATATTGATTATCTTTGTAAGAAAGATAAAACATATTCAGCATGAAACGCATCGTCACTCTGGCCATTTTGCTGGCTGCAGCATTCCATATCAGCGCCGAGGCAAAAGTAAGGCTCCCGTCCGTATTGTCGGACGGAATGGTACTGCAAAGAGACATGCCGGCGATGATATGGGGCTGGGCTGACAGTGGAGAAACCTTCTGGATCGAATGGAACGGAGCCGGATTCATGGTCACCGCTGAGGAAGACGGCTGTTGGTCAGCGGAACTTCCTGCGACCAAGGCAGGAGGTCCATATACGTTGACAGTGGGAGACATCGTGCTGAATGACATTCTTGTCGGAGATGTCTTCCTATGCTCCGGACAATCGAACATGGAACTTCCAGTCAGGCGTGTCACCGACATGTTTGCAGATGAGGTCGCAAGTTATGAAAATGAACAGATACGTCATTATATTGTTCCGAAAGTATTCGATTTCAACGCTCCTCAGGAAGACACACCGGAATCTCACTGGAAGAAATGTACGCAGGAGAACGTGATGGAATTCTCCGCCCTCGCATATTTTTTTGCCAAGGAAATCTACAGGAACACCGGAGTGCCGGTGGGATTGGTCAACGCAAGTTGGGGAGGAACTCCGGTCGAGGCATGGACATCGGAAGAGGCTCTGAAAGATTTTCCGAAGCACATCAACGAGAAACGTCTTTACGAAGATTCCGGTTACAGAGACAGGATCAAGCAGATCGAGGGGGAGAATTTCCATCACTGGAACACTGTCCTGCACGAAGGAGATCCCGGACACCACGAGTCTCCGGCATGGTATGAAGAAGACTATGAGGACAGTGCCTGGCAGATTGTGGACATGTTCTCACGCGAGTGGGGTAACGACGGTCTGAATCCTCAGGCCGGATCCCATTGGCTTAGAAAAGATTTCACCATGCCTGCGGAATCAGCAGGAAAGGCAGGGATTCTGCGTCTCGGATGTATCGTAGACTCCGATTCGGTATATGTGAACGGACATTTCGTCGGTACGACCGGTTATCAGTACCCTCCGAGAATATACAGGATTCCGGCAGGAGTCCTTCACGAAGGAGAAAACAATGTGACAGTAAGGATCATCAGCAACGGAGGACAGCCTTCGTTCGTTCCTGAGAAGCCTTACAAGGTCATCTGCGACGGACATGAGATCAGCCTTGCGGGAGAATGGAGATACCGTCAGGGCTCCCCTATGCCGAAAGCACCCGAGATGATGTTCTTCTGCTACAAGCCTGTATGCCTGTACAATGCGATGATCCATCCTATCAGGAACCTCAGATATAGCGGAGTTCTCTGGTATCAGGGAGAGTCGAATGTGGACAGAAGGAACGAATACGCCGCTCTGCTGACCGCAATGATAGGCTGCTGGAGAGAATCATTCAATGACAGCGGCCTGCCTTTCCACATAATCGAACTCGCAGATTTCCTCCATGAGAGTGATGTCGAGGGCAGAAAGGCATGGACCGAAATGAGACAGGAACAGGCCAGGGCGGTTCAGATGAACAGCAACACCGTCCTGATAAGGAACAGCGACCTGGGAGAATGGAACGACATCCACCCGTTGGACAAGAAGACATTGGGCAAAAGGGTGGCGGATGCAGTCCTGAAAGGAATGAAACAATAACCAAGACATAATTACCATGACACAAAACAATGCCAACGAAGCCAAAGGCTTCTACAGACTATCCTGGATCCAAAGGATAGGTTTCGGTTCGGGAGACCTTGCCCAGAACCTCATCTATCAGACAGTCAGCATGTATCTGCTGTTCTTCTACACCAACATATTCGGACTGGATCCGGCAGCGGCCGCTGTCATGTTCCTCGTGGTCCGCATCGTTGATGTCATCTGGGATCCTCTCGTAGGAACATTCGTTGACAAGCACAATCCGAGATGGGGCAAATACCGTTCTTACCTCGTTCTGGGAGGAATTCCTCTCACCGGTCTTGCTATACTCTGCTTCTGGAACGGATTCTCAGGATCGCTTCTGTACGCATATGTCACATATGTCGGAATGTCGATGCTCTACACCCTCATCAACGTGCCTTACGGAGCCCTCAACTCATCGCTTACACGCGACACGAACGAAATCACCATCCTTACATCCACAAGAATGTTCATGGCGAATGTGGGAGGTCTCGCAGTGTCAGCCGGCATTCCTTGCCTTGTGGCTGCACTCGCAGTAGGAAAGGTTCCGGCAGAGACAATCGAAATGGCACTTTTCATGGGTCTCGGCTCGCTTCCTTCATTCATATTCATGCCACTCGTACCCGCAATCAAGAGAAAGGTCGGCAAAAAGAACATGTTCTACATCTTCCTTTCTGTTGCAATCGTCGGAATGGCAATGCTTTACATAATCAGCAGAATGGGAACGGTCAAGGAGAACATCGTCCTCATATACATCGCACAGTTCATCAAGTCCACAGGTGTGATCGTCGCTACAGGTTACATGTGGGCTCTTGTGCCTGAGGTCATCTCATATGGCGAATACACATCGGGAAGACGTATTTCAGGCATCGTCAATGCCCTTACCGGCATATTCTTCAAGGCAGGTATGGCCCTCGGAGGCGTTGTTCCAGGTCTCGTCCTCGCATGGACTGGATACAAGGCAGCAGAGCAGTCAAGCACCCTTCCGGCAGATCCTGACGCATGGTTCCGTGCCATGCTCATCTTCGCACTTGCCGGACTTGCCCTGCTGATCTTCTGCTTCACACAGACAAAGGAACGCGTCGTAATGGACGAAAAGGACGTGAAGGACGTGAAGGTCAGCGACCTCTGGACAGAATTCTTCCGCAACAGGCCTCTTCGCGTCATCGCCCTTTTCTTCATCACTGCATTCGCAATGATGTCGGTCGGAAATGCTGCCGGTGCATACTTCATGAATGACCTTGAACTGCAGACGCCTCTTGCTCAGGAAGGAATCCGCTGGCTTGTATGCGTGATTCCTGCAATCCTTCTTGTCGTTGCAATGTTCATCATTTCGAAATACGAACTCGAAGATGATGTGATCGACGAAATCAACAGAGAAATCGAAAACCGCGCAAAAACTGAATAACTATGAAAAAGATCATCTTGGCAGCATCCGCTGCAGTAATGCTCACAGCATGTGGAACACAGGAACCGCAAGGCCTCAAAGACATTTTCGCAGATAATTTCCTCATCGGCGCAGCATTGAACGAAGCCGAGATCACCGGTCTTGACACCGCCGGAGTGGAAATACTGAAAAAGCATTACAGTTCCATCGTCGCAGAAAACTGCATGAAGTCGGAAGTAATTCATCCTGAAGAAGGAAGATATGACTTCACCCTGTCCGACAGATTTGTGGAACTGGGAGAAGCAAACGACATGTTCATCATCGGCCACTGCCTGGTATGGCATTCACAACTGGCACCTTGGTTCCCTTATGACGAAAACGGCAACTACGTGACTCCCGAAGTGTTGAAAGCAAGATTGAAGGACCACATCAACACTATCGTGACCCGCTACAAGGGCCGTGTACATGGATGGGATGTAGTAAATGAAGCCATCATCGAAGACGGTTCATACCGCAAGAGTCCTTTCTATGACATCCTCGGAGAAGAATTCATTCCACTCGCATTCCAGTATGCCCATGAGGCTGATCCTGAGGCAGAACTTTACCTCAATGACTACGGAATGAATGTTCCGGGACGACGTGACACATATGTAAAGATCATCAATGACCTGAAAGAACGCGGCATCCGTATAGACGGAATCGGAATGCAGGGCCATATGGGCATGGATTACCCTACTGTAGAGGAATTCGAGACAAGCCTTCTCGCCTATGCAGGCACAGGAGTGAATGTCATGATTACCGAGTGGGACATGTCAGCATTGCCTTCTGTAAACTTCGGAGCCAACGTCAGCGATATAGAAGAATACAAGGCTCATCTGAATCCATATCCTGACGGACTTCCAGAGGAGGTTGCAGCGGTTTGGAATTCAAGAATGAAGGAGTTCATGGACCTTTTCATCAAGCACTCCGACGTAATCACAAGAGTGACCGCATGGGGAATCAGCGACAATGATTCATGGAAGAACGGCTGGCCAATAAGGGGCAGGACCGACTACCCTCTCCTTTTCGACCGCTCGCTCCAGATGAAACCATTCCTTAATGAATACACAAAATAACAGTCATATGAAGACACTGAAACGTTACCTTGTACCTGCCGACTATATGGCAGACCCATCCGTTCATGTATGGGACGGTAAATTATACATCTATCCTTCTCACGACTGGGAGTCAGGAATCGAGGAAAACGACAACGGAGACCACTTCAACATGAAGGATTACCATGTGTTCAGCCTCAACGGAAATGACCCTATGACAGCGGAAGTTATCGACCATGGAAAAGTGCTTGACACTGAAGATATTCCATGGGCAGGACGTCAGTTGTGGGACTGCGAGGTTGCAAGGAAGGACGGCAAGTACTACATGTATTTCCCTCTCAAGGACAAGAACGACATATTCCGCATAGGTGTTGCCGTAAGCGATTCACCGACAGGTCCTTTCATTCCTGAACCGGATCCTATCAAGGGAAGTTACAGCATCGACCCTGCGATTCTCGAAGAAGACGGAAAATATTACATGTATTTCGGAGGTCTCTGGGGAGGACAACTTCAGAGATACAAGGACAACAAGGCGTTGGAAAGCGCATACCTTCCTGAAGGAAAGGAGGTTGCAATCCCTGCACGTGTAGTGCGTCTGAGCGAAGACATGCTCGAGTTTGCTGAGGAGCCGAAGCCTGTAGTTATTCTTGATGAAGAAGGAAAGCCGCTTACGGCGGACAATCCATACCGTTTCTTCGAGGCATCATGGATGCATAAATACAACGGAAAATATTATTTCACCTACTCGACAGGCGACACACACTACCTTTGCTATGCGATCGGTGACAATCCATACGGACCTTTCACATATAAAGGCGTGATCCTCACCCCTGTAGTAGGATGGACAACTCACCACGCCATCGTCGAATACGGCGGAAAATGGTGGCTCTTCCACCACGACAGCGTGCCGTCAGGAGGCAAGACATGGCTGCGCAGCCTCAAGGTATGCGAACTCACATACAACGAAGACGGAACCATCAACACAATCGAAGGACTCGATGAATAAGTTCATCACAGCGATATTATCTGCAATTGTCATTGTCGGCTGCTCTCAGAGAGCCGGCAATGATTTGTTATGGCTTGCAGACTGCGATCCTTCCGTGAAGGCGGAAATAATGATTGATCATGCCTTGGACTTGACTGAAGACGGCTTCATCATTCAAGGCGGCAGGAAAGACAGAGTCATAAAGGCAAAGACCGAAACGGGCGCTTTGTACGGAAAATATGCCCTTGACCGTCTTGAAAGGACCGGCAAGGCCGATGGTATACTTGACATCAGGGAAGATCCGTCATTCGAAAGACGTATCCTCAACCATTGGGACAATCTTGACAATACGGTCGAGAGAGGATATGCCGGATGGTCCATATGGCATTGGGGCGAACCTGTGCCGGAAGATCTGATCAGGGATTACGCACGCCTGAACGCCTCGATAGGAATCAACGGAAGCGTTCTGAACAACGTCAATGCGACTCCGGAAATCCTCAGCAGGGAAAAACTTGAAAGAGTGGCACAGATAGCGGACATAATGCGTCCGTACGGAATTCAGGTCTATCTCTCGGTCAATTTCTCTTCACCGGCAGCACTCGGCGGACTTCCGACTTCGGACCCGCTTGTGCCGGAAGTCGGCCAATGGTGGGCAGACAAGGTCAAGGAGATATATTCACTGATACCGGATTTCGGAGGATTCCTGGTGAAGGCGAACTCCGAGGGCCTTCCGGGTCCGCAGGATTACGGACGTACTCATGCCGACGGAGCCAACATGCTTGCGGATGTCCTCGCCCCATATGACGGAATCGTGATGTGGAGGGCATTCGTATATGCTCCGAACAGTGCGGACAGGGCCAATCAGGCTTATGAGGAATTTGTCCCTCTTGACGGAAAATTCCGTGACAACGTGCTGATACAGATCAAGAACGGCCCGGTAGATTTCCAGCCGCGCGAGCCTTTCAGTCCTCTTTTCGGTGCCATGTCCAAAACCGCAATGATGGTGGAATTCCAGATAACCCAGGAATATATGGGAGGTTCGAACCATCTCGTATATCTTTCCACCCAGTTGGAAGAATGTCTTGACAGCGACACATATTGCGGCGTACAGCCTTCAACAGTTGCAGGCATAACTTCCGGAAAGGCATATCCGGAAGCATACAGTACAACAGCGATTGCTGGTGTAGCGAACATCGGACGTGACGCAAACTGGTGCGGACATCATTTCGCCCAGTCTTCATGGTATGCATTCGGACGAATGGCATGGAACGCAGACCTGTCGTCGGAAGAAATTGCACGAGAATGGCTTGTGCAGACATTCACATCCGAGCCAGAATTCGTAGAACCGGTCCTTGACATGATGATGACTTCCAGAGAGGCAGCCGTGGATTATATGATGCCTCTGGGGCTTCATCATATCTTTGCCGGCACACACCACTACGGTCCGGAACCTTGGTATGAGCCGGAAGGAGCCCGTCTCGACTGGCTTCCGAAATATTACCATCAGGCTGACCCGCAGGGAATCGGATTCGACAGGACTCGTAAAGGCAGCGGCAACGTAGACCAGTATCATGAGCCTCTTGCCTCGATATATGACAATATCGAGACCTGCCCTGAAGAACTTCTTTTATGGTTCCACCATATCCCTTGGGATCACAGGATGTCAAACGGAAGTACATTCTGGGACGAGATGTGTCACAGATATGACAGAGGCATAAAGACTGTCAGAGGGTACCAGAAGATATGGACTGATGTACGTCCTTATGTGGACGAAGAACGTTGGGAGGCTGTAAATGAGAAACTTGCGATACAGGAAAGTGATGCCAGATGGTGGCGCGACGCCTGCGTGCAGTATTTCGGAGAGTTCTCAGGAATGCCGGTTCCGGCAGATGTAGAGCAGCCTGAACGTCCTCTCGAAGAACTCAAACTGATCAAACTGGACATGAAGCATCACAACTGATTAATTTCATTATCATGGACCGACAGACTGAAAAGAAATACAATTACTGGCAGTGGAGGACACTTGTTGTCCTGATGATAGCATACATGCTGTATTATTTCCTGAGGAAGAATTTCAGTGCGGCACTTCCTGCCATGCAGGAGGAACTTGGCATAACCAAACTGCAACTGGGAATATTCATCACCCTCAACGGAATCATTTACGGACTTTCACGATTCGTCAACGGATTCATCGCCGACAGATGCAGCAGAAGGGTGCTGCTTGCAGGAGGCCTTATATTATCATCCGTAATCAACTTCGCCATTGCATTCAGTCCGAAACTCGACGGCATGTTCAACCTGCTGGACACAGAAGGGAAAGCGACCATGGGTCTGGTCTATCTGATCGGCTCTCTCTGGGTGATAAACGGCTACATTCACGGTATGGGATACCCGCCATGTGCCAGCCTTATGGCACATTGGTTCAGGCCGTCGGAACTTGCGACCAAACAGTCCATCTGGAACGCCTCACATTCAATAGGTGCAGGAGTGGTCATCGCCCTCTGCGGATGGCTGCTGTCAAGATTCGGCATGACCGCATGGAATCTGTGCTTTGCCGTTCCTGCCGCAATCGCCTTCATCGGTGCCATCGTGGTCTTCTTCACTTTACGGGACACTCCTTCATCGGTAGGCCTGCCGGAAGTGGAAGAACTTGACCATAAGACACATGGACATGAACCTGAAAAGCAGTTGACCGGAAAGGCATACAGTCATTTCCTCAAAAGACTGGTATTCAGGAATCCCGTGATATGGATTCTGGCGATATCAAACTTCTGCATCTATGTAATCAGATTCACCATCCTGGAATGGGGCACGTCGTTCCTGACACAGTACAAAGGCTTTGAAATAGCACTTTCCGCAAACATCGTAGCAATGTCGGAACTCGCAGGAGGCGTTCTTGGAACCCTTCTGGCCGGATGGTTCACAGACAAGTTCATGCAGAACAAGGCTCAGAGGACATGCCTTATATGTACCATTGGTGCGACCCTCTGCTTCTTCCTGTTCTGGAGGACGCCGCAGTCAGCCCACTGGATCACAAGTGCAGCACTCATATGCCTGTCAGCCTTCTTTGTATACGGTCCTCAGGCGCTTCTCGGGGTGGCGGCCTCACAGCAGGCTACCAAAAGGGCATGTGCCACAGCCAACGGTATTCTCGGAATCTTCGGATATGCAGCGACTACGATTGCGGGTATAGGATTCGGTTATCTTGCCGACAAGTTCGGATGGAACTCGGTATTTCTAGTGGCAGTAATGTTCGGTCTTATCGGCTGCCTAGTCATAGCCACAATATGGAAGGCGCCGGCTGACGGATATGAAAAGGCTGAAAAAGTCATGAAGGAAATCGAAGAATCCAGAGTCTGAGGGGTTTTCTATGAACATAAAAAGGACGGTCCGATGTGACGGACCGTCCTTTTGCCTAATGCCAGAATATACTGACTACGCGTTCAATGTATAGTACTCGCAATTCTTGCCGCACTTAGTCTCTACTACAACCTCGAGTTTGCCCTCACGAGCAAGCCATCCGAGAGCAGTATAGAACTCTGCACTAGCGAGGCCAGACTCCTTCTTGAGTTTTGTCTCAGTCATCTTGCCGTTTGTGTTGAGTACATTCCAGAGAATGCCTGCGTTGTTTCCAATGTTGTTGATTTCCATAATAACTAATCTGTTTAAGTTTACATTCTCATCCGGCCCAGTGCCGGACAAACACTTCTAACTTTTTGTTTTTCAGGGTGCAAAGATACACAAAAAATCAATTTAACAAACTTTGTAACAGAAAGTTAACAATTTCAGCAAAACGACATCAGGAAAGGAATTCCGGGGAATCACTTTCAAACAGAAAGCCGTACAGCCTTACGGATTACAATTCATCACCAATCGCACCTTCAGATTTCAAAATCATCACAGGAAGTATACCGCAATGAATATCAGAGATTTATAAAAAAGAGCGGGTAACGGGGGTCGAACCCGCGGCCCTCGGCTTGGGAAGCCGATGCTCTACCACTGAGCTATACCCGCAATATATCTAGTCGAAAATTTCGTTCAACACATATGCCAGTCTGTATCCTGCGTGCAGGAGTTGTTCTTCAAGAACCGGAGAGAAATCATATACAAACTGATATGAAAGAGACGGAACAATCTCGCCTTTGCTATCGACATAATCATATATGTCTGCTGCCACTGCAACTGTCGAAGTGAACCATTCCTCATATGTCCCGTTCATGATTTCCTTCCTGTACTTCTTCGTTGTCCTGTCAAGTTGATCTGCCCATTCCGTATAACTCCATTTGCGGGCAGAATCTATCATCCTGCTGTCCCATACAGAATGGAGATTGGTTTCCTGACGGAACCACATGACCTTGGCATTGTTACCGCCACGGTCACTGAGTCTGCCGGCATGCATGGGACAATGAAGGTCGCCTACCATATGTACGATCATCTTCAGATAATCGACTCTCATGCTGTCAGTCAGATCGTCATAGTTATTCATCATCTGGTCCGTCAGCATCGTAAGACCAGTCACGACATCACCGTTCTCGTTCTTCGCCATGGTCTCGTATGTCATGCCTTTGTCGACATTGGCGTAATGCCATGTCTTTGTCTTATAGTATCCGTCCTCCCAGTATGGTGAATTCTGGATATTGTCCATCCATGATGAATAATATACAATCGACTTACCGTCAAGAAGTTCTGCTATGCGTTTCCTGGCTTTCCTTGTAAGATGCTGTTCAGCGATTGCCGCTACGACATCATGTCCTTTGGCTCCCCATGCAAATGCATCAATGCCGCTGAGAAGCATCATAACACTCAAAATAATTGTGATGTTGCGTTTCATAAACATTTGATCGGATAATTAAATATAGCAATATTATTGTTTATCTGCTGCTTCAGGCTCAATGACTACCAGTTCTTCCGACACTTCATCTCCATTGACCCTTATCACTCTTACCGACGGCGCCGACTTTCCTAGTTGATATGCCGCAGATGTCGTCGTAAGCATCGGTATGCCCTGATATTCGGCAGCCCTGCTGTCATGAAGATGTCCGGCAAAAACCGCATTCACCCCGTGCTCCTTGAACATGTCGAAATATGTCCGCCTCTTGTCTTTCTGAATCTGGAAATATCCGTCATCCTCATCAATGCTCTCCAAAAAGAAAGGATGATGGGTAAAGATCAGAGATACTTCATCGGAAGATGACTTCTGAAGCACTTCATCCAGCCATGCCTTCTGACCTTCTTCTGAGGGATCATTGTATCTGATGAGATTGGAATTGATACCCACAAGTCTCACTCCCCTTTCCGTATGTATAAAACGGTCTTCACCGAATCTCTCGGCGAAAGGGGCCAGATCGACCTTACCATCACCGATCAGCACATCATGATTACCAGGCACATGAAACACCTTCACAGAACCGTCTATGGAAGAAATCAGTTCTAGAAACATGTTCCATTGTTCCTCATCTGCGGGACGGTTGACCTGATCGCCGGTGAACACGACAGCGTCCGGCCTGATTTCATTTATGAAAGCGACAGCGCTCGCAAGGCATGCCGATTCATAGGTCAGGTCATTCACATATTCCGTTCCCTCTCTCTGGCTTCTGTCTGCTGCCGTGAAGCCCAACTGAGCATCAGCAACCTGCACCACCACATATGGATCCGTTGCACATGCCGTAATGACGGCAGCGATAATGATTGGAACTATTCTTCTCATGATCATTTTATTGAAATTCCTTTCCACGACGACGGTACAGGGGCCTCGACGGTCATCTGTTCCTTCCTGACAGGATGAACGAATGTTATGCGGCGTGCATGGAGAGAAATGCCTCCGTCAGGATTAGAGCGGGGTGCGCCATATTTAAGGTCACCTTTTATCGGGCATCCCAGATTCGAGAGTTGGCAGCGTATCTGATGATGACGGCCGGTCAGCAGTTCCACCTCCACAAGCCAGTAGCGGTCAGTCCTGTCTATCTGACGGTAATTGAGTATCGCAAGTTTGGCATCCTTACGTGCGGAACCCGGGCGGCATATATATGACTTGTTCTGTTTTTCATTCCTCCACATCATGTCTTCCAGACGGCCTTCGGAAGGCTGTGGCTCATGGCACACCAGAGCCCAATAGAATTTATGTACATCCGATTCGCGGAACATGGCGTTCAGGCGTTCAAGTGCCTTGGATGTCTTTGCAAGCATGGTTATACCGCTTACGGGCCGGTCAAGACGATGAGGAAGGCCTATGAAGACCTGTCCCGGCTTTGCGTCCCTCTGGGCGATGAATGCCTTGTATTTCTCGCTGAGAGGTTCATCCCCGGTCTTGTCTCCCTGGACAATCTCGCCCACCTTCTTGTTGACGACAAGAAGATGGTTATCCTCATAAAGTATTCTGGAAGCAAGGTCATCGAATTCCTCGCGTGGAAGTTCCCTATATATCATATGTAATTGGTGAGTGACAAAATCATCGGCAAAAATAGCAAATATGTCATTACAGAAAGCAGGTTGTCATGAAAATTCTGCCATTTTGGCATATATTTCTCCGCTTGCGGAAGTGGCACAAGTTTCGTTATTATCATGGCGTCGTCTGGAACGGCAGCATATCATTCCGAGCGAAGCAAAGAAACACTATTTCAGATGTCATTCTGAGCGAAGCGAAGAATCTGTATAAAGAATTAAAATTTTAAAAAGGAGATAAATATTATGGGAAAAATCATTGGTATTGACCTTGGAACCACCAACTCATGCGTGGCAGTGATGGAAGGTAACGAACCTTCAGTCATCATCAACAACGAAGGACAGAGAACTACCCCTTCAGTAGTAGCATTCACCGACGGCGGTGAAAGAAAGATCGGAAACCCTGCAAAACGTCAGGCCATCACCAACCCTCACAAGACCATCTTCTCAATCAAGAGATTCATGGGTGAGAAGTACAGCCAGGTAACAGGCGACATCAACCGCGTGCCATACAAGGTTGTAAAGGGTGAGAACGACACTCCACGTGTAGACATCGACGGACGTCTCTATTCACCACAGGAAATCTCTGCTATGATTCTCCAGAAGATGAAGAAGACAGCAGAAGAGTATCTCGGACAGGAGGTTACAGAGGCTGTCATCACTGTTCCTGCATATTTCTCAGACTCACAGCGTCAGGCTACAAACGAGGCCGGCCAGATTGCAGGTCTCGATGTGAAGCGTATCATCAACCAGCCTACAGCAGCAGCACTCGCTTACGGTCTTGACAAGCAGAACAAGGATATGAAGATCGCTGTATACGACCTCGGTGGCGGTACATTCGATATTTCGATCATGGACCTCGGAGACGGTGTGTTCGAAGTTCTTTCAACCAATGGTGACACTCACCTCGGTGGTGACGACTTCGACCAGGTGATCATCGACTGGCTCGCTGCGGAGTTCGCTGCAGAGAACGGAGGTATCGACCTCAAGAAGGATCCTATGGCTCTCCAGAGACTCAAGGAGGCAGCAGAGAAGGCAAAGATCGAACTTTCAAGCCAGACTTCAACTGAGATCAACCTTCCTTACATCATGCCTGTAGACGGTATGCCTAAGCACCTCGTGAAGACCCTTACCAGGGCCAAGTTCGAGCAGTTGGCAGACCACCTCATCCAGAGGACTGTAGAGCCATGCCGCAAGGCACTCCAGGATGCAGGACTCAGCGCATCCGACATCAACGAGGTTCTTCTCGTGGGAGGTTCTACACGTATCCCTGCTATCCAGGCAGTAGTTGAGAAGTTCTTCGGAAAGGCTCCTAACAAGAGCGTGAACCCTGACGAGGTTGTAGCAATGGGTGCAGCAATCCAGGGTGGTGTACTTGCCGGTGATGTGAAGGATGTCCTTCTTCTCGACGTGACTCCGCTTTCACTCGGTATCGAGACACTCGGCGGCGTTATGACAAAACTCATCGAAGCCAACACCACAATCCCTACAAGAAAGTCACAGGTATTCTCTACAGCCGCTGACAACCAGCCTGCAGTAGACGTACATGTACTTCAGGGAGAGCGTCCTATGGCCAAGGATAACAAACTCATCGGAAACTTCATCCTTGACGGTATCGCACCGGCTCCAAGAGGTGTTCCTCAGATCGAGGTGACATTCGACATCGACGCAAACGGTATCCTCAACGTATCTGCAAAGGACAAGGCTACAGGCAAGGAACAGAACATCCGCATCGAGGCCTCATCTGGTCTTTCTGACGCAGAGATCCAGAGGATGAGGGATGAGGCGAAGGCTAATGAGGCTGCTGACAAGGCTGAGAAGGAGCGTATCGACAAGATCAACAACGCTGACGGAATGTGCTTCCAGACAGAGAAGAACCTCAAGGAGTACGGAGACAAGATTCCTGCAGAGAAGAAGACTGTAATCGAGAACGCCATGAACTCTCTCAAGGAGGCTGTCAAGGCTCAGAACATCGCTGATATCGACAAGTACAATGCTGAACTCGAGGCTGCATGGCATGCCGCATCTGAGGACATGGCAAAGGCAGCGCAGGCAGGCCCTCAGCCAGGTGCACAACAGGGTCCGTTCAACGGTCAGGCAGGCCCTCAGGGTGCTGACGACCAGGGAGTCGACGAGCAGTAAAATCTGATTGACAATACATACGAAACGGGGAGCAGCCTCATAGGTTGCTCCCCGTTCTTTATGATTATGATGGTTATTCTACAGGAATCTCATCAACTCTGACGAATTTCTGTACGAAATCCGCATTGTCCTTAGCCACCCAATACATCTCATCGGCTGTAAGGTCCTTGATGATGTAACGATGTGCCCAATCACCGGAATCATGGTCATAATTGCCTCTGATTATGGCACCCAGTTCAGGATCTGTTTCAAGATAATATGAGCCTGTCACCACATGAGGGACATTCGAGAAACTGTCAAGATTCTGGTACATGGTGTATGTCTTGCCGTTGCGGACGATATCAAGATAGACATATGTACCTGCTGTCAGAGGGGCTCCGTTCCACTCTACAAGTTCCCATGAACCGGCAATATTGTTTGCGTTCACATCAAGATATTCCTTCGGCTGAGACAGATCATTCTTGTCACATGAAACGGCAACAAAAGCCGCAACGAGGAACATAACCATCAGATTTCTAATATTCTTCATATCTTTTCTAAAATTTTCAATCTTCATTTCCCTGAAACCTCAGAGAATGTAACTTTTATTGACGAGCGGCTCGGCGGCACACCCAACCCTTTCAGCATGACAGAAATGCCAGGTCTCTCACCGCCCTTGGCAGGATCGTATGATATGACCATGACACCTTCTGAACCGGCAGTGACAGCAGAAGGTTCAGCAGTGAAGTCTAGACAATCCGGAAGAAAAGCCTTTTCGCATTCAAGATTGAGAGTCTTGCTTCCAAGGTTTATGAAGCGGATCTTCTCCACCGACTTCTGTCCCTTCACAAATGTCAGTCCGTTGCGTCTGAGCCCTATTGTCCCCATGCGGACAGGCCAGTCTGCGGAAATATCCTTGCCGCTTCCCACATCTACAGTCAGTCTTAGTACGGCTGCAGGATCACTCTTTCCATCTGCATATACAAATATCCTTCTTTCAAACTTTCCGGGATGGCCTTCAGGATTGTATCTCACCCTGATTTCCGAGCAAGTTCCGGAAGGAACGTCATCATCGGCAACCGTTGCACTGACACATGAACATGTCGTCACCAGCCTGTCGATGTGAAGACTCTCCTTTGAAATGTTCCTGAAACGGAACACGAATGTCTCCGGCCCGTCATCCTCAGTCATGGGTTCCGCAACAATATGTCTTGTTTCGAACATGAAAGAAGATGAATCTGCAGAAAGACGGGGATTCGTCACACTTTCGACCTTCTCCCGCGGCAATATCTTCATCTGCGACATCACATCAGGAGAAAACACGGCATAAAGAGCGGATGCCAATATGACCATGTACAGTCTCATGCCTACAGCCAGCCGTTGCCGTTTGCTGATTCACGTACTGTGATGACGAACTTATCTGTACGGCTTCCTGTAACAGAGGCTTCAGTCTGACCTGGCTTGAGGCCTTTTACAATCATCTTTCCGTTGACGATCTCCGCTGTCGCAACTGATGTATCGCTTACGGTCACGCTGAAACTTGAGCCTTCCATATACATTGAAGGCAAAATGGTAGCCTGACCGCCCAGAGCGACATATACATTAGGGAATGTCATCTCGACACCTGTGTTTTCAATTGCCTTGAGAAGGGCATATGCATTGATCTGGCCCTGTCCCATACCACCTTTGAAACTTTTCATGTCAAATGACATGAGAGGTGAAGATTCTTCAAGGTCGATCACATATTTCCTATAAAGTTTCGTTCCGGACATATACTGGTCGATCGGAGTCGCTGTCTCATAGAGAAGGTCCCTGAATTCGTCCGCCTTGAAATGCCTGCGGAGTTTTGCTGCATATGAAAGACCGAGTGCAGCAACACCTGAGACATGAGGACAAGCCATGGATGTACCTTCCATATATCCGTAACCGCTTTCACTTACATGGGTAGGAAGAGTCGAGAGGATACATCCTACCTCTCCTAACCTGTGAGTATCATCGACATAGTCATAATAGTAGTCCTGATCGCCACCTGGTGCGGAAATGTTTGTTCCAGGGCCGTAGTTGGTATATACTGCAGGTGTAAAATCTCCCGCAGTTGCAGCGACAGCCACGAAATCAGGATATGCAGCAGGGTAACTTGCAGCAGGAGCAGCCTCGTTACCGCCGGCAAAGATTGCAAGTCCGCCGTCGATCACTCCGTCAGGAGAACCTGCATTATGGATGAAGTAATCCAGCGCCTTCCTTTCAAGTACATTGTATGTTTCCCATTCCTCATCAGTAGCATACTGCGGTGTCCATTCAAAAGGGTTCGCCGCTCCGGAGATATATCCCCAACTGCACTGGAGTATGACAGCACCGTTGTCGGCTGCATATTTGATGGCCCTTACCTCTTCAAGGACAGTACCGGCATACATGCCTGAGAATATCTGGCAAGACATGATCTTCACACCAGGATTCGTTTCAGTACCTCCGGCAATCGAACTTATGCCTATGCCATTATCGTTCATGGCGGCAATCACGCCTGCGACATGAGTTCCGTGACCGGAATCATATCTGCCCTCAACTGTGATCACACCTGATTTACCGACAAAGTTGTATCCATGGACATCGCCGATATAGCCGTTTCCGTCATTGTCCTCGTGAGAATTCCAGATTTCATCTTCATTCACCCACATGCTGGCCTTAAGGTCAGGATGAGACACATCCACTCCTTCGTCAAGGACGGCAACGATGATGGAAGGATCACCGGTTGTCATATCCCATGCATCACGCACATTGACATCCGCACCCTTGACGAACTTGCTAGGACGGAGATCACCGTCATTCACAAGATGCCACTGATCTGAAAGAAGCGGGTCATTGAAAGAGGCAGATGATTTTCTTGCCGCCATTTCATTGATCTTGTCCACCGGCAGCGGAACAGCCTTACTGTCAGAGGCTCTCTTGAGCGTACGGTTATATTCCACTCTGCTCACCTCACCGAGTTTCGACAGGTCTGCTGCGACCTTCTCTACAGAATGTTCCTCACCGAAGCGTACTACATACCACAGATGAAGACCTTCCTTGCGTGCCTTCTCTTCAGATCTCACATCTACCGGGAAAACTCTTTCGATCTGATAACCGTCAACGAGATCAAGAATCTCATCTACACTCAGCACACCTGAACGTGTCATAGGAGCCATAGGCCCGCTCTTGGTAAGCCCGGCCTTGTCCAGAATATCACTCACCCTTGCATCAAAACGCACAAGAAGTTGGCCTTCAAGGACATCAGCAGTGACCTGCGGCACCTTCTGCTCCGGAAGCACTTCCTGAGGACCTTCCACTGAGCATGATACCGACATTGCAGCCAATACTGATGCCGACAACATATATATGGTTCTTCTTATATTCATTATTCTTCTGATCTGTTATTTGGGTTGTACTTCTTGTTCTTATAATGATGATAATAATAGTCCAGGCTTACCGGTTCATTGCTGAATCCTGCATTTTCACCATCTCTGGTCTTACCTTCCTGTGAGAATACAAGAGAATACGGGAACCACAGGTCCAGTTTAGGATGGTAAAGAAGCCAGTCCGGAAGTTCTCCTGTAAGACGATTGAAATTGATGGCAAAGAAGTCTGTGTCCGGAAGTACCTTAGGAAGTCCTATGAGGATCTCCGGCAGAGTATCACATGCATTGACTTCTTCTGCAGTCCACTTTTCATGATTGGACATTGTCGGAAGTTCACCTGCAAGATAGTTCACAGAAAGTCTGATGGTGTCAAGTTTATTCCACTTCAGAATCCTTTCAGGGAACTTAGGCTCATCGATAAGGCCACCGACATTCTCTCTGGTATCATTACCCAAGTCATATATGGTATAACGCTGGTTTGCATTCATGATAAGGGCATGGAGATTAGGGAAATTCTCCGGAGTAAGGATATCAGGGATGGTCTGGAAACAGTTTGAACTGAGATCCAGATACTCAAGATTCTTGAGATTCTTGAAATCCGGATGCAGACTTGTCAGACCGTATGCACCGATGGTGAGCCTCTTTAGTTGAGTAAGTTTTGTAATATGCTCACCTGTATCAAGGCTGCGGAGGAAGTGATTCGCATTAGAATAGATCACAATCTCATCTGCTGCAGTCAGGTACTGTATCTCAAAAGGAATTTCCTCCATTGTCTTGAACATGAAGAACTGGACATACTTGACACGTCCGACTTTCTCATCCGGAACACCCGGGCCTTTCTTCCATACCTGGACGTTGTTCCAGTGTTCCATCCTTTCAGCCGTCTCCCATTCCGTATAAATGTTCAACGCACGGCTTACAGCAAGAAGAGCGAGCGAATCTCCTGCTGGAGTTCCTACAGGTATCGGTTCCGCTGCCTTCTGTACAACCTTTACGGTATTATCTCCAGTAAGAGAGACCGGAGTCTTCGGCTGGAACACCACATCTGCAACTCGTTCCACATCTCTGGAATTGACCCTCCAGTCAAATCTTACGACAGTCTCGCGAGGACGTGCGCCACGATCCAGGACAAGTGAATCTGCCTTATATGACAGCCATGACTCTGCTCCTTCAGGAAGGATGACATCAAACTTTACATTCGACTTGACCTTCACTTCGAAATATCTTGATTCGTAAGCGGCAAAGTCATCAACATCTACCTGAAGTTTTTCCGGAACGATCTGATATTCGAAACCTCCCTGGTTCACATTGAATTCCATCTTCTCGTCTGTTGCCAGATTCTGGATTCTTACAGTTGCGGTTCTGGACTCGTTCACCAAAGTAGAGTCGATATTTATCGAACATTCAACTGTTCCTCTTCCATTTGCAGGAGAGACGGAAATCCATGATGCCGATGTACTTGCAAACCAATCGTCGGATGAACTGACATTCACTTTCCTGACACCTCCGGCTGGTCCGACTTCAATCTGCTTCGTATCAACGGCAAATTCCACCTCAGGAGTCGGGACACATGCAATGGCACATAACAACGCCACTGCGATAGATATATTTCTGCTGATATTCATCATTTCTGTTCCCTCCATTTTAATTCAACATTATATCGCAGTTCCTGATGTTCTGCGTCTTGTCATATATAAGTATATACGCACCCTGCTGATATGCATAACATATGTCAGATGCATCAAATACGATTTCAGGGTTATCGCTGATATCCAGATAATAGCATATTGTCGAAATCGTATCTTCAATCTTTCCGAGATTGTTGGAACCGATGTAGAAACCGCGAAGGCCTCTATGCTGATAAATTCCTACCGGCCACTCTGAAAGACATCTGGCTCCATACTCGTCACGCTGGCCTCTGATCGCGAAGACGGTCAGATACTGACTGTCAAGAGGTTCCCAAGGGAACGATGAGAACTGATTATACGACAGTTCCACTCCATAAAGGTATGGCAAGTTACCGGCATGCATTTCCATAGGCAGATCTTTCAGGTCATTATATGAAAAGTCAAATGACTGAAGATGTACGGCATTTTTATAATCGAATGAGCCTTGAGGGATCTTAGATATGTTACATCCTCTGAAATTGATGTTCATGATCTTGGAATTCGACTTTGCTATCTCTATAGGATATTCAGTGAATTCCGGATTGTTGGCAATCGTCAGAGTCTGCACATACACTCCTCGGAAATCATCCGGGAATGATGCTATGTGATTATATGAAAAATCTATTGAGACAATGGCATACATCGACTCAGCATCGAAGATGTTCGGGAACTCCGTGAACTTGTTGTTCTTGACAGAGAATGTCTCCGCATCTTCCATGTAACAGAAGACTCCGCTTTCGTCCACAGGGAACTCTGAGAGTTGATTGTTGTCGAAATAGATCTGCACCGGCTTGATATCATTTCCCCAAGCCTCCTCAATAGTGTGTATCTTGTTGGAAGAGAAATCGATCATTCCGAGTTTCTTCATGTTCTTTATCTCCTTCGGTACTACTTCGAGATTGTTTTCATTGAAATAAATGATCTGAAGTTTTTCCCTTGAAGGACCTGTAGCAAGACCTTTGAAGCCTTTAAGGACTTCCTGGGAACTCCACTGCCTGTTGTTCGCCAGATTGACAAGTGCAAGGTTAGGCATCTTTGTCAGAGCCATAGGGAAGGTGGTCATCTTCGGGCAGTTATAGATCTCGACATCGGTACATGAGGTCAGGTTGGCCAGTTCCTCTGGCAAGGTTTCGATTTCACCGTTTGCGATGAAAAGTTGCTCGAGATTGGTAAGATTACCGATTTCCTTAGGAAGGCTCTTGAGACCATTATTGATCTTGCCGGAAATCATATCCTTAGGCTGTATCCTCATCTTGCCTGTACCTGCCTCGATTATCTCATCTTCCTGCATGGACTCATAAAGAGACATTTCAGGAATCGATATGCCGTTTTCTGCAAGAGCACGTGCGATCGGCTCAGACACCTGTGTAATCCTATGCACTTCGTTCAGATACTCGGAATGTCTTTCCATACGTCTCGCAGTTCCTTTTCCAAGAGGAACAGTAGGATCATAACCTGTCGTATTTCCATCATTGTGATTTCCAAGATACAGTTCCACAAGTGCAGTAAGTTGGCCTAACGCAGGAGACATATGGCCGGAGAATCCGAAATCACTGATATTGACCATTGCGACACGGCCGTTCGAATGCAGAGATACACCCGGCTGGTCACCCCAAAGGTCCGGATCCTTGTTGAAATCCCAGTTACATCCACGAGGGTGGTCTTCACCTATGTAATACCACTTTTCTCCGTTGAGAGACTTCCAGATTTCATACAGAGCATAATAGTCCTTTATATAATCGGAACTCTCATAAAGTTTCACAGGCACTTCCGCTTCAGTTGTCGAATTGTCTATCACCTCGAATACAGTGCCATTGACCTTGTTGTTCGTCTCCAGCAGTTTCTTGCCGCTGTCGAACACACTGTAAGAGACAACTTTATATTCACCGGCCGGCAATGAAAGGAGTGTATCACAGACACAGGTAGATGTCTGATAACCGTCCTCGACATCATCTGTCTCACGGAAGTGGATGTCAAATTCAGCAGGCAGTTTCTCAAATTCAGTCGTAGTGTTGCCTGTCATGACGGAAACGGTGACATAAGATATCTCATCGAAAGTATATACACGCTCCGGAGACTTTGTCTGGGGCGTATCCTTGAAATCCGACATATCCTTTACAATAGTGAACTTCACCTTACCTCTTTCTGCCACGTCTGCAAGCAGGTCGTGTACACAAAGACCGTCCGGCTCGACAGTGAATGAGGCATGGATGCCTTCAGGAGCGCCGGCATCATATACAGGCTTATCCATCTTGTCCAGAAGAGAATACTTTACAACCTGATATTCACCGGCAAGGAGTTTCAGTTTATCGCTTCTAAGACCGAACTCTGCGGCCTGATCATTTGCGGCACTTACCACCAGAGTCTGAGTGATCAGATTACCTTCAAAACTCAAGGTAACCTGTATTTTGGACGCATCTGCAAGGTATTCCAACTGCGCAGCCTTAGTGCCTGGATAAGAGGCTTTCTTGTACAGTTTGAACTGGACGTAGCCATAAGTATTGTCACGATAGTCCGGCTCATCAACCTCTGTACAGCCGCTGAATGCAACGGCTGCCAATATTGCTGTAATCCAGATTATGGAAAACTTAAAAAATTTCATATAAATATTTTTCTTATTCAACAAGTTTACTCGGTCAGGTCAAGCGTACAAACAAGGACGAGAACTACGATATTATCCGAATCATAGAAGAGGATATTTCCTCTTTCCCAATCAGAATCCGAATCTTCCGGCGGGAACATGTACACATCGACACCACCTTCAAGAAGATCGAATTTACCTACTGTTTCATCATAGTCAAGACCGTTTATGACAAACTGATTACGCTTAGCATAAGGATTCGGAGTATACATTACGGCATTGGCAGGTATCGATATTCTGAATGGCATACCGGTCATCCTGTAAGTCAGATGATATATAGGAGCCGTATACTCCTTATATATGTCATAGAGATCCTTGTCACTTTCAGCAGTCACTTCGACAAGGGTCGTACCCAGCATTTCCGCATACATGGCAGATTCTCCGATAAGTTCAACCTTGACATCCGATTCAATCACGATCGATGAATCATAAATTGCTTCGATGATGGCAAGAGGCTTTCCTTCTGCATCATAGAACACGACAAAACCGGTAGACGGTGCCGAAGGGATTTCCTCGACATCCTTGTACATTTCCAGAACTCCATATGACAATGTCTCGGAAAGTTCTGTCAAAGAAAGCCAGAATGAATCATTGTCTTTGCCGATTTCAGTCGTCCTGTCTGCGTCAAATATCTTATAATCCGCATACGGAACTGCAAAGAACATAAAGGCTTCATCACGTGCATAAACATTATTGTAAGTCAGACTGTACACATGGTCGGTCTGGCCGAATGAGTTCTGATAACGCTTCTTCTTGGAGCCGGTAACCTCAGAGAACACGACACCTGCAGACTGCATCTTAGCCTCGGTAGACGACATGGTGATATAAGGCATATCCTTGCCATACTGGACAACTGGAACTGCAAACTGCATGTATTCCTCCTTTACAGCATCTCCAGCCTCATTGAACAGGATGCTGCGGTCCTCCCAGTCATTACCATTATTGAAGAAGACATACGCCTTTCTCTCAACTCCATCGTTGTTCTTCACCGAGATATTGATATCTCTTTCCTGCATGACATCAGCACCATCAGCAGTATCGAAACCTGTTACCTCAATCTGAAGCCATTCCGGATCTGAAGATGAATTCACAAACCTGCCGTCTACGATTTCAACTGCAAACACAGACATATCCCTGGCACCGAAAACACTGCCGGTAGCATCGACATCGATATAACCGGTCGCAGTCTTGAGTCCGCCCAGATAATTGAAATGAAGTTCTGAGAGTTGCATGTCAATGGTATGATAAGCAAGATCGCGGCAACCTGGGATAGTCAGATTGAATTCATATATCTTCTCACCTTCATATACCAGAGCGACCTTGGCAGAGGCATCCTCCAACGGATATTCTGACGGGATTGCCTGAAGATTGAACTCAAGCACACCTGCAGTTTCTTCTCCGATCTCGGTCTTGAGCCAATCCGGACCTTCAAGTGTCCAGTCGCATTTTGAATCCACCAGCATCGGAAGTCTGAAATCTGAACCTGTCCATATCAAAGACACGTCACTTATAGACTCTTCTGTGTAAAGATAACCGCTTCCAGTCTCGCTGAAGATGAACTCATTGTTTTCATCAACCTGTACAGCCTTGACAGAAACCTCACGGCAAGAAGGGAGTGTCACATCAATTTCCTTTATCACCTGTCCTTTATCTGCACCATCCTTCACCTTGAAGACGATCTTTCCGGACTTGTCGTCAAGAGAGGAACCGGTCAGGATGATATCCACAAGGCCGACAAGACTGCCGGAAGGGACATTCGTCGACAGCCATTCAGGCAGTTCTACATCCCAATTACAGTTAGCCTCGATTCTCAACGGCATTCTGAAATCCTTGTCCTCTGCAGACCATACCAGAGATGCAGCAGAGGCCTTCTCGCTTGAGTACGAATATCCGTCCTCTTCATTTCCTGTGAAAGAGCCTTCTGCGAACAATGCAGTGTAGACCTCGATTGTCCTGTCCTTGGCCGGACGCATATATTTGGCGATGACCTTTGACTCACCGCCCATAGCAAGGGTTACCTCACATGAAAGATTCTCGAACTCATCTCCTTCATAAACACCGATATTCACTGTAACCGTTTCCTTCTGGCCAGCCTCGACCTTTCCGGACACCTTATCTACCTGGAACGAATTATCATCAATCCAGAACCATTTAAGGGTATTTGTAGGGACAGAAAGAGTCCAGTCCATATTGACATCAAAGGTCAATGTCACAGTACTGCCGGGAGCAAGGTCATATTTTTCCACCAATGCGGGAAATTCCGGAGTGATAACCTTCTCCGGTTCAGGCTCTTTACATGAAGTGACAGCGACAGAACATGTCACAAGAGAAAAAGCCAGACAATTCAATATGTTTCTGATTTTCATAATTTTCATCGTTTAAGTTAAATTACATACCCTCCTCTCTTTTGAGACGGTCAGCCTCTTCATCACTCACCCACTCCATGATATTATAGAAATGTCCGACAGTACCTACCGTCTGACCAAGATTCTCGACATACATTTCAGTCCAGATGTACAGATAGTTTCCACATGGATAGAAAATGGAATCATACAAGGCACTGTTGGTAACCAAGATCTTGTCATCACCATGAGCGGTTCCGAAGAAAGAGCCCTCATCACTAGCCACCTGGTCACGGTCCATTGTGACAAACGGCTTCATAGGATCCTCAGAATTGAACTTCATAGTGACATCATAGCCATCATTTATCCAATTGCGGCATATGATAGTGTTTTCTTCTGAAGGATGTTTTTCAGTATAAATGAGCCTCTGATAAGAACCAGTTATGCTATACTGATAAAGGAACATGGAAGTCAGCATGCAGTAACCGGTGAAATCATTGATGTCGAACGGACAACTCTTCATAAGGACCGCCTTGGTCTCCCTGCCGTAGAGAGGCATTTCGAGTTTGTCATTCATCACCAGTCGGAGAGTGAATCCAAGAGAATCAGTCGCCTCGATGTTGTCATAAAGACCATGCACGAGAACGTCTGCACGGGTCTCTCCTGCCTTGATGACGATAGTGTTGGATTTCAGACGGTAATGGAGATTTTCAATGGCATTGCTGCCGTTGTCGATGATCTCCACGCCGAATTTACGGTCATAATCTCTGGTCACTGTAGAGACTACAGGAATACTGAAGTACTCGACATCCTTCTGAACAGGATAGGTCGCCAGAGTATCTGCAAACATGACATATTCAGCGTCGGAATAGGTCACATACCTTTCCTGGCAACTGCCAAGAACAACTGCAAGGAAGGCGATTGTAATATATTTCAATATCTGCTTCATATATCTATGTTTTATCTGTTACTTTCATTAGGCTGGATCTGCGAGCCTGGAGAAATGATTTCATGGTTCGGTATCGGCCACACGAAAAGTGGGTTGCCCGCTTCAATTACAAGCGAACTTCCTTCAGACTGTGTCTGGGACTGAGGCGTACGCTCGAATCCTCTTCCCCACCTCTTGAGGTCATGGAGACGGAAGCCTTCCATATAAAGTTCACGAACACGCTCATCTGAAATCATGTCAAGCCAGTTTGAAGCATTCACAGAGGTTGCACCGCCTCCGTTTGTATGCCTTGACTTCCTGAGGGTCGTCAGGTCAGCCGATGCTGCAGAATAATTACCCTTTCTGCAATATGCCTCCGCACGAATGAGATACTGCTCTGCAAGACGGAGAGGCTTCGGCATGTTAACATGATATATGAGGTTCTGCATGAGTGCCTCGTTTCCGTAATACTTAATGAGAAGAGGCCATGCGAGTTGATGCGGGTATCCGGTCTGAGCCTGCGCAAAATATGCTCCGTATCTCATGTCATTGGAAGCATATAATCCAAGCGCCCACTCCGCAGGTACATAATCAGGATAATAATAATAGTAGTCAGTGGTGAAGTTAAGGAATACGGATCCCTGCGCTCCGCCATAAGATGTTGAAGTGTATCCGATTCTCCAGATATTCTCGAATGATGCGTCATTGGTCCACATCCAGTCGATATAACTATACGTCCTTGCCGCTCCCGTAATAGGGCTGACCTGTGTAGTATACGGAGAAGTGGTCGCAAGCGCAAAGGCATCGGACTCAATCAATATCGTAGACTGTTTCACCGCCTCATCCCAGTCCTGCATATATAAAGCGACTCTTGCATGGACAGCATGTGCTGCAGCCTGGGTGAAATAGGCAGAATCAAAATAATCATTTTCCTCATCAAGCATTTCCTCAGCCTTCTTAAGGTCGTTGATTACAAACTCATATGATTCCTTGAGAGTAGAACGCTTTGCCGGCTTTTCTCCGAAATAACTGTCGGCGAGCACGACACCGAGTTCTTTTTCTGCAGTAGCAGGATCGTAGGCCTTGCAGAAGCACTTGATAAGTTCAGAGTAAGCAAGTGCTCTTGCACAATATACCTCACCGGTATAATAATCAAGATACTGGATTTCAGCATCATCGGTCAGGCTTGCACGAAGTGCATCCACCTGGTCAAGGTAAAAGTTACAGCGGCCGATCACCCTGTAAAGAGCCGCATAAACAGACTCGACCTCCGCGTTGGTAGATCTTATGTCCCAGAGCCATATGTTTCCGAAAGTATTGGTATTTCCCTGTACCGCATACACCAGATCTGCCTGGATATCAGGACAAAGTGTAAGATAACCACTGTAAAGGGCACTGCTCATATATGCAGTGTATATACCTGTCAGAGTCTGCTCCGCATCAGAAAAGGTCTTCATTCCTTCCTCTTCAGGGATATAATCTCCCGGTATCTTTTCGAGGCAGGAAGAAAGGCTGAAGAGAACGGCAATCACGGCCGCCAACTTCGTAATTTTCATATATGTATTCTTCATCATCATCAATCTTTAGAACATAAGGTCAAGTCCGAAGGTATATTGGCGCGACATAGGATACTGAGCCGCATAGATGTTGGAGACACCTTCCGGATCAAGGCCGGAGAAGTTGGTGAATGTCAAGAGATTCTGTCCCTGTGCATATATCCTCAATCCCCTGATGAAGCCGGTCTTACCGAGAAGTCCCGAAGGAAGATTATACGAGAGCATGAGATTTTTCAGACGCAGGAATGAAGCATCTTCCAGAAGCCTGCTGTCGAATTCCGTATAGACACCATGTCGCGGTATGTCCGTCACATCGCCGGGCTTCTTCCATCTTTCAAGGAGTCTGCGGGACTGATTGTATGTCATGAAACGTCCGTTGGACTCATCAAAATAACGGTCGTTGTTAATCATCCAGCGGTCACCGACCCAACTGAACTGTGCACTGAGATTAAGTCCCTTCCATGAAAGTGCTGTTCCGAAACCGCCCTGCCATGGAGCATGATAGGTCTTGCCTACAAGCACCTTGTCTTCATCGCGAAGTTCATCTGTGATGTTTCCGTTCCTGTCATACCAGAGAGCGTCTCCGTTTGCCGGGTTGACACCTGCATATCGGTTTATGTAGAATTCACCGACAGGATGTCCTACGACGAGTTTCGTACTTGTATTTGACGTCTCGTACTCCGTGACTCCATTGTAAAGTTCAGTAAGACGGTTATGGTTGTAGCCGACATTGACGTTCACATTCCACATGAAGTCACGAATCTGAACCAGAACCGCGTTCAAGGCAAGTTCCGCTCCTCTGTTCACCATGGCACCCACATTCGACCACTTGTATCCATAACCATTTGATTGTGAATATGCCAGAGGAACCGACATCAACATATCCGAGGTCTTCTTATTATAGAATTCGAGATCTACATTAAGCCTGTTCCAGAATCCGAAATGGAAGGCAAGATTAGTGGTCCAAGTATTTTCCCATGTAAGGTCCTCATTACCCGGCTGGATAGGAGCCACGCCTGCATCACCGACATAGTCAGAACCGCCGCCGATCAATGCAAGATGCTCATAGTTAGGGATTTCCGAGTTACCTGATGTACCTGAACTGAACGCTATCTGTGCATTGGTGAGCCAATCACGATATGGTGACATGAAAGATTCATTACGGAGATTCCACATGAAACCGATTGCTCCGAACAGACCCCAACGGTTGTTCTTTCCGAACCTTGAAGAACCGTCGGTACGAAGAGACAGTTCCGCATAATAACGGTCCGCGAAGTTGTATTCCGCACGGCCGAAGTACGAAACTCGAGAATAATCGGAATCTGATGTGCTTGACCACGAGGTCGCTCTGGTTCCGGTCGAAATGTCAGTGATCTTGGAATTTGCCTGACCGGCAGTCTTCACGCTGAATGCCTCCATATGATAATCCTGCCACTCGTGTCCGAGAAGGAAGTTGAAATCATGTAGATTATCGATATCGAAGCGGTAAGTCAACGTATTGGTAAGATGAAGTCCCAGACCGTCTGAAGAACTTCTTGCCGCAGATCCTTCACCCTGATTAGGCTTATAATCCGGGAAAGACTGGCTGAAGCCTGTGGTATGCGAAAAATCCACAGCAAACTGAGACCTGAACACAAGGTTCTTATATAAATTAAGTTCAGCAAACACCGTAGAGATCATCTTATATTTCTTATAAGACAACGGATTGTTCTCAAGCCATTCGAGAGGATTCTGTCCCTGACCTTCCCATGTTCCGTCATTTATAGATGCCAGACTGCCGTCTGCCTTGTACGGATTCCAGTATGGAAGCATGAAACGGGCTGCAGAAATAGGAGTGACGAGTGTATACGCTCCCTCATCAGCCTGCTTGATGTTCTGGTAGTTGAACATCGTATTGGTACCCATCTTGAGCCACTTAGCCATCTGCTGCTCGAAATTGAAACGCATTGAGTAGCGTGTGAATTCCGAACCGGGAGCAATACCTTCCTGGTCATAATATCCTCCGGAAAAATAATAGTTGGTGGTCTCAGTTGCACCCGACACAGCAATTTCATGGCTCTGAAGCATCGCCGAGTCGTTGAAGACTGCATCCATCCAGTTGACATCTGTCCTTGCCAGATAGTCATAATTCTGTCCTGCAGTAAGCCCCAGTTCCTTCTCGTACTGTATACGCTCGGAAGTGGTCATGAGGTCCCAGTTTCCATGAGCCATCGCCGACCATCCCATCTGCATGCGGTAATTCACATTCGGACGTTCCATGTTACGTCCGCGCTTGGTCGTTATCACGATCACACCATTGGCCGCACGTGCACCATAGATCGAAGTCGAAGAAGCGTCCTTGAGGATCGACATGCTCTCGATATCGGCCGGATTGATCGTATTGAAGTCCGAAGCGGAAATGGCGACACCATCCAGAATATACAAAGGTGCGGTTCCTGAGTTGATTGAGTTCGTACCACGGATCGTCATTGTTGCAGACGCACTCGGTTCACCCGTACTTGAAAGCACTGTAAGACCCGCCACCTGTCCCTGAAGAGCCTGGTCGAAGGCTGCAGTCGGAGTCGACTCCAGTTTCTCAGACTTTACAGTAGATACGGAACCTGCGACAGTACCCTTCTTGCGGACGCCATAGGCGATCACCACAGCATCCTCCAGGTTCATCGTCTCAGTTTGCATCACCACATTGTGGGTGAAATTCTCTACTGACGGAACGATAACCTTCTCGTCAAGGAAGCCTATGCTTGAGAAGACCAGTTCCGTTCCCGGAGCGACAATAATTTCATAATCTCCGTCAAGTGAGGTTATAACGCCATTTCCAGGTCCTGCCATCACGGCAACTCCTATCATCGGCAAACCATCATCTGCGGATGTGACGACACCACTGACTTTCACGGAACTCTGCGCAAAGGCAGCAGCCGACATGAACACGGACAGCACGGTCGCCAGAATCAGTTTTAAACAATTTTTCATCAAATATTTTTTATTCATTTTTGCAAACTGACAAATATATCACTTTTTCTGCACTTTACCAATTATTTTTCGCTATCAGACAGTATAATTCAACCAAGTCCACACATGAGCAGAAAAAGGAGACGCAGACTTCACAGCCGGCATCTCCTGAACAACTAGTTTAATTAACCAAAAACACTTACGTGTCTTTACCTCAACTCCGCACTCCAGAGTTTCAATTCTCCCATATGATTGTAATGATATGACACCGATTCAGCCTTTACCGAAACCCATGACCTGTCGATCAGGACTCCCGATTCCGGAGCAGTCCTCATAATGTCCCACATGCCATTCCTATCACCGCACATATAATTGAATTTCACATATTTACGAGTAAAATCATCAAAAACGACATACATTCTCAGCATGTAAGTACTGCCGTCTACCCACGTTTTCTCTAAAGCGGCCTCTCTGACCCATTTTCCATATTTGCTGACCGCACTGGCAGAGATGCCGTTGTAAGTCGCAGTGAAATTGCATAATGTAACTCCTTCTGTGAGTCTGCTCTCATCAGATATGACAAGACCGCCGTTTTCCGAATATGACACATAAGGATTTGAGGTTGTCCACTTATCAGCCTTAAGAGCGCTGACGGAGCCGTCCTTGAATACTCCCATAAGGACAGGGCCGGACGACCCGTTATAAAACATCGGGGACATTTCCACATAAATATCCGTCACATAAGCGGCCGTCACTGTCACGGACACAGACGCAGTAACGCTTTTTCCCCTGTTGCTGACAACAGTAATGGATACGACCGTATTGCCGACCTGCCCAGCCCTGAGAAGTCCGGACATGCCGATATCTGCCACTGAATGATTCTCCGACTGCCATCCCCCTGCACTCAGGCCATAACTGCTGAATCCTCCATAAGACACCCATGGAGTAGCCGTTGAGTCATTGAACAATGCACGGAACTTCATGGTAAACGTTTCCCCAGACGCCAAAACAAGCGACCCGACGTTAAGTTCCAGACCGGCAAGTTCACATGCTTCCGTCCGCACTTCCAGAACAGCAGTTTTTCCGTCCAGTTCCGCCGTCACAAACGCCTTTCCCTCAGACACATGAACAACTGTTCCCGGAGAAGAGACATAAGCGCCAGAAGAATCAGACTCATATGAACACAATGCGGTAACAACCGAAGATGTGCCGTCGGAATATGTCGCTGTCACATCGAAAGCCGATTCCCTGCTTCCGCCGTCAATCGGCAATATTGCAGTCACGACAGGCTCGGTGAACCGTATTTCCTCAACCACAGGTTCCGACACCGTCACCGCACACTCCGCATACACGTCCGGACGGTCAGCACTGACCGCCTTTACCACACACCTTCCTTCGGATATAGCAACAACACATCCGGACACATCGACAGAGGCGATGCCAGGATTATCCGAAACCCATATGACATCCTTGTCTACAGCATCCTCCGGCAACACTTCAGCGGTAAGGACAGATTCCTCACCGATCCACATTCCAAGTGAAGTCCTGCTTATCCGGACCGCTGTTGCATGCTGCACATAATCCGAGACGACCTTCCATGAATCCCTTATATCCACCCCGTCTTCAGTCAACCTCAACGACACGCTCAGAATATGATTTCTCTCCACATCGAAATTCGTCACGGCGTCCTTACCGAGAAACATCCTGTAAACCGCATCACCTTCCCTGTCAGCGCCATCTGCAAATCTGCATTTCACTTCCAGATATGTACATAGAGATGCCGCATCGGAAATCCTGGCCGGGACCTTGTTCATCGGATCGGTATTGTCCCCGAGCAAGGTCCCCTGCATGTTTTCAAACATATAGAAACTCACCGTACCACCCGAAGTGAGCAAAGACAGGTCAGCAGACGAAGCACAGTCCCCTGCCGCAGTCTCACCATTCCGGGAGCAACTGCCTCCTTCCGCAAAAGGCCTCACTGTCAGAGGCGTCTGCAGCAGACTCACAGAAACGACTTCTAATCCTGTCGACCCAGAATCGACATCAAGGCACACCTTTGCCACCAGACGTTCCAGATACACCTTGACGGAAGAAGAAGACCCGTCGACACCTTTTGAACTCCAACACATCGGAAACGATTCCGCCAGGTCCCCGAGACCGGCTATCGAGTAAGCAAGACCCGCCATTTCATCCTCTTGCACAGGTGCCGGCACGTCTCCCATATTCGCCAACGCATAAAAGTCATAAACCCTGTCCCCATCCAGTTCGAGCGTCATATCCGAAAAGGTTGTGAAATAAGCCTCGGAATAAAGTTCACCTTGTGAAAAAGCCATGAGTTTCAAGGAACGCAAGGCTCTTTCATCAGTTGTCAGACTGCTCTTCGTGAATCCACCGGTATCTTCAAGAACGAATTTTATTTCAGAAGACACAACACCCTCATTCACAGAATCATACGACTCGCACGAACAGACCGGCATATATAACGGGAGCATTATCCCGCATAAGATTTTCAGACCCGTTTTCATTGCAGTTCGTATTCTGTAATGTTCTTTATTCCAGGCAGACCGTAATACGCCTCCACAATATCACCACGGACACATACCTTCCTGCCGAGCAGGTCCGGATTGTCAACAAGATTCAGAGCGTCCCTCACCGCACCGGACTGCAGTTGCACGGACATGCAGGAAGTACGCGAGGCAGTGGAGGACCTGGGACCTAGAAGAAGGTTTGTACGGGATGAAAAAGGCTTATCGAACGAAGCGGAAGATGACGACAGGTCACCACCAACTATATAGCCGCAGACCCACACGTCCTCTTCCCCTGCCGACTCGATTGCCTGAGCGACAGAAAGGGCATCATACACCCCGCCACCCTTATCATTCTCCCCACCGATGACATAAGTGTCGGATAGCCAGTTCCGGGTCGTGTCCACCAAGATTGAGACATGCCCGGACGACTCTTGCGAAGTCCCCTCTTGTCCAGCCACAACGACTTTCAGGTCAAGCACTTCCTGTTCATCCAACTCCCTCGTCACCAACAACTTGTCCTGAGTTCCCTCATTGAGTATAAGCGAGACGCTTCCCGGTTTGAAATACGCTATCCTCTTCTCCGAATATCCATAAACCAGACGTCCGGAAGCGGCCTTGAGAAGAAGCACTCCGTCCGGATATGCAGCAAGAAAACCAGGGTCTATCTTCAAGCGTATTCCGGCATTCTTCTGCCTGCACACCAGTTTCAGGTCGGCAGCCCCGCCCGAAGGCACGACAACGCATTGTTCATCACCGAATTGCGGAGCGGAAAACGCAGGTTTGCTGAATTGCATCGAAACCACGGAAACCGAATATGTCCCTGCCTCCAGCATCAAAGATTCGGGGCAATCGCCATATAGCCCGTCATAAACTGCATTGCCTTTGGAATCCTTGACCGTCAGGATAAAGTCGCTGGTATCCGGTATGGCCAGTCCTGCACGCGTCAGGGCCTCCTGTTCTGACGCAAAGGCGATACGCAATTCCCCGACATCACCTTCAGGCTGAATGCCCAGTATATTGCATGAATTGAAAACAAAGATCAAAACCGGCAGAAAAGCGGTCACAGACCACCATACCGGCAAACCGACAAACACTTTCTTCATCATTCTTTCTCCTCGTAACTTTATTTGCCGCAACATCGCGGACAGGGACAAAAGTATATCGATGGAAAGAAACCGTGTTAAAGAAAAAGAAAAAATAATTATTTCTGTTTTTTAGTGCTGATTTTTCTGTTTTTTAAATGTTTTGTCGAAAATTATACATAGACAGAAAACGAAAATACTAAAAAATTCACGAGGCACCCGCATCAACTGCGAACGCCCCGCTACTTAACCTAAACTTAAACTATGAAAAACTTCAGTGCAAATATAAACATATTTTAATCATTCCGCAACATCAACGACCCTAATTTTTGCATATTTGAGAATCAGTATCTTTTCACCATGTTCATCAAATGAGATTTTTGCCTTAAGGTCGGTGACATTTCCAGTTATCTCGACAATCTTTCCAAACCCGAAACGGTTATGTTCGATTCTCTGTCCGGCACGAAGTTGCATTATAGGTGTCGGTTCGAATTCAGTATCCGGAACTCTCTTTGGAACAGCCTGCGGACGACGTACAGGCACTGGAGCGGTACGCACCGGCAGTTCGGGTCTTCTTACAGTTTCACGTTTCTCCACCTGAGGACGCGAAGATCTGCCGTACGCATACTCGTTTCTCGAGCCTGACGGCCTGCCCCATCCTCCGAAAGCCTGTCTCGGTTCATCGTCATCATCGTCACCGAATGCAGAAGAAAGAGGATTCGCAATGTATTGAGAATCAACTTCCCTGATAAAACGGGACGGAGAGTTGGCCTCATGTTTTCCGTTTCTGGTCCTTGTCTGCGCGAAGGAGAATGCCACCGCCTTTTCGGCACGTGTCATCGCCACATAGAACAGTCTTCTTTCTTCCTCGACATCACTTGATGAAGCCATGAAACCGCCGGACGGAAATATATTCTCCTCCATTCCTGCCACATAGACATATGGAAACTCCAATCCTTTGGATGAATGTACAGTCATGAGAGTTATCTTGTTGGAAGAATCCTCTTCATCTTCCAGGTCCACTGCACTCAGAAGGGATACATTTTCCAGATAGTCACCCAATGTCACCGTCGGCAGGTCAGACGCAGTCAATTCAACTCCTTCAGATACAGAACCGTCCGCCTGCATTTCCTCGAACTGTTCGTTGTTCCTTTCGTCGATGAAATTCTTCACGCTGTTGAGAAGTTCCTCCACGTTTGCCGTACGCGACTGACCTTCGATGCTTGTGTCACTCTTGTAGAACTTCAGAAGTCCCGATTCCATCGCCAGGTCCTTCGTCACGGTATATGCATCTTCCTTCAAGGCTCTGACAGCCATCCTGTTCATCATATCACAGAATGCCCTGATCTTCTGGACAGCCGCATTCTTCAGTCCGAAACTCTCAAGGTCATCCTCATATGCCGCCTTGAACAACGACTCGCCATGAGCAGCAGCCGCAGCAGCCAACGCAGTCAGCGAAGTGTCTCCGATTCCTCTTGCCGGCTTGTTCACGATCCTCTTGAAAGACTCGTCATCGTTAAGATTGACAGCCAGTTTCAGGTAGGCCATCATATCCTTGACCTCAGCCCTCTCGAAAAATGAATTTCCGGAATATATCACATATGGAAGGTTTCTTTTTCTGAGCGCCTCCTCAAGTGCACGGGACTGTGCATTGGTCCTGTAAAGAATGGCGAAATCCTGATATTTCGCCGACTCCGCATGAATTCTCGTCACGATTGAAGAAGCGATCAGCAAGGCTTCCTCCTGCTCGGTATAAGCCTGGATGAGGCGGATCTTCTCGCCCGTCTCCCCCATCGAATAACATTCCTTGGGAATACGTGCCGAATTCTTGGCTATCAATGAGTTGGCTGCCTCTACAATCGTCTTTGTAGAACGGTAGTTCTGCTCAAGACGGAAGACATGATGTTCCGGGTAATCCTTCTTGAAATTCAGGATATTCTCGATCTTGGCTCCGCGGAACGCATATATTGACTGCGAGTCATCGCCGACCACACATATGTTCTTATGAAACTGACTCAATTTCTTGAGTATCAGATACTGAGAAAAATTCGTATCCTGATACTCATCCACCATTATGTGGTCAAAACGTCCGGCTATGGACTCCAATGCCGCAGGATCATCACGCAGCAATATATTCATATTCAACAGAATATCATCGAAGTCCATGACTCCGGCCTGCCTGCATTTTGCAGCATAAAGGTCATATATGTCGCATATGCGAGGTTTCTTTGCCGCCGCATCATTCTGCATGACAGTCTGGTTGCGTCTGTAAGCAGACGCCGTGACAAGATTGTTCTTTGCCATGGATATTCGCGAAAGGACGTCTTTCGGCTTATAGACCTTCTCGTCAAGTTGAAGTTCCTTCAGACATGTCTTTATGGCACTTATGGAATCGCTTGTATCATATATCGTGAATGCGGAAGGATAGCCGAGAGATTCTGCAAACTCTCTCAAGAACCTGATGAACACAGAGTGGAATGTACCCATATAAAGCCTTCTGGCCTTCCTCTCACCCACCATCAGGGCTATCCTCTCCTTCATTTCGGACGCCGCCTTCTTCGTGAATGTCAGTGCCAGGATCCTGGACGGATCTCCACCTCTTTCCAGAATATATGCGATCCTGCTTGTCAAGACCCTTGTCTTACCCGACCCCGCACCGGCCACTATGAGCACCGGCCCGTCAACACAACTGACAGCAGCCTTCTGCTCACTGTTCAGTCCCTCCAAGATTATACTGCTGCGATTTTCCATAACGGGTGCAAAATTATACAAAACATTGCAATTCCGCCGAACTTTTTTCAAAAACATCAGAAATGGTAAAAAAGGGCTTTTTTACTTCGTAAATAGGGAAAAATTCCGTACCTTCGCGGGCGCATTTCGAAATATACTCATAAACGGTTTATATAATGTCAAACAACATCTATTTGAAAAAGGGCCTTGACCTTCCGATCAATGGAACGGCAGCCCAGAACACCAAGAAGGTGATTGTCCCTGATGTTGTGGCCGTGAAGCCTACCGATTTCAGAGGTCTCGTACCGAAACTTCTGGTCAGGGAAGGTGACAAGGTCCTCGCAGGAACACCTGTCTTGGCAGACAAGATGTCTCAGAACATCCTCTTCGCGTCTCCGGTAAGCGGAACAGTGGCTGAGGTTGTAAGAGGCGAAAAGAGAAAGTTGCTTGAGGTTCGCATCAAGGCAGATGCAGATCAGGAGTATGTGGATTTCGGAGTAAGAAAGGTTTCTTCACTTTCTGCTGAGCAGATCAAGGAAGCCATTCTTGCAGCCGGACTCTGGCCGGCGCTCACTCAGAGGCCATACGGCATCATCGCCAACCCTGAAACCAAACCTAAGGCAATCTTCGTATCGGCATTCTCGACTGCACCTCTCGCAGCAAACAACGAGTATGCTCTCAACGACCAGTTCGACCACATCCAGGCTGGTATTGACGCACTCGGCAAGATGGCCGGCTGCAAGGTCAATGTCTGCGTGAATGACGCGAACGCTTCTGCGACACCGTTCGCAAAACTTCAGAACGTTGTCCTTCACACTGTGTCAGGAAAGCATCCTGCCGGCAACGTGGGAGTACAGATCCACCACATCTCTCCAATCCAGAAAGGCGAGATCGTATGGACTGTATCACCTGTAATGCTTGCTGCAATCGGTAAACTTTTCAACACAGGAAAGTACGACGTAAGAAGAAAGATCGCCGTTACCGGTCCTAAGGCAGTCAACCCTGCTTATGTGGAAGGTTATCCGGGCATCGCGATCAAGGATCTCAAGGAGTTCTATGACGCTTCAGAGAATCTCCGCTATGTCAGCGGTGACGTCCTCACAGGTACAAATGTAAGCGCTGAGGGATTCACAGGATTCTTCGACAACCAGGTCACAATCCTCGAAGAAGGCGACAAGTACGAACTCCTCGGATGGGCAAAGCCTTTCAGGCCAAGCCTTTTCAGTGCTTCACGCACTTACTTCTCATGGCTCACACCGAACAAGAAGTACGACATGGACACCAACCTTCACGGAGGTCCGCGTGCATTTGTCGTGAATGATGTATACGGCAAGGTCCTTCCTATGGACATCTACCCTGTATACCTCCTCAAGGCATGTCTTGCAAACGACATCGACAAGATGGAGAAGTTCGGTATCTATGAGGTGCTCGAAGAAGATCTCGCACTCTGCGAGTATGTATGTCCGTCAAAGATCTACATCCAGCAGATCATCACTGACGGTATCGCCCTTATGTTGAAAGAAATGTGCTAAAAGCAGAGAATATGAACGGATTAAGAAATTTTGTAGACAAGATCAAGCCGACCTTTGAGAAAGGCGGCAAACTCGGATTCCTTCATTCGACATTCGACGCTTTCGAGACATTCCTCTTCGTCCCTAACACAGTGACACGCCGTGGCGCTCACGTAAGGGACTGCGTCGACTTGAAGAGAGTCATGATCATGGTTGTGATCGCCCTCGTTCCTGCAATGCTCTTCGGTATCTGGAACACAGGTTATCAGCACAGCCTCGCATTCGGCCTCGACTGGGGCTTCTGG
>JAZQES010000074.1:0-5860 GCA_045539115.1 Candidatus Cryptobacteroides sp. | reverse complement strand
TGCATCGAAGCAGGAGACCGATCGAGCCGGAAGCCGTGTTCGGACAGATCAAATATGACAATCACTTCAAGAGGTTCAGCTATAGAGGGAAGCGACTCGTAAGTGCGGAGTTCGCTACCATAGCTGTCGCTCATAATATAAAAAAGATGATAGCAAAAGGCTATTGTGTATGCTCTGAAGTGGCGGTAGGGTAAGTTTGGATGGCGTGGCCGCCCGTGGCCTCGTGAACGGGAGGGGCCCGCGACGAAGTCGTGGGAGGGATGGAGTCGGAACTCGTTCCGACGGAACCAAGCCAAACTTACCCTACCGCCACTGTCGTCATATATAAAGAAAAAAGGAGATGACCTTATTAGTCATCCCCTTTCTGTCTGTTTCAGACAAAATTATTTCGCATTTACCTTGTCCTCGATGTACTTGATAGCATCACCGACTGTTGCAATCTTGTCACCTGCGTCATCATCTGGAATCTCAATATCGAACTTCTTCTCAAAATCCATGATAAGTTCAACGATATCAAGTGAATCAGCACCGAGATCGTTTGTGAAACTAGCAGTTTCAGTTACCTCAGAAGCATCAACGCCCAATTTCTCAACGATGATTGCCTTTACGTCTTCTGCAATATTAGCCATAACGTTAAATTTTTAGTTTATAAATTAATATTTTATTACACGTATTTGCGCTAAAACAATGCAAAATAAATAAAAAAAAACGAGAAAAAGAAAAAAAACGTATAAAGGTTATCTGCTGAGCCTCAGCCAGACCCTCAGACCATTGATGGAATTGAGAAGATAGAACACCCACATGATGACCATCACCGCCGCATGGGCCTCGCCTCGTGACACACATATACACCACATTACAACGCTCACGACATTTGTTATGATCCACAATGCCCACTGTTCCATGAAGGCCAGAGCCATCAAAGCCTGCGCTACAATACTGAGTACGGTTGTGGTGGAATCCTTGAAAGGCTGCGGATCGCCGAAATGCCTGAGAATGAAACCTCCGGCAACAACGGCAGCGGCGCATCCCAGGGCCAGGATCACCCTCTGTCTCCATGTGAATCTGCGAGCCTTGACCTGCACTCCTTCATCGGAAGCCTCATCAGATGAAAGTGCCGCTCCCCTCTTTCTCCACTGCCACCATCCGATGAACTGCATTGGAACATAATAAAGTGCATTCAAAGCAGCGTCGCCATACAGTGCAGCCTTATATGATATATAAGCATACAGCGACACATTCACTATTCCGAAAAGATAATTCCATATGCTTCCCTTCGCCACCAGGACTACACAAAGCACCCCCGCAATGCCGGCAAGGGATCCGATGATGTCTACATTTCCGCTAAGAAGCGAATAAATAAGGTTTGATGCAATGACTCCTATTATAAGGAACCAGTCGTAAGGGGACAATATTCTTTCTTTCATTGTTTTTCTGTTTTAGATGCCCGATCAGGTCGGGCATGACAGGATGGGAGATGGCGAGGTCAGTCGGTCTGATCAGAAGCGGAGCCGTCTCCTTTAAGTTGAGAGTGGATCCGTTCTGCCAGTTGAGGTCCGACAAGTTCGGAAAGTTCTGCCAATGGAGCGGAAGCGATACGGGCAACACTGCCGAAACGCAGGAGAAGTCTTTGCTCGGTCTTCTCACCTACGCCCTTGATGGTCCTCAGGACAGATTCTATCTGAGCCTTGCTCCTGAGTTTGCGGTGGAATGTGATTCCGAAACGGTGAGCCTCATCACGGATATGCTGCAGAACTTTGAGGGCAGGAGAATTCCTGTCAATGAACATCGGATGCGGGTCTCCGACGCGATAAACCTCTTCCAGACGCTCCGCAAGTGCAATTACAGTAAGTTTTTCAGTGAGTCCCAGTTCAGCCAAAGCCTCATATGCAAACGACAACTGTCCTTTACCGCCGTCTATGACTACAAGTTGAGGAAGATCTTCCGGATTTTCGACAAGCAACCTTGAATAACGTCTGTTCACTACTTCCTTCATAGTGGCATAGTCATTGGCCCCGACGACGGTCTTCACCTTGAAATGACGGTAATCCTTCTTGGACGGCACAGCATTTCTGAACACCACACAGGCTGAAACAGGATTGGTTCCCTGAATGTTCGAGTTGTCGAAGCATTCGATATGCTCAGGAAGCACGGACATGCCCAACTGCTTCTGCAGAGACTCCATGACCATATTCCTGTATGCATCCGGATCGGTATGCTCCTGTTGTTTAAGAGCGTTCAGACGCATCTCCTTCGCATTTCTGGCACTAAGTTCCAGGAGGGCAAGTTTATCTCCTCTTACAGGCACACGGAACTCGATGTTCTCAATTTCCATATCCGGCTTGAAAGGCACGATTATCTCACGGGAAAGCGTTCCGAATTTAGCCTGGATCTCTCCTATGAACATGGCCAGTACGGACTCCTGAGACTCTTCGATCATAAGTTTGAAACCGAGGTTCAGCGACTGGATCACGGCACCGCCACGGATCCTCATGAAGTTTCCGAATGCATCCTGGCCGTCAATGACAAGAGAGAACACATCCACATCACCTACTATCGCATTCATTATCACCGACTTGCTGTAATGCTGCTCAAGAGAGAGCATCTTTTCCTTATAGACCTGCGCCTGCTCGAATTCCATACGTTCGGCTGCCTCAGCCATAAGTGTCTTGTAATGCTGGATTATCTCCCTGCCTCCTCCCTTCAGCAGAGAAACTATCTCTTCTATATTCTGATTGTATTCCTTCTGCGATATGCCTCCGACACAACATCCCAGACATTTCCTGATATGGAAATTCAGACAAGGACGAATCTTGCCGCGAAGGATGACATCGGAAGTGATCTTATGCTTACAGGTACGCAGAGGATAGACGGAATGGAAAAATTCCACAAGATTACGCGCATGTATCACACTGCTGTACGGACCGAAATAACGGGAACCGTCCCTGACCATACGACGCGTAAGCATGACACGAGGAAAATCCTCAGCAGTGACGCATATCCACGGATAAGTCTTGGAATCCTTCAGAAGGATGTTGTAACGGGGCTTGAACTGCTTGATCAGATTGTTCTCAAGCAGCAAGGCATCAGCCTCTGATTCCACGACAGTATACTCCGCATCCGCAATCTTCGAAACCATCACGGCCGTCTTGCGCGTCAGCCTCTCAGCCGGCACAAAATACTGTGCTACCCTCTTGTGGAGATCCTTCGCCTTACCCACATATATGACATTCCCCTCGGCGTCATAATATCTGTAGACACCGGGGGAATGAGGAAATAATGCTATTTTCTGTCTGATATCCATGAATATCCTTCGCTTCGCTCAGGATAAATATTAAAGATATTCAGCAACCGCAGCCTGAATGCCCTCAAGACCATGGAAACCCCTCTTGAGGATGGTTCCGTCCGGACCGATGAGCATAAGGTGAGGAATACCCTCGACACCATATATCTCAGTAGGTACCGCTCCACAGTTGTTGATGTGCAGCCAATCCATTCCGAGTTCACCTGCAACCTCGATAGTATGCGACTGCGGCCTTCTTTCCCAGACTGCAAGGCTGAGAACCTCGAGACCCTTGTCCTTATACTGCTCGTAGACAGCCTGGATATTCGGAATCTCACGACGACATGGACCGCACCAAGGAGACCAGAAATCAACAAGGACATATGTACCCTTACCGACATAGTCAGAGAACTTCACTTCCTTCTTGAGCGGCTGCGGATCAATGCTCCTGTCATATCCGAACACATGCTCTACTGTGAAATCCTTGAACATAGTACCCTCTGCGGTTGCGATTCTTGCATCGAGCGCATCCTTCATGCCCTTTACATACTTGCTTTCCTGAAGAACTGAAGCAAGTCTGCCAATAAGATCTGACATTTCCGCATCTTCCAGTTGTCCTCTGAGGTTATTGAGAGCAAATACAGACACAAAGTTATCTGCATTTTCCTCACACGCCTGCTTATGATGGCCATAATACCTGCCCTCGAATTCAGCGAAGAACTCCTCGAACTTCGCCTCCTTCTCATCCTGAGTCAGGACACTGTCCTCAGCGATCTCCTTCTGCCTGTTCAAATATTCTTCCATAAGGGCATCCTCTGCCGCATTGTATGCATTCAGTCTCTCCTGAACAGAAATCTTCGGATATTTCGAAGTAACCTTCGGATCCTCGCCAAGAACAACTTCAAGTGGTGTACCGTCCGAAATGAATGCAGCCCTGTAATTAGCAGCAGCAATGCTTGACAAAGCAGCAGCATTGGCAGGAACAACGACAACGAACTTTCCGTCAGTCACCGGAACCAATGTATCAATGACTCCTTCCACAATCACATTTACCTCTGAAATACCCTCAGGAATCACTGTTCCCGTAATCTCAGTAGTCTCTGCCACCTTACCTGCGCAAGATGAGAGTACAGCGGCAAAAAGAGCCGCAAAAAGAATAGATCTGATCTTCATAACTAATATTTTTTTCAAAGATAATAAAAAAGGGTCGGCATTTAAGCCAACCCTTCGATAAATATGTGAAGTAATCGTGATTACTTGTTGTCTCTGCGTCCGCCACGGCCACCACGACGACGATCGTTGTTACGTCCGCCACGGTTGTTGCCTGCAGACTGCTGAGCCTGTGCTGCGATACCTGCGTTAGGAGAGAGATCCTTCTTTCCGTAAACCTCACCGTTGCAGATCCATACCTTGATACCGAGTACACCTACCTTGGTATGAGCCTCAGCGAGTGCGTAGTCGATGTCTGCACGGAATGTGTGGAGTGGTGTACGTCCTTCCTTGATCATCTCGCTTCTTGCCATTTCGGCACCACCAAGACGACCGCTTACCTGAACCTTGATACCCTCTGCACCAACACGCATTGCTGTTGCAATAGCCATCTTGATCGCACGACGATATGATACACGACCCTCGATCTGACGAGCGATAGAATCTGCTACGATAGTTGCATCAACCTCAGGCTTCTTAACCTCGTAGATGTTGATCTGAACATCCTTCTTGGTTACCTTCTTGAGTTCCTCCTTGAGGAGATCGACTGCCTGGCCGCCCTTACCGATGATGACACCTGGTCTTGCAGCGTGGATTGTTACAGTGATGAGTTTGAGAGTTCTCTCGATAACGATCTTTGAGAGAGAAGCCTTTGCAAGACGGCTTGAGAGATACTTACGGATCTCGAAGTCCTCTGCGATCTTCTCTGCATAGTTACCACCTACCCAGTTAGAGTCCCAACCACGGGTGATACCGATTCTGTTGCTGATTGGATTTGTTTTCTGTCCCATGATTATTCCTCCACTTTTGCTGGTTTCTTAACATCGAGAACAACAGTCACGTGGTTTGAACGCTTGCGGATACGACCTGCACGACCCTGTGGGCAAGGACGGATTCTCTTGAGAGTGCGTCCCTCGTCAACCATGATTGTCTTAACGATAACGTTACCGTTCTCCAACTCTTTTACATTATCCGGATTCTTAGCCTCCCAGTTAGCAACTGCGCTGCGGAGAAGTTTCTCCAGATCGATAGAAGCGTGCTTCTTCGAAAATCTGAGGATATCGATAGCACGGTTCACCTCTACGCCACGTACGATGTCTGCAACGAGACGCATCTTGCGAGGTGATGTAGGTACATCATTCAGCTTAGCGATAGCTGTCTGCTTCTTTATTTCCTTAGGCCTCTCGGCCATCTGTCTTTTACGAGCTCCCATAATTACAATTTCATTTTAAATTATTTACGATTGCCCGAATGGCCTTTGAATGTGCTTGTCGGCGCGAACTCACCAAGTTTGTGGCCTACCATGTTCTCAGTAACATAAACCGGAATAAACTTGTTTCCATTATGAACTGCGATAGTGTGACCTAC
>JAZQES010000073.1:0-71955 GCA_045539115.1 Candidatus Cryptobacteroides sp. | reverse complement strand
CAGTTGCGAGAGGTCGCTGCCGAGAAACTTGAAGTCAGCGTCGATGTTGCCGATGTTGTATATGCCGCCATGAGCATGTGCGGCAAGAAAATGTCCGGAAAAACGGTCGCAGAACCACCATCTGGCCTCCGGCTGTACGTACAGATGCTTACGTATCACACCATTGCTGCGGTCCCACGGAGAATAGTATCCGGTTATGTCATATGACCATTTGGGATTGCCCCCCCCGAATTCGATTCCGAGGTTTGCGGAGCCCGCAACGTCCGAGAGGACATTACTCTTGATGGCAAAGTCCTGAGCAGACAGATTGACTGTCATGACAGCAAACGCAGCAATGATGATAAAGTTTTTCATAATAACACACAACAAAGCACAAAATCTAAAAGTCAAAAATATACATATTTTTTCAAAAAACAATGAACACTGACTAAAATATTACCATATTTTTACCCCCCCCCGTTCAGAATAGCACAATTGATTAACAATCAGGCATTTCACGCTGATTTTCATCTTCACAAAAGAATGATGAAAATCAACAGGAGACACATGACACATTCAGCATCAGCCACTTACGTAAAATGCCTGCTGTAAAAATACAGCAGGCATTTTATATAAAGCATTATCGCTCAAACACTTGGGCGACGCATAACATCTTTAAAGCGACGCAAGATTCATATCGTTCACGATATACTTTCCTTCCGGAGTGTAAGCAAATTCCATGTTAGCCTTGTAGGCTTCCTCGACACGGCCGCGTACAACCTTCATCGAACTGTTGAGGAAATGGTTCTGCTCCGTCCAAGGTTCAGGAAGCACGCAGACTGCTGCAGGAAGCCATCTTTCAGGGAATGCGCCGAAGTTACGTCCGCCCTTGCGGTACATATTGACCTCATCCTGAAGAAGTTCGAGCATCTTGACCTTTGCCTCCTTTGTTGCAGGATCGAGGCCGAGTTCCTTGGCATAAGCCTTCAAGGCCTCCTTGTTAGGAGTTATGAGGGCGATGGTATAAGGATCCTGGCTGTTGTGGAGAAGGGCTCCGTCGATATATTTCGAACTCTCGACGAGATTTTCCTCGATTCCTTCCGGTGAATATTTCTCACCGTCAGCAGCGATGAGGAGAGACTTGAATCGTCCCACCACATAAAGCATTTCCTCATCACGCATGTAACCCATGTCTCCTGTATGGAGCCATCCGTCTACGATAGTGTCGGCTGTAGACTTAGGGTTCTTCCAGTAACCTGCCATCACGTTCTCACCCTTGATGCAGATCTCTCCCTTCGATCCGAAAGGCTGTTCTACACCGTCAGCGTCAAGAATCTTGATTTCCATAGGCTGGACGATCTTTCCGGATGAGCCGAAGATATGTCTTGCAGGAGAGTTAGCCGAGATGATCGGAGTAGCCTCCGAGAGTCCATAACCCTGATACATAGGGATTCCGATCGCATAGTAATATCTCTGAAGGTCGATGTCAAGAAGAGCGCCGCCACCGACAAAGAACTTCATGTTGCCGCCAAGTCCCTGACGCACAGCCTTGAATATCAGTTTGTCAAAGAGAAGCATGAGAGGCTTGCGGAAGATGTCCACGAACTCTGTTCCCTTGTTGTAGCCCTCCTTGTTGTAAGCGATGGCGTTCTTGAGGGCGAAGTTGTAGAGTTTCTCGATTGTCGGACCCTTCTTTGCGATTGTTGTCTCGATGTTCTTCTTGAAACTCTTTGCAAGTGTAGGAACCGAGAGCATTACGCTCGGTTTGAGTTCCTGAATACTTGGAGAGATGTTTCTGAGGGCTTCCTTGCCTGATTTTCCTGACGGAACCATTCCGAGGGAAGCACCGTATGACATCATTGTATAGAAACCTGCGACATGAGCGAAGCAATGGTCGAGAGGAAGAATGATGAGCATTCTGTCCTCTGGTCCTACTCCGATGACAGAATGAGCCTGCTCGACGTTTGCAGTGTAGTTCCTGTGAGTCAGGAGGATACCCTTCGGATCTGCCGTCGTTCCTGATGTGTAACTGATGTTCGCATAGTCATCCGGTTCTATGCTCCTGTACCTCTGGATGAACATGTCTTCATGTTCAGCAAGGAACTTGTCTCCCATCTCGATGATGTCACCGATATATATTTCGTTCTCCCTCATGTCATCGATCTTGTCGAAGATGATGACCTTTTCGACCATAGGACATTCTGGAAGGACTGCCCTGATCTTGGCAAGTTGGAACTTCGATGTGATCACATACTTGGAATCAGAATGTTTCACTCTGAATACCAGGTCATTAGTCTCTCCCAGTTTGATGGAAAGCGGCACATTCACAGCACCCGCATAAAGCACTCCAAGTTCGCCGATGACCCACATGTCGCGGCCTTCGCTGAGATAAGACACCTTTTCGCCCTTCTGAACTCCGAGGGCCATGAGACCGGCAGCAATGCGCTTAGCCTTTTTCAATGTCTCTTCATAAGTCGTAGGTTCCCACTGGTTGGTATCGAGATTCTTCTCCCAAAGGAAAGGATTCTTCGAATACATGGCAACATACTTCTCGACAAAGTCGATGATGGTTAATCTTTCTGCCATAATGATATAGTTTGGTTTCAGTCAGGTGGTCATAAATATCCGAAAATGACGCCTGCCATGATGTTATTAATCTTTAGCGAAAAGTCCGAAAAGTTCGGCATCTATCTTGTCGATCACCTCCTGGAAGTCCTCAGGACGATTTTCAAACTTGATACGGTCCACATCAAGGATAAGAAGATTGTGCTTGTAATCCTTGATCCAGTTTTCATAACGCTCGTTCAGACCTGTGATGTAATCGATACGGATGCTCTTCTCGTATTCGCGTCCTCGCTTCTGGATCTGGCCTATGAGGTTAGGAATCGAACTTCTGAGATAGATAAGCAGGTCAGGCGGGTTCACCAGCGACATCATAAGGTCGAAGAGATCTGAATAATTCTCGAAATCCCTTGTGCTCATCAGGCCCATTCCGTGGAGGTTCGGAGCGAAAATGCGCGCATCCTCGTAGATTGTACGGTCCTGAATGATGACATCGTCCAGTTTGGAAATGTCCACGACATCCTTGAATCTTTTGTTAAGGAAATATACCTGAAGATTGAACGACCATCTTTCCATATCATCATAGAAATCAGCAAGATATGGATTATAATCAACAGACTCGAATTTCGGAGTCCAACCGTAATGAGCGGCGAGCATCCTGGTCAGAGTAGTCTTTCCGCTGCCGATATTACCTGCTATCGCTATATGCATATTATTTAGTATTTATTCGATTACGCTATTATTCAGTTTACAAAAATAATAAAATAAGTGTAAATTTGCATGTTTTTAAGTTATTTTCGAATGATACACATCGAGCATTTCGTATTCAACGCCTTCCAGACACGCTGCAGCATAGTCTGGGATAACAATAATATCTGTGCTATTACAGATCCGGGCTGCGCCTCACCTGCAGAATCGTCACAGATAATCAGTTTCATTGAAAAGAAAGGACTTACCCCTGCATGCATAATGCTGACCCACGGTCATTTCGACCACGTGCTCGGTGTAAGCGGGATTTCAAAGCATTTCGGAGGACTTCCGATTTATATGCATCCTGCCGACAGGTTCACTCTCGAAAGCAATGAATATTTCTGCCGCTGCTTCGGAGCGCCCATGCCGGAAGCATTCGAGACATCGGATGTAACAGAAGGTAGCGTAGTAGAGGTGGGAGACCTGAAGTTCGAAGTGATAGAGACTCCTGGGCACACAGTTGGAGGCATATGCTACCTCGACCGCGAAAACAAGGTCCTGTTCAGCGGAGACACATTATTCGCAGGAGCCATAGGCCGCACCGACCATCCGGGCGGAGACTATGACACCATCATGAAAAGCATATTCACCAAGATCATATGTCTGGACGGAGACATCCGCGTCATCCCAGGCCACGGGCCGGAAACGGAAATAGCCACCGAACGCATGACCAATCCGTTCCTTCTTCCCTTCAACGAGCCGTACGAAGATTAAAGGGTCTGACCGCCGATGAATTCCCTGAGAATTGAAGTCGGCGGGATGGCTGCGATCTCGGCAGGAGAAAGCGCGACGATATAATCCAGGAACTTGAGCATCCTGGTTGCCTCCGAATAAGCAGGAGAACGTGGTGAGATACGGCGCAGAAGAGGTTCTGCGTAATATTTCAGCACAGGCAGTTCAAAGATATGCGCGGAATTGAAGACAGCATCGGCATTTTCCTGGAAAGGGAATATATTGCGGTTTTCCCCGCGGCGGACACTCTGCCACATGTTGATCGTGTTTTCCGGAATAATGCCTCTGGTGCGGTTGTCACGTATCATCCTGCGCAGCATACGGTTATCCGAAGTGGATATGTTGTTGTTCTCGTCGATGGACAGAGAAGTGAGTGCAGATGCATAGACACGGAACACCTTGGAATTGTCCACATCCGGTATCATGGCCGGGTTCAAGGCATGTATGCCCTCCATTATGAGGATATCCTTCTCATGCAACTGCATGAAATTGCCTTCGAAGTACTTTCTGCCGTCCTTGAAATCAAAGCGAGGGATCTCAACCTCCTTGCCGGCAAGAAGATCATTCAACTGACGCCCGAGAAGGGCAAGATCCATGGCGCCGAGGGCTTCGAAATCATATGCACCGCTTTCATCCTTAGGAGTATTCTCCCTCTCCACGAAATAATTGTCCAGTTCTATGACCTTCGGATTCAGTCCGAGGATGCGGCACTGAAGAGCAAGACGTTTCGATGTAGATGTCTTTCCGCTGCTTGAAGGGCCTGCTATGAATACTATCTTCACACTGTCCCTGCGGGCATATATCTGATCTGCGATTTCCGCATATTTCCTTTCATGCAGAGCCTCCGAGAGATTAATCAGGTCGACGATATTTCCTGAAAGCACCTTGCCGTTCAATGCACCCACACCTCTGACTCCCATCACGGAGCACCAGTCCGAATGTTCCTTGAGGGCAGTAGCCAGTTTGGACTGCCTCTTCATAGGAAGGACCTTTCCGAAATCGCCGTCCATAGGATACTGCAGGCAGAAGCCGTCATTGAATCCCATTATGTTGAAAGTCTTGAGGAGTCCGGTAGACGGAACCAACGGGCCATAAAACGTATCAGACTGTCCATCAAGGAAATACACATTGTAATTATATCTTCCGAGGGTCTTGAGAAGATTGACCTTTTCCGGCTGTCCGTTACCGCTGAAAAGTCTTTCACACTCTTCAAGACTGAGCATGGTCTTTCCGAAAGGAATGTCAGCCCGGATGATATTCATCATTCCGTTCTCGACATCTTCAAGTTCCGAATCGGTAAGATAGCAGACATTCGGTCTGCCGTCTTGATGGTGGTTCCTTTCCCTCAACTCACAGTAAAGACCGCTCGGGAGAGAATAATCTATGGCAAGGACCTTGTCCGGATACTTCTCCCTGAGTACCTTCTGCAGGACGAAGCAGAGCGAACGGATATATGTACGTCTGCCATCCGGATGGTCATATGTAACGAAATTTACATTATGGGGATTAATCACCTTATAGTCCAGAGACTTAAGTTTATTGTCCACCAATGCGGCAAGGACCGGAATATCAGCCCCGCAATTATCTTTTAGACACGGGCACATACGGTCGGAAATTTCCTTGAGAGTCGTACCCATGGTAACCATTTCATACGATCCGGTGTTCTCGCAAAAGATTCTTATATTTTCCATAGTCATATTATTGTCTTGATTATCCGATGGCACCGGCCGAGAGGGCTTCCTTCAGGAAAGGCCCTGTAACCGAATCTGGATTCTCAGCCAACTGCTCGGGTGTGCCTTCCGCCACGATCATTCCGCCTTTCTTTCCGCCTTCCGGACCCATGTCGAAGATATAGTCCACAGACTTGAGTATGTCCAGGTTATGCTCGATCACAACCACGGTATTACCCTGCTCGACCAGTTGCTGAAGTACATCCAGAAGCACCTTTATGTCATCAAAATGCAGGCCTGTCGTAGGTTCGTCCAGGATATAAAGCGTATTTCCCGTTCCTTTTCTGGCAAGTTCGGCAGCCAGTTTCATTCTCTGGCTTTCGCCTCCTGAGAGAGTCACAGCCGACTGTCCCAGCCTCACATACCCTAGGCCGACATCCACCATCGCCTTGAGTTTCTGCGCAATCGACGGAATGTTGCTGAAGAATTCATATGCCTCGCTTATAGGCATTTCCAGCACATCATTTATGTTCTTGCCCTTATATTTTACAGCGAGGGTGTCATTCCTGTACCTTCTTCCGCGGCATTCGTTGCAGACCACATTGACAGAAGGCAGGAAATTCATCTCTATCACCTTGATTCCCGCACCCTTGCATTCCTCGCATCTGCCACCGGCCACATTGAACGAGAATCTTCCGGCCTTGAATCCCCTCACCTTGGCGTCAGGAGTAGCCTCAAAGAGATTCCTGATGTCGTTGAAGACCCCTGTGAATGTCGCCGGATTGCTTCGAGGCGTACGTCCAATAGGGCTCTGATCGATCTCTATGAGTTTGTCGATATTCTCTACGCCGATAATTTCCCCATACGGAAGCGGCTGCATCTTGGCATTGTAGAACTTGTTCTTGAGAATCGGCATGAGGGTCTCGTTGATCAGAGACGACTTTCCGCTTCCACTGACTCCGCTTATGCCCACAAGCATGCCTAGAGGAAAATCCACATCCACATTCTTGAGATTGTTGCCACATGCTCCACGCAATCCCAGAGTCAGCCCGTTGCCGGAACGACGGCTGGATGGCACTTCTATCATCTTTCTGCCTGTCAGATAATCCAGAGTGACTGAAGAACCATCGGAAATTGCGTCCACAGGCCCGTTATAGCATATTCTTCCACCTTCAGCACCGGCACCGGGACCCACATCCACAAGCCAGTCGGCAGAAAGCATGGTCTCTGCATCATGCTCGACAACCATGACGGAATTGCCCTCATCACGAAGTTTCTTCAACGAGGCTATAAGTTTGCGGTTATCCCTCTGATGAAGGCCGATGGAAGGTTCATCAAGTATATAGAGCACATTCACCAGTTTCGATCCTATCTGTGTCGCCAGACGGATTCTCTGGCTTTCACCTCCGGAAAGGGAGGATGTAGACCTGTCAAGGGAAAGATATTCAAGTCCTACGTCAAGAAGGAACGAAACCCTGTCCTTGAGTTCCTTGAGAATATCCCTTGCAATTATGCTCTCTCTCTTCCCCAGCACGGAATCCAGCGAATGGAGCCATTCGCTCAACTGCCCTATTTCCATGGCTGCTACCTCGGAAATGGTCTTGCCGTCAATCTTGAAATAAGTGGTTTCCTTGTTGAGCCTGCTTCCCCCGCAGACCGGACATACTATCTTTTCATGAATGTCGCTCACAATTCCTGAGAACGAGACCATCTCCGAAGATGTTCCCTCTCCCACCCTGAAAAGTTCATCCGAGCCGAAGACGATAAGGGATATGACCTCATCCGGAAGGTCTTCTATCGGGTCGTATAGCGAGAAACTGTATTTACGGGCGATGGAACGTATCACGTCGAATTTCTTGGTCTCACGTATCTTGCCAAGCGGCACTATGCCTCCGTCTGCGATGGAAACCTTCCTGTCCGGGATTATCGTATCCATATTCACGTCCACGATTATTCCGAGACCCTTGCAATGAGGACAATAGCCCTGAGGAGAATTGAAGGAGAAGGAATGCGGAGCCGGCTCTGCAAGCGATATTCCCGTATCCGGACACACGAGATGCTTAGAGAAATGATGCACTGCCTGCGTTTCCATGTCCATCACGGCGAGTGAGCCTTTTCCGAAGTTCAATGCCGAGATCACCGAGGATTTGATACGTTTCTCATCTTTCTGCGAAGGCTTGAGCCTGTCGATGACAAGTTCTATGAAATGGGCTTTGTAGCGGTCCAGAGCCGTAACTTCATTCAGTTCATGCAGTTCTCCGTCGATACGCACCTGGGTATATCCCCTCTTGCGCATCTGCACGAGAAGTTCCTTGTAATGTCCCTTCCTTCCTCTTACCACAGGAGCAAGGAGATAGCATTTGCGGTCCTGATAATTCTCCATGATGAGCGAGACGATCTGCTCATCTGTATATCTTACCATCGCCTTTCCCGTCTCCGGAGAATATGCCGTGGAAGCACGGGCATAAAGCAGACGGAGAAAGTCATATATTTCAGTGATCGTGCCGACAGTCGAACGCGGATTGTTGCCGGTTGTCTTCTGTTCTATGGCGATTATCGGACTCAGACCTGTTATGGATTCCACCTCCGGCTTTTCGAGTATGCCCATGAAATGCTTGGCATATGTAGAGAGCGTATCCATATAACGTCTCTGACCTTCCGCATATATGGTGTCAAAGGCCAGAGAAGACTTTCCGCTTCCGCTCAAGCCCGTCACTACCACAAACTTACCACGAGGTATGGCCAAGGACACTCCCTTGAGGTTATGAGCCTTGGCACCTTGAATCTCTATATATTCACTGTATTTGTCCATATACTTATTGCCCGCAATGGAGCAAGCAGACAAATATACGAATTTTCATCAGTTATGACAACCTTACGACCTCAATCGAAGATAAGAGTGACCGAAACGTTCTGCGGCCTCACGGTCCAGTTCTTCACGCACCGAAGGATGTGCTATGGAAATCAGGGCACGGGCACGTTCCGCAAGGCTTTTGCCTCGCAGAGAAGCCACGCCGTACTCTGTCACTATGTTCTGGACCATATGACGCGTAGTCACCACACCAGCACCTTCGGTCAGCACCGGCTTGATCTTGGAAACACCCTTGTCCGTCATCGAAGGAATCGCAATGAATGTCTTTCCACCTTCCGAAAGAGAACCTCCATACATGAAGTCATGCTGCCCGCCTACTCCGGATATGATACGTTTCCCGACCGAATCGGCACATACCTGCCCGGTAAGGTCCACTTCTACAGCCGAATTGATAGCCATGACCTTAGGATTCTGCGCGATACGGAAAGGATCGTTGGTCCATGCCACGTCTTTCAGGATCAGGTCCTTGCGATAGTCCATATAGTCATACAGACGGCGGGAGCCCAGCGCCAGCGAGGCTACCGATATGCCGGGACATACTTTCTTGCAGGAATTATCTATGACTCCGCTTTCCAGAAGAGGGAGGACTCCGTCCGTCATAGCCTCAGTATGGAGTCCGAGATGCTGATGGTCCTTCAACGCAGCCAGAACCGCATTAGGAATGCCTCCGACGCCGATCTGAAGAGTTGCCCCGTCCGGAATCATTTCCGCGATATGACGTCCGATCGCCGTATCTATTTCCGTAGGAACTGCGGTAGGCACCTCAACCAACGGATCATCCGTTTCAACTGCCGCATCGATACGCGAGACATGAATCAAGGCGTCGCCATATGAGAAAGGCATGGCCTTATTGACCTGCACTATAACCTTTTTCGCACATTCGGTCGCTGACACGGCCAGGTCGGCAGACACTCCGAAAGAGCAGTAACCTTCCTCATTCGGAGGGGAGACATTGAGGAAAACCGTATCGACAGGCAGAGTCCCGTCTCTGAACAATGAAGGGATCTCACCAAGAAATGCCGGTATGGTCGTGCCGTAACCGTCAGCCAGCCATCTGCGGATGTTGTTGGCGACGAACAGGCTCTTGACATTGAACGAGTCCTTGTATTCTGGTCTGCAATATGGAGCATTGCAGCGGCCTACCGCAAATGCGGCATATATCGTGACGTCACGCAGTTCCGGTCCACGGTCTGCAAGGGCCTGGGACAAGACTTCGGGGATGGATGTGCTGCCTTGGATATAAATGCTTTCGCCGGAGTTGATGAGTTTGACGGCATCTGCCGCTGACACGTATTTCATAGTTCGGATCTTATCTGGTTTATCAATGTGTATTTATTTTGGGGCTATTGGGGAAGGTTGTGCATACTATGAAATGTATTCACGTTACCTCTCCCCTAAATCCCCTCTCTCGGAGAGGGGACTTACTTTCGCTGCGCTCCAATATTATCTGGTTTATCAATGTGTATTTGTTCTGGTGCTATCAGGGGGAAGGTGGTGCATACTATGAAATTATTTTGAAATGATTTCATGTGCGGCAGCGAAGATGGCAAGTCTCTCGTTCAGAAGATCGAACTGCTCTGGTCTGTTGAGTTGCGAGACACATATACGGACACCGTTCTGCATACTTCCTGTCAGCGAGAGGGCGATGGAACATATTCCGCACAACATCAGTTCCTGCATCAGGACCGCACCCGACATCTCCTCCACCTTTCCGTCAGCGGACATGGTCCTGTACCCTACTGTATAGAAGAATCCGTCACTGACGTCCTCATCTCCATCCTTGCTGTAGACTATATGGAAGCCGTTGTCCAGGAACATCTTCTTGGTGATGGCCGCACGTCTGCTGTATTCCGACGTATCCTTGACAAAGTCGAGACGGCCGTCAGAAGCGGCCTTGAACATAGCCGCCAGAGCATGCTGGGCAGAATGGCTTGTACCCGAAGACAAGGCATAAAGGAGTGCCAGGACAAGCACATCACCAGCAGAAGAAATGGCATATCTTTCCTTCAATGCCGGATATTCACGCACATATAGTTTATCCGACACAGCGACAATCGCAATCCTCTGTCCTGCATAACTGAACATCTTCGATGCAGACATAAGGATGATGTAATTGTCGGTATATTTCGCCACGGTCGGCTGGAATGGAGGTACGAAAGGAGTGCCCAGAGGCTTCCTGAAATCCATGCACATATATGCAAGGTCCTCGATTACAACGACATCATGTCTGGTGGCCATCCTGCCGATTACGGAGAGTTCTTCTTCGGTCAGATTGAACCATGCAGGATTGTTCGGGCTGGAATATACGACAGCGGCAATCCTGCCGGTAGAAAAGATTTCTTCCAGTTTACCTTCCAGCCTGTCTCCGCGATAGTCGTATATATCGAAAGACAAGTCTCTTACTCCTAGGATCTTTGCCTGACTTCGCTGCACAGGGAACCCGGGATCGATAAAGAGAATCGTATCTTTCCGGGAATCCAATTGAGAACAAAGCAGAAATGCACTGAAACTTCCCTGCATAGATCCCACGGTAGGTATACATCCGCGAGGAGCCACATCAACATCAAGGAAGGCCTTTAAAAAACGTGAAGCCTCCGATTTGAGTTCAGGCGTTCCCATCATATTCGGATATATGGAAGCAACGCCGTTTCTCAGAGCGGCACATTCCGCATCCACTCCCACCTGCGAAGGTGGAAGCCCGGGAATTCCCATTTCGAGATGAAGAAATTCAATATCCAGATCACGTTCCAGTGTTCTGGCGATTTCGCCTGACTGACGGATTGTGGAACGGGCAATGTCTGTTATGCCCATTTGCTCCAGCACGGAGCCTAAGGATGTTTTATCTATCGGAAGTTTCATATTATCAGCACGGACGGGGATATCCGTTCCAAATATATGAAAAAGAAATGAGAAACAGAACGAAATGAAAGCAGGAAGGGTCAAATTATTACATTACGGAACCGGAACAGAATAGGTTTCGTAGAAATTGCCGTCCTCGTCACACCAAGTAACATAAACATAATTATCTTCCGTTCCGTAAAATACGGTTTCCAACTTACCAGGTACAACCTTCACACCCATATTATAAACTACCGTCGCGATCTCTTCCGGAGTGTCACATTCGGCAAAAGCATTAGGATGAGCACAAACCGTATATGCTGTCATACCTTCTGCCGGTTCCACGTACCAACTTATGGTATAGAACTCTGAATCTCCATCACATATACCGAACTTGACAACAGGTCTTGAAGCCATCCACAATTCCTTGGACTCACCAGACTTATACACGAAATCGCCAAGGTCGAGTGTCGGTGTGAAATAAGTTATATATGCTCTTGAATATTCCCCTTCCTGGTCCACCGCCAATACAACAGCCACATGAGCCTCCCCCATTTCAAGGTCATCATAAACAATGTATCCGTCAACAAGAGGGACCTCCTCTGTATTCTTCAGCATATAACTGTCCAGATTCAACACCATGAATTCTTCTGCCGACTCCCTTGTACCTCCAAGATAACGTGTCCAGGACGTAGATGAAGTCTTGCCGACAAAATAATAATAGACAACGTCTGCAGAATTGCCGTCAACATGAACATACGCCGTCTTATCTTCATATTCGACACTCAACTTAATCTGGATTTCTTCATTGAATTCCGGGACAGAAGTAGTCAGATTCTCTACCAGAAGATCGCCATACTTTCCGCTAGGATCAACTGCCATGGCAATCAACTTGACAGATGTAGCAGGACTCAGGCCATCACGACACACTTCCACAACATCATCCTTTGAAGGGATTGTCTTGTCTATCAGATATTTCACACAATCAGCCTCAGTCGGATAAGACTCTGCTTCTTCCGCAGTCAGCAAGGCTGAATATATCATTGACGAACCTTCTGCAGATATGGTAGCCTTGACAGACTTGATGTCAATTTCAGTTCCTGTGCATATCACATCCATTTCACCACCGGCACTGATTTCAGGCACAGTAAATTCCTTGTAGACGATATCAGCCTGTTTAAGAACAGTCTGACCTTCCTTATAAGGAGCCACCCACAACACATATGTCTGACCGGATGAAACCGGAACCGGTTCAACATTCGGGAAGCCGGTGACAGGGCCTTCGTATTCGAAGTTATCCGTTATACGCGGGGCAATCTTCCAGTTTGCATTCCTAAGCACCGTCGACAGGGAGAACTTGTCTGCAGGAAGACAACCTCCACAATATTGCACAACACCACGTACACTTACCCTCACGATGACCTCATCGAATGTCTTGGAAACTTCCTCAATCAGTATTCCTCCCACAGGAACGAACTCAACCTGTGGCATGCGGAGGATAGAAGATCTTGCAATGACTGCCTTGTTTGATGTCTTCAGAGTCATCTTGCCTCCAGAAACGCCTTCTACAACAACATTGAATCCAGTCTCGAAAGTAACAGGAGGGAGTGCAATCAGGAAGGCCGTCGGGGTTTCCTTATTCAAAGTGACAGGGGCTGAAGAGCAGTCAAGAGTCACCACGTTTCCCACAGATGCACCGAAAGTCACCACCGGTTCAAAATTACCGGAACCGACAGTCACGACACCCTTGCCAGACAATATTTCATCTGCATTTCCCTGAAGAGTGATTGACTTGACAGCCTCACTGCCGGTGAGCATAAGTTTCAGAACGCCGGATATATTCCTGAATGAGAAATCCTCAGACCCGACCTCCGACACGGCGGCCATAGGATATGCTTCTTCACAGAACGAATCAGCCACATAGGTCTGGACTGAAGGGAAATCATAATCACTGATTTCATACCTGTCTTCACCGAGAGCCGTGCAATACATTCCGGATTCATAAGGATAAAATGCAATATCGGCCCCGATTGTAACACCCTTGCTCTTGTTCTCGACACAAAAGAAAGTCGCCGATGAACTTCCCACAGACTCCGGATCGACCTGATATATGCTTCCGGACCTGCTGTTCTGGAACACCGCAATCTGATCACCCTCAGACCACAGAATCTTGTTGTTCCTGCTCAGAGATGTCTTTGTAGCCGCATCCTCCTCTATCACAGCGAAAATCTTATGCGGATCGTTTCCTGTCATCGTTTCCTGAACAGTGTCGGTCTGACACCCTGACAAAACGGCCATAAGTGCTGATATTAAGAGAATTGAAGCCTTTTTCATAGCAAAGATATTTACATAAGTTCCGTAAAGTTAGATAAAACAAATCACAAAACCAAACCTGCCCCAGACCACCGAGGGTCTGGAGCAGGCAACACAATATAAAACTTTGTATGAATGATAGATTTATCTGCACATTGACGGATCGCTCACAAGCAGGTAGAACTGACCCTCAGCCATCTCAACAGTATGACTCGAACCGTTCCATACTGCGTTCTTGTCATCATACTGGTACCACTTGTCAACACCTTCCGGAAGAGCCACTCCGATACTCTTAGTTTCACTTCCGAAGTTTCCGAAAAGGGCGAACTGCTTTCCTTCTGCGGACTTTGAGAAAAGATAACGGCCTGTCTGATGATTGTTATCCACATACCAGCGGAAGTTCACATCATAGTCGAAAAAACGCGGATTGTCCTTGCGGAAATCGATGAGCATGCAGTAAGTGTCATAAAGGGCCTTCCTTTCCGGCACTGCCATATATTCGGCTGTCTTGCATGGTTTCTTTGAAGAGTCTCCGTTACCTCCGGAAATGTCATATCCGATCTCACCGAACTGCCATATCATCTTCGGGCCCGGAGAGAGAAGGAAGAATGCAGCGTTGATCTTCGCACGTTCCATACGTGTAGCAAAAGGAATCTCCGGACCGCTGTTATCCTCCCACTGTGCATCATAGTTGGTCCTTTGCTCGTCATGGCTCTCCTGGAATCCCACAAGCATTCCGAAGTTGTTCCAATCTGCCATTGTTCCGTCTGCATTGAATCCGTTGGTCGTGCCCGTGAAATCCGCATCGCCCATATTCCTGCGCTGAGCCTTCGTATACGGATGATTCATCTTTCTCCAGACAAGCATTCCGTCCTTACCGAGTTCCCAGTTCTCATCATCAACAAAATGCTCGCAGATCATCACAGCCTTGTCATCCACGGACTTGATATGAGCGTGATACTCTTTAAGGAAATCGACACGCGACTGATCGTAACACTCTTCTGTTCCCGAATTCTGAGTGAATCCCTTGGTCAGGTCGAAACGGAAACCGTCGATCTTATATTCCGTCATCAGATAGGTAAGGCTTCTCTTGACATGGTCACGTACAAGCGGATTGCTATGATTCCAGTCATGGAAGACACTCCACTGATGAGGTGCATCAACATTGAACCAAGGGTTCCTTGCTTCTGTCTTGTTCGCAGACTTGTTCCAATACATCGCCGCATACGGATGTGCTCCTGTCGCATGGTTATACACCACGTCAAGGATGACGGCCATACCTCTCTGATGGCAGGCATCGATGAAAGCCTTATAGTCATTACGGGTTCCGTAAGCCTTGTCCATGGCAAAATACGCACATGGGTTATAGCCCCAACTGTCATTGCCGTCAAATTCCTGGACAGGCATGAGTTCGATCGCATTCACGCCAAGCGTCTGAAGATAATCCAACTGAGCCATGGCGTTCTTGATGTTACCCTCCTTATTGCTCACCCAAGGCGTGAAGTCACGGACGAGCAACTCATAGATGACAAGATCGTGCTTGTCCTCGATGTCGTAATCCTCGACCTGCCAATTGTACTGAGGACGGTTTATCTTGAACGCGGAGATGAGACCTGCGTCCCTGCCGCCATGATTGTTTCCATATTCCGCTTTAAGATTCGGATATGTCGCAGAAGCGATATATTGATCAAGATTAGTATCATACATGATCTCCGTATATGGATCGAAAGTACGGACAACCTCTGTCTTTCCATATCCGAGAGAGTACTGGAACTTATACTGCTTGTCAGGATTCAGATCCGTCAATGTTATCCACCAGCAGCCGCTGTTCTGGTCATAGTTCATCTGATATGCAGGCTTTGTACTGTAACCCCACCAGTTCTCATCCCAGAGAAGTTGGCAGAAATCATAGCGGTCACCGTTCTTGTCCTTGTCATAAAGAACAAGAGTCACGGTGTTCTCCCCGGCAATCTCATAATTGATACCATGTTCTGCACCGGCCGGCATTGTAGCGAAATTCGGCACAACGCCATATTTGGAGTCAGTGACTGTGATGAACTGATCCTCCGTCTGAGTATTCTTGTCAGAAGTCCTTGCGATAAGGCCGACTCTCTGGACCGCCTTTTCTCCTGCACCGAACCACTCCCTGATGCTTGGAGAGAGAGTCATCGTCCACAACGTCTCACCTTCCACCTTTGTCAGTTTGTACTTGGCGGAGTTATCTCCCCATGCCGAGCCAAGATTCTGGTCCGGAACCCAGATGTGGGCGTAGAGATCGCCAGTCTGCTTTGCAAGAGCGTGATCCGCCGCCGGTCTGAAATATATTGTACAAGGCTTGTCTGCATCTGGAGAAGCAGGATCAGTGAAGAAGCCGACTTCCTTTCCGGAATAGAGAGTTCCGAGGTCATAGATCGTGTTGCGTTTGAACTCGATCTTCTTCGAAGTGCTCTTTACGGCATACTTTTCATAGTCTCCGACATTGCTGAACTCCACAGTGAAGCCCTTCTCAAATACTACCGGAGCGACAGCGATGTAATAAGTCATTCCTCTCTGAAAGTCACCGTTTAGGGATACATATCCCGCAGATGCACCTTCCACTACAGGTTGGCCTTCGTTGTAATATACCTTGACTCCTGTTCCGGAAATGCCGGCTGTAGACTTGATCTTTCCTGCTGTAAATGTTGCCCAGGAGCCTGTTGCCTTGTCATCATTTGAAGAGTCCCACGGATTGGTTATGGTGAACATATGGCCATCAGCAAGAGTAAGGTCTACGGTCTGGTTCCATTTGTTGTTCCAATCGTTTGCCGAGGAGCCGCCGTTCATTCTACAGAATATGACGTTAGGATATCCTGAAGGAATCGAGCAGGTATACATGTTATCCTGTCCCTCGACAGCAGTCATACTCTTCCAAGTGGTGCCGTTTCCAAAGAAATACGCCGCAAAACGCGCTCCGTCCGACTTCCATGAAGGATCCACAGTAAGATACACATTTCCTTCCTGATAGAAATCAGGAATTTCTCCATCTATTTCCGTTTCTGACATATCGCCCCACACGGTCACATTCTTCACACCGTCAGAGCCCATCGTGAATTTAAGAAGAGCAGTTGCATTCTTGAATCTCAAAGTATTGTCAGACGTATATGCGACAGCGACCGCTGCTTCCGGGTCATATGAACCTACAACTGCCGTCTGTGAAGAAGGGATGGCTACGCCCGACACGGTCATCTTTTCGAAATCACCGGCATAATTTCCTGACCCATAAGGATATACGGCCAATACTTCCGACTCTTTATATGAGCCGCTGCCGTCAAGGCTGAACATAGCCGAGTATGAAGGGCTTGGAAGAGACGCCGTAAACTTATAGTTTCCCTTCTTTCCGACTATCTGTATGCTCTCATCACCGTTCCACATAGACACATTCCCGTCCAGTTCGGCCTTTGTAGCGGAGCCGTCAACGTAAGCGGTGTATGACGCTACACCTTCCGGTACCGGAGTGTCCATAACCTCATTCAGACATGACGCAAAAGTCAACGAAGATATTACAATGGCCATCAGGGCCTTGAAAGAAAAATTCATAAAGAAAAATGTCGGTTAGTTTGTGATATTAAAGGTATAAAGATACTCACAAAGTATCACATTAGAAAAAGTTCCGGACCAAAGGCCGGAACGTCCCGACGAATGGTCGTTTTTTTAGGACAAGCGGAACCGCCATGACAGTAAGGTCACGCTCGACATGCAGGTAGCGAGTATTTGACCTGAAAGTGGGGCCTCCTAATAGTTCGATCTGCTTTTTGTCGCATCCCGTCCGTACAAACAACATATTTACGGATGCCACACATCATTTTGACCCTTCCGTCCGTAAAATCGGCTGTTTTACGGATGGAAATATCAATCAAGCGGAACTTTACGTTAATTCCGAGAACTTGACATGCTTTCATTAAGGAGACTGATAAAAATGAGACAGCAAGATTCCGCTGTCTCATCATTATCAATCATATGCAGAGTATCAAACTGGCAATTGTAACCCCTGGGTTAACTTACTTCTCGTAACTCCAGTATTGAATCAAGCCTTCCTTGTTGACACTCAGTCCAGAATAACCGGAATATTCAAAAATGATTGATTCCGGATCTGCTTTAGGACCTTTGCCATGACCTGTCTCACAAGTGCAGAGAAAGATGTGATTAATTACATATACATCGTCATAAAGATAACCATTTATTTCTTCTGATATATATGTGACTTCTGTTTGACCTTCCAGATCATATTTCTCCAACAAGTGATTATACAGGGCTAAAGTCTGCTCATTCTGATCTCCTTCTGCAATCGTAATAGGGAATGCCAGTCATTTTGTTGACCAATTAGAATTGTCGCTTCCATCCCAAGAAGTAACCGTATATAAGTTCTTCCCATCAGTCGGGATAGTAAGATCTGCTGTCTGATTCCATTTGTTGTTCCAATCATTATATGTCGTAGATCCATTCATTCGACAGAAGATAACAATGTCACCAAAAGTATATCCAGTTGGAATATTAACCTCAAAAATTCCATCCGAGTCAGAGTCTGTCATACTCACCCAAGCATCTCCAGAACCATTGTAGAAATATGCAGCAAAGCGCTCATCACCATTTTTCCACACGCCATTAAAAGTCAGATAAAGAACATTTGCTGTCACTTCTGGCTCTTCCTGTTCTGGTTCTTCACCACTTACAGTCTGCTCAACCGCAGAGGCATAGTCACTTCCCGCCTTCATCACATATATCTTAACACTTGCAAGATCAAAGTATATATCATAGGTATCTGCTTTTACGACCGATAAATTTGTTCCGCTACCCAGTTGTACTGGCACCCATACATTTGGGTTTATATAGTTAACACTCTTAACGCCATAACTGGTAGCCCAGCCATCATTATCATCTTTGGCCTTCAGTTTAACTTTTAATTGAGCATAATCGGTTAACTCAATATTCCTGACGACAAAGAAATCCGGTTTAGTTGTCGTTACCATAGGTTCATCTTTCCAGTCATTGAAAGTTCCAGCAAGTGCCCAGTCACATGGCTGGTCAGGAGTAGATTCAACCGGAAGATCTGCAGTCTTGACAACCTTTGCCTTTGTTGCGGCCTTATTGATATATACACTGTAGAAACCGCCCTCGGCTACTGAGAAATTCTTTCCACCCTGAACAACTGCAGTTTCTTCTCCATCAACAATAATAACACCATCGCTACCAACTTCTGCACCTCTTTCGACATCCCAATTTCCATCAGCACGGAACTTGAACTGATCAGACGTTGTAAGTTTTACATTCTCAGCAACGTGCCAATCACCGTCAAGGGTCATCTTGGCATAATCGCCCCATCCGCTCATTGTTCCGACAACAGCCCAATATCCTACCACTACTTCCTCATCAGCAGGCTTATCTTCCGGCATTGGAGTACCAGCAGCAACAACAACGAATTTACCATGATCACCTTCGTTTGGATTAAGATAAATATCATATGCAGTTTCAGACTTTTCTTCTCCACCTACATATATATTGGCACCGTAACTCCAAACATATGCCCAAGTACCGGCAGTTACCTGACCTTCGGCACCTTTCCATACTCCATTGTTGACAAACTTGAATCCTGTTACATTATTACCACTTACATTTGGATCATCAAGTCCTGTCACATTCTTTGCTACATAGTAACCATCAACAAGTTCCATAGGATTGGCAGTTGTACTCCACTCATTGAATGTACCGGCAATCGCCCACTCATGAACAACAGGTGCAGTATATTCGAATGTACCAAGATCAAGAATAGTATTTACCTTGGTCTCAACCTCATTTGTGGTAGTCCTGACCTGGATTTCTTCGCCAGAATCTATCCTGATTTTTGCTGTTACACCATCATTGAATACCTGAGGAGCAACTGCGATGTAGTAAGTCTGACCTTTTGTGAAGTATTTTGTATCATCAGAAGGGTCACCGACAAGGCTATTATCATCCCATGCATAGCATTCAACCCAAGTACCGTACTTATTTACAGTAACCTTGTCGTTCTGCTGAGTTTCCTCATTCCACTTGTCCTCTGTGAATTCTGTTTCAAGACATTGAACAGTTTCAACGCCTTCTTCACCGAGAGTGATATTCACATCACCTGTGATGGCCTCTGAACCGTTACCGTGGAAAACGACATGAGTCACGTTGTCGGTATTGACTGTAAATTTAAGAAGGGCTGTCGCATTCTTGAAATTGAACAGATCGTTCTCCGAGTATGCCACTGCAACAGCAGCAGCATGATTATAAGTACCTGCCTTAGCCTGCTGCCATGTAGGTATATAAGCCTTTACGACCTTATTTGCAACGTCAAAAGACTTTCCGGAAGGATAGACTGCAAGGAACTTTTCGCCACCGAAATCGTTGCCGGTATAAGAGAAAGTCGCTCTTGAACCAGCCTCTTCAGTCGTAAATTCAAATCCCTTGGTTCCATTGTGAACGGTGATGGCGTCACCAGCCTCCCACTCCGAACACTTTGTTCCCTCATTAAGAGCAGCCTTGGTGTCAACACCGTCGGCAACCGCAGTAAATGTAACAGTCTCACCAGCAGGGACCTGATTATTCTCCAGTTCCTGAGCACAAGATGCTGCCGCGAACATAGCAGCGGCTGCAACCATAAATGAACAGATTCTTTTCATTGTCATTGATTCATTAACAGTTAAACATCTTTACTCCCAGTCAAGAGTTTCCTCTTTCCACTGTTCGAACTGGCCGCTCTGACACAAAACACCCTCAGCATGGATGTCCACCACACTAACAACCGGAGATTCATATACCTCCGCATTAAATACATTCTGTACTTTGTTCATATGTTTTAGTTTTTAGTTGTATTCTGTCAAAGATCAGTATCCTCGCTTTGCCGAAAAGGACCGCAAAGATACTGATCTTCGGGTTATTTTAAGAATTGGCTCCTACTTTTCTATGAAACTCATCGCGAATCCGCCGCCGCGGGCCATAGTCATTGATATTACATCCTCGGATGTCACATCCTGCTTCCAGATCTTGTAAGCCTGAGGATTCTCCTTGTAATCAGCATCTTCCGCGTCAGCATAGATGGTTGCCTCATATGTCTTGCCCGGATCGAGGAAGTTCATCGGAACTTCGAGGGTGCGCTTCTGGTCGTCAGTCACACCGCCGCAGAACCACTGGCCGTTCTTCTTGCCCTGACGAGCGATAACGACATATTCACCAGGCTCGGCAAGGAGGTATTTCGACTGGATCCAGTCAATATCCACATCCTTGATGAACTGGAAGGCATCCATGAACTGAGCATAGTGCTCTGGAAGGTCCGCCGCCATCTGGAGAGGCGAATAAAGGGTTACATAAAGCGCAAGTTGGTTGGCGATCGTAGCGTTCACCCATGAGTTGTTCCTACCGTCAGTCACTGAAGCGAGATCCATGAAGAAGATACCAGGAGTATAATCCATAGGACCGCCGTTGAGACGTGTGAAAGGAAGGATTGTCACATGATGAGGCATAGTACCGCCAAATGCCTGATATTCCGTACCACGGGCAGCCTCTGCTCCGATAAGGTTAGGATATGTGCGGCAGAGACCGGTAGGACGTACCATTTCGTGTCCGTTCAGCATCACCTTGTGCTCTGCTGCCTTCTTCACCACGTACATATAATGATTGATGAGAGACTGGCTGTAGTGGTGCTCTCCGATTGGAAGAATATCGCCTACATAACCGCTCTTGATAGAGTTGTAGCCATATTTATCCATAAGGTCGAGAGCCTGGTCGAGATGACGCTCGTAATTGCGTACAGATGATGATGTCTCATGGTGCATCATAAGTTTCACACCCTTCGAATGAGCATACTCGTTGAGAGCCTCGATGTCGAAATCAGGATACGGTGTAACGAAATCGAACACATAATCCTTGTTGCAGTTAGCCCAGTCTTCCCAGCCTTCGTTCCAGCCTTCCACAAGCACCTGGTCGAAACCGTGTTCCGCAGCGAAATCGATGTAGCGGCGTACATTCTCATTGTTTGCCGAGTGACGGCCGTTAGGAGTTGCAGTAGAATAATCTGTCTTGCCGAGTTGGACTGATGCGAAGTCGTCTGTATAGTTCCATGAGCCCTTTCCTGAGATCATCTCCCACCATACTCCTATATACTTCACAGGCTTGATCCAGTCGGTGTTCTCGAGGGCGCAAGGCTCGTTGAGATTGAGGATAAGGCGTGAAGCAAGTTGTGCAGTAGCGCTAGGAGCGACCTGTACGGTACGCCATGGAGTATTGCAAGGGGTCTGCATACGTCCCTTCCAGCCCTGTGCATCAGGAGTCAGATGCGAGGTGAAAGTCATTGTCTTAGGGTCGAGTTCGAGGTGCATGCATGGATAGTCGAGAAGCGCCGCCTCATGGATATTGATATAGAGACCGCTGTCCGTACGCATCTGGAGAGATGTCTGCACACCGTTTACAGAATATGGAGTCTGCGAGTCATTAGGATTGATGGCATCCTTCATTCTGCCGGCAATCTCAGAAAGACGGCACTCTGTGAAGTTGTACTCCTGTGTGTCATAGTCGCCGGGAACCCACCATGCTGTATGGTCACCGGCAAGAGCGAACTGTGTCAGTTCTTCCTTGATGACGAAATAACTGAGGTTCTTCTGATAAGGGAATTCATAGCGGAAACCGAGACCGTCGTTGTAGAGACGGAAACGGATAGACATCTTTCTCTCGCTTGAAGTCTGTACCAGATTCACGAGAAGTTCGTTGTAGTTGTTGCGGATATGAGACTCCTCACCCCATACCGGCTCCCATGTCTCGTCGAAAGTTCCTGTCTCGACACTTTCTACTGTAAAGCCTTCATAGAACTGCTGAACAGGTTCGCGGTCTTCCTTTGAAATGGTTCCGTCAGCATTATAGACAAGTTTCTGAGCCTTGAGCACACCACGGAGTTCGAATCCGAGGTCAGAAGGAAGTATCACCTTCTGGTCGCCGTAGTTGAGAGCATACTGCGGAGTGCCTTCCGCTGTAAGTTGGAAGGTCATCTCCATGTTTCCGTCCGGAGACTTGAGGGTCTGGACATCGGTAACTTCACCTGCCGGCTGTGTTGCCGTGCAGGCCGCCAGAAGGGCGATTGATGAAATTGCTGAGAGTATTTTCTTCATATTCTAGTGTATTATTTCTTGTTTGAAGATTCTTCACTTCGTTCAGAATGACATTTTTCGTTCTGAATGACAGTTTTCGTTCTGAATGACAGTTTTCCGTTCTGAATGACAGTTTTCCGTTCAGAATAACGGGGTTCATTCAGAATAACGGGGTTCATTCAGAATGACGGGGTTTCATTCAGAATGACGGGGTTTCATTCAGAATGACGGGGTTTCATTCAGAATGACAGGGGTTCGTTCTGAATGACAGTTTAATGTCATCCTGAGCGGCAGCGAAGGATCTTTACCTTTTATATTCTACTACAAGTGCCGTCTTAGGAGCGACTACAGTTGCATCGGAAACCTCGCAAGGCTCGCCGGTAAGCACGTCGACACCGCCCTGAAGGCCCTCTGTGATCTCCGAATAGTAAGACCAAGGAACATTCACGTCTTCAAGGTTGTTGTTGATATATACGAATACCACAGCGTCATCGTCATATCGGAAGTAAGCGTAAGTATTGTCACGGGTCATGAAATGCATGGTCTTTCCGTTGTGGATGACATCCGCTGTCTTTCTCCACTGGAAGAGACGGCTTACATGATTGAATAGATCGGCAGCCTGTCCTTTCTCGACTTCAAGTCCGTCAGTGTTATGTGTCTGAGCCTCACGTCCTTCTGCAGTGAAGAGGTCGATCTCATCGCCTTCCCAGCCACCTGGGAAATCAACACGAAGACCAGGATGGTCACCGATATTGTCCGGCTTGCTCGAAACGAACATAAGTTCGTCACCGGCAAAGATCTGAGGTATGCCTCGCATTGTAGCCATCATCGTCATCGCGATCTTGAGGGCACGAGGATCCTTGCGTACGCAGTCTCCGATACGCGCTGTGTCATGGTTTCCAGGGAAGATGAGCATCTTCGAAAGATCATGATAGACGAAGTCGTGCGAAAGGATATCATATACCTTTGACATGCCGGCACCCCAACCGCCATGGTCCTCAGCGAGGGCCGCACGAAGGGCGTCATGAAGCGGGAAGTCCATGATCGAAGGAAGGTGCGAGTCAAAGCCGTCCTTGTTGGCGTTTCCACCCTGCCAGTAAGCAAGTTGAGGAATTGATGAAGTCCAGCACTCGCCTACTATATTGAAGTTCGGATACTCGTTCATGATGGCTTTGCACCACTCGGAAGCAGGACCCTTCTCATTGTACGGATATGTATCCACACGGAAGCCGTTAAGTCCGGAATACTCGATCCACCACACTCCCCACTGGATGAAATACTGGAGTACATAAGGATTGTCGAGGTTCATGTCCACCATTGTAGGAACAAACCAGCCGCTCTCCTGGATGTAAAGGTCCTTGGCAGAAGCGTTAGGGTCCATATTGGTCGAGAATGCGACGTTTGTTCCGGTATATTCAGGGAACTGATGGATCCAGTCCTGGAAAGGAAGGTCCTCCATCCACCAATGCACATAACTGCAATGGTTAGGGACGATGTCCATGATGATACCGATACCCTTCTCTCTTGCCTTGTCTACCAGAGTCTTGTAAAGTTCGTTAGAACCGAAACGTGAGTCGATATGGTAGTAGTCAGAAGCGGCATATCCGTGGTATGAACCCTGAGGGTCGTTATCCTCAAGGAACGGGGTTGTCCAGATGTATGTTGCACCGAGTTCGCTGATGTAGTCAAGGTGGTCGATCACACCCTGGATGTCACCGCCATGACGGCCGTGTCCGTTCGAGCGGTCTGCATCCTCTGTCGTATCATCGGTAGAGTCATTTGAAGCATCACCGTTCGCAAAACGGTCAGGCATGATGAGATAGATCATGTCTGCGGTTGTGAAACTCTTGCGCTCGGCAGAGCCTTCTTCACGTGCTGCGATCTCATACGGATATTTGAATGACTGGCCATCCTTTGAGAACACTATATAATATGTACCGGGCTGTGCGTCCGGAGCGACATTCACATCCACGAAAAGGTAGTTAGGGCTTTCTGCCTTGTTGATTTTCTCTACAGAAACACCCTTGCCGCCCTCGATCGTCACATCATATTCCGATATGCCGGCACCCTGGACAAGGAGTTGAAGGTCTGTCTTCATTCCTGTCCACCATGAGAGAGGCTCGACGCGGGTCACCTGGTCTTTTGTTGCATCCGCTACTGACGCAGGGTCGAATGCAGGGGCTGAGCATGCAGCCAGGAGGGCTGCCGCTGCGATTGCTGTTATTATCTTCTTTATCATAATGTTCAGATTCTTCACTTCGTTCAGAATGACAATTAATAATATTCAGATTCTTTACTTCATTCAGAATGACAATTATTCTGCTGTTATTTCGTATGACCAAGGAGCCTTGAGTTCAGCCTTAACGGTCACCTTGTTTTCAGGAAGAGTACGTGTGAATACGAGGACGCTGTCTTCCGCAGAAACCACCTCGAACTTGCCGCCCTTGTCGCCTGCCGCAAGTGCAGGATTGCTGTGACGGACATCGATAAGCCATTTGTAGAAATCGAAATACTCGTTCTTCTCCCAAGCAGGGATATGGTCCTTCTCAAAGAACTCGAATCTCTTGTTCCAGCCCATCTCCTGACCTGTGTAGATTAGAGGCTGGCCGTTAGGAAGGGTGAAAGTGAGTACAGCCATAAGTTTCGCAGCGTCACCCATTCTTTCGAACTCTGTACCTGCCCATGAGTTCTCGTCATGGTTCGATGTGAACATGAGACGGAAAGCATCTGCCGGATGTCTTTCAGCATCCTTTGCTATGTACTCGAGAAGTTCAGGAATATTCTTTTCGCCACGTGCAATCGCGTTCATCATATGGTGGAGTTCCCATGAATATGATGCATCAAAATCAGACAGTGAATGGAGAAGCGGTTCCTCACCTTCCGCAAGCCAATACATCTCAGGATAGTCTGCACGAAGGCCGGCGATAGTCTCCTGCCAGAACTCAAGCGGGACCTCGCACGCCATGTCGCAGCGGAATCCGTCGATGCCACGTTCCATCCAGAAACGGAGGGCATCCTGCATTCCTTTCCAGACATCCTTGTTCTCATAATTGAGGTTTGCAGTGTCTGACCAGTCTGCGGTGAAGGTGGTATTTCCCTCTGCATCACGCTCATACCATTCAGGAGACTGTCCGGTAACCCACACTGCATCAGGTGAAGTATGGTTGGCTACCCAGTCGATGATTACGCGAAGACCGAGTCTGTGAGCCTCAGCGACAAAGTTGTCGAAATCCTCGAGAGTTCCGAACTCAGGATTAATGTCGCAGTAGTTCTTGACTGCATAATAAGAACCGAGGGTTCCCTTACGTCCTTCTACTCCGATAGGATAGATCGGCATGAGCCATACGATGTCCACGCCCATTTCGGCAAGACGTGGAAGTTGCTGCTGTGCAGCGGCAAATGTTCCTTCCGGTGTGTACTGACGTACATTCATTTCGTACACAACCGAGTTTTCAAGCGGCTGCTGCTCAGGAGCCTGAGTAGTGCATGAGATCGCGAGCAGTGCAGCGCAGATTGCAAATATTATTTTCTTCATATCTAGTGTTATTTTGTTTCTATATAGATCCTTCGCTGACGCTCAGGATGACAGAGGAACGCTCAGGATGACAGAGAGACGCTCTGGATAGCAGAGGAACGCTCTGGATGACAGTAGGCACCCTGGAAGCAGAAGGCGTTCTGGTTGACAGTAGACGTTCTGCTTGGCAGTAGACGTTCTGGTTGGCAGAAGGCGTTCTGGATGGCAGAAGGCGTTCTGGATGGCAGGATCAGTTTTCAGCAAGTATGGTTGCAGATGTGGCGTTTGCCGAGATAGTATTGCCGGAGAATGCCCCGAGACCATCAGCGTCAGCCTGTCCGTCCTTTGCAAGTACGGTGTAGTCGCCCTGCGGGATCTCGACCTTGGCCTGCTTCTTCGAGCCGTTGAGAAGAACTGTAAGAGACTTTGCAGAGTCGATGCCCTCGAGTCCGCTGATACGGAAGGCCACGACACATGGATCTTCTGTCTCGATGAACTGGAGTTTCTCACGCACAAGATCCGCGTCACCGAGGCAGAAGCCAGGATGAGCATGGCGGATGGCAGCAAGAGCGGCATAATAGTTCACAAGGTCCTGATATTTTGTCTTGTATGTCCAGTCGATCGCGTTGATAGAGTCCGGCTGGTTGTAACTGTTCTTCACGCCTTGCTTGTGACGGTAGAGTTCCTCACCGTTGAAGATGAAAGGAATTCCCTGAGATGTGTAGACCGCTGTCTGAGCGAGTTTCACCATCTTCAGACGCTCCGCTTCAGTAGCATCGGTAGCCTCTTCAAGACGGTCACGGAGACAATGGTCATCATGGCAACTTACATAACTTACATGCTGGAGAGGATTGTTGGTCCATGCTTCCACTGTAACCTGAGGATGCTCGATACCGCCTGCGATACCGAATTCGACATTAGCCTTGTTGCCTGCAACACCGTCCATGAAACCGGCATTCTCGCAACCGAGAGGACCGCGTACGGCGTCACGGATATTGTCGCTGAACGCTCCCACCTTGTCCATCATGTATGTATTGGCTTTGAGAGCGATCTGCTCCGCAGGATAAGCAGGAGCCGATGCAGCCCATCCTTCGCCGTAGATCACGACATCAGGGTCGATGGCATGGAGACGCTCGCTTATGAGGTTCATCGTCTCGATGTCATGGATTGCCATGAGGTCGAAACGGAAACCGTCGATGTGATATTCGTTCATCCACCACTCAAGCGACTCGACCATGTATTTGCGGAACATCTCCTGCTCGGAAGCGGTCTCGTTGCCGCATCCTGAACCGTCAAAGAAGGTTCCGTCCTCACGCATGCGGTAGAAATATCCCGGCATCGTGCGTTCGAATCCTGTATTGGCAGCATTTGTGGTATGGTTGTACACCACGTCAAGTATCACGCGGAAACCGGCCTTGTGAAGTGCCTGGACCATCTGCTTGAATTCCTTGATGCGGGTCACAGGGTTGTACGGATCTGTCGAGAACGAGCCTTCGACAGCATTGTAGTTGAGTGGTTCATAACCCCAGTTATACTGATTGTCTTCAAGACGTGTCTCGTCGATAGTCGCGAAGTCTGTCGAAGGAAGGAGTTGGATATATGTCACGCCGATTTCCTTGAGGTGGTCGATACCGGTCGCAAGACCGTCAGGATTCTTCGTCCCCTCCTCTGTCAGAGCAAGATACTTGCCCTTGTTGTCCACTCCGGAAGTCTGATGGATGGAGAAATCCCTGTGCTGCAGTTCATAAACGATGATGTCGGAAGGTCTTATGGCAGGGCTTTCATCTGCATCCCATCCTTCCGGATCGGTATCGTTCCAATCGATTACGGCACCACGAAGGCCGTTCACGCCGACAGCCTTGGCTGCAATTCCGGCAGTCTCTTCAAGCCACTGTCCGTCCTTCTGCACCTGAAATGTATAGAAAGAACCCTTAAGGTCCTCATTGACAACCGCCTTCCAGAGTCCGTCCTTGGATTTCTTCATGTTAACGATCTTGGCTGCAGCCTCATCAGAAGATGAAGCATAAAGCCTCAACTGTGCAGCATCGGCATCGGGAGCCCACACTGAAAACTCAGTCTTACCGCCCATATACACGCACTCCTCGAGCGGAGCCTCCGGCACGACAAGGGCGCCGTCTGATGCACAAGACACCATTGCTGCTGAAACAATACCCATCAAAATCAATTTTAGTGTTATCTTCATATCATCAATCATTAATTTTCAAAACCATATTGCAGGCGTCAAAGCCTATTTACACATTCTACGAAAATAATCATTATTTCTTATATATTTTAATATATAAGCCGAAATGTCGAAAGAATATGACGAACGGTCGGATTTCAACGACGAAAACAGCAGACGAAACAAGACAAAATCTCCCCTGCACTTCTGCAGAAGAGATTTCGTTCCCATCATGACGCCTGGCGGCCTTATCTTCCGGCATATCCCGGATTCTGAACAAGGGCATCATTTGTCGCCATCTCGGTCGGTGGTATAGGGAATATGAGTTTGTATTCAGGGAAGGACTGACCCGCATAAGAGTCCCCTCCTTTGTACGGCCAGAGATAACTTCCGGTATTGTAAAGTCCGTAGCGGATAAGGTCGGTACGGCGATGGGCCTCCCACAGAAGTTCCCGTGCACTTTCTGCCACAAGATATTCCTTTGTTATCTGTGAAGGCGGCTCTACCCCCGCCCTTGCCGAGAGTTCCCGTATCTTTTCCATTGCAACGGAAGACTGTCCCAGATTCATGCACGCCTCGGCATATGCCAGATAGATCTCTCCCAGACGGATCATCGGAAAATCCACATCGGAAAACGCCTTGACGGCAGATGTAGGAAGGTAGGACTGATCGGTCTGATCATGAGGTATGTTGTTGAATTTCAGGCAGGACCATCCGTTCATGAAGGAGTACAATGCCCCGTCAAGGGATTCTTCCCTTCCTTTGATGTAGAAGATCTTTCCCCTTTTGTCACCAACCTCATAAGCACCGGTCTGATAGTCCTGACCGGAGACATCGAAATGCTTCGAAACAAATTCATACGGTACCCTCAGGCCTGCCCATCCGTTTCTCTGGCCGTTCGGTCTCGACTGGTCGGTTATGTCGGTAGATGCCAGCGAAGCGCTGAGGATGTAGGATGTGCCCCCATATGACTGGGTGTTTTCCGCATCATAGTCGATAGTCCAGAGCATTTCTCCACGTGCCTGCGGATTCTCCCCGTTGTCGCCTCTGAAAAGTGCCGCATAATCCGGACAGAGAGAATATCCCATACCGAATACATGTTCGCACATCGACTTTGTCTCCTGCCACCGCGGCACTCCCGTATACACCTCGGAATTCAGGTACATACGTACGAGAAGCCCCGCAGCAGAGCCCTTGTCGGCACGAGGATACAACGTCCCCGGAGAATGAAGAGGACTTTCGTCCGACATAAGAAAGAGCAGTTCGTTCACGCAGAAATCATAAATATCCGACCGCGATGCCTGCTTTGGGAAATATGTTCCTCCGAAAGGGGAATTTTCCGTGGTGAAAGGAACACTTCCGAAGCAGTCCAGTGCCATCCAGTATAGATAGGCACGTATGAACCTCGCCTCTGCCCTGAAAACATCTATCTTTGCTGCAAGTTCCTGGCTCACACCCCTGTCCTGAAGTCTCTCAGGGGCAGTCTGACGCAGATATTCATTGACAAATGCAACTCCCTGAAGAGTGCGGACATACACGGCATAGACCGCATCATTCTGCACTTCCGTCCAGGTGTTTGTATTCAAGGCACGTACCCATGCGTCGTTTTCCCATGAGCATTTGGCCTCGTCTGTCGTAGTCTCCTGCACCGACCAGAAGGCACGGACAAGTTCGGAAGCACCTCCGTCCATCTGCTGCAGGTCCGTCAGGTCATTGGATGCAAATTGGAAATAAAGCCGCGCCAGGCCCGAAAGATAGGCGTCTTCATCGGTTCCGTAGACATATTCCGAGATGGGTTCAGTCTTGTTCAGAGGCAGGGTGTCGAGGTCTTTTATGCAGGCGGTCAATGCGACTGCCGTCAATATGTATATTATCTTTTTCATATTTCTTGTTTTTAGATTCCCGGTCAGGCCGGGAATTACGTTAAGGGCTGAGGTGTGACGTCAGAACGTCACGTTCAATCGGAGCGAATATGTGCGCGGACGAGGCCAGATGGTGTTGTCGATTCCGGTTTCGGAGATGACTTCCGGATCCATTCCCGAATAGCCAGTAAGGATGAACACATTCTGCATTCCGGCACCTACACGGATGTCCGTCTCCCAACCCCCGATTCCGCGGAATGTATATCCGAGATTGATGTCATCCAGACGGAAGAACGAGGCATTCTCGAGGAAATAGTCTGAATACCACTGTTCTCCGCTGTTCGGAGCGGTAAAGCCTGTCTTCTTCACAAGAAGTGCCTGGTTCGGGAGAGCACCGGAATTAAGGTCCACGCTGGATGTGGAATTGGCAGACGCGAAATCGTTGAACACCCATGTCCCGGCTGCCCCATGTCCGTTCATGCCGAAATCCCAGTTCCGGTATGACAGTTTCAAGTTGACACCGTAATAGAATTTCGGAGAAGCACTTTTCCCTGTCATGTAACGGTCATTTTCAGTTATCGATCCGTCACCGTCAAGGTCGACGAACTCGTTCTGGACCGGCTGCCCGGCCGCATCGTATTTCTGCTTGTATGTGTAATAGGTATAAGGAGCATATCCTGTCATCTGCCGACAGAGGTATCCACCTGTTCCCTTCGAGATATTTCCGGTCTCGATATAATAGTTCTTGTCCTCCGTAGGATTCAGTCTGGTGAATTCCGTATCCTGGAAGGTTCCGTTGAATCCAACCTGCAGGCTCCAGTCCTCTGTCTGGACAGGTATTCCGTTGACGGAGAACTCTATACCCTTGTTCCTGATGGATCCGATGTTCGTCATCAGTCTGTTTCCGAAATTCGATCCCATAGGCACCTGGACTGAGTTCAGAAGGTCCCTTGTATCGCGCACATACGCATCCACGCTACCGTAGAGCCTGTCATGGAAGAACCCGTAATCGATTCCGACATTGTATGTCATCGTAGTCTCCCATCTGATTGTCGGGTCATATGCCTGCGGCGTAAGAATCTTGACGAAGTTCTGTCCGCCCATATTGTATGTCCACGAGGAATTGTTGGTGAAGGAATATCGGGCAAGATGGACATAGTCACCGATTCCATCCTGCTGGCCGGTAAGTCCGGCAGACAGTCTCAATTTAAGCGTAGAGACCTCCCTGACACCTTTCATGAACGGTTCCTTGGCTATATTCCAGGCAAATGCTCCGGAAGGGAAGAAGCCCCATCTGTAAGGTTTCGCGAACTTGCTGGATCCGTCACCACGGGCTGTAAAGGTGAAGACATAGCGGGAATCTATAGAATAATTGATGCGTCCATAGAATGACACCATATAATTTTCGTTCCTGTATGTCAGATATTTGGAATCGATTGTCTCACCCGGGCCCAGTTTCACTTCGTTAGTGACATTCAGATATGTGATGTCCCTGTTCGACCAGTAGTTGTTCTGCCATGAATATCCCGCCATGACATTAAGGTTATGGATTCCCCATGTCTGGTTATAGTCGGCATATGCTTCGAAAAGCCTGCTCCGGCTCAGATCATATCCCTTCGTATGTTGTCCTATGCGGAGATTTTCAGTATCAGCATAAGCCTGGAACGAGCCCGGACGCACTCCGTTGTAAGATTGAGTGAATGTCACGTCGGTTCCTGCACTTACGTTGAAACGCAGTGCCTCGAATCCATGAACCTTATAGTCGAGTGAAACACGTCCTATGAAACGTCCGGATTCCGCATTGCTGATGTTGTCATACAATTGCGAGAAAGGACTCGGTCCCACAAGAGTATTCGGTGAGAAGCCGGTTCCACGGCCGTTTCCATAGTTCCAATATCCGTTAGTGGTCGTGTAGTCTATGGAACCGTCTGCATTTCTCCAGTACGGATCCTGAGTGGGATTGAAGAATGCCGCTCTTCCCACAGTGCCTCCGTCGGAGTAATCGGAATAGGCATAAACTCCTTTCATGTTTACGTCCAATGCAAGATGTCCGTCAAGGAAATTCGGAGAGAGATTCAGGTCAATGGTCCCTCTGTCATATGACGAGCCTTTGAGAGTTCCCTGCTGGCCGCTATAAGCCGCTGAGGCTCTGTACGGCATCCTGTCCCTGACGTTTCCATAAATGCTGACATTATGTTCCGTTGCGAAGGCGGGACGGAAGATCAGGTTCTGCCAGTCGGTCTGCGTATGTCCCGAAAGTTCCATGATTCTGTCACCCGTCGGAGTGCCGGCAGGATAAACCGAAGCATAATAAGCCATAAGTTCCTCCGCTGACATCACGGGGACACGTGATGATATGCTCTGGACGCTGACCGAACCGCTATATGTCACCTGAGGTTTGCCGCCCTTGCCCTTCTTCGTAGTGATGAGGATGACTCCGTTGGAGGCACGGGAACCATAGATGGCTGCCGCAGACGCGTCCTTGAGGACAGAAAACGATTCTATGTCATTGGGATTGAGCAGGTCCAGAGGATTCGACATGGCTCCTCCGGCCCCTTGGGCAATCGGCACTCCGTCGATGACTATAAGCGGATCATTCGAGGCATTCAGAGAGGCCGATCCCCTTATCCTTATGCGGGAACCGGAACCAGGTCCTCCGTCACCCGGCGTGACCAGCACGCCGGCGACCTTACCCTTGAGCATTCCCTGAGTGTCGGTTACCGCTCCCCTGTTTATGTCTTCCGCCTTGACTGCTGCAATCGATCCGGTCATGTCGTCCTTCTTCACAGTACCATATCCGATGACTACGATTTCATCAATGTACTGAGTATCTTCCTTGAGGGAAACGGTCGAAGGAACCATGGCCGCCTCGAACACTTGTGAAGCATATCCGATGCAACTGATTTCAACCAATGCCGAAGGGCCGCTTACAGTAAAACTATAACTTCCGTCAAGTCCGGTAGAGGTTCCGTTGGAGGTTCCCTGCTCGACCACGGCTGCACCTATCACAGGTCCGAAATTGTCTTCCACCACTCCCTGAACCACATATCCACCTTGAGCGGAGGCTAGAACGCAGCCTATACACCATAGTGCCAGGACCGCGACTGAATGTATCTTTCTGCACATATGTCTGTCTTTTTATCAGTAAATTATAATTTTTCAAAATTACACTAACACATGACAAACAATCCTCAGACCAAGGAAGCACATTCTGTACAAAGAGTTTGAATAAAAAAAGTTCAACACTTATAAAAAACAGAAAAATTTCACGCATCTTCGTCACATTTTTCTGTTTATTGATACCTCCATATCAAAAATTTCATATCTTAGTGGGGCATTCAGGGGAGATAAGGTAAACTTTTTTAGGGTAACTATACCCATTGATTTGTTAACCTTCAAATACTTCATTATGAAACAGAAAAATGACAGTATCTCTCCTAAGGGAAGATTGGTGAAAGTAGATGGCGTACAATTCCAGTTGATAGATGGCAAGTTGTACCGTTATGCAGACCTTACGATGGACAAAGGCTTCAAGATAGTCTTCGGACAGATCGGAAGCGAAGAATTGCTGAAGAACCTCCTGAACCGGTTGCTGGGAACGAGGATAAGCCGCCTGACATACCGCAATACGGAACATCCCGGGATGACAGAAGATGAAAGAGAATCAAGATTCGATGTTTATTGTGAAGATGAGGCCGGAAACTGCTTTGAAGTCGAGATGCAGAACTGGAGCCAGAAGTACATCAACAAAAGGGCCGTTTACTATTCATCTTTAGTGGTGTTGGATCAGGCGACCAGAGCGGTAGAGAAAGCAAAGATGCCCAGCCGGGATTCCAGGAAGAAATGGGATTATGACTTCAAGCCTCTTTATGTCGTATGTTTCCTGAACTTCAACAGCAGGATTCCCACGCAGGAAATTTCACAGAGGAATGAGTATATATCAAAATACAGGTACATCAACAAGGAGACAGGATCTGAACTCGGAGACGGGACAAACATCGTATTCGTTGACCTTCACAACTTCACCAAAGAGATTGACGAATGCAATGATCTGAAAGACATATGGATATACAGCATCCGCAATATGCTTGAAATGCACAAATGTCCGGATAAGATCATAGGTTCTGAAGTGGAAGAACTGTTCAGAAGAGCAGAACTTGCAAAGATGACACTGAAACAACGAATTATCTTGGAGGAAAGTATTATGACACAGAACGACATCCTGAACAGTGTGGCTGAGCAACTCGAGGAGGCCAGAGCCAAAGAAAGAAAACATATCATCCGGCTTTTATTGGAATCCGGCATAAGTCCGGAAAAAATTGCAGATATGCTGAAGATGGAAGTGGAAGACGTCAAGACTGCAAATGATCTTGACTGATCAGCAGAACTGACCGGATAAGATGCTTCTTGTCACCAAATAAACGGGCGGCCGTTCCAATGGAATCAGCCGCCCGTTTATCATCAGTCATATTTTCATCAAAAGTCTGTGAGAAGTCTGAACTCACCGGCAGAGAGAGAAAGTTGTATACTGTCTCCGCTATAGATCTCAGAAGAATCAAAGTAGTTCTTCCATGTTCCACCAGATGGCATGGCTGCATTGATAGTCTTCTCTGAAGTTGTGAAGTTGCCAACTACCACGAAAGACTTGCTTCCGGCAGTACAAGAGATGAAACGTCCATTATCCCAATCGTTTGTTCCGACATTCCAAGAGAAGGAGGCTTCCTCATCAAAGAACTCAGGATTATCCTTACGGAATTTCAACAGCGAACAATAAGTATCATACAGAGCCTTCCTTTCATCTACATCCAGATAGTCCCATTTAGGTGCCTTACGGCTTGTACGTCCACCGTCTTCAATGGAAATATCATATCCGAGTTCGCCGAACTGCCATATCATCTTAGGACCTGGAACAGTAAGGAAGAACGCGGCATTGAGTTCCAGTCTCTTCATCATGGCAGCAAGATTTCCTTTCACTCCATCCGCTCCGTAAGTCTTCTGTCTGTATGCATTCCTCTCTTCATCATGGCTCTCCATGAAACCGACATATCCACCGAACTTCATGCCTGTGCTGCCTGTCCAGAGGCTGTTGAAACTGCTCTCGTTCTTATAGCCCTGGGCAGCCTGGCCATATGCCCAGTTGCAATTTCTCCAGACCTTCATCCCCGCCTCGCCAAGTTCCTTTTCTTCCTTGTCGGCACAGAAATGTTCGAGAATCACAACAGCATCTGGATTCACGCTCATGATATGATCATTATAGCCTTTTAGAATCCTCACGCGGTCTGCATCATAATTCGATGCAGTTGACTCATTTGACGGATTATTCGTGAAACCTTTGGTAAGGTCGAAACGGAAACCATCCACCTTATACTCAGTAAGCAGATATCCAAGACTTCTCTTTATATAGTCAACAATGACATCATTCTCATGGTCTATGTCTTCAAACACGCCATATGGATGAGGAGCAGTGACATTAAAGAAAGGATTTATGTCAAGAGGATACATCTTGTCGAATGCATTGTTGCCGGTAAGATGGTTGTATACAACATCCACAAACACAGCGATTCCCCTCTTGTGACACTCATCAATGAACTCCTTATACATTTCACGGGTACCATATGCCTTGTCCATTGCGAAATAGTGGTTAGGATTGTAACCCCAACTGTCATTTCCGTCAAATTCCTGGATAGGCATGAGTTCGATGGCATTGATGCCGAGGGTCTCAAGATAATCCAACTTCTCCATGGCAAGTTCAAGATTGCCTTCCTTTCCGCCGTTCACAGTAAAGTCACGGAGAAGAAGTTCATATATGATCAGATCATTCTTGTCCTCGATCTTGAAATCAGTAACCTGCCAGTCATATTCAGCACGGTTGATCTGGAATGCAGATACATATCCGCTTGTTTCTGAAGGATATGAACGGAGATCCGGATATGTAGAAGAAGATATCCACTGGTCATCACTTGAATAAGTGATCTCAGAATATGGATCGCTGAGACGGAGACGGGCTTCATCATCACCTGTCATATACTGGAACATATACTCCTTGTCGGCATCGAATCCCGAGCAAGTTATCCACCAGCATCCGGCCTCCTCGTCTCTCTTCATGGCATATTCGCTCTTGCGTTCCCAGTCGCTGAACTCTCCGATCAGATAGCACCAGTCGTAACGATCACCATTTTCATCCTTTTCATAGAAAACGAATGTAACCGAACCGTCAGAGTTGTAGTTTATACCATGCTGTACGCCTGAAGGAAGGCTTTCCTCAACCACCTCATCCGGGACAAAAGCATTCTTGTCATCCTGAACAGCAAGGAACAGGTCGGCAGTCTGAGACGATCCGTCTGAACTTCTGACTACAACACATATACGGAAGACCTCGTCGTTCTGGGCACCAAACCACTCACGTACAGAAGGGGTCAGTTCCAGTTTCCAGAGGTTAGGAGTATCGGTCTTCTGGAATTTGCACTTGTCGATATTCACACTCCAGTCAGCCTGCACATAAGCCCATTCATTGATACCTATGTGAGCATAAAGGTCCGTGCTCTTGTCAAAGAACGGAGAGTTCCTGTCAGCCCTGTAATACAACACACATGAGGCATCCGCATTTGGAGTCTCAGGGTCGGCATACAGTCCGGTCTTCTCAACCGGAGCCTCGCCTTCTTCCTGGATGACAGTCACGGAAACTGTCTTTACTCCTTCCGCAGAGAAACTGACTGTCACAGTACGGCGTGAAGACTCGTTCTTTACAACTTCAAACACAACTTCGGTATCACCGTTTCCAGTGTCAGGAGTCACAGTAAGCCAATCGGCCTCATATGATACTGTCCATGCATCGGCGTCCGTAGTCAGATTGACGGACTTGGTTCCTGCTTCATCAGTGAATTTCACCAATACAGGATCAACCTTGAGAGTAGAGGCCTTAGGCTGTTCCACCGGCTCAGGCTCGTTGCAGGCAAAGAACAATACCGGCAAGAGCAGAACGAAAAATAATGAAATGTATTTTCTCATGTTCATATTTATTAATTGGCAGACAGAAGGCCGGTCAAGGCCTTCTGTCCGAAAGATTATTTACCTACAAAGACAAACTGTCCTGTAATGTCGTTGAAGAATACATCGTATGTACCTGCAGGAACATACATATCCTTACCGTTTGCAGTAGTAGTCTTGCCACAGTTAGAATCACCGATATTAAGATCTGTCTCACCACCCCAACTGATAGTCCATTCCTTATTGGCATTGAACTTGAGTTTACCTGCTGAGAGAGTGATGTTCTTATACCAGTTATGCGGAGTAAGTTGAGTCATCTGGTTGTCGTCAGACGCCTGATTCCAGCCGCAGAACTCACCGACAAGACCTATTGTAGTATAGGAGTCAGGATTCTGATTTTCAAGTCTTGTCCATGTATATGTCATGCTTGAAATATCCGCTGTGAAAGTGTAATATCCAGCCTCTGGAGAGTGGATAGCACCTGCATTCTGCTGAAGAGTTCCGCTTACTGATGTATCACCGTCCTGTGGTGTTCCATATGTCGCGCCCCAGTTGTCAGTTCCCATGTCGTTACCGTTGATGAACTTGAGATTTCCATCAAACCTACCTGTATAAGAGTGAACTGTAACAGACTCTGCATACATGATATGCTTCTTAGTATTGACATCCCAAGCGAAGTTGTCGCCGACAAGATAGTACTCAGGAGCAAGAGGAGTAATCTTATATGTATAATCCATCATGTTGATGGTCATCATATAAGTACCTGCAGAGGCGATCTTACCAGCCTGAGGCTTTTCTGTAACGAGAGCTCCTTCAAGAGCAGAATCACCGTCTACAGCAACTCCCACTACACCTGTAGGACCTTCATTCCATGCATTTCCTGCATCATAGTTTGTCTGAGGAATGATCTTCCAATAGCAGTCAGCACCTGCTGAGAATGTGATTGTGAAGACTGGATCCTCATATACATCCTTGCCGCTGTGGCTGAACTGATAGTTCTTTGCATTGGCATCATTCCAATCGTTCATGTTACCGATAAGGTAATATGCAGATGCGATGAAAGGAGCCTTAGGAGTAATCACGATATCAAATGGCGAAGAAGCGACATAGGAACCCTGACCGCCAACAAGCACGTCACCTTCGAGGATACCCTTGAAAGGTCTTGCAGAAGGACGCTTTCCATAAGTTTCAACTACCATATTCTGAAGATCCTCTACAGGAACCTTCATATCAGTACCTACAGGGAATACATAAGTGTCGTCAACAACGATTCTGTAGTTGCCGAGTTCACCCACTGCTGTCTCTGCAGGAGTATACGCTGCAATCGCAACTGAATCAGCCTCAACCGCTGCGAGGTCGATGGCACTTACAGCAGAAACTGCAAGAGATGACGGGAATGTCACGGCCTCTTCCTGTGGATTTGTCTGAGGGTCAGCCGGCTTGATACCGTAGTCACCCTCAACGCAAGATGTCAGGAGAAGACCTGCCAATATGCTCAAATATGCTATTTTTTTCATATTCATTTACTTTAAAACATTACTCGATAGAACCGGTACCCTTTGTGAAGTTGATCTTGAGCACCTGACCCTTTTTACCGTTCACACGTTCCTGGTCTCCACCGGTAGCACGATACTTGAGGACACCGTCGAATACCATGAACTCGGTCTTCCACCAGTCGTGGCCAGGGATGTTTACGCAAGCACGTACACCACCGTCACCGTCAGTATCGTATGCAAATGCAGGTGAAACGAATGAACCGTCTGCATCAGCAGGAACCGAGAAGAGGTTTGCGTCAGCGATAGACCAGTCATTTACAGGTGCATTAGAACCCATGAGGTATACGTTAGGTGCATTGAACTGAACATTGTATACGTAGTTACGTCCGTCGAGGGTCATATCTACAACTACAAGATACCATCCGCCGTTTGTCACAACGATGTTGCCGTCGTCAGATGCCTTGACACCTGCAGAAGCGTTGTCAGTACACTTGACACCTGCGAATCCTACTTCATTGCCGTCCCATGCCTTGTTGAAGTTAAGTTTGAGACCACCTTCTGCAGGGAGGTAAGCAAGTCTCCAGAACATCTTCTTGTCAGCAGTGTTAGGATTGTCGTAAGCAGGAACGAATGCATAAGCAGCACCCCAGTCCCAACCGTTGCACTGTCCGATGAGGTAAAGTTCCTCAGGGAGGTTGACTGCAGGAAGAGCATAGTGCATGCGGACATTAGGAAGAATGATGACGTTTGAAGCGATCTCACCCTTTCCACTGTTTGTCAGAGAAGCGATGAGGCGTACATAAACTTCCGATACCATAGGGAAATCCGCTTCGGTAAGTTCAGGATTTGCATCAGTTGCAAGAGCAGTGAGGGCTGCAGCGAGTTCCGCTACATCCACATTCATTCTTGCTGTAGAATATGTTGTTCCGAGCACTGTAGATTCAGTACCGTCAAAAACGCCTGTGAGAGAGACCTCGACAGCATATGATGTTGCGGCAGTGAAACCGTAATCAGGCTGTGAGCAGGTCAGTTCGAGAGTAGTCGAATGCTCCAGGTCGTATGTACCGTTCACATATGCCGGAGTGTTCAGAACAAACTCTGTCGGCTCCTGCAATACAGGAGTGGTATCCTGATCTTCACATGAAGAAAAAGCAAAGACACCAAGCAGCAGGGCTGCTGAAATATAAAGTTTTCTCATCTTGATTTATCTTAACTATTAATAACCAGGATTCTGAACAAGATTACTGTTTGCATTGATATCGTTGGTAGGGATAGGGAAGAGGTTCATGTGTGAAGGGACACCCTTACCAGCCTTTACGCCACCTTTCCACTGCCAGAGTTTGCTTGAAGATGTGAAATAACCGTAACGGACAAGGTCAGAACGACGCCATCCCTCAAGATAAAGTTCACATGCACGCTCCTGGAGGACATTGTCGAGAGTGTAGTCACCGACCTCAGCAAGACCAGCACGTTTGCGTACGGCATTGTATGCAGAAAGTCCGTCAACAGAAGCACCACGCTTTGCACACTCAGCCTTCATGAGGAGAGCATCCGCATAACGGAATACAGGGAAGTCGACATCAACGAATCCTTCTGCCGAAGCAGCACCACCATCGCTCTTCACGTTTCTGAACTTCATGAAGCCATAGCCGTGAGTGAACTCTGAAATGTTGTCGATGTCCAACTGCTGCCACTTCTTGTCGTCACCAAGCCAAGTCTCATATGGATCAGCAGTCTCACCTGCCTTCTTCTTTTCCTCAACATAGTTAGCATAGTTTCTCTTGAGGACTTCTTCCTGCTCCTTCTCCGTGAAGAAAAGTCTGCGGGAATCATTGTCAGCAAAGTTCTTGTAGAACTCAGGAGTTGTACGGATACCACCCCAACCGGAAGAGATACCTACATACTTGGTATCGATGTCACCACCGGTAGAAGCAAAAATGAGATAGTTGGTAACTCCATAACTCTGAACATTGTTTCCGTCCTGCTCCACAGCCCAGATGATCTCGTTTGTACGGAGATGGTTGTCAGCAAGGAAGAGTTCCTGATAATTGTCATGAAGAGTATATGATGAATCAAGTTTGGCAAGAATGTCTGCACACTCCTGATACTTCTTCTCACCGATGTATACCTCTGCATTGAGATAAAGTTTAGCAAGAACCATTACTACCATACCCTTGTTCACGCGGCCATACTCACCCTGACCGACCTCATAAAGGTCATTGCCGTTGATAAGGTCGAGACACTCGTTCTCAATATAAGCAAAGAGGTCCTTACGTGAAATCTGCTGAGGGATGTCTGCTCCTACTGCCGAGTTCTCATCTCCGAAAGGAACATTACCATAGTTGTCAATGGCATCAAGCCAGCAGTATGCACGAAGAGCACGTGCCTCGGCAATCCACTGATCCTTCTTAGGAAGGTCGATCTTAGCCTTGTTTGCCTGACGGATGAATTCGTTGAAAGCAGAGATCTGATAGAAGATACGATAGTAGAACGCAGCGATGAACACGTCTGATGTTGTCCATGCAAGTCCGTGCATATCCTGAAGAGTCTGGTCATTCCAACCGCATACAGCCTCATCTGTAGTAAGGCCGTTGAGGTGATAACGTCCACGGAAATACTGGCTGAAACCGCCGTCGATACCTGAAATGTTGTTATCTCCGTTAGGACCATACGATCCTGAAATAGCAAATCCTGTATAGCACTGAGCAAGAAGAGCGAAGTAATCCTCTTCTGTCTGCAAAGCCTTGTCGGCAGTATTCATTGAAGGGTCGATAGGACTGACATTGAGATCACCCACGCAAGCACTAAGACCGACTGCCAATACAAAAGCACTAATGATATATTTCAATGTTTTCATATTCACTTGTCTCATTTTTAGAAGTTGAACTTAACACCAAGCACATAAGTTCTAGGGCGTGGGTAAAGGTTGTTGTCAATACCGCTGTACACCTCAGGGTCAAGACCGTCATACTTTGTGAATGTAGCGACATTCTGAACGGTTGCGAAAATGTTCAGACCCATAGCACGGTCAAGTTTTGCTGACTTGAAGAGTTTAGGGAATGTATAACCGAGAGTGATGTTGTCAATCTTGAAGAAAGAGCCATCCCTTACATAGTAGTCAGAAAGGTAGCAAGCCTGCTTGAAGTTTGACCATGCGGCAGAATTGAGACGGTTGCTGTTGAAGTTGTTTGTCCAGCAGTCAGCAATCATCTCACCGTCTGAAGCCACATTGTTGTATACCCAGTTTCCGATGCTGCCGTGTCCCGATGCAGCAAGTGTCCAGTTCTTGTAAGTGAGGGTTGTATTAAGACCCATTGTCACGTCAGCAGCCGGCTTGTGATAGAAATATCTGTCGTCGTTGTTGATGACACCGTTTCCGTCACGGTCAACATACTCGCCTTCGATAGGATGGCCTTCTGCATCATATACCTGCTCGTATACATAGAATGCACTAGGTGGGAAACCTACCTGATGCATCTGGATATTGTTACCTACACCACCTGAGATACCACCGGTCTCAACACCTGTCTTGTCATTTGCTGAAGCGGTAAGTTTGGTGATCTTTGTGTTGTTGTAAGCGACATTAGCACCGATAGACCATGTGAAGTTCTTTGTATCAACTGCCATAGCGTTGATTTCGAACTCGATACCCTTGTTCACGAGGCTACCGATATTTGTGTTCAGGTAGTTTGTAAGGTTACCGAGGGCAGGTACCGGAATATAGTTGAGGAGGTCTGTAGTCTCACGCATATAAGCGTCAAGACCCATAGTGATACGGTCCTCGAGGAAACCGAAGTCGAGACCTACGTTCCATGTAGTGGTTGTCTCCCACTTGAGGTCTGCGTTATATCCGAGTGCGGTAAGAGGATTTACGATCTGTCCGCCGAAGATATAATATGAACCGAGGAGGTTCTTATAGTACTTCGCCTGTGAGTCATAGTATCCGCCGACACCCTGCTGACCTGTCTGTCCCCATGATGCACGGAGTTTCAATGTAGTAAGGACATCATTATCCTTGAGGAATCCTTCATTTGCGATATTCCAACCGAGAGCGACTGATGGGAAGAGACCCCACTTGTTGTTCTGGAAACGTGAAGTACCGTCGCGACGGAGGGTCGCAGTGATCATGTAACGGTTGTCATAACTGTAGTTGACACGGCCGAAGAATGACACAAGGAAGAGTTCTCCCTTAGGATTAAGTTTGTCAGAAAGAGCCGACTGGTCAGTAAGTTTATAAGAGAATGAAGTCGACTCATTATAGAAATGCTGCCAAGAGTATCCGGCCATTGCATCAACATGGTGGTTGTTAATATCCTTGTTGTATGCGATGTATGCCTCGAGAGTCTTGTCGACACGCTTGTATGAGTAGTCGCTGTGGTAACCTGAACCTGACTGCTTTGTGTCATGGTATGACTGCTCCGATCCTATCGGACTCTCTGTGAATCCGCCTGAAGAAGCGTAGTCGATACCGAGGTTGAGGTTTACTCTGAGGTCCTCGAAACCATGGATCTTATAGTCGAACTGAGCGTTACCGATAAAACGGTTTGCATGGCTCTTGTCGGTCTTCTCATAAAGAAGGGCTACAGGGTTCATGGTTGCCATAGTATTGACAGAACCGTTAGGAGAGTACCATGTATAATAACCGTGGATACCCTTCTCATCATATACAGGGAGAGTAGGATTCATACGGTTTGCAGCACCGATTGCACTCTGGTTAGCCCAAGAGTTCGATGTGAACACACCTTTACCGTTAAGGTTTACAGTAAGGTGATTGTCAAAGAGGGTCGGACTGAGGTTTACAGCGATGGTTCCGCGGTTCATGTGGTCAGTCTTGAGGACACCGTCCTGAGCGAGGAAGCCTCCTGACACACGGTATGGAAGCACACCTGCATTTCCAAGGCCTACACGGCCTGCAAGGCTGAGGTTACCCTCATAAGAAGGTGCGATCTGATAAATCTCCTTCTGCCAGTTGGTGTTTGCCTCACCCATAGCACTCATAGCATCAGCAGCAACAACGCCTGCATCGATCTGAGACTGCACGAATGCCTTGTAAGTCTCGGCATCCATAACGTCAACAAGTTCACTCACATGGCTGACAGAAGTCTGGAAATCAAAGTTGATCTGCGGCACATTGGTAGTGGTCTTTGCACCCTTCTTGGTTGTGATGAGGATGACACCGTTTGATGCACGCGAACCGTAGATTGCAGTTGCAGAAGCATCCTTGAGCACTGAGAATGACTCGATATCGTTAGGGTTGATAGACGAAAGCACGTCACCCATTCCACTGATACCGTCGTTGCTTACAGGAAGACCGTCCACGATGATGAGAGGGTCATTTGTCGCACTGAGTGATGAACCGCCACGGATACGGATTGTAGAGCCTGCACCAGGCTGACCGCTTCCAGGAGTTACAACCACACCGGCAGACTTACCTTTGAGGAGGTCAGCAGGTGAAGAAATCATACCCTTGTTGATCTCATCAGCCTTCACTGTACCTACCGATCCTGTCATATCACCCTTCTTCACTGTACCGTAACCGATAACGACTACGTCATCGAGGAACATAGCGTCCTCTGCAAGAGTGATTGTAGCAGGCATCTGAGATGCCACGAATGACTGAGAAGCATAACCGATGCAACTGATTTCAACAATTGCGTCAGCGCTTGAAACGGTAAGGACATAGTCGCCGTCGAGACCGGTCGAAACACCGTTGGTGGTGCCCTGCTCGATCACGGTTGCACCGATGATCGGACCGACTGCGTCAACAACTACTCCTTTCACCTCGTATCCGCCCTGGGCGAATACAGACGCACCCATAATGCATGAAAGCAGGAAGGATGCGCATAGCGTCATGATTCTATTCATAAAGAATTTTGTTTGGTTAGTAGATTGTTGTTTATTTTGAAAAATAGATTTTCCTTGATTCTGTCAATTGAGGATCAGGCATTCTTCTCATTCTTCACGAAACGTACCGACAATGCTCCGAGCACAAGCAGCACTGCTGCAACGATGAACATGTTCACCTGTGCTCCGCCCACCATCCTGAGGATGAATCCTCCACAAGCGGCAGCAGCGATCTGAGGCAGGCAGATTGTTCCGTTGAACAGACCGAGGTATGTACCTATATGGCTGCCGGATAGCGAGTTGGTAAGAAGGGTGAAAGGAATTGCAAGCATCGCAGCCCAAGCCGCTCCGATGAGAAGGAACGAAATGAAGAGGAGATACTTGTCATGGATGAAGAATACTGAAGCGAAACCGGCTGCACCGATGAGAAGGCTCACCACATATGCTGTCTTGATGTTCCTGAACTTAGGGATCACAAGGGCCCAGAGCATAGAACCGATGGCCTGGATCATGAATACGATACCGACCCAGTTGCCGGCATCCTGATAGCCTGCAGACTTTACATCTGTCGTTCCCCATACTGTATCAGCGATGGCTCCGTTGGTATATGTCCACATGTAAAGGAAGGCGGCCCAGCAGAAGAACTGGACGATGCCCACTGTCCAGAATGTCTTAGGAGCGTTCTTGAGAAGAGTAAGCATTCCGGGAGCCTTCTCTTCCTTCTTGTCAGGGTCTATTCCGTGGAACTCGGCATATTCCTTCGGCGGCATTTCCTTCACCTTGAAGGTGGTGAAGAGGACGCAGAGGATAAGGATAGCCGCACCGATGTAGAATGCATATTTCACTGTGTCAGGAACCTGTCCCTCAGGAGCGGTATTGGCGATTCCGAGCCATGCGAAGATGAACGGGAAGACATAACCCACAAGGCTTCCTGCATTGCAGAGGAAACTCTGGATAGAATATGCCTGGCCTTTCTGCTCTTCGTTGACCATATCGCCCACAAGCATCTTGAACGGCTGCATCGCTACATTGATGGAAGTGTCAAGAAGCATGAGGGAGATGAGTCCGAAGATCATTGCTCCGCTTACTGCAAGTCCGAAGTTGCCGGCATTAGGAAGCATGCACATCACGAGGATGGCGATGATCGAACCGAGGAAGAGATAAGGGATACGTCTGCCGAGACGGGTCCATGTCTTGTCGCTGTATTTGCCTACGAGAGGCTGGACGATCAGTCCCATGAGAGGAGGAAGGATCCAGAAGAAACTGAGGCTGTGAGGATCCGCTCCGAGAGTCGCGAAAATGCGGCTGATGTTGGCGTTCTGAAGGGAATACGCGATCTGGACTCCGAAGAATCCGAAACTGATATTCCACATCTGCCAGAAAGTAAGTTTCGTTTTTTGCATTTAAATGCGGTTTTTGGTTATCAATTCTAATGTAAATACAAGTTTGCGAAAATAATCATTATATATAATACTTGCGAAATTTATCTGACGAATTGCCGGAAGTTATTGACGAACTGCGGTATTTTCAAGACGAACAACAGCCAAAAATTGCATAATCGGGGCAAAATTCCTATCTTCGGACACTTTTTTGATAGAAATGACCACATTACGTAACATCAAGACAGCATGGATCATCCATATTTTCGCAATCCTGCATGCAATAGCAGCGATATGCTTCCGAGTTTTCGGCCTCGAGGATGAACTGCTTCTTACCATACTGACCATGACCATGGCCCTTATGATATGTCTTAAGAAAGGGGTCAGCATCGAGTTTTCCGCAGCCAGCATCATCGTGGTGAACATACTCGGATACCTGATAGGTAATCTGGGTGCGACAATCTTACAGGAATTCATCACGGTACTGTATCTTGTCCATTCGATATCGACATTCATAACCACGGAAATACTCGGATGGGGTCTGGTCGCTCTCACAAAGATCTTCCATACCAGAAAGAAAGACAGGGACAAACTGACGGATTCATCTTATATCTCATGGATCATACTGGCCATGGGAGGGATCTTCATCCTGCGTCTTGGTATCATCTTCATCTTCCGGATGGACATCTTTGCAGACGCGAATGCCGCCGAAATATCGGCAAAGGTCTTTTCCAACTCCTTCTCCTTCATCATACTTATCTGCATCAACTTCCTGTTCATACGTTATGCAAAGAATCTGACAACTCTGAATACCGTCTGGAGGTCATTGATGCTCATTACGTTCATCATAACAATCTCCGCGCTCGAAGCCTTGTTTGCCGGTATCGTGCTCGATTTTGAATCAAGGGGACATCTCAAGAGTGAATTTCCGATTCTCTTCGCTTCCTCCCTGCTGGTTGAAATAACGATATACTGCATAGTCTTTATGGTGAATTACGCCCTGACAGCCAGGAGCGACATGAAGGAAGAGAGAGAGAAGGCCAACATGGCCCAATACAGGTACATCAAGTTGAAGCATCAGGTGAGTCCGCATTTCCTGTTCAACTCGCTGAACACCCTTGACGGTCTTATATGTGACGGGCAGACCGACCGGGCCAGCAGTTTCACCCACAAACTTGCAGGTGTATACAGATATATGCTTAAAAGCGAAGACGAGATGATAGTACCCCTGAAGGACGAACTCGTTTTCGTAAAGATGTATGTGGACCTGCTGAAGGAACGCTTCCCTGTGGGATTCGTGGTGGAGACGGATGTACCGGATGAGGCCCTGGCAAGGTATGTGCTTCCATGCTCTGTCCAACTGCTTATCGAGAACGCCACCAAACACAATGCGGTAAGCGAAGAGAATCCGCTTGTGATCAAAGTCAAGACAGAAGGAGAGAGCATAGTCGTGAGCAACAACATGGTGCCTAAGGTCACGAAGATTCCTTCAACCGGATTAGGACAGAAATACATCAGGCAGATGTATCTTGACCTTACAGGCAAACAGATAAGAATCGAAAGAACCGAAAAGATATACCAAGTAACCTTACCTTTAATCTGACAGATATGAAAGTCTTGATAGTTGAAGATGAGATTATGGCTCAGAAGAGCCTTACACGCGTCCTGACGCAGAATTTTCCTGACATGCAGATAGCCGGCACCTCCACCTCGATCAAGGGGACAGTGGCATGGCTGAACACTCCGGGGAATGAAGTCGATATCATTTTCATGGATGTGGAACTCGCTGACGGCGAATGCTTTGAGATCTTCCGTCAGACGGAAGTAAAGGCAAAGGTCATAATGACCACAGCATACGACAGTTATGCCCTCAAGGCATTTGAAGCAGGAAGCATAGACTATCTCCTGAAACCTATAAGCCCTGACGATCTCAAAAGAGCCGTGGCCAGGTGCAGGATGAGCGGCGGGCAGATAGATGTAAATGCCCTGCTGAAGGCGATGGATATGAAACCGGCTCCGAAAAAGGAATATAAGGAAAGATATATAGTCCGTTTCAACGACAGGATCGTGCCTCTTGACACAGCAAACATCGCATATATCTATTCAGAAGAAAAGAACAACTATCTTGTGACCTTCGATGACCACAGATACATCATCGACTCTTCTCTCGATGTGATCAGTGACGAACTGAATCCTGATGATTTCTTCCGCATCTCCCGCAGTTGCATCGTATCGATGAAATCCATCTCCAGCATCATCAAGCAGGCCGGAGGACGCCTCAGAATAATAGCGAGACCGGAGCCGTCATTCGAGATGACAGTCAGCCGGTCCCGCGTAGATGATTTTATGGTTTGGCTGGAGAACTGATCTGCTCCCCGTCAGCAATCATACCCGTCATTTTTTCCAGACATTCCCTTTTCTGTTCTATATTGGGATGCACATAGAGATTCAGTGTCGTATTGACTGACGAGTGCCCCAATATGGAACTTACTATCTTATAATCAGATCTACAGTCTATACATCTTGTGGCAAAACTATGTCTTAATCCGTGATATTTGATCCGAGACAATCCCAGATGCTCAAGAAGACTTCTATAATGGTTCCTGTACGAACGAGGTTCCATCGCCTTCCGTGAACCGGAAATCACATATGACAACGGGTCCGCATCTGACTTCTGCAAGATTCTGTCCATAAGTTTCCTGAACTCCTCGGTCATCGGTATCTCTCTTATGGAACTCACGGATTTAGGCGGTCCGGTCACTACTTTCGTATTTATTCCTGATTCTTCGGGAAAGTATATTCTTTGCATTGTCTTGTTGATGTGGATCAGGCCTGCCTTGAAATCCAGATCCTGCCATTTCAAGGCACATACTTCTCCTATCCTGAGTCCGAAAGCGAGACTCATATATACGCCGATATTCATATAATCCACGTTATTCCAGATGTATTTCAGAAGAACTTTCTGTTCCTTATTGCTGAAGACATCCGGCTCCCTGTTTCTCGTTTCCTTCTGAATCCTGACTTCCATATGCATCGGAACGTCAAACCCATGTCTGGCCCCATAGTGAAGAACCATCTTCAGGACATTGATCATTCCTTTGAGGTAATTCCTGCTTAATCCTTTTTCTATCGTTCTGACAGCAAATTCCTGTGCATCAGTTTCCGTAATGCATTCTCTTGTCCCGAAAGCCGGTATCAGATGCTTTTTCAAAATAAAAGAATATGCCGCGATAGTCGATGGGCGTGCATAATGAGATTTGTCTTCCAGCCATAGACTGGAGATGCGTTTAAAATCCATTTTCTCCATAGTACGGTTTATAAGTTAAACATCCTCAATTGACAGAATTAAGGAAATTTCATCATAAAAACAAACAACAATCTACTAACCAAAGCAATTCTTTATGAATAGAATCATGACTCTATGTGCATCCTTCCTGCTTTCATGCATTATGGGTGCGTCTGTATTCGCCCAGGGCGGATACGAAGTGAAAGGAGTTATCGTAGACCAGTTAGGTCCGGTTATGGGTGTCACTATTCTGGAGCAGGGCACCACAACAGGTACAGCCAGCGGTCTTGACGGTGACTTCACACTTACGGTATCAGGGCCAGATGCAGTGATAGAAGTAAGTTGCATAGGATATGCGACACAGACATTCACAGCATCGCAGATGCCATCGGAAATAACTCTGTCCGAGGACGCCATGTTCCTTGAGGACGTGGTGGTGATCGGTTACGGCTCACAGAAGAAGAAAGAGGTCACCGGTTCGGTTGCATCAGTCAAAGCTGAGGACTTCAATGCCGGAGTGAAGACCAGTCCGGTCGGTCTTCTTCAGGGAAAGGTTGCAGGTCTCAACATCATCAGAACAACCAGCGACCCAACCAACACAGGCTTCAATGTGCAGATCCGCGGATTCTCCACCCTCGACAAAGGAGCAGGAACATCTCCCCTCTATATCGTAGACGGAGTGCCTGTAAGCAACATCGACAACATATCTCCGGATGAAATCGCTTCCATGGATGTCCTCAAGGATGGTTCTGCCGCCGCCATCTATGGTACACGCGGTACCAACGGTGTGATCATCATCACCACAAAACGCGGTGACAATTTCTCAGACACAGCAAACACAAGAGTCGAATATTCCGGATATGCTTCTGTTTCCATGAGAAACGGAGACATGGGAATGGCGACAGCGGAGGAATATGCAGATCTCGCCAACCTTTCCAACGGAGCAGTAAGTCCTGTGATCTATTCAGATGCAGAAGGCAATGTAGCCTATACAGACTGGATGGATGCTCTTACAAGAGACGTAGCGACCACCCACAGTCATAATGTTGCAATAGCAGGTTCATCCAGCAGATTCAACTACAGGGCCGCTCTTGCATACAAAGATGCTCAAGGTATAGCGAAAAACAACAACCGTGAAGAAATCATAGCCAAAATAGCCGCTTCACAGAAAGCACTCGACGACTGGCTCGAACTTCAGTACGACCTTTCATACATGCACTATCGCAACGACTATTTCTGCGGTGATTTCAAGCAGGCTGCGATAATGAATCCGACATATCCGATTTATGATCCGGCAAATGCCAACGGATTCTTCATGCCGACTGGTACAGGAACATCAAACCCTGTGGAACAGATGGAACAGAAGGAGTCGTATCAGGACGGCAACTACTTCAGAGGTTCGGTGAAGGCAACCCTGAACATCAAACCTGTACAAGGACTCAAAGTGAGCGGTTTTGCAGCAATCGAGGAAGGTGACAACAGGAACTTCTGGTACAACAACACCATCAATACAGACCAGAACGGATCCGGAAAGGCCGGAAGAGGCAGTAACTTCAACTTCAGCAAACTCTTTGAAGTTACAGCAGATTATTCACGTGCAATCGGTTCACATCATATAGCCGCTGTTGCCGGTTTCTCATATCAGAATTTCCTTTATGACGGTCAGAACATTGAAAACAAGGGTTTCCCTACCGATGACGCAAAATATTACCAGATAGGTAACGGAGATGCTTCAAAAGAGTATCTCAACGCGTCATCATACAGGAATTCAAATACGCTTGCTGCAGTATTCGGCCGTGTGAACTATAACTATGCCGAAAAATACCTCATATCGGCATCTATCCGTCGAGAAGGTTCTTCCCGTTTCGGCGCAAATAACAAATGGGGATGGTTCCCTGCAGTCAGCCTCGGATGGAGAATCACCGGTGAGGATTTCATGGCGGACAAGACATGGGCTGATGAACTCAAACTCCGCGCCGGTTTCGGTGTAACCGGTAACAACCTCGGCTCTGACCTCAAGTCAGTGGCAATGCTTTCGAACGGAGGTACATTCTGGTATAACGGACAATATGTATATACATATGGTGTAAGTCAGAACGTAAATCCTGACCTCCGTTGGGAAAAGAAGTATGAGTACAACGTCGGACTCGACTATGCATTCCTGGACAGCCGCATCTATGGTAGCGTGGATATTTATTACCGCCAGACACGTGACCTGCTTTGGGACTACGAAGTACCTACCCCGCCATATCAGTTCACGACTCTTCTTGCCAATGCCGGACAGATGGACAGTTATGGTATTGAACTCGCAATCAGCGGCATACCTGTAAAGAATGACAATTTCACATGGGTAACCACCCCAACAATCGCATTCAACCGCAACTATGTCACAAGACTGTCTGACCCTTCAAAAGGCTTCAACTACAAACAGACGACATCAGGTGGTGTCGGAGAGAACGGTATCATGAACACAAACACCCAGTTGGTAACTGAAGGTCAGCCTGTAGGAGCATTCTACGGCTACAAGTTCGCCGGATTCAAGTCAGACGGAACATGGATGTTCGAGACTCCGGAAGGCGGTTACAAGACTGGCGACGCAATATCAGAGGGAGACCGTCAGATCATCGGAAATGCCCAACCTCTCTTCACCTTCGGATGGAATAATACGGTCCGCTACAAGAACCTTGACGTATCTGTATTCTTCCGTGGTGTCTATGGCAACGACGTGCTCAATGTGACTCGCTGGGCTTACGGTCCGCAGAAATCCACCCCGACCAATGTATTCCTCAAGGATGCGGTAGGAAGCAATGTCGTATATTCTGACAAGGGACATTTCTCTGATTACTATCTCGAAGATGGTTCATACATCAAACTGGATAACCTTACCGTAGGTTACACCTTCAAATTAAAGGAAAACAAATACATCGACAATCTCCGCGTATACCTTACAGGACAGAACCTTTTCACAATCTCAGGATACAGCGGACAGGATCCAGAGGTCAACACTACAAGTGTATGGGATTCAGGTATCGATTATCCTGACTTCTACCCTACAGTTGCAACAGTGATGGTCGGAGTAAATCTCAGCCTCTTCTAATCTCAAGATCGACAATGAAAAAGATTTTATACATACTGGCAATCGCCATGATATTGCCATTCTTCTCTTCATGCGAAGGCATGCTTGAGGAGCAGAACTATGGTAACCCTACCGTAGATTCAATGATGGGAAACGAGGAGAACATAGTGCTTCTCGTTGGCCAGGCTTATGCTGAACTCAAATGGGTTCATGACCACTGGGGATATTGGGGAGTGAACTCACTCACATCAGACGAATGTCTATGCCCGATCCGTATGCCGGGCGAGCACTGGAAAGATTCATATTATTGGACACGTCTGAACAATCACAACTGGAACTGGATGGGAGATGCGTTCAAGAATATCTGGAATACGACCATTTCCGGAGCCGTCCTCTGCAACAAACTTCTGTCTACACTTGCTGATGCTGAGGATGCAATGGACCCAAGGCTCTATGCTCAATATGTCGGCGAACTTGAAGTCCTTCGTTCATATTATTACTTCCTGCTTTTCGATTGTTTCGGAAGAATACCTTATCTGGAAGAATTCGTTGACAAGACCGAGCCCCTTATGGAGCCGGTTGACGTATGGTCAAATCTCGTGAATTGTCTGGAGAGAAACGCTCCAAACATGCCGCAGGTCACAGATGCGACACGTGCCACAAACTACGGCCGAGTGACACAGGGATTTGCATACAGTCTTCTTGCACGCCTCTACCTTAATGCTGAGTCATACGGATGTACTGCTGCCAATGTCAATCTCAACGACAACAAGCAGTACAGAGATTCCTACAAGAATGTCGGTTCTGAATCTGATTTCTACACAAATGCCGTCGGCTGCTGCGACATGGTCATCAATTCAGGTTCGTACGGCATTGAGAGCGACTACTTCGCTAACTTCAAGATCCATAACGAGAACAGCCGCGAGAATATCTTCGTGATCGTTGAGGATGGCAATGCCGATTTCGACCTCCGTTATAATGGCAGCATGTCAAATAAACTCCGTATGGTTCACCTTAGCCTTCATTACTGTCACCAGCAGACCTTCAACATGATCGAGAAACCATGGAACGGATTCTGCGCACGTCCGACTTTCATCGACCGTTATGCCGCACGTGACGTAAGAGGTCCTGGAAATGAAGGCCTCGGAACAAGGAACACTAAGCAGTGGGGATGGTTCATTGGTCCTATCTACGACGCCAAAGGAGAAAATCTCCTTCAGGATGAAAACAAGGAGGATGCTATCGTACGCAAGGAAGTTGAAGACCTTAATGCTGCTTTATGGGGAGACGGTGCACGTATGTACAAATATGAAGTGGACAAAGCGGCATCCACTGCATGGGCTGAAAATGACTTTGTCCTTATGCGTTATGCCGATGTACTCTGGATGAAGGAGGAAGCCATTGTCCGCGGCGGCGCAGGGGCATCAGGAGCCAATTCGACAGACTTCAAGACAATGCTTAAACGTGCCTTTGCATACGAATCAGACCCCGAAGGAGCATATGCAGCGGCATATCCTGAAACCATGGCATTCGATCTCGACGCCATATGTGACGAAAGAGGCCGTGAGTTCGCATGGGAATGCGTCCGCCGTCGTGACCTCATACGCTTCGGCAAATTCAACGATCCGAAATATGTGGAATATGTAACAGCGACTCAGGACTACCGCAAGTGGTTCCCTATTCCATACTCAGTTATCGAGAAGTCAAAGATTGACGAGGCTACAGGCAAACGTATCTGGACTCAGAACGAAGGCTATGATGACCTTTAAACAAATGAACATCTGAATCAGAAATATTTCATTAACCAACTTTTAAAAACAACATCATGAAAAAAATCGCAATGATTTTCAGTGCCATGGCACTGATGTTCTCATTCACTTCTTGTGATGAAAAGAACAACAACGGCGACAAGCCTAATTTTGACGACGTCAAGGAAGACGGATTCTATGTATCAGGTCCTGCGACTGGTGCTGCAGAAATTTCTGCCGAATATATGATGGCAGCAGGCCGAAACGAGGCGAACTCAAATGAAGTACGTAACGGTATGTATGAAAAGTACATCGTTCTCGAAGGTGGAAAGGATTTCGAACTCGTTCTTTATTCAGCAGGCAGCGAGACACGATACAGCGCAAGCCTCGCTGACTTTGATGTAACAGAACTCGCAGACAACCCACCGCTCGTCGTAAAGCGCGGTGAACTCAAGACAGGCGCTGACGCTCCTGCCATGAAGGTTGCAAAGACAGGCCTTTACCACATCGTTCTTGACCTCAACAACAATGAAGACCTTCTTTATCCTCAGATTATCGTCGCTCCTGTTCAGTGGGGAGTCCGCGGTGGTATGAACGGCTGGGGCTTCACTGCATTCCCAGAAGTGACTTACAGCAACAGCAGCATGACTTGGGTACTTGAAAATCAGGAACTTGCAGCAGGCGGAAAATTCAAGTTCGCTTATGGTGGCGGCTGGAAGATCCAGCTTGATGACGCTGGTAACGTAAAGGCCAACACAAACCTCGGCGAAGACTCTGTCCCTGGTGCCGGCGACATCACTGTTGAAAAAGCAGGTACTTACAAAATCACCCTCAACTTCAACCTCAAGGGTGGTGCAATCGAGAACTGCTATTCATATGATGTGGAACTCACAAAGGAAAGCGACCTCCCTACTACAATGTACATCATCGGTAACGACTTCGGCAACTGGGACTGGAACTCTTCATCTGTCGTAGAGATGACTCCTGTACACAGCCACAGCGGCGCATTCTGGGCTGTACGGTACATGACTGCAACAACTGAATTCAAATTCTGTTCAGTAAGAGAATGGAACGGCGACTTCTGCACTCTCGGCACAAACACAGGATTCACAACTCCAGGCAACAACATGGTTGCTGAAGATGGTCTCTACATGGTTTATGTTGACATTACAAACAATGCTGTTACTGTCGAGAAGGCAGGCATCTACGGTATCGGTGACGCATTCGGTTCATGGGATGCTGCCAAATATCCGTTCACTCTCGGCAAGACTGCAACAGTATCTGTTCCTAATACAGCAAACCTCCGCATGTACGCTGCTGCACCTTCAACTGTAACAGGAGTTGACTGGTGGCAGATGGAGTTCAACATCTTTGACGGCAAGATCGTATATCGCGGCGGAGACGGAGATCAGGCTGCTGTTCCTGTAACTGCAGGTCAGACTGTCACCCTCGACTTCAACGCCGGAACAGGTTCGATCAACTAAAGACAGAACCATATACATAGGGGCATGCGACATGATGCCAGCCCCTTTTCAAGGCCGGACGTCCCTGACCGGATTTCCGGCTACACAAAACAAACCCGATAATGAAAAGAATCATCACCCTTCTTGCCGTTCTTACGGCGTTATGCATCTTACCGGGATGTGACGACAAGATCACTCCTGAAGAAACTCTTGACGTAGACATCAACACCCTTGCAGACGGGCTTACTCACATGCCTCTGGACATGAATGCAGACAGACCCGCAGCATTCTACTTCAAGGCGGCCCCATCTTCGCCTTTATATAATTGTAAATCAGACCTGTATTTCTATACCGGCATATGGTATGATTCGACAGACTGGCGCCATATCCAGGCGGACTGGGGTGTGAATACCGATAAATGCCGTATGGAAAAAATTGCAGAAAACATCTGGAAGCTGGAAATGAAACCGTCAGTCCGCGAATGGTATGGTTCAGGCGAGACAGGCATATGGCATCTTGGAATTGTCATCAGGAATGCAGAAGGCAACAAACAGACAAGTCCGGACTTCATACTGGACATCACAGATGACCTCTATGCATTCGATGAATTCAATGCCGCCCCTGTAGTCAAGGCTGCAATGCCGTCTGACTGGGAATATGGAATCAACTACCTCAGCGACACATCCGTAGGTCTTGCTCTCTATGACAAGGACCTGAACGGAGAAAGTCATGACTGGTGCTATGTCATCGGAGAGTTCAGCGGATGGGAAAGAGATGACAGATATGCAATGAAGAGAGATGAGGAGGCGGGCTGCTGGTGGTACAGGTTCGAAGGACTTGAAAAGGGGAAGGAGTACATGTTCCAATACTGGCTCAGCAAAGACAATAAGAAAGTGATAACTCACGATCCTTTTACAGAAATAGTATACGACGAGTGGAATGACAAATGGATCCCGTCATCCACCTATGCTGACCTTCCCGCCTTCCCGGAAAAGACAAGTACACTTGTATCTGCATTCCAGACCGCAAGAAAAGAATATGCATGGGAAGTTCCTGACTATAAAGTAGAGGACAAGGACGACCTCATCATCTACGAACTTCTGTTGAGAGAATTCACGGAGAACGGCAGTTACGAAGGCAATCTCAAACTCGCAATGGAAAAACTCGACTACCTTGAAAATCTTGGTGTAAATGCGATTGAACTCATGCCTGTACAGGAATTCGACGGCAACAGCAGCTGGGGTTACAGTCCCAATTCCTTCTTTGCACTTGACAAGGCTTATGGAACAAGAGAAGATTACAAGAAATTCATCGATGAATGTCATAAGAGAGACATTGCCGTCATCTTTGACGTAGTATACAATCATGCAACAGGCAGTTGTCCTTTGGCCAAACTCTATTGGAACGGCAGCAATACCGCTGACAACAACCCTTGGTTCAATGTGACGGCAAAACATGATTTCAACGTGTTTCACGACATCAACCACGAGTCTGAATTCATCCGCAACTACTTCAAGAGAAACCTTGTATATCTCATGGAAGAATACAACATAGATGGATTCCGTTTTGACCTCACCAAGGGTTTCACCCAGAAAAACACTTTAGGCAATACCGGAGCATGGGGTAATAAAGATGAATCACGCATTACCATACTTAAGGATTATGCCGATGCAATATGGGAACATGACGAAAATGCTGTCGTGATTTTTGAACATCTTGCAGACCTCAGCGAAGAGAAGGTCCTCGGTGAACATGGAATCAAACTTTGGAGGAACATGCAGTCAACATACGGTCAGACAGCAATGGGATGGAATGACGGAGGAAGATCCACAGATTTCAACGGTCTCTACAGCGGAACGTCATCCATGCCTTTCGGGTCACTCGTAAGTTATATGGAAAGCCATGATGAAGAAAGATGCTCATATGAAGTACAGCAGTGGGGTAACAGTGACACTAAGACAAATCTCGAATCACGAATGAAGAGACTTGCCCTCAATGCTGCATTCTTCTTCACTGTACCTGGACCTAAAATGATATGGCAGTTCGGAGAACTGGGATATGACATATCCATTAACGATCCGGGACGTACAGACAAGAAGCCCGCTCATTGGGAATATTACGACATTCCTGATAGAAAAGCACTGTATGATGAATATTCAAGACTCATATCATTCCGAAAAGACCATCCCCGTTTCTTTGATTCCGACGCGGATTTTTCATGGAAGGTATCATCAAGTTATTGGGAAAACCGCTATATCCACTGCGTTGATGCTGAAGGAAATGCTTTTGTCGTGACAGGTAATTTTGACATAAATGATGCGAATGTGACCATTCCTCTCCCCAAGACCGGCAACTGGAGAAATTACTTCGGTAATGAAACATATGAAAATGCATCAGAAGTGACATTGGATCTCAAATCTGCAGAATACCGCATATTGGTGAACTTTTAAGTGAATCGAAAAAAGAGGCCTGATTCAACATTTGATCAGGCCTCTTGATTTATAAATGATTCTTAGCAGCGTCCGCTTGAAGCGATCATTTCGCCGAGCGTCCTGTTGAAGTCTTCTGCCGCAGCAAGTTGCTCGAGAGTCAGATGCATACGGTATCTCCAGTAGTGGCGTGAATTGGCCGGTACATTGATACGCTCTGCATTCGGATCCTCGCGACGGAGTCCGGCGTCCATCGACAGCCAGTCCTGAAGCGGAAGGATTGTGAGCATTGCAGGCGACCATACATGCTGGTCAAGAATCTGACGGCAGATCCATGGCTCGCAGAAATATGGAGCCTCTCCCTGATTGCCGAGAAGCATCTGCCAGAAATCATTTGTAACCTGACGGTCTTCCTCCCACCATGCACGGATAGGATTCATGTCGTGGGTAGATGTTGTGCAGACAGAGAGATAAGGATAGTTTGCCGGATGAGCGAACGTTTCCTCAACTGACTTAGGCATACGCTGGATTTCAAGCGAAAGGATACGGAGGTCATCCATCACCTGAGGCACCGTAGCCGGAATCATACCGAGGTCCTCGCCACATGCGAGCATGCCTGTAGAATCAAGGAGGGCAGGAAGTTTCTGCATTGCCTTCTCCTTCCAGAACTCATTGTTCCTGCGATAGAAGAAATCCTCATACAGACGATCATATGCAGCACGGCGGTATGCGTCGAGCACATAATATCCATGGGTCTGCTTTGCTCCTATCTTCGGATGGTAATGGCCTTCCTGACGCGGGTCCTGAAGGAAGAGGTCGAAATCGTTCACATCGAATCCCTGAGCCTGAAGTTCATGTGCAGGATAAGGAAGTGCCGGATTGAAATAACCGTTCAGGCCGCTCTTCGTCCAGAGAGGAATTTCCCAGATACGGAAGAATCCGAGGATGTGGTCGATACGGAATGCATCGAAATATTCCGACATCTTCGCAAGACGTGACTTCCACCATGCATATCCGTCCTCAGCCATCTTCTCCCAGTTGTATGTAGGGAATCCCCAGTTCTGGCCGTCTGCAGAGAATGCATCAGGCGGTGCACCGGCCTGAGAATCCATATGGAAGAGTTCAGGGTAAAGCCATGCATCCACGCTGGTACGGCTGATTCCGATAGGAAGGTCACCCTTGAACACAACGCCCTTCGAGTGTGCATATGAGCATACTTCAGAAAGTTGAAGATCAAGATGATACTGGACGAAGCACCAGAAGTCGATTTCCTCCTTATGTTCCTCACAGAATGCAGCAACCTTTTTCTTATTGTATTTTGCATATCCTTTCCACTGTGAGAAGTCAGGGGTTCCGTTGATGTCACGAAGCACGCAGAATGCAGCGTAAGGAAGCAGCCAGTGGCTGTTCTTCTCCACGAAAGCCTGGTATTCCTTCTTTGCAGAAAGTTTCTTGAAAGTCTTTGCAAACGCCTTCTTCAGAAGGAGAAGTTTCTCTGCATTGACTCTTTCGTAATCAATCTGGTCGAGAGCATTGAGTTCCGCCTGGAGAGCCTTGTATTCCTCATCCACCTTCACGCCCACTGCAGGAAGATGCAGGAACTGCGGATGAAGAGCGAATGTCGAATTCGGATTATACGGATATGAATCCTCCCATGTATGAAGCATTGTAGTGTCGTTGATAGGCAGAAGTTGAAGGATGCTCTGACCTGTGGATGCAGCCCAGTCCACCATCTTCTTCAAGTCATAGAACTCGCCTACTCCGAAGTCATCTTCGCTGCGGAGCGCGAATACAGGAATTGCCGTACCTGCACCTTTCCAGTTGCGGCCGCTGAAACGCACCTGAAGGTCTGCCTTTACGATAACCTCGTCAGTCTGAGGATGTTCCACGAACCATCTGTTCTCGCCATCTTCCCATGCTATTGGAGCAAGAGTCTGCTTGTCAGCGATCAGGACCTTATATGAGAAAGGCTCCGTAACATTCAATGCGAGAGTCCAGACCGGGAATCCCGTTCCGTCGAAAGGAACCACCTTTTCCCAGTTCTTCAAAGCCTTTCCGCTGCCCGCGATTGCCAGGACCTCGTTAGGACGGAGAGCAGGAGCAGCCACCTGAAGGATTACATTCGCACTCTTTGGAGCCTTCTTCGCCTTCTCTGCCTTGCGGCCGAAAATCGCATTTGTGAATGCTGAGGAATAGAATGGAGAGTCGTACGGACGGTCGATCCATCTGTCGACAACTGTAAGTTCCTTAGGTGCAACACCCTCAGGAAGAGTCAGGACATGCTTTTTCCACTCGGTGCGCACTGTCGTCCCCTCTCGTACAATCTGATATGTGTATTCTGAGTCCTTCTCCGGATTGAAACGGGCAACTTCACCCTTCCAGAGACCATCTGCCACATACGCGAGTGGATAACGCTTGCCACCAAGACAAAGGACGACTTCCTCGCCCCAGTTTGTCCTGTATTCAATGCTGATATTCAATTTCATATATGTAGTTATTAGTTTGATTCCATCTTTTTCCAATTCACGACCGGAAGGACGAAGGACAATATCGACGCCGCAATCCAGAACCACGAAACCGGTCCGAAATCATATACGGTCACCCCTTCTGCTTCCGTCATGAAGCCCTGTATGAGATATCCGCTTGTGATATCCTGCAGGGCGGCCGCAACATAACTCGATATACCTACCACACCAAGGGCGGCACCAGTTGCCTTTCTCGGCACGATGTCGACGGCCATCAGTCCGGCGACTATGCAGTAAAGCACACCCACCGACAAACTGAACAAAGATACATAAAAGATGTTAAGAACAAAGCCTCCGCCGACGAACAGAAAGAGAATCAGGGATGAAGTGCAGATAATCCCGGATAAAATGGCGGGCTTGACTCTGTCTCCTTTGAACACGCGGTCAGAAAGCCAGCCTGCCAGAACTGTTCCGAGCACCCCGAATACAGCGGAAAAAGCAATGACCTGCGAGGCCTCCGCAAGATTGAAGCCGTTGTTCTTCTGGAGGAAAAGCACGCCCCAGCCGGCAATCGCATATTTGGTTATATAGATGAATGCACTCGAAAGTGCGATGACCCATATGCCCGGATGTTTAAGGACCATCTTCTGCAGTTCCCTGGTCGGCATACGGTCATGTCTTGTAAGTTCCTCGCCGGATATTTCCTGAATTGAAGGAAGTCCCTTGCTTTCAGGAGTATCGGATACGAAAAGCAGGATCAGGGCCGCACCTATAAGGCCCGCTGCGGCAGCCACGATGAATCCGTATTGCCATCCGGCCCAGCCTACCACAAGTGCAAGTACATTATACGATATGAATTCACCGATATAAGGACTGGTGCTGAAAAGGCTGTAATATGTGCCTCTCTTCACCTGGGGAAACCAGCGTGAAAGGCTTATGACTCCCGGAGGGGAACCCATGGACTGCATCCATCCGTTGACACCCCAGAGTATTGCGAACGATACGAAGAGCAGCATTGTCGGAATCATGCCTTGGAAGAGCCCGAGTACACCGAGTACAAGATTCACTATCGCTGAGACAAGCAGTCCTGTCGCCATGAAACGGCGGATATTGCAATAATCCGCAATGAATCCGTTCATGAACTTGCCCACGGCATATACGAACAGAAGCGCCGAGCCTATCAGACCCAACTGGCCGGCAGAAAGCACCCCCTCGTCGATCAGAGGCTGCTTCACCACATTGATGCTCATCCTGCACACATAATACAGGCTATATGCGATTGTGGCGCCCCAGAAAGTTCTGTTACGCAGGAGTTTATATGTCGAGTCCACCTTCTCCGGAGCAACTCTCTCCTTAGACGGCTTGCTTATCCTATAAAATGAGTACAGACCCATATTCAGTTCTCTTAGCATTCATGCCGTCCGAAACCCGTGCGGCAAACAGAGACAAAGTTAAAGATTTTTTCCGATATGGGAAATTTCTGATGCGCTTGGGACGAAGGTTGATGATTTCGCAGAAAGATAGACCGTACGGGCAAGAAGATGGGCGAAATAGGCAGCCATCAGAATATGCATGGCGATGCGTCCGTATCTTGTCGCTTCAGCGGATTGCGGGGAAACGGCGTCCGATATGCCGGAAAGATTCAGGAAAGTGATTCCTGCGAACCATACCACGGCAAAGCCGACGACGGCCCAGAGCATGGAGTTACGTATGGCCCTTGATGCTGTGGCACCGATATATATGCCGTCCCAAGTAAATGCTGCACAACCTATTACAGGCATGAGAAGCAGCCAAGGAAGATACTCCCTTGACGCCTCGACCACCAGAGGGTCCGAGGTCATCATCCTCAGGAGCGGAACACCTGCAAAATGATATATTCCCATAAAAAGGACGGCGATGGACATGCTCCATATGAATGTCCATTTAACGGTCTGACGAAGCATAGGCCTGTCGCCCGCGCCGATGTACCTTCCGGTAAGAGCCTCACCGGCATATGCGAATCCGTCCGTAAAATAAGAGAATATCATCAGCAGTTTCATCATAATCGAACTGACCGCAAGGAGAAGGTCGCCATAACGGGCCGAAATCACGGTGAAACCGATATAGATGGCGATGAAGCATAGCGACCTGACGAAGAGATCGGTGTTCATCACGAAGAAACGTCTGGTCTCACTGCCCCTGAACACATTCTTCAGGTCTGCCATATCAAGTGCAGAAACCGTGTTCCGCCAATATTTGAAAGCCAGCAGAAGCACTGCCGCCAGAAGTCCAGAATACTGGGCCACGACCGTTCCTGCCGCAATTCCTGCGAAGCCCATTCCATCATATCCTATGGCCCTGACTCCGAGAGCGAGAACGAAACTCATCATCACATTCATTCCATTGACGATCAAGTCAGTAAGCATAGGACTCACACTATCCTGCATTCCTATGAACCAGCCTTTGAAAGCCATGAGGCTTAATGTCGCAGGAGCAGCCCATATACGTATGAAGAAATATTGCGAAGCGAGTTCCCTGACTTCAGGAGTACAGTCCACAACAAGGAATGCGGCCTTCACGAATATCCATTGGATCGCAATAAGTGCAAACGCGCATGAAAGCGAAATGCCTATGGCCCTGGCTAATATCTTCGCACACTCCTTCCGGTCACCCCTTCCGTATGCCTGTGCGGTCAAGCCTCCGGTTCCCACACGCAGAAAGCCGAAATTCCAGTAGAGCAGGTCAAACAGCATAGTGCCGATGGCGATGCCGCCGATCATCGTAGCGGCCTGAGTGTCAAGATGTCCGGCCACAGCGATGTCCACCATTCCGACGATAGGGACGGTGATGTTGGCGAGAATGCTCGGTATCGCCAGTTTCAGTATGTCCTTGTTGATTCCTTTCATAACGTCATCCCCGGCTCTTTCATAACGTCCTCCCCGTCTTGACCGGGGATCTCCTACCTGTATTTTCCTTCCTCATCCAGCATGCCCAGATACGAAGAATACCTGTCATAACTGATCTCACCGGCTTCCACAGCCTTCTTTACGGCGCAGCCCGGCTCGTGAGTATGAGTGCATGGAGTGAAGCGGCATCCCTCGGATACCTTAAGCATTTCAGGGAAATAAAGCGCGATTTCTTCCTTCTTCAGGTCCACAAGGCCGAAGCCACGAAGGCCCGGAGTGTCGACAATGAAGCCTTTAGATTCCTCGTCAGACCCGGGATGACAGGAAGAAAGAGCATACATTTCGTAGAATGTAGTCGTATGCTTTCCTTGAAGATGAACATCGGAAATCTCGCCCACCTTCGGGTCGAGCGACGGATCAAGGGCCTTGATCAGCGATGACTTGCCCACTCCCGAGACTCCGGAAAACAGAGACACATGGCCCTTGCAGGCCTCTCTGAGGGCATCTATGCCCTCTCCGGTCAGTGCAGAAACCTCCATGACGGGATAGCCTGCACCTTCATATATCTCATGGAATGCCTCGAGCATTTCCTTATGCGATTCACGGTAAAGGTCGACCTTGTTGAGCACGATCGTCACCGGCACGTTATAGACTTCGCAGGTCACGAGGATACGGTCCAGGAACGGAAGTTTGATCTCAGGATAATCGATGGTCGCGATGATGAATGCACGGTCCAGATTGGCCGCGATTATATGCGACTGACGTGACAGATTGGTTGATTTGCGGATTATGTAGTTCCTCCTTGGGGTCACAGCCGTGATCACGGCAGGATTTTCCAGAGTGACGGCAGATGCTACCGAAAGTTCAGATGTACCCTCCGGCACTTCCGCTTCATATGTCACCACATCCCCCACCGCCACCGGATTGGTAGCCGTGCTTCCCTTGAGCCTGATCTTTCCCCTGAGCACTGCCGGGAACAGTTCCCATTCAGGAAGATGAGACAGCAGATAATGGCTTCCCGTATGCTTTACAACCGTCGCTTGTCCTTTAATCGTCATATCATGCACATTGTTTGAAATGCAAAGATAAAGAATTTCCGTTTTTATCATTACCTTTGTGAAGATATAGACAGCATTATTATGATTCAGGAAACACATATAGACTCTGCCCTCAAGGAGTTGTTCAAAAATCTGACATTCACTCAGAAGCCTGAAGGACTTTACGATCCTTTGAGGTATATGATCAACATCGGCGGCAAGAGGATACGTCCTCGTCTCTGCCTCACGGCATATGCCTTGTTCAAGGACGTACTATGCGAGGAAGTACTTGCTCCGGCAGCCGCGCTTGAGGTATTCCACAGTTTCACGCTCATCCATGACGACATTATGGACAAGGCGGATGTACGTCGCGGAGTGCCTACGGTCTATCGCAAATGGGACGAGAATACAGCGATTCTTTCAGGCGACGTCATGTCGATAGAAAGTTACAAACTTGTAGCAAAAGCGCCCGCAGAAGTACTTCCGGAGGTGTTGGAACTGTTTTCCAAGACTGCGGCGGAAGTATGCGAAGGCCAGCAGTATGACATGGATTTCGAGGACCTCGAATGTGTACCGATGTCAGACTACCTGAAGATGATCGGTCTCAAGACCGCTGTGCTGATTGCATGTTCGGCGAAGATGGGAGCGATGATCGCAGGGGCATCTGCGGAGCAGTGCGACCTGCTCTATAAATATGGATATGACCTCGGTCTGGCGTTCCAGATTGCTGATGACTGGCTTGACACATATGGCGATCCTGCTGTTTTCGGCAAGGCGATCGGCGGTGACATCGTCAACAACAAGAAGAGTTGGCTGATGACAAGGGCATTCGAAAAGGCCGGCGAACTGCGTCCGGACCTGATGGCAGCGATGGCTATGCCTGTTCATACCGAAGAGCATAGATCAGCAAAGATTGATGCTGTCAGGAAGATATATGACACTCTGGGAGTGGGAGAAGAGGCAAAGCAGGAAATCATCAGGCTGCATGGTCAGGCTCTCGCACATGCCGCCGGTCTCGATCTCGCCACTGATGAATACGCCCTCCTGGAGAATTATGCACAGAAACTTATAGGAAGAACGAAATGATAGAAAAAAAGAAACTGGAAATCATGGCCCCGGCGGGCAATTTCGAATGCCTGCACGCAGCAATCCAGGGAGGTGCCGACTCGGTATATTTCGGAGTCGAGAAACTGAACATGCGTTCACATTCGGCCAACAACTTCAAGATGACGGACCTTGCCGAGATCGTGCGCATCTGCTCTGAATTCGGAGTCAAGACCTATCTGACCCTCAACATCGCACTCTACGGAGAAGACCTCGAGGACATGAAGAAGACTCTCGATGCGGCCAAGGCAGCAGGAATTACAGCCGTGATCGCATCGGATATGGCAGCAATAATATATGCCCGACAGATAGGCGTGGAAGTCCATATTTCCACCCAGTTGAGCATTTCGAATGCGGAGGCCTTGCGGTTCTATGCACAGTTTGCAGACGTGATCGTGCTGGCCAGGGAACTCAACCTCGGACAGGTGAAGGAGATCAAGGCGATCATCGACAGAGACCAGATCTGCGGACCTTCCGGAAGGCTCGTGGAAATCGAGATGTTCGCTCATGGAGCGCTCTGCATGGCCATTTCCGGAAAGTGTTACCTGAGCCTCCACGAATACGGGGCATCGGCTAACCGCGGTTCATGTTACCAGTTATGCCGCCGCGCATACAAGGTCGAGGACAGGGAGACCGGAATGCAACTGGAAATCGACAACAAATATATAATGTCGCCTAAGGACCTCTGTACCATCGAGTTCATGGACAAGATCATAGACGCCGGAGTCACAGTCTTCAAGATCGAAGGCCGCGCCCGTTCCGCTGAATATGTGAAACGTGTGGCATCATGCTACCGTCGTGCCGCTGACGCCGTATGCGAAGGCACATACACAGCCGAACTCGGAGCATCCTTCAAGAAGGAACTCGAGGAAGTGTTCAACAGAGGATTCTGGGACGGCTACTACCAGGGAGCCCGCCTCGGTGAGTGGTGCGACGTCTACGGAAGCACAGCCACACGCAAGAAGGCCTATTGCGGCAAGATAACCAACTGGTTCGGCAAACTCGGAGTGGCGGAAATCCTCGTGGAGTCATACTCTTTGAAGGTCGGCGACAAGATCCTTATCATCGGCCCTACATCAGGCTGCGTCGAATACACAGTTCCTGAAATCCGTGTTGACCTGAAACCTGTCCAGGAAGCCGGCAAGGGCGTATATTGCTCGATCCCGATTGACTGGAGCAAGGTCGTTCCGGGAGCACGCGAAGAAGCACTCAGCCTCTGCGGAGACGGCTGCAACGAACAGGCCTGCCGTGCCATCGAAGAGAACCGCCTCCGCCGCTCCGACAAGGTCTACATCTGGCCGGAAGTCTAGCCGGTGGCTCAATAAGCAGAAAAAACAAAAGCATCAATCATAGACAATGTCTGCTGTGGCTCGCTACGCAGAAGCATAGGGATATGCTTCGCTCGCTCACAGCAGACATTGTAGTTTCCACAAGAACGCTTTGAGAGTGATTTCTCGACTCGCTGTGCTCGCGCTCATAAATTAGATGTAATCTCTACACTCTTGTACCTAGAGCATTATACCCGTGAAGAGCGAGAGGTACTGTCAAAAAGTATATTCCCTTTTTATAGTAAAAAATCATACATTTCGCCATTAGATGCAGGCATCAATTCATTGATATCAACTAATTTGTAATGTCGCTTATTTCTAGGCACATCACTATTTTCAGTTGTGTTCCATTTAATCATTTCTGTTCGATCAATTGAAAATGCGACATAAAAAAATCCATCTGGAACGGTCAACACATTACCAAACATATCCACAAATGGAGGCATTGTTCTCATTTTAGTTTTTGGTGCACGATAGACCTCATATTTGTATGTGCTAGTCTTAGAGTCATATTTATATGTATGTTGTTTATTGATAGCATATTCATCCAATACCCCTCCTTCGTACTTAGACTTCAAAATTGACTTTGTTATTTGTTCACAATATGAACAGCTATTGCGATCAAAATGAGCATAGTAAACAATACCTGAAGATTGTGCCGTTTCACCTAAAGGAATATACAAATAATAATTATGAGAATCGTAAAACTGAGCAAAACTATAAATAGGAAACAAAAGCAGCAAGAGAAGTAACAAGCGTTTCATAATAATTTTCGTGTTAGAAATAATCCCAATTTATTCTTTTCAATAACACAAAGTAAACACTTTTATATTTAAATTGCAAGTCACCTCAAGTTGAGTTATTAATCCAAATTTTAAAATGTCGTTATCAGCGAATATAAATTTCCATTAGTCTAGCCGAAGAGTTCCCGGAGGACTTTGAGGGAGTTGACATTCACCGAGGATTCGGTGTGGAATTCTATGTAGCGGAGGATCTCCTCCGCTATTTCATTTCTGACAGCGCCGTTGAGGGGTATGAGCATGGATTCTGCGAAGGGCAGTTTCATGAATTGCTCCACTATCGGGAAATGGTCACCGACGAATGGCATAAGATCCTGAGCCTGAGGGCTGAAGCCGAGTGTTACTGTAAGTTCGAGGAGGAATCTCAGATGGAAATTCGAGAAATCCGTGCGTATCGCATCCAGAAGAAGGATGTTCTTTTCACACCACTCGAAGAGACCCTCCTCATAGGTCCCGTCCTTCACGACTCTGTACAGGACTTCGCTGAGGAACATGGTCATGGAATTCTTGAGCATGTTGTCACGGATTCCAAGCAACGGATATTTCACCGTCAGGTTCCTTGCCGCATAAAGTGTGGTTCTGGGACTTTCGATGATATCGGCCTCGAGTATGTTCAGAGGCAGGAAATGGGACATGCCTGACTTCTTTCCTATACCCTTTACAAGAAAACTTCGCCGACCATATTCCTTGCTGAGGGTATGGACGACGAGAGAATTTTCACCGAACTTGGTGGTATGGAGAACTATGAGTCCGGCGGTCTGGGTCATACTATATTCAGTTTAAAGATCCTTCGCTACGCTCAGGATGACATAAATTCAAGCCTCTGTGTAACAGGAATTCAAGGCAATTCAAGGCTCTGGATGACAGAAATTCAGGCGTTGTTCTTAAGCCACTCTGCCATTGCGCGGAGCGCCTTGCCTCTGTGGGAGATGGCGTTCTTCTCTTCTTCTGAAATATCTGCAAGAGTCTGTCCAGGGAATTCGTCTGCGATGAATATAGGGTCATATCCGAATCCGCCGTTTCCTGACTTCTCACGCGAGATCACGCCTTCGAGGGTCCCTTCGAACATTTTGACCTCACCGTTGATGATAAGTGTGATGACACTCTTGAAACGGGCCCTTCTGCTTACCGGTTTCATCTTAAGTCCCAATGAGGCCGCCATTCTGGCTTCGCCTTCAAGAACCGAGAGTTCATAAAGGACCTTGTCCATATTCTTGTTGAAGTCCTTGTCGTCTCCGGCATATCTTGCCGTATACACTCCAGGAGCACCGCCAAGTGCATCCACTTCCAATCCTGTATCGTCTGCAAAACAATTGCATCCGACCTTGTCAAACAGATACTGAGCCTTCTGCAATGAATTGGCTCTCAGCGTCTTTCCTGTTTCAGGGATATCTTCGTCGACACCTACCTGTGCGAGGGAAACGAGTTCAAAGCCCTCGCCTAAAATCTCTGACGCTTCACGCAGTTTACCGGCATTGCCCGTTGCAAATACAAGTTTCATAATACTGCTAATTAATCTTTACTACTAATACCGCTGCAAAGGTATAAAAAAATTCGTATTTTTGTGGCACCATATATGCGGTGCATTATTCCGCAAATTCCAAACCATAAAATGAAAAGATACATCTCAACATCCCTCATGGCCGCAGCCATGATTCTGATGGCATCATACGCCGCATCCGCACAATCACAAAGTTTCAGACTCGGACAATGGGCTGAGATCCAGAACTCCATAATCAAGGAACTCAACTCCTCCTATGTTGACTCGCTTCCTATAGACAGGATAATGCGCGCCGGAGTGGACGCCATGCTGGAAGAACTTGACCCTTATACAGTCTACATTCCGGAAGAAGAGAATGAGGATCTTCAGATGATGCTGTCCAAGACTTACGGAGGCATCGGAGCCATCATCCACAAGAAGAAGACAGAGAATGTCATCATAAACGAACCATATGCAGGATCTCCTGCACATAAATATGGTCTCCAATGCGGTGACGAAATCCTGGAGATTGACGGAGTACCGACCAAAGGTCTTGAAAGCAAGGAAAGCAGCGACAGGATGAAAGGTAAGCCAGGCACGACGGTAGTGTTCAAGGTAAAGAAGGTGCGTACTGGCGACACTCTTGACATCCCTGTCATACGTGAAAGGATACATTTCCCGGACATCGAATATGCCGGAATGCTCAATGACACAACAGGATATATCCTTCTCACCGGCTTCACCGACAATGTTGCCGGAGAACTCCGCTCGAAGTTCCAATACCTGAAGAAGCAGGGCATGAAGAAATTCGTTCTTGACCTCAGAGGCAACGGAGGAGGACTCATGGACGAGGCCATAAACATAGTGTCACTCTTCGTTCCGAAAGGCTCCCTGGTAGTGACTGCAAAGGGAAATACTCCTGAATCTGTAAGGGAATACCGCACGCTCACAGAGCCTATAGACACCGACATTCCTATAATCGTGATGATTGATTCCGGCTCAGCATCCTCTTCGGAAATCGTATCCGGAGCACTCCAGGACATGGACAGGGCTACCATCATGGGCAGAAGAAGTTACGGAAAGGGACTTGTACAGTCGATAAGACCTGTTGCATACAATGGACAGATGAAGGTCACCACAGCAAAGTATTATACTCCCAGCGGAAGATGTGTACAGGCCATCGACTACTCCAACCGGAATGAAGACGGCAGCGTAGGACATATTCCGGACTCTCTCACACGTGAGTTCAGGACTGCCGGAGGACGCATTGTCCGTGACGGCGGAGGAATCACACCTGATGTGGACATTCCGTTCAAGGATTACAGCAGACTCGTCTATGCACTGGTTCTGGGTGGAGTCATCGATCAGTATGTGATCGATTTTGCTCGCAGGAACGACACTATCGCTGTTGTGGACGAGTTCCATTTTACGGATGAGGATTTCGAAGATTTCGTAAGATTTGCCAAGACACAGGAATTCGACTACAGAAGCAGCGCGAAGGCTCTTTACGACCAGATGAAGAAAGAACTGGAAAAGGACGGCCTTGCAGAAACCATGAGTACAGAACTTGAAGCGCTGGAGAAGGCTCTTGAAATGGACAAGGAGAGGTTCATACGCCTCAAGAAGGATGAAATAATCCCGTTCATCGAGGAAGAACTGGCCACCAGATACTGGTTCCAGGAGGCAGGAGTGAAAGTCCGTCTCCGCTATGACGACCAACTCAAGACCGCACTTGAAAAACCTATGATATGATAGTTCTTTTCGACTTTGACGGTGTCATCGCGGACACTGAATCGCAATATACGACATTCTGGAACCGTATGGGAATGGAATACCTCGGACTGGAGAATTTCGGACATACGATAAAGGGCCAGACTCTCGTGCAGATCTTCGGGAAATATTTCGACGGCATGACCAGGGAACAGGAAGAGATAGTTCCGCAACTGAACGCATTCGAGGAGCAAATGACCTATGAATATATTCCCGGGGCATATGAATTCATGCAGGAACTCAAGGCTGCAGGCATACCGTCTGCAATCGTTACAAGTTCCAACGACGTGAAGATGGCCAATGCATACAAGGCTCATCCTGAACTCAGGCAACTTGTTGACATGGTACTGACGAGCGAACATTTTTCGAAATCAAAACCGGATCCCGAGTGTTTCCTCAAAGGCATGGAACTTCTTGGAGGCACTCCTGAAACCACATATGTATTCGAGGATTCCATCCACGGCCTCAACGCAGGCCGCGCCTCCGGAGCACATGTCATCGGTCTCGCTACAACAAATCCGCGCGAGACCATCGAACCTCTCTGTGACATCGTCATTGACGACTTCAGAGGATTCTCACTGAGTTGAACCGTGTAACGTATCTTACTGACGTTCAAGAATTTATCTGGCTATTGGTGGGCGATTTCTCCCACCAATAGCCAGATAAAACATTATAAATCAACAGATTACCAAATACACCTGGTCCGAAGGGACTGCAGATCGACTCACGGAATACAATCCGCCTTCGGCGGCTCAACGTTCGCCTCACCTGCAGTCCCTTCGGACCAGAGCCTATTTCAGATAAGATTTGAGTGCATCGACATAATTCTCGAAGGCCTGGAGACCGACGGGAGTGATGCGGCAGAGAGTACGAGGCTTCTTGCCCTCGAAAGTCTTCTCTACAAGGATGTAACCAGCTGCCGAGAGCTTGTCCAGCTGGACGCTCAGATTGCCGGCTGTAGCCTGCG